>NZ_MSAJ01000003.1:0-190265 GCF_044510355.1 Pseudomonas sp. DD1 | reverse complement strand
AAAACCTTCGATGACACTCAGGTGACCATCGACTTCAATCACCCGTTGGCCGGCAAGACCTTGACCTTTGATGTTGAAATCATCGACGTTAAAGCGCTCTAACTGACGAAACCGGTTCTGTAGGCGCAGGCAGACCAGCTCCCACAAAGACACGAGGCCCAGCATGCAAATCAAACTCGCCAACCCCCGTGGCTTCTGCGCCGGGGTGGACCGGGCGATCGAAATCGTCAATCGCGCCCTGGAAGTCTTCGGCCCGCCGATCTACGTGCGCCATGAAGTGGTCCATAACAAGTTCGTGGTCGAAGACCTGCGCGCCCGTGGCGCCATTTTTGTCGAAGAACTGGATCAGGTGCCGGACGACGTCATCGTTATCTTCAGCGCCCATGGCGTTTCCCAGGCAGTGCGCACCGAAGCCGCAGGCCGTGGCCTGAAAGTCTTCGATGCGACCTGCCCGCTGGTGACCAAGGTGCATATCGAAGTGGCGCGCTATAGCCGCGACGGCCGTGAATGCATCCTGATCGGCCACGCCGGTCACCCCGAAGTCGAAGGCACCATGGGTCAGTACGACGCCCGCAATGGCGGCGCGATCTACCTGGTGGAAGACGAAAAAGACGTCGCCGAGTTGCAAGTGCATAACCCTGAGAAGTTGGCATTCGTGACCCAGACCACCTTGTCGATGGATGACACCAGCCGGGTCATCGACGCCCTGCGTACCCGTTTCCCTGCCATCGGTGGGCCGCGCAAGGACGACATCTGCTATGCCACGCAAAACCGCCAGGACGCCGTCAAGCAACTGGCCGACGAGTGTGACGTGGTGCTGGTCGTCGGTAGCCCTAACAGCTCCAACTCCAATCGTCTGCGTGAACTGGCCGAACGCATGGCTACCCCGGCGTACCTGATTGACGGTGCCGAAGACCTGCAGCGCAGTTGGTTCGACGGTGTCGAGCGCATTGGCATCACTGCGGGCGCCTCGGCGCCGGAAGTCCTGGTACGTGGCGTGATCCAGCAGTTGCAGGCGTGGGGCGCGACAGGTGCCGACGAGTTGTCAGGGCGCGAAGAGAACATCACTTTCTCCATGCCCAAGGAGCTGCGGGTTCGTTCGCTGCTCTGAGCCCCAGATCATCATAGCCCCGGCACAAGGCCTGCTCGGCCTTGTCGCTGCGCAGGCTGATGCGGCCGGTGGGCGCCAGCACCACTTGATGCAGGCTCAGCGGCTGGTCCGTTGAGCACACATGCACGGTGCCGGCGCGAAACCCACCCGCAGACAGCAGGGGTTCGCCCAAACCGCTGAAGCGAATCTGCGTGCGCACCGGGGTATTGCCCACAATGGGGATCCGCCCATTGTCCTGGCGTTCCAGCAGTACCGGGTTGTCGTCGTCCAGATGACCGCGGCCATTCATGTCCACCACCACCCTCCAGCCCCGACTCCAGTCATCATCCAGCGCGTGGATGATCACCGTTCGATTGCGCGCAATGGCCTGGGTGCGGGCGTAGCGCAAGCCAGACGCCAGTGTCTGCGCGGCGCTCAGTCGCATTTGTGAGTCCAGCAGGCTCTTGAAGCCGGGTACCGCCAATTGCGCCAGGATGCCGCTGACGATCAAGCCGAGCAGCAATTCGATCAATGTGAAACCGCGTTGTTTCATACCTCGTCCCTCCGTGGACCGTGTGCCTGAACTAGTTATAGCGGCACCGCGTGCGGGGGCAGTGATGGCCTTCCTGTCCAAAGTATTTCCCTTTATTCCGAGGGGCAGCGCGACGGCAACAGCGGCGCTAGTCTTGGGCAATGCACGGCTATCTCGGCCGTCTGGATGACCCTCGACAAGGATGACGACGGCTATGCGAGCTTGCCTGGTAACGTCTTGTACACCCCCGACCGACACGCAACAGATCGGTATGAGCCTGATCGAAGTGCTGGTTTCGCTGTTGATTCTTGGCGTTGGCCTGCTGGGGGCCGGGCTGATCCAGCTGAATGCGCTCAAGTACACCGACAGTTCCAGGATGATCAGCCAGGCGAGCTTTGTTGCCTACGACATGCTCGACCGGATTCGCGCCAATGCCGCCGCCGACTATTCCTGGGGAGGCGACGATATCTCGCTCGCCAACACCTTGGCCGCGAGTGTCCGGGACCTGGACTTGCACGACTTCGAGGCCAATATCCGCCACTTGGCCGGTGATACCGCCAAAGGTTCGATTGCGATCAGCCAGCGCGAAGTCACCATCAGCATCAGTTGGGACGACTCACGCGCAGCCCATGCCGGCGGCGCCCGGGAAACATTCACCCTGACCAGTCGCGTCGCGGTCGATCCGAGGCCTGCGCGATGAGGCGCTCCAGTACGGGTTTTGGCCTGGTCGAGGCATTGCTGGCGGCGACCCTGGGGTTGGTGGTGGTCCTGGCAGCCGTCCAGGTAACGCTGGCCGCCCGAAGCACCGCAGCCAGCCAGCATGCCTCGGCGTTGTTGCAGGATGATGGGCGATTTGTCCTGGGCAAGATGATTCAGGAGATTCGCCTGGCGGGGATGTTCGGTTGCCTGTCCCTTCCCGCGATTGTTCAGGCGCCGGCTGACTTTTCCACGCCGATCAGTGTGGCGGTCAGCGGTGCCTCAACCAGCCTGACCCTGGTCACTGGCGATGTCGGCGGTCAGGGCAGTCGGCCCGACTGGACCGTGCTCAGTAATTGTGTCGACAGCGCCCAGGCCTACTCGGGGGTACCGCCCAAGCCTGGTCCTGGGCAGATTGCTTTCCCGGTTCGCAAACTGACCTACACCTTTGAGTCAGGGCAGTTGAAGCTCAGCACTCCGACAACGCCGGCCAAGGCGGTGCTGGTGGATAACGTGGGGGCGTTTGAGTTGAGTTTCGGGGTGGCCAGCCGGCCAGGGTCCAGTGTCGTGAGCCGCTATGACAGCCATCCCGGCGACGAGTCGCTGATCCGCAGTGTGCGGGTGATGTTGACGCTGCGCGATCCGCTTGGTCGCGTGCGGGACCAGGTCTACAGCGTCGTCGCTGCCGTGCGTAATCGTCTTGAATAGCGAGTGCCGGGTACCGGCCCCTGGGCAGCGCGGCATGGTGCTGTTGATCAGCCTGGTATTGCTGCTGTTGTTGACGGTTATCGGCCTGGCTTCGATGCAGGGCGCGACGTCGCAGGAACAGCTCGCCGGCAGCCTCAGGCATCGCAACCAATCGTTCCAGGCGGCCGAAAGCGGGCTCAGGCGCGGTGAGTCGGCTGTACAGGCGCGCGGGTTCGGTTTGCTGGCCTGTCAGTCGCTGGTGACCTGTGCCCCGCCGAACGAGGCGTATGCCATCAGCCAGCCAGGCGTCGATCCAGTCTCGGCTATCACCTGGGTCGGCATGAAAGCGGGTGTGTACGGTATTCAGAACCTTGGCCCCGCTAGCGGGTTGGCACATTTGCCGCCCGACACCCCGGCGACGTTGTATCGGGTTACGGCAGTGGGGATCAGTGGCCAATCGCGCACCGTTCTGGAAAGCGTCTATGCGCGGGTAGCCGCGGATGCTGATGCCAGTGAGCGATTCCGGCGAATTCTATGGCGACAACTCCAGTAGGTGATCATGACGATGAGCGGCAATTGCAAGGGGTTCACTTTGATCGAGTTATTGATCGCGCTGGCGATCATTGCCACCTTGGCGGCGGTGATTTATCCGGGGTACGCCGCCCACGTAAAAAAGGCTTACCGCACAGAAATTGTCGGGCTGCTCGCGGAGCAAGCCCAGCATCTGGAGCGCTATTACGTGAGAAATGGCACTTTTATTGATGCCAGCGGCGTCAGCACCGGCAATGATCGCTATAGAATTACGGTGATGCTGAACCCCCAGGATTTCACCCTGACCGCGACGCCTTTTGCTGACGCGATGCTGGGTGATCCTTGTGGTGAGTTCAGTTTGACCAGCACTGGCGCGCGGGCCAATCCCGGCGCCGCACCCGGCACCACGCGTCAGGAGTGCTGGGGGCGATGACGCTGGTGGGCGACGGTGTGCCTGGAGCACTCCTTTCTTTTTATGAGCTGGATCGAACAATGACCAAGCAACAGCAAGTCGTGGTTGTGGGTGGTGGTGTTATCGGGCTGTTGACGGCGTTCAACCTGGCAACCCAAGGGCTGGCGGTGGTGGTGCTTGACCGTTCGTCGGTTGGGCAGGAGTCTTCCTGGGCCGGTGGCGGGATTGTTTCGCCGTTATACCCCTGGCGCTACAGCCCGGCCGTCACGGCGCTGGCCCATTGGTCCCAGGATTTTTACCCGCAATTGGCCCAGCGCCTGTTTGCGGCCACCGGCGTGGATCCCGAGGTTCATACCACGGGCCTGTATTGGCTGGACCTCGATGACGAGGCCGACGCCCTGGCCTGGGCTGCGCGGGAAGGTCGGCCCTTGAGCAAGGTGGATGTGTCGGCCGCCCGTGACGCGGTGCCGGTATTGGGCGCGGGGTTCGCCGAGGCTATCTATATGGCGAACGTGGCCAATGTACGCAATCCACGCTTGATCAAGTCCCTGAAGGCGGCGTTGCTGGCATTGCCGGGTGTGACCCTGCATGAGCAGTGCGCGGTACAGGGCTTTATCCAGGAGGGCGGCAGCATTGTCGGGGTCAATACTGCGCAGGGCGAGGTGCGAGGCGACCAGGTAGTGCTCGCGGCCGGTGCCTGGAGTGGTGAGCTGCTCGCCAGCCTGGGGCTGACGCTGCCGGTGGAGCCGGTCAAGGGCCAGATGATTTTGTACAAGTGTGCTTCGGACTTTCTGTCCTGCATGGTCCTGGCGAAGGGGCGCTATGCGATTCCCCGCCGGGACGGACATATCCTGATTGGCAGCACGCTGGAGCATGAAGGTTTCGACAAGACACCGACCGAATCGGCTCTGGACAGCCTCAAAGCCTCGGCTGTGGAACTGATTCCGGCCCTGGCGGATGCCGAGGTGGTGGGGCATTGGGCCGGTTTGCGGCCTGGTTCGCCGGAGGGCATTCCCTATATCGGCAAGGTGCCAGGGTATGAAGGGCTGTGGCTCAACTGCGGGCATTACCGCAATGGCCTGGTATTGGCGCCTGCGTCTTGCCAGTTGTTTGCTGACTTGCTGCTGGGGCATGAGCCGGTGATCGACCCGGCCCCTTATGCGCCCACTGGTCGGATATAAACCGGGTCTCCTACCGTTCCAGAGGACTCAGCGCTCGATAGACTTCGGACCCTGCTCCAGATGCGCCTGGGTGCAGTACCAGTCCTGGCGCTGGCTCAGTGCCCGGTCCTGCGGCAGGTGCACGCCACAGTGTGCACAGCGAACCATCGGCGCGGCGCCTTGTTCGCCGGGCTGTTGCTGCGTCGAAGCGGGGCGCTTGAACTTGCGCCAGAACCATACCGCAGCAGCAATCAGGGCAATCCAGAACAGTAAACGAACCATGGCAGGCAGCTTCTCAACAGGGAATCCGGCAGTTTAGCCAAGGATGTTAGCGGCGCACAGGGTAATAAAGTCGCGCCATGAAAAAAGGAGCCCCGAGGGGCTCCTTCTTGCGCTGCCAAGACGGGTTTCAGTCAAAGACACCGAACGTCATGTAGCTGAACCACGAGCGATCCTGGTTGTTGCCCAGGGCTTCTGGTGCTTCTTCCTCGATCACGTCGCCGTTCTCGTCATGGGGCTTGAGCTCCGACGGAATGGCGTCCTTGGCATCCTGGTACTGCTTGAGGATGTCCTGGTTGGCGCGGGTTTCGCCCGGCGGCAGCGGTGGACGGGACTCGATCATGCCCAGGGTGTACTTGCTCAACCACGAGCGGTTGTCCGCTTCGGCAACCTGCGGCACAAACTGGCCGTCTTGCAGGCTAGGGTGGTCCGGGTAGTTGAGTTTCAGGGTCTCCAGGCTGGTAGCGGCCAGGGTATCGAGGTGCAGGCGCTGGTAAGCCTCGGTCATCACTGCCAGGCCGTCACCCACGGAAGGGGTTTCCTGGAAGTTCTCCACCACATAGCGACCACGGTTGGCGGCGGCGACATAGGCCTGGCGCGTCAGGTAGTAGTGGGCTACGTGGATTTCGTAGGAAGCCAGCAGGTTGCGCAGGTAGATCATGCGCTGCTTGGCGTCCGGCGCGTAGCGGCTGTTGGGGAAGCGGCTGGTCAGCTGGGCGAACTCGTTATAGGAGTCGCGCGCGGCACCTGGGTCACGCTTGGTCATGTCCAGCGGCAGGAAGCGCGCCAGCAGGCCAACGTCCTGGTCAAACGAGGTCAGGCCCTTGAGGTAGTAGGCGTAGTCCACGTTCGGATGCTGCGGGTGCAGGCGGATAAAACGCTCGGCAGCGGACTTGGCAGCTTCCGGCTCGGCGTTCTTGTAGTTCGCATAGATCAGTTCGAGCTGGGCCTGGTCGGCATAGCGGCCAAACGGATAACGCGACTCCAGGGCCTTGAGTTTGGCCGTGGCGCTTGTGTAGCTATTGTTGTCCAGGTCGGCCTGAGCCTGCTGGTACAGCTCGACTTCACTGAGGTTTTCGTCGACGACGTCCTTTGTTGACGAGCAAGCAGCAGTCATGGCGAGGATGGCGATCAGCAGCAGGTGTTTCACTTGCATGGCGGCTTGCGTCCCTATGACGGCCGCTGTCTTGGGCGGGGCCGTCCTGTTATGATGAGCGCCCCGATGAAAGCCTCGGGGCAAAAGACGCCGTATTTAACCACAAGCGCGCAGCCGAAACCAAAGGCTGTGCCACGCCTAGTCTGAGCATGTCCGATAAAATTGAACTTCGCGCAGAGGTGCCGTCCGAATTGGGCGGCCAACGCCTCGATCAAGTCGCCGCACAACTATTCGCTGAGCACTCGCGCTCGCGCCTTTCCGCCTGGATCAAAGACGGCCGCCTGACTGTGGATGGAGCGGTTATCCGCCCGCGAGACATAGTGCATGGCGGTTCGGTTCTTGAGCTGACTGCCGAGCAGGAAGCCCAGGGAGAATGGATCGCCCAGGACATCGAGCTGGATATCGTCTATGAAGACGACGACATCCTGGTGATCAACAAACCCGCAGGCCTGGTGGTTCACCCGGCGGCCGGGCACGCTGATGGCACCTTGCTCAATGCCTTGTTGCACCATGTGCCGGACATCATCAATGTCCCGCGCTGCGGCATCGTCCACCGCCTGGACAAGGACACCACTGGTCTGATGGTCGTGGCCAAGACCATTCAGGCGCAGACGCAGTTGGTCACACAATTGCAGAGCCGCAGTGTCAGCCGCATCTATGAGTGCATCGTGATTGGTGTGGTCGTGGCCGGTGGCAAGATCAACGCGCCTATCGGTCGTCACGGCCAGCAGCGCCAGCGCATGGCGGTGATGGAGGGCGGCAAGCAGGCCGTCAGCCACTACCGCGTGCTGGAGCGTTTCCGTTCCCACACCCATGTGCGGGTCAAGCTGGAAACCGGCCGTACCCACCAGATTCGGGTACATATGGCGCATATCAACTTCCCGTTGGTCGGCGATCCGGCCTACGGTGGTCGCTTCCGTATTCCGCCGGCCGCCAGTGTGACCATGGTCGAGTCGCTGAAGTCGTTCCCGCGCCAGGCGCTGCATGCACGCTTCCTGGAGCTGGATCATCCGACGAGCGGTGAGCGGATGAGCTGGGAATCGCCTCTGCCCGACGATTTTGTCTGGTTGCTGTCGTTGCTCAAGCAGGACCGCGAGGCCTTTGTCGGATGAATGACTGGCTGATTCCTGACTGGCCTGCGCCGGCCGGGGTCAAAGCCTGCGTCACCACCCGTGCGGGCGGCGTCAGTCTGGCGCCGTTCGACAGCCTCAACTTAGGCGATCATGTCGAGGACAGCCCCGAAGCTGTGCTTGAGAATCGCCGTCGTCTCACCGCCGCATTTGCTATCCAGCCCGCCTGGTTGCGCCAGGTGCATGGTGTGGTCGTGGTCGAGGCCGATCCGGGACGGATTGCCGAGGCCGACGGCAGTTGGACCGGTACGCCCGGCATCGCCTGCACGGCGATGACCGCCGATTGCCTGCCGGCCTTGTTTTGCAATAAGTCCGGAACTCGTGTTGCTGCCGCCCATGCCGGTTGGCGTGGCCTGGCGGCGGGTGTGCTGGAAGCGGCCGCCGACAGCCTGGATGCTGCGCCTGCCGACGTACTGGTGTGGTTGGGCCCGGCGATTGGCCCAAAGGCCTTTGAAGTCGGCCCGGAAGTGCGTGAAGCCTTTATGCAGCAACACCCGCAAACCGCGCAGGCTTTCGTTCCCAGCCACAACCCTGGCAAGTTCCTGGCTGATATCTACCAGCTGGCGCGCCTGCGCCTGGCTGCGCGTGGGATCACCGCTGTCTACGGTGGCGGTTTGTGCACCGTGACCGACCCGCGCTTCTTTTCTTACCGGCGCAGCCCGCGTACCGGTCGATTTGCCTCCCTGATCTGGCTCGAACGCTAGACTCTCCTGATCCATATCAAGCATTGCCGGCTTGAATGTTCCAGAATCCCCCCCATCTATAGGGGTATCTGGCAGGTTTCTTCATTCAGGATGCGTTTCTCGCGAGCAAGCTCGCTCGCACATAGCTCCGGCCTGCTCAAAAGGAAGGTGACTAATGCGTATTGATCGTTTAACCAGCAAATTACAATTGGCGTTATCGGATTCCCAATCCCTGGCCGTTGGCCTCGACCATCCGGCCATCGAGCCCGCGCACTTGATGCAGGCACTCCTCGAACAGCAGGGTGGTTCTATCAAGCCCCTGTTGATGCAGGTGGGCTTCGACGTCAACAGCCTGCGCAAGGAGTTGAGCAAAGAGCTCGACCAACTGCCGAAAATCCAGAATCCGACGGGTGACGTGAATATGTCCCAGGATCTGGCGCGCCTGCTTAACCAGGCCGATCGCCTGGCCCAGCAGAAAGGCGACCAGTTCATCTCCAGCGAACTGGTGCTGCTCGCCGCCATGGATGAAAACAGCAAGCTCGGCAAGTTGTTGCTGGGCCAGGGCGTGAGCAAAAAGGCCCTGGAAAATGCCATCAACAACCTGCGCGGCGGCGACGCGGTGAATGACCCCAATCATGAGGAGTCGCGCCAGGCCCTGGACAAATACACCGTCGACCTGACCAAGCGCGCCGAAGACGGCAAGCTGGACCCGGTAATCGGGCGTGACGACGAGATTCGTCGCACCATCCAGGTCCTGCAGCGCCGCACCAAGAACAACCCGGTGCTGATCGGTGAGCCTGGGGTGGGTAAAACCGCCATCGCCGAGGGCCTGGCCCAGCGCATCATTAATGGTGAAGTGCCGGACGGCCTCAAGGGCAAGCGCTTGCTGTCCCTGGACATGGGGGCCTTGATTGCCGGTGCCAAATTCCGTGGTGAGTTTGAGGAGCGCCTGAAATCCCTGCTTAACGAGCTGTCGAAGCAGGAAGGGCAGATCATTCTGTTTATCGACGAACTGCACACCATGGTCGGCGCCGGTAAAGGTGAAGGCTCGATGGACGCAGGCAACATGCTCAAGCCTGCACTGGCTCGGGGTGAGTTGCATTGCGTGGGTGCTACCACGCTCAACGAGTACCGCCAGTACATTGAAAAGGACGCGGCCCTTGAGCGTCGTTTCCAGAAAGTCCTGGTGGAAGAACCGAGCGAAGAAGACACCATCGCGATCCTGCGTGGCCTGAAAGAGCGTTATGAGGTCCACCACCGCGTGGCAATCACTGATGGCGCGATCATTGCGGCGGCCAAGTTGAGCCATCGCTATATCACTGATCGTCAGTTGCCGGACAAGGCCATCGACTTGATCGACGAAGCGGCCAGCCGGATTCGCATGGAGATCGACTCCAAGCCTGAAGTACTGGATCGCCTGGAGCGCCGCCTGATTCAACTGAAAGTCGAATCCCAGGCGCTGAAAAAAGAAGACGATGACGCGGCGAAGAAACGCCTGGAAAAACTCCAGGAGGAAATCGGCCGTCTGGAGCGTGAGTATTCGGACCTGGAAGAAATCTGGACCTCGGAAAAAGCCGAAGTGCAGGGTTCCGCACAGATCCAGCAGAAGATCGAGCAATCGCGCCAGGAACTGGAAGCTGCCCGCCGTAAAGGCGACCTGAACCGCATGGCCGAGTTGCAGTACGGGGTGATCCCGGACCTGGAACGCAGCCTGCAAATGGTCGACCAGCATGGCCACAGCGAAAACCAGTTGCTGCGCAGCAAGGTGACCGAGGAAGAAATTGCCGAGGTTGTGTCCAAGTGGACCGGCATTCCTGTGTCGAAAATGCTGGAAGGCGAGCGTGACAAACTGTTGCGTATGGAAAGCCTGTTGCACCAACGCGTGATTGGCCAGGAAGAGGCCGTGGTGGCAGTGTCCAACGCGGTGCGGCGTTCCCGCGCCGGTTTGTCCGACCCGAACCGTCCGAGCGGCTCGTTCATGTTCCTCGGCCCGACCGGTGTGGGTAAGACCGAGCTGTGCAAGGCCCTGGCCGAGTTCCTCTTTGATACAGAAGAGGCGATGGTGCGCATTGATATGTCCGAGTTCATGGAGAAACATTCCGTGGCTCGTTTGATCGGGGCGCCACCAGGCTATGTGGGCTACGAGGAAGGCGGCTACCTGACCGAAGCGGTACGGCGCAAGCCTTACTCGGTAATCCTCCTGGATGAGGTCGAGAAGGCCCACCCGGATGTGTTCAACGTGTTGCTGCAGGTGTTGGAAGATGGCCGGCTGACGGACAGTCACGGACGTACCGTGGACTTCCGTAATACGGTGATCGTGATGACCTCCAACCTGGGCTCGGTACAGATCCAGGAGATGGTCGGTGATCGTGAAGGCCAGCGTGCTGCGGTAATGGATGCGCTGACCAGTCACTTCCGCCCGGAATTTATCAATCGGGTCGATGAGGTAGTGATCTTCGAGCCTTTGGCGCGGGATCAGATCGCCGGTATCACCGAGATCCAACTGGGCCGCCTGCGCAGCCGTCTGGCTGAGCGCGAGCTGATGCTGGAACTGAGCAGCGAGGCCTTGGACAAGTTGATCGCCGTCGGCTACGACCCGGTGTATGGCGCGCGGCCGTTGAAGCGTGCGATCCAGCGCTGGATCGAGAACCCGTTGGCCCAACTGATCCTGTCGGGCAGCTTTATCCCGGGGACCAGCGTCAAGGCCACCGTGGAAAACGACGAAATCGTCTTCCACTAAGCCCGAATTGGGTGGTTATGAGCAAAGGCCCCGCATTGCGGGGCCTTTTTTTTCGATAGGGCGTTGAACTGTAAGGCAAAGGCTTGTAAAGTGCGCCCCGCAGCAACGTCAGCCCACGGGTTTCTTCTCCCCAAGGAGAAATCAGAAAGAAGCGCAAATCATTGTCTTAAAAGCAATTTAAAGGGTTGACAGGGGTTTTTAAGATTGTAGAATAGCGCGCCTCAGAGACACGAACGTAGCGATACGGACAAGTCGAAGAGAAGGTAACAAGCAGCACCGTAGTACTTTGAAATATGTAGTTCCGTGATAGCTCAGTCGGTAGAGCAAATGACTGTTAATCATTGGGTCCCAGGTTCGAGTCCTGGTCACGGAGCCAATTTCAAACCGGGGTATAGCGCAGTCCGGTAGCGCGCCTGCTTTGGGAGCAGGATGTCAGGAGTTCGAATCCCCTTACCCCGACCATATTTGGGTCGTTAGCTCAGTTGGTAGAGCAGTTGGCTTTTAACCAATTGGTCGTAGGTTCGAATCCCACACGACCCACCATTTTTGAGACCAGTTAACGCTGGAATCGAATCTTAAGATCAGAGGCCAAAAGCCCTGATCGAAGAAGGCGACTTGAAAAGGTCGCCTTTTTTTTACCGGGGTATAGCGCAGTCCGGTAGCGCGCCTGCTTTGGGAGCAGGATGTCAGGAGTTCGAATCCCCTTACCCCGACCATATTAAAAATCCTCGTATCGAAAGATACGGGGATTTTTTTTGCCTGCGCAAAACCTGAAGGTGCATGGTGATCAAAGGTGGGAGCTGTCTCGCCCTGCGAGGGCGGCGTCACTGCCAGCCTTTATGTCGCCTGGCACACCGCTATCGCAGCCTCGCAGGGCAAGACAGCTCCCACAGGGGAGGGCAGGGCGCGCATGCATATAAAATCGCCTCGCTTACGCCCCGTCCTGAACCGTATTGTCAGTGAAGTTTGAGCCGCGGCTCGGTGCCCCGTCCGATTTTGCTGCCCAGCATCAACATCATCGTGCGGAAGAACCCGTACAACGCCATCTGGTGCATGCGGTACAGCGACACATAGAACATCCGCGCCAGCCAGCCTTCGAGCATCACACTGCCGGTCAGGTTGCCCATCAAGTTACCCACAGCCGAAAAACGCGACAGCGAGATCAGGGAGCCGTAATCGGTGTACTTGTAGCTGGGCAGCGCCTTGCCGTCGATGCGCAACTTCAGCGATTTAGCCAGCAGCGACGCCTGCTGGTGCGCCGCTTGCGCCCGTGGCGGAACGTTGCGGTCGGTGCCCGGTTGCGGGCAGGCCGCGCAGTCACCGAAGGCGAAGATATTCTCGTCACGGGTAGTCTGCAGGGTTGGCAGCACCTGCAGCTGGTTGATGCGATTGGTCTCCAGGCCGTCGATGTCCTTGAGGAAACCTGGCGCGCGAATCCCCGCCGCCCAGACCTTGAGGCTGGCAGGGATCACCTGGCCACTGCTGGTAATCAGGCTGTCGGCGGTGACTTCACTCACAGCCGAGTTAGTCATGACCGTCACCCCGAGCTTTTCCAGGGTTTTATGCACAGGCCCGCTGATTCGCTCTGGCAGGGCCGGCAATACCCGGGGCCCGGCTTCGATCAGGGTGATGTACATGTTTTCCGGCTTGATCCGGTCCAGGCCATAGGCCGCCAGTTCGTGGGCCGCATTGTGCAGCTCGGCGGCCAGTTCGACGCCGGTGGCGCCAGCGCCAACGATTGCCACGCTGATCTGTTCCACCACATCGGTTTGCCCGGCATGGGCGCGCAGGTAGTGGTTGAGCAATTGCTGGTGGAAACGTTCGGCCTGCTTGCGGGTATCGAGGAACAGGCAGTGCTGGGCCGCGCCTTCGGTACCGAAGTCATTGGTGGTGCTGCCGACGGCAATCACCAGGGTGTCGTAACCCAGCACGCGCGCAGGCACCAGTTCCCGGCCTTCTTCATCGAGGGTCGCGGCCAGCTGGATTTTCTTCTGTTCACGATCGAGCCCGCTCATGCGCCCCAGCTGGAACTCGAAGTGGTTCCATTTTGCCTGGGCAACATAATTGAGTTCGTCTTCAGAGGAGTTCAGCGAGCCGGCGGCCACCTCGTGCAGCAGGGGTTTCCAGATATGGGTCAGGTTGGTATCCACCAGCGTGACACTGGCGGTACCGCGCTTGCCCAGAGTCTTACCCAGGCGGGTAGCCAACTCCAGGCCGCCGGCGCCGCCGCCGACGATAATAATACGATGGGTCATGGGGGTATCTCGCAAGGCTAAAAGAAATCGGTGCAGTTACCCGAGCGAGCGCCAGGCAGCTCATAGCGTCAGGTAACTCAAAAGGCGGCTCAGGACGCCCAGGCCAATCACCACAACCAGTACCACCCCAAGGAGCAGCCACGGCCGGAAAGGCTTGCGCTCAACCTGGTGCTGGGACAGTTGCAGGTACTCTTCGACATGTTGTTGGTCGTCAGGGTTCAGGCGGCTGGTCATAAAGGCCTCGTCAGGGAGACGTTGCAAAAGGGCACCACGTTACAGGCTGATACCCACATCGAACACTATGCTGCGCCCCAGGTTGTTGCGCAAGAAATCCGGTGCGTCGGGATGGGCGAACAGCACCCGCGCAAAGGTCGGGCCGACCAACGACAGCGAGCGCCAGCCCTGGCGCAGGTATTCGGTGGGCGGCGGGAAATGGCTGTTGAGGTCCAGCACTTCGCGCTTGAGGCTGGCGAAGGCGATGATATCCAGCTCCCCCAGGTCCATGCCGCGCTCCTTGTAGTTATGGGCTTTCTTGCGCAGGGTCGGGGCCAGGCGCAGCAGGAACTCATGGGCGGGAATGCGTCTGGGCTTGGCCTCGCGCCGCACCAGTTGGCTCAGGGAAAAAGCGCTGCGCCGACGCACCAGTTCGTCGCGCCACTCGTCATTCAGGCGCCGGCCTTCATCGAGGACAAAAAATACTTCGAAGCTGGCATCGCGAAACAGTACGTCCGGCGGCTCCTGACCGGCGGCATGAAACTCTTCGGCGCGGTAGGGCACATTCAGGCCTTGCAGCAGGCGCTGGCAGACCCAACGCTCACGCTCCCATTTGCGGGCATTGGACAGGAACGCGTTGGCTTGTTCGGCCGCTATGGTGAGCAGGCGCAAATAATCTGAGTCATCCATGCTTGCAGCTTAGCGTTCAAATGATGACTGCAGGAAGTCCCGTGTGAAAAGGCTCGGTGTAGACTGGCGGTTCTGTCGACGGTTTTGCACAAGGAGTTCGCGGTGAAGTTTTTGCTTACGGTGTTGCTCAGCCTTTTGCCCCTGTGGGCCCAGGCGGTTGAACTCGGGGAGCGGCTGGCGCCGTGGACCCTGCTCGATCAATTCGACCAGGCCTATACCCTGGATAACCAGGCGCAGGTCTTGCTGGTGGCGCGCAGCATGGATGCCGCCAAGTTGGTGGATGCGGCCTTGCAGGGCCAGCCCAAGGGGTATCTGGAGGCGCGCCATGTGGTGTTTGTCGCCGATATCCAGCGTATGCCGAGGCTGATCGCCAAGCTCTTTGCCGTCCCGGCGATGCAAGCCTACAACTACCGGGTGATGCTTGACCGTGATGCGCGGATCGCTCCGCGTTATCCGGCGCCTGTGGATAAAGTGCTGTGGTTGCAACTCGAAGACGGCAAGCTGGTTGCGCGCCATGAATACGCGACTGCCGCCGAGCTGCGTCAGGCCCTGGAGCAGGTGCGGCCGTGATCAGTGCCGCCGTGCTGGCGCCGCAAACCCTGTGGCTGGGCTGGCTGCTGTATGCGCCGGTAATTGTCTGGGCGATCCTGCGCTCGTCCTGGGTCGAACTGTTTGCCGACCGGCGCCGCCAGCACCTGTTGTTTGGCACGGTGTTCGCGCTGTTCATGCTGTGGCTGGTGCGTCGGGACTTCGATACCGGGGTGTCCTACCACTTTATCGGCATGACCGCCGTGACCCTGCTGCTCGACTGGCCCTTGGCGATTGTCGGTGGGCTGGCGGCACAATTGGGCCTGGTGCTGCTCGGGCGCCAGGACTTGGCGGCGGTCGGGGTCAATGGCGCGCTGCTGGTCCTGCTACCGGTGTTGGTGACAGAGACGTGCGCGCTGCTGGTGGAGCGGGCGCAGCCGCGCAATCCTTTTGTGTATATCTTTTGTTCGGGTTTTTTTGCCGCTGCTCTGTCGGCGTTGTTGTGCCTATTGGCGGGCCTGGGCCTGCTGTGGCTGGACGGCCGCTTCGCCATGCCGGAGTGGATCGAGGATTTTATCGGTTACCTGTGGCTGATCATCTTTCCCGAAGCCTTTATCAACGGCACCGTGATCAGTGCGCTGGTGGTGTTCTGCCCGGAGTGGCTTGAGACGTTCAACCGCACGCGCTACCTCTCGGCGCCCTGGAAAGACGACAATTCGCGCCCTTGATCCAAATCAAGGGTGCCACGCAAAAGTGGTCGCATGCTCTGCGAAACTTCCAGGAGCACGATCATGAGTGTGTACGAGTGGGCACGGCAGGAGTTGCGCAGAAGCCAGGACGCAGCACAGGAAATCGGTTTTGACCCGGGTCTGAGCCTGCGCGCCTTGCTCAGCGCGGTGGTGCAGCAGAGCAAAGGCGTGCGCAGTGCCGAAGACCTGGCCGACGAGTTGCAATTTCTCGCGGAAAACCTCGACGACCAGCAGGATTACGGCTTTATGCGGCCTTAGTGGGCGCGCGGTGGCAGGTCTTCGGAGAACAATTCGTCTTCGGCGTCCGGGCTGACCGGAATCTTGTGTTCTTCCGCAGCCCAGGCGCCCAGGTCGATCAGTTTGCAGCGATCCGAGCAGAATGGCCGGTTGAGGTTGGTCGCTTTCCATTCCACGGGGGCGCCGCAGGTTGGGCATTCGACGGTCAAGGGTTGGCTCATGTTCGGCCTCCACGCAAAGTAAGGTAAAAGTGGTGCAGTCGCTCGACCTCGGCCTTTAGCCAGGTCAGGTCCTGATCATTGACCAGTACATCGTCGGCTTGGCGCAAACGGTCTTCCCGTGAGGCCTGGGCCTTGAGAATCGCCTGCACCTGTTCTTCGCTGATGCCATCGCGCAGCAGGGTACGCTGAATCTGCGTTGCTTGCGGCACATCGATCACCAGGATGCGCTGGGTCATGGTGTGCTGGCCCGACTCGATCAACAACGGCGACACCAGGATCGCATAGGGTGAGCGGGCGCGGGCCAGATGGCTACGGATCTCGTCGGCAATCAACGGATGCAGCAGGGCCTCAAGCCACAGGCGTTCTTGCGGCGCCTCGAAAATGCGCTTGCGCAAGGCCGCGCGATCCAGTTGGCCATCGGGCAGCAGGATCTCGCCGCCGAAGTGCTCGGCAATCCTCGCCAGCGCCGGGCGGCCGGGTTCCACCACCCAGCGCGAGGCGTGGTCGGCGTCGATAAGGTCCACGCCAAGGTCGATAAAGTGCTGGGCCGCAGCGCTTTTACCGCTGCCGATGCCGCCCGTCAGGCCAAGAATCCAGGGTGTTGCGACAGAAGTGGTCATCTGAAACCGACAGACTGCAAATAGAAGTCGGTTATTTGACCACCCCAGAGCAATGCAATCCAGCCGGCAATCGCCAGATAGGGACCAAAAGGCAAGGGCACTGACGTCTGCGCGTTGCGTATGCGCAAGACAATCACCCCTGCGATCGCCCCCACCAGCGATGCCAGCAACAGCGTCAGCGGCAGGATCTGCCAACCGCCCCAGGCACCGAGCAGGGCCAGCAGCTTGAAGTCGCCATAGCCCATGCCGTCCTTGCCGGTGCACAACTTGAACAGCCAGAACACCGACCACAGGCTCAGGTAACCGGCAACCGCGCCCAGCAGGGCATCGGGCAGGGTCGTGTACAACTCGAAATAATTGAGGATCAACCCCAGCCACAGCAGTGGCAGCACCAGCACATCCGGCAGCAGTTGGTGATCGGCGTCGATCAGGCTCATGGCCAGCAAGCCCCAGCTCAAGAACAGCACGCCAGCGGCTGGCCAGCCGAAGCCGTAATGCCAGGCAATAAATGCCGAAAGCAGCCCGCACGCCAGTTCGGTCAGCGGGTAGCGTGGGCTGATGGAACCGTGGCACTGCGCGCAGCGCCCCCGCAGCAGCAAGTAGCTGAGCACCGGGATGTTTTGCCACGGGCGAATCGGCTGTGAGCAGTGCGGGCAGCAGGAGTTGGGGTGCAACAGGTTATAGGTCGGGCCGCCGGGTTCCGGGGGCAGGCCGAGTATTTCATGGGCCTGGGCGCGCCAGTCGTGCTCGAGCATTTTTGGCAGGCGCCAGACCAGCACGTTGAGGAAGCTGCCGACGATCAGCCCCAGCACCAGTGAAGCCCAGACGAACAGCCAGGGATGGAGGGTCAGGAGGAGGTCCAGGGTCATGTTCAAAACGCCGTGCCGAGCTGGAAGATCGGCAGGTACATGGCGATCACCAGCGCCCCGACAATGCTGCCGAGCACCACCATGATCAGCGGTTCCATCAGGCTGGTCAGGTTGTCCACCAGGTTGTCGACGTCCGTTTCATAATGGTCGGCGACCTTCTCCAGCATGCTGTCCAGTGCGCCCGATTCTTCGCCGATGGCTGTCATCTGGATCGCCATGCCAGGGAACAGGCCGCTGGCGGTCATAGTTCGATTCAATTGCATTCCTATTGCTACGTCCTGGCGCATACGCGTGACTGCTTGTTTGAAGCGTTCGTTGCCGGCGGCTCCCGCCACTGAATCCAACGCCTGTGCCAGCGGTACGCCGGCGGCAAAGGTGGTGGCGAGGGTGCGAGCGTAGCGGGCGACAGCGGTTTTTTTCAGCAGTGTGCCTGCCAATGGCACTTTCAACAAACCAGCGTCCAGCCACAGACGAAAACCACTGTGTCGACGATAGCTGCGACGTATGCCCCAAGTAGTCGCCGCCACGGCCAGCAACAGCATCCACCACGTGCTTTGCATGAATTCGGACAGCACAATAACCAGCAGGGTAAAGCGCGGCAGCGGCGTGTCGATGCCGGCGAACAGGCTTTCGAACTGGGGCACGACGTGGATCAGCAAGATACTGCTGACCAGGGTGGCCACGAGCAGGACCACCAGCGGATAGGTCATGGCTTTCTTGATCCGGGCCTTGAGGCGTTGGCTTTTTTCCAGGTGGGTGGCGACCCGCTCCAGCAGGGTTTCCAGGGTGCCGGCCTGTTCGCCGGCCGCGATCAGGCTGCAATACAGGGCGTTGAAGCACTGCGGTTGTTTCAATAACGCGCCGGTCAGGCTGTTGCCGGCGGCAATCTCCTGCTTCAATCCCTGGACCATTGTGCGCATGGCCCGGTTTTCAAAGCCTTCGCCGATCATGTCGAAGGCTTGCAGCAGGGGGATTCCCGCCTTCAGCAGGGTCGCCAGTTGGCGGGTGAACAGCGCAACATCGGCTGGGGTGATGGGGTTGCGCAGGCCAGACAGGAGGCTGGAGCGCATCTGGACCCGAACCGGATTGATCCCTTGTCGGCGCAATTGGGCCTTGATCACGGCCGGGCTATGCCCTCGGGTTTCGCCGGACACCTTGCGGCCATTGCGCAGGGTGCCTTCCCAGGCGTAGGTGGCGGTGGGGGCCGGGTTTACGGTGACATCATTCATGGGGTGCTACGGCTCATCGACAGGTGACGATTTACAGCTTAGTCAGGGCTGTGTGTCCGTCAGGCGATTGGGCAAGGGAAAAATGTCAGATTGTGCGTCTTGTGAGGGCCTGGCCCGGCGCGGATGAGTACACTGGCGCGGTTGTTGAGGGCAGGGCGCAGGAGGTGCCTTGCGATGGGTTTTATTCTGGAGAGTGAATGTGATGCGTCAGAACGGCTTTACTTTGATCGAGTTGTTGATCGTCGTGGCGATCATCGGCATCTTGGCCACGATTGGCCTGCCCATGTATACCAAGCACCAGGCCAAGGCCAAGTTCACTGCGGGGTTGGCGGAAGTCTCGGCGTTGAAGGCGGGCTTCGAAGACACCTTCAACCAGGGCACGGCACCCACGCTGGCGCTGATCGGCGGCACCAGCCCGACCGCCAATTGCGTGATCAGCGTGGCGGGCGATGTGGTTGCGGGGACGGGTTCGATTGCCTGTGAGATCCTCGATGCGCCTGCGCCTGTCCAGGGCAAGCTCATTACCCTGGCGCGCAGTGCCAGTGACGGTTGGAAGTGCACCACCAACGCTGACGAGCAGTACGTTGCAAAGGGTTGCACGGCTGGCAACTGAGCCCGGGCCACCTAAATCAGTGATGGGGGCCTGGCGTGACGGGCTCCCAGGCACTTCACAGGGAAGTAAGGGGTGCCCATGACGTTATCCGTGCAACAGCGAGGAAGCGTGTTTTTGGTGATGGCGCTGAGCCTTTTGCTGTTGGGCATCACCCTGTCCTTCAGTGGTCATGACTGGCAGCGTGTGCTGCAGGTCGGCGTGGCTGTGTGTGCGTTGCTCTATGGCCTGGCGACTCCCGCCGGGCGCCTGGTCGACAGACCCACCGCTATCGGCCTGGGGCTGGTGTTCGGCCTGGGCCTGATCTCTTCGTTGTTGGCCCACCAGCCTCTCTGGGCGTTGACCGAATGGGCGCTGATGATCACCTGCGGGGTGATTGCCGCAGCTTTTGCCCGCTTGCGACGCAATGGCGATCAAACCCTGGATCAGGTGCTGATCCTGTTTGTGTTGCTGCTGTGCCTGATCAAGAGCCTGCAATATGGGTACGCGGGCGTCCTGGCGTTTACCAGTGGCGAACCGACACTGGACACCGACCTGCTGCTTTCCGGGTTCTCCAACAAGCGCTTCTACGGCCAGTTCCAGACGTTTACCTTGCCCTTGCTGGCGTTGCCGCTGCTGCTCACGGGCACCTCGCGGTTGGCGCGTGGGCTGGTGTTCGCCCTGTTGTGTGCATGGTGGTTGATTGCAATCAGTGGCGGCACCCGTGGCACCTGGCTGGGCTTCGGCGTTGCGGCACTGGTCCTGGCTTTTCTGGGGGCGGCGGGGCGTCGCTGGTTGACCTGGCAGCTGGCTGCGCTGTGTGGCGGGCTGGTTTTATACGGGTTGTTGTTCACGGTGTTGGCGCCTTACCTGGGGCTGGAAATTGCCAGTCTTTCCAAGGACCGCCTTACCACCAGCCTTTCGGGTCGTGAAGTGATCTGGTGGCAAGCCTGGGACATGATCCGCGAACGGCCGTGGCTCGGTTTCGGGCCGATGCACTTTGCCGATATCCCCAACCCGATTGCTGCCCATCCGCACCAGGCAATCCTGCAGTGGGCCAGTGAATGGGGTGTGCCCTCGGCCCTGTGCGTCGCGTTGCTGGCGCTGCGCGGCGGCTGGGCCACACTGAGGGTCATTCATCGGCAAGGGCCGTCAGGGGCACCGCAAGACCTGCTGCGCCTGTGTCTATTCGCCGCGCTGCTGGGCGCGACGGTGCAGGCGATGGTCGACGGGATTATCGTGATGCCCTATTCGCAACTGTGGTTGGCGCTGGTGGTGGGTTGGTTGATGGCATTGCATCCGTGGCGCACGCCGGTTGTCGAGCCGATGCCGCTGTTGCGCGGGGCGTGGCAGGTGTCGGCTGTGCTGTCGGTGGCGTTGCTGGTATTTGTCGTGTACCGCGACCTGCCAGGCGCCACCGAGCGTAGCCAGCACTATATCGACATTGCCAAAAGCCATCTGCAGCCGCGCTTCTGGGTCCAGGGAGTCATTGCGCCGCACATTCGGTAAGTTGCCGGGCGCCCATTGCAGTGCTAGCTTTAGCCCACAGCCCGTGTAGCTCAGTTGGTAGAGCAGCGCACTCGTAACGCGAAGGTCGCAGGTTCGATTCCTGTCTCGGGCAAAAAGGCACCACAGTTTTCAGATGATCCCAGAATGGTTCTGAAGGCCAGACGAACCGGTATTCGTGCCCGTTCTTTTGTATCTGCGCAACCTTGATGACCCAGATGCATCCCCATTCCTTCGATCTAAGAGAACGACATGACCACGACAGAAATGACCCAGGAAGTGCGGCACGCAGAAGCCCTCAAGAAATACCTCGAGGAGTCGGCGCAGCTTAAGGAAGAGATCAAGGACCTGAGCGCTGATGATCAGCGCGACCAGATCCAGTGGGCATTCGAGGACGAGGCCGAGAGCCAGGGCTTCCAGCCTTGGGAACTGACCCTCAAGTACACCTGCACAGCGGAAGAATTCGAAGCTGCGCGCCTGGCCCTGCACAAAGAGGCGGCCGAGGTGCTGGGTGTCGAGTGGGAAGAGTATTGCGAGATGAACAATCTGGTGGTTTAGAAGCTACGGCAGGTTTCAAGCTGCAAGTGTCGCCAGGCGCCCTTGCAGCTTGAAGTTTGCAGCGACTCAGATACTGAGCCGCATCGACAGATCCACCGCCTTCACATCCTTGGTCATCGCGCCGATAGAGATGTAGTCCACGCCGGTCTCGGCAATGGGCAGCAAAGTGCTTTCGTTGATCCCGCCACTGGCTTCCAGCTTGGCCTTGCCGCCGTTCAAGCGCACGGCTTCGCGCATGTCGTCCAGGCTCAACTCATCCAGCATGATGATGTCGGCACCTGCCGCCAGGGCCTCGCGTAACTCCTCCAGGCTTTCCACTTCGACTTCCACCGGCTTGCCCGGGGCGATCTTGTGGGCGGCAGTAATGGCCTGTGCAATCCCCCCGCAGGCGGCGATATGGTTTTCCTTGATCAGGAACGCGTCATACAGACCGATGCGGTGATTGTGGCAACCGCCGCAGGTCACCGCGTACTTTTGCGCCAGGCGCAGCCCCGGCAGAGTCTTGCGGGTGTCCAGCAGCTTGACCTGGGTGGTGGCGACAAAGTCCGCCAGGTACTGCGCGCGGGTGGCCACGCCTGACAACAGTTGCAGGAAATTCAGCGCGCTGCGTTCGCCGGTCAGCAATGAGCGGGCAGGGCCTTCGAGGTGGAACAGCGCCTGGTTGGGGCTGACGCGTTCACCGTCGCGTACCTGCCAATGCACGGCAACCCGTGGGTCCAACTGGCGGAACACGGCATCGACCCAGGCGGTGCCACTGATAACCGCAGCATCACGGGTGATGATCGTGGCCTTGGCCAGGCGTTCGGCCGGGATCAGTTGCGCGGTGATATCGCCGCTGCCGATATCTTCCAGCAGTGCGCGGCGCACGTTGGCTTCGATTTCGGCGGTGAGGTCGGCGAGGCGTAGATTCGGCATAGCGGGCTCCACATACAAAGTGCCTCGATTATAGGGGCATGGCAGCGCCGAACCCAAGGTATGCCGGCATAACCTGGCTGATTACAAAGCCCGTACAGAGTTTGCTGGCGCTACAGGGTCTATTTGCAAGATAATCTCGCGCCTTGCAATTGGCGTCATAGCTTTGACGTCTCGGTGATCTACAAATAATCGTGGTAGCCGCCGGTATTCCATCGGTGGTTGTGGCGATCGTTCACAAAACCGAACCCCGTCGCTCCAGGAGGCCAGCATGCACAATGACGCAAAGGTGGTGCCGATCAACAGGATCGCCGCACAAGCGATGCCGTCGCCGCTCGCCCGCCTGCCTGTGATTGTGCTGCAGGTGCGTGACAAGGCCACGCAGCAACTCGACCGGGGGCTGCAGGAGTTGTTCGATAACGCCGACGACACTCTGTTCGAGATGGCCGACAAAGCCCGCAGCAGCGCCGACCACAATATTTTTTTTGAAGCCATGCGCGACCTGCGCCTCAAGCGCAAGAACTTCGAGCGCATGTTCATGGAACAGCTCTTCGACGCATTTGCCAACCTGGGGCAGGCCGGGCAAGGCGAGTTGCTGCTGCCGACGGTCTCCTACGAAGCAGCGCCCGGCGCGTGCGCCGATGACCTGGAAAAAGCCGTGGCCCTGGAGGCCATGCTCGACAAGGTCATGCACCGTGACGGCCTGGCCCTGGGGCAACTGACCGCCCGCCTCGGTGCGCTGCTGGGCAAGCACCTCGACGATCGGGAAAACCCCCTGGGCCCGGCGATGCTCTGCGAGTACTTCCTGCGGGCCGGGCGCAGCCTGGGGGTGGAGATCCGGGTCAAGCTGATCATTTTGAAACTGTTTGAAAAATACGTGCTCAGCGATGCCGACCTGCTGTACGGCGAGGCCAATCAGTTACTGGTGGCCACGGGTGTGCTGCCCGAGCTCAAGGCCGTACCCTCACGACGTCCCGGCGAACGTGCCAGCCGGGTCCGCCCGCCGGCGGAGGTAGCTCCGGCTGCCGACGCCCAGGCCGACGAGGGTGAGCAGCAAGTGTTCGCGGCCCTGCAGGAACTGTTGCTGACAGTGCGCGGCAGCGTCGCCCCGACCCTGGAGGCCAGCGCCCAGGCCCAGCCTATTTCCACCCGCGACCTGCTGCGTCTGCTCTCCCACTTACAGCAATATGTGCCAGACCCTGCGGTCGAGGACGATTTTGACCTGCGCCGCCAGTTGGAAGAACTGCTGACCCGGGTCAGCGTCAAGAGTGGCAAGTCGCGGGTGGTGGAGGATGCCGACGAGGACGTGATCAACCTGATCGCCATGTTGTTCGAGTTCATTCTCGACGACCGTACCTTGCCCGACTCCCTCAAGGCGTTGATTGCGCGCCTGCAGATTCCCATGTTGAAAGTGGCCGTGCTGGACAAAAGTTTTTTCAGCCGTGGCAGCCACCCGGCGCGGCGCCTGCTCAATGAAATCGGCACGGCCGCCTTGGGCTGGGGCAAGCGTGATGACTATCAGCGTGACAGTCTTTATGTGCGCATCGAGCAGGTGGTGCAGCGCCTGTTGAACGACTTTGTCGATGACCCGGCGATTTTCGCCGTACTTCTGCAGGAGTTCACCGCGTTTACCCAGGACGAGCGCCGCCGCAGTGAGCTGCTCGAACAGCGTACCCGCGACGCCGAAGAAGGGCGCGCCCGCACCGAACAGGCGCGGCAGCGGGTCGCCGATGCGGTGAATCAACGGTTGCGGGGCAAGGTCTTGCCGCACTTCGTGGTGCAGTTCCTGCAGCAGGCCTGGAGCCAGGTGTTGTTGCTCGAATGCCTCAAGCACGAGCAACCCTCGCCGCAGTGGCAGGCGCGGCTGCGGGTCATGGACGAATTGATCTGGAGTGTCGGCCTGAGTGAAGACACCGAAGCCGGCCGCCGCCTGCTGGAACAATTGCCCGCGTTGCTCAAGGCCCTGCGTGAGGGGCTGAGCGAGGCGGCGTTTGATTCCTTTGTGACCCGTGAGTTTTTTATCCAGTTGCAGGCCCTGCATACCCAGGCGTTCCAGGGGGCGGCGCTTCCCAATGTGACGCTGATCGAAGTGCGCGAAAACTCAGGCGCTGCGCCGCCGGTGGAGGCGGTCAGGCTGGCAGAGGACGATCCCGATCTGCTCAAGGTCCGGCAATTGCGCATCGGCAGTTGGGTCGAGTTCCGTGAAGATGAGGAAAACACCCTGCGCTGCAAGCTGACGGCGATCATTGCCCCGGCCAACAGCTATATATTTGTCAATCGCACTGGCCTCAAGGTCCTGGAAAAAACCTGCACGGAGCTGGCCCTGGAGTTCAAGCGTGGCGGGGTCCGCACCCTGGATGATGCACTGCTGTTCGACCGCGCGCTGGCGTCGGTGATTGGCAGCTTGCGCCAACTCAATCGCGCCAAGTGATCGCAACCACCCTGCGGATCACGGCATACTGAGCGCTCCCAAGTCGTGCGCAAGGAACCTGTATGCAGTTGGACCCCGCCAGCGGTTGGTGCCAGGGCATTGCCCATTGCCCGTCGCCCAACTTCAATGAACGCCCAGGCGGCGAGATTTCCCTGTTGGTGGTGCACAACATCAGCTTGCCACCGGCCCAGTTCGCCACGGGCAAAGTGCAGGCGTTTTTCCAGAATCGTCTGGATGTCACGGAACATCCCTACTTTGCAGGCATCGCTGACCTACGGGTATCCGCGCATTTTCTGATTGAGCGTGATGGTACGGTGACGCAATTTGTCTCCTGCCGGGACCGTGCCTGGCATGCTGGCGTCTCCTGTTTCGAGGGGCGCGAGACCTGCAATGACTTTTCCCTGGGGATCGAGCTTGAAGGGACCGACGACCAACCCTTTACCGACGCCCAGTACCATTCCCTGATCGAACTGAGTCGCCAATTGCTGGCCGCCTACCCGGGCATCACGCACCAGCGCATTTGCGGTCATAGTGACATCGCCCCAGGACGCAAGACCGATCCTGGACCGGCTTTTGATTGGGCGCGTTTTCGCGGCGCCTTGCAGGATGGAGGACATGCACAATGAGTTTCCTGGTGTTGGTGCTGGCAGTGTGGATCGAGAAATTCTCGGCCTTGCGTCAGCGGGTACAGCGTGATGGCCGTTGGCTGCGCCAACTGGCCCGGCTTGAGTCGAGCGCGCGGCTGGGCAAACAACCCTGGCTGATCCTGGCGCTGCTGGTGTTGCTGCCGGTGGCATTGCTGGGGCTGTTACTGCTGGTCCTGGAGCCGCTGGCCTATGGTTTGCTGGCGCTGCCGGTGCACCTGTTGGTGGTGATCTACAGCCTGGGCCGCGGCGATTTGCTGGGCCAGTTGGGGCCGTTTCGCGATGCCTGGCGCCGGGGTGACTTGCAAGCCGCTGAACACGTTGCCGAACGTGACCTGGGCATTGGCGCCGACAGCGGCGAGCAACTGCTGGAGCGGGTCCAGGGCCATTTGCTGTGGCAGGCCTATCAGAGTTTTTTTGCGGTGATTTTCTGGTACTTCCTCCTCGGCCCGGTGGTGGCCCTGGCCTACCGCCTGTTGGCCCTGGCCAGTGAACACGGGCAGAACCCGCTGGTGGTCGAGCGCGCCGGGCAATTGCGCCATGCGTTCGACTGGTTGCCGGTGCGGTTGCTGGCGGCGAGCTTTGCCTTGGTCGGCAATTTTGTCGCGGTCAGCCGGGTAATGCTGCATGAACTGTTGAACTGGGATATCAGTGCGGCGCAGTTGGTGGAAAAGGTTGGCCTGGTGGCCGGCGAAATTCCTGCACCGGTGGTCGGTGCCGAAGGGATCAACAGCCTGGATCGGTTGTGGGAACTGCTGCTGCGCGCGGCCGTGTTGTGGTACGCCGGGTTTGCGATCTGGACCGTCCTGCCCTGAAAAACACCTCTTGTGGGAGCGGGCTTGTGTGGGAGCGGGCTTGCCCGCGATGCGGTGTAGCAGTCAAAAAATCCGGTACTGACACACCGCTCCCACACAAGCCCGCTCCCACAAAGAGCCCGTAGTGGCTTCAAAAATCGGTCGGCCGCCAGGCCCCGCCGATCGCGTTAACCTTAAGTTACAAAACTTCCCGCCGATTTAAGCTATACAGACAGCGCGCCCAATAGTGGCTTTCTGCCGCTGCCCTGCGCCTTCAATAAAAATAAAAGAAAAGGGAGTTCATCTGTGAAGAGCTTGCTCTATCCCGCCATCGCGCTGATGAATCGCCTGAGCTTCGGCATGAAGTTCAGCCTGATCAGTGTGTTGTTTTTCCTGCCCATGCTGGTGACCAACTATTACCTGGTCCGCGATTCCTGGCGTGAGTTCCAGGGCACGCAGGTTGAGTTGCAGAGCCTGGACCTGTTGGGCAGCAGCCTGATCCTGCGGCGCGACCTGGAAACCCTGAACAATCAGGTGCAGATCAACGCCACCCTTGGGCAGGCGGGCAAGGCGGGGGATATCGAAAGTCAAATCAGCGCTTTGGAGCAGCGCGTACTGGAGCGTCTGCAAGGTTTCCAGGCGATGACGACCGATCCCGAGCAGGTCGCGGTGTTCGAGGGCAAGCGCGATGAGATGATTGCGGCCTTCAAGGCCCAGCAAAGCGAGTCTTCACTGCTGAGCAAAAGTGCCTTGATCGGCAAGTTACTGAACAAGGCGCAGATGTTCAGCCAGATCATTGCCAGCCAGTCGGGGTTGAGTCGTGATGTCCAGGGCGACGTGCGCCAACTCAGCGAACTGATTACCAGCGTCACTCCGCAAGTCACCCAGACCCTGGGCGAAGGCCGGGCCATGGGCGCATATTCCCTGGGCCAGGGCTTTCTCAACTCATCGTCCAGCACGCGTTTTGACGAACTGCTGCAGCAACTGGAAAAACTCCAGGCGGAATACGGTTTGAAAGTGCAGGACGCCCTGGGCTCCAGCAAGGCCGCCCATGGTTCACTGGATGCCTTGGCCCAAGCCAGCCAGGCCAGCCTCAAGCAGGGCAGCGAGCTGTTTGAAGAGCAGGTGGTGATGGCCGAAACCCTGGAGGCGCCGTGGCAGACCTTCTATGACGAAGTGACGGCCTTGATGGCCAAGACCTATCAACTGGACGACGCGACCCTGTCCTTCCTCGACCAGCAACTGCAGCAGCGCCTGGCCCAGAACCGTACGCACATGGTGCTGCTGGTCACAGCGCTGGCGGCGGTGTTCTTGTTGATTTTCTATCTGTACGGCGGCTTCTACGCCTCGACCCGCACCACCCTGCGCCACCTGGGGGCGATGATGGATAAGGTCGCTGCCGGGGACATGACTGTCAGCTTCAAGTCCCAGAGTCGCGATGAGCTGGGTGAATTGGGCGAAGTGTTCAATGGCACCGTGGCGAAAATCCACGACCTGATCGAGCGGGTAGGGCAGACCGTCCAGGAGGTCGAGCATCAGGCCGGGCAGGTGGAGTCGGTGTCGGCGCGCAGCAATCAGGCGGTGTCGGGCCAGCGCAGCCAGATCGAGCAGGTGGCGACGGCCATGAACCAAATGTCGGCGACTGCACATGAAGTGGCGCGCAGTGCCGCGGCGGCTGTCAGCAGTGCCCATAGCGTCAACGATGAAACCCTTAACGGGCGTGGCCTGGTGCAATCCCAGCAGGGCAGCATCGCGCTACTGGCATCGGAGATCGACCAGTCAGTGCTGGTGATCAACCAACTGGCCATCGACAGTCAATCCATCAGCAGCGTGCTGGAAGTGATCAAGAGCATCGCCGAACAAACCAACCTGCTGGCCCTGAACGCGGCCATCGAGGCGGCGCGGGCGGGGGAGCAGGGGCGTGGGTTTGCCGTGGTGGCCGATGAGGTGCGCACCCTGGCCCGGCGCACCCAGCACTCCACCGAAGAAATCGAGCAGATGATCGCCAAGTTGCACCAAGGCGTCGGCGCGGCCGTGAAGGCCATGGGCAGCAGTCATAAAATGGCCAGCGGCACGGTCGGGCAGTCGGAACAGGTCCAGTTGGCCCTGGAAAATATCCTCGGTGCGGTGGGCATGATCGTCGATCAGAACCAGCAAATCGCGGCGGCGGTGGAGCAGCAGACGGCGGTGGCCCACGACATCGACCAGAACATCGTCGAGATCAATCGGGCTGGCGAGCACGCGGCCCAGGGCGCGCACCAGACCGAAGAGGCCAGCCGGCAATTGTCCTTGCAGGTGATTGAGTTGAAAAAGCTGATCGGTGCCTTCCGCGTGTAAGACTTGGTTGTAGGCTTTATCCCTTTGCTATGTGGTGCATGTCCTGTTTTCCCGCGTGAGCTTTTTTTGCGCTGGGATTGGGTGAGAATTTGTTTCACCCCATCCAGCGCTTCCGGGAGGCAGGGCCATGACCGCGACAACTCCAGGCGTGAAAGGGCATTGCGCCCATTGCGATATCACCTTTGTGCTCAAGCCCTGGCAGCTCAATGCCATTGCACTCAACGAGCCCTTTGATTGCCCGTATTGCCACAAAGTCCTGCTGCTCAATTGCCCCAGGCAACTGCGTCAGTTGAAGTCCCTGGACAACCTGGCCCTGCTGCGCCCGAGCATGCTGGTGCTGACCTGCGTGGCCTTGTTGGTGGCCCTGGTGGTCGAGTGGGTCGGCTTGATCAGCAAGATCGGGCAATTGAATGTGTCGCTGGTGGCGATCCTGATTCACTTCCTGACCCTGCGCCACGCCCGCCACCGGCACCGCATGACCCTGACGCTAGAGGCGGTCAACCCCGTCATCGACGGGCCAGTGGAACACTTCGCAGGCGTTGCGGGTGCTCGCTTCGGCCAGCGCTGAAGGGCTGATGCCCATCAGTTCGGCCAGGGCGCTGCAGATGGCCGGCAGGTGTTGCGGGCTATTGCGTTGGCCGGGGTACATGGCGGGCGCCATGTCCGGCGAGTCGGTTTCCAGCACCACTGATTCCAGCGGCAGTTGGGCGATGACCTTGTGCATGCGCAGGGCCTGAGGCCAGGTTGGCGCGCCGCCCAGGCCCAGCTTGAACCCCAGCTTGATGTATTCGCGGGCTTCTTCGCGGCTGCCGGCGAAGGCATGGATGATCCCGCCCCGGGGCAGGCGAATGCGCTTGAGGGTGGCGATAACGGCCGCATGGCTGCGCCGCACATGCAGCAGCGCCGGCAACTGGAAGTCCACGGCCAACTGCAACTGGGCTTCAAACAGGGATTGCTGGCGTTCGCGGTCCAGGTGCGCCAGGAAGTAGTCCAGGCCGATTTCACCCACGGCGCAGAGCTGGCGATGGCCCTTGAGGCGGGTCAGCCAGTCGCCCAACTCGATCAGGTCTGCGGGGCGATGCTCATCCAGGTACACCGGGTGCAGGCCGAAGGCCCCGTGCAGGTCCGGGTCCTGTTGTGCCAGGTCCCATAGCCGCTGCCAATTGCGCTGGTACACCCCCAGCACCACCATGCGTCGTACGCCGAGCTGGCGACTGTGCCTGAGCACCTCGTCGCGATCAGCGTCGAAGTCCTCGAAGTCGAGGTGGGTGTGGCTGTCGATCAGCTCCACGCCTACGCCTCGTGAATCCGCTGCTTGAAGGTCCGGCCAATGGCATGCACACCCGGTTGGTAGTGTTGCTCTTCAATCGCCGCGAGTGCCAGGCGCAGGGCCGTCTCGGCGATCAGCGCGTGCTGCTGGGCCATGGCGTTGACCGGCAGCGGCAGAAAGTCCAGCAACTGGGTATCACCAAAAGTGCCCAGGCGCAGCGGCCGGGATTTGAGCGGGAAGTCATGCAGCGCGTCAAACACCCCTTGCAGCAGGACGTAGGAAGTCGTCACCAATGCATCGGGTAAATGCCCCAGGCGTTGCAGGAGTTCTTCCATCAACTGGCGACCGCAGTCGCGGCTGAAGGCTTCGCCTTGCTCGACCAGCACATCACCTTTGAAGTCTTCAAGTGCTTGCTGGAAACCTGCCGCGCGCTCCTGGCTGATGCTCAGCTCGGGGCGGGCACCGATCAGTACGATCTGCCGGGGCAGGGGTTGCAGCAGGCTGCTGGTCAATTGCTGGCAGGCCTGGCGGTCATCGCTGACCACCGAGCAGAACTGCTCGGCGTCCATTACCCGGTCGATGGCAATCACCGGCAGGCCCTTGGCTTGCAGTTCGCGATAGCTGTCATCGCTGGCGGGCAGGCAACTGGCGACGAACAGTGCATCGCAACGCCGCGCGCGAAACAGTTGCAGCAACTGACGCTCGCTGTTGGCATCGTCGTCGGAACTGGCGATCAGCAACTGATAGCCACGGGCCCGTGCGCCTTGTTCCAACAGCTTGGCGATCCGTGCATAACTGGGGTTTTCCAGGTCCGGCAGGATAAAGCCCAAGGTACGCGTGTGCCGGCTGCGCAATCCGGCGGCCTGGGGGTTGGGGGTAAAGCCGTGCTCCTCGACCACCGCCCGCACCCGTTCCACGGTGGCGCTGCTGATCCGTTGCTGTGCGGCCTTGCCATTGATGACGTAGCTGGCGGTGGTCACGGACACACCGGCTAAGCGTGCAATATCACTGAGTTTCAAACCGGGATTTCCTTGTTTTTTAGAGCTTGCCCCGACATTTTGTCCAATCGTAACCGATTCCTGCACGCGACCATTGTCGCAACTCAAGCGCCGAGCGGTGCTTCAAGGATGCAGAATTACCCAGTAATCTGCCATAAATTCTAGATTAAACGTTTCAGCAGGCGTATTTTTACGATGATCGCTGCTGAGTGCCTACTGCCAATTGACCACTCAGTCAGTTATTTTTGCACGGTTTAATCAAAACAATACCTAGTGCGCACCCCGCACTAACTAGGAGAAAGGCATGCTTGAGCTCACCGTAGAGCAGATATCCATGGGCCAGGTGGCTGTGGATAAGTCTGCTGCCTTGCAACTGCTCGCCGAAAAACTGGTGGCCGATGGCCTGGTCGCCGAGGGTTACCTGAGCGGCCTGCAAGCCCGTGAAGCGCAAGGCTCGACCTTCCTTGGCCAAGGTATTGCGATCCCCCACGGCACTCCCGAAACCCGCGACCAGGTATTCGCCACCGGCGTGCGCCTGCTGCAATTTCCCCAAGGCGTGGATTGGGGCGATGGCCAGATCGTCTACCTGGCGATTGGCATCGCGGCCAAATCCGATGAACACCTGCGCCTGCTGCAACTGCTGACCCGCGCCCTCGGTGAAACCGACCTGGGCCAGGCGCTGTGCCGCGCCACCTCGGCCGACGCCTTGCTCAAACTGCTGCAGGGTGCGCCCCAGGAGCTGGCGCTGGATGCACAGATGATCGGCCTGGGCGTGTCCGCCGACGATTTTGAAGAACTGGTGTGGCGCGGCGCGCGCCTGTTGCGCCAGGCCGATTGCGTGAGCAATGGTTTTGCTGCCGTGTTGCAGCAAGTCGATGCATTACCCCTGGGTGATGGCCTGTGGTGGCTGCACAGTGAACAAACGGTCAAGCGCCCGGGCCTGGCCTTTGTCACCCCGGACAAACCCATGCGCTACCTCGGCCAGCCATTGAGCGGCCTGTTCTGCCTGGCCAGCCTCGGTGAGGCCCACCAGGCCCTGCTTGAGCGCCTGTGCGCCTTGCTGATTGAAGGGCGCGGCCAGGAACTGGGGCGCGCCACCAGCAGCCGGGCGGTCCTCGAAGTACTGGGTGGCGAACTGCCCGCCGACTGGCCCAGCGCACGCATTGCCCTGGCCAATGCCCACGGCCTGCATGCGCGGCCGGCCAAGGCCCTGGCGCAACTGGCGAAGGGCTTCGACGGCGAGATCCGCGTGCGGATCGTCGACGGGCAGGGCGGCGCGGTGTCGGTCAAGAGCTTGAGCAAGCTGCTCAGCCTCGGCGCCCGCCGTGGCCAGGTGCTGGAGTTTGTCGCCGAGCCGGCGATTGCCGACGATGCGCTGCCGGCGTTGCTGGCGGCTGTGCAAGCGGGGCTCGGTGAAGACGTCGAGCCGCTGCCGGCCGTCAGCGCACGGGTTGAAGTCATCGAGGCCGAACCACCGCTCAGTGCGCCGCTCTCCGGCAGCCTGATTCAGGCAATCCCTGCGGCACCGGGGATCGCCATCGGTCCGGCCCATATCCAAGTGTTGCAGCCTTTCGATTATCCACTGCGGGGCGAGTCGGCCAGCGCCGAGCGCGAGCGCCTATCCGCTGCGCTGCGTGATGTGCGCCACGATATCCAGGGCTTGATCGAGCGCAGCACGTCCAAGGCGATCCGCGAGATTTTCATCACCCACCAGGAAATGCTCGACGACCCGGAACTGACCGACGAAGTCGACACCCGCCTCAAGCAAGGCGAAAGCGCCGAAGCGGCGTGGATGAGCGTGATCGAAGCGGCCGCCAAACAGCAGGAGTCCTTGCAGGACGCGCTGCTCGCCGAACGCGCCGCCGACCTTCGGGATATCGGCCGGCGGGTGCTGGCGCAACTGTGTGGCATCGACACCCCGCAGGAGCCCGACGAACCTTACATTCTGGTGATGGATGAGGTCGGCCCGTCGGATGTGGCGCGCCTCGACCCGACGCGCGTGGCGGGGATCCTCACCGCACGCGGGGGGGCCACCGCCCACAGTGCCATCGTCGCCCGCGCCCTGGGGATTCCCGCATTGGTTGGCGCGGGGCCGGCGGTCTTGCTGCTGGCCTCGGGCACGCCACTGTTGCTCGACGGCCAGCGTGGGCGCCTGCATGTGGATGCCGATGCCGGAACCTTGCAGCGCGCCACGCAGGAGCGCGACACCCGCGAACAACGCCTGCAGGCCGCCGCCGCCCAGCGCCATGAACCGGCCATGACCCGTGATGGGCATGCCGTGGAAGTGTTCGCCAATATCGGCGAAAGCGCAGGAGTGGCGGCGGCGGTCGAGCAGGGCGCCGAAGGCATTGGCCTGCTGCGTACCGAACTGATTTTCATGGCCCATTCCCAGGCCCCGGACGAAGCCACCCAGGAAGCTGAATACCGCCGGGTGCTCGACGGCCTGGCTGGGCGACCGCTGGTGGTGCGCACCCTGGATGTGGGCGGTGATAAACCCCTGCCTTACTGGCCGATTGCCAAAGAAGAAAACCCGTTCCTGGGTGTGCGCGGCATCCGCCTGACCCTGCAACGCCCGCAGATCATGGAAACCCAACTGCGTGCGCTGTTGCGTTCGGCGGACGGTCGCCCGCTGCGCATCATGTTTCCCATGGTCGGCAGCGTCGATGAGTGGCGCCAGGCCCGGGACATGACCGAGCGCCTGCGCGAGCAGATCCCGGTAGCGGACCTGCAACTGGGGATCATGATCGAAGTGCCTTCGGCGGCCTTGCTGGCGCCAGTACTGGCCCAGGAAGTGGACTTCTTCAGCATTGGCACCAATGACCTGACCCAGTACACCCTGGCCATCGACCGTGGGCATCCCACCCTGTCGGCCCAGGCTGACGGGCTGCACCCGGCAGTGCTGCAACTGATCGACATCACCGTGCGCGCCGCCCATGCCCATGGCAAATGGGTCGGGGTGTGCGGTGAGCTGGCGGCCGACCCGCTGGCCGTGCCGGTGCTGGTCGGCCTTGGCGTCGACGAGTTGAGCGTGTCGGCCCGCAGCATTCCCGAGGTCAAGGCCCGGGTCCGTGAATTCACCCTGAGCGAGGCCCAGACCCTCGCACAAAACGCCTTGGCCGTGGGCTCTCCCGCGCAAGTGCGCGCCCTTGTGGAGGCTGTGTAAATGGCAAGGATTCTAAGCCTGACGCTGAACCCGGCGTTGGACCTGACCGTACAACTGGCGCGCCTGGAGCCCGGGGCGGTCAATCGTAGCCAGGCCATGCTGACCCATGCGGCGGGCAAGGGCGTGAATGTCGCCCAGGTGTTGGCGGACCTTGGCCATCAAGTGACGGTTGGCGGATTCCTGGGGGCAGACAATCCCCAGGCGTTCGACGCGTTGATTGCCCGTCGGGGTTTTGTCGATGCGTTTATTCGTGTGCCGGGGGAAACCCGCAGCAATATCAAAATCGCTGAGCACGACGGCCGGGTGACCGATATCAACGCCCCGGGGCCACAGGTCAGCGCGCAGGCGCAAGAGGCGATGCTTGAGCAGTTGACGCGGATTGCCCCCGGCCATGATGTGGTGGTGGTCGCTGGCAGTCTGCCCCGTGGGGTCAGCCCGCAGTGGCTGTACGCCTTGTTGCAGCACCTGAAAACCCTGGGTCTCAAAGTCGCCCTGGACACCAGCGGCGAGGCTTTGCGTGCCGGGTTGCAGGCCGCTCCCTGGTTGATCAAGCCCAACACCGAAGAACTGGCCGATGCGCTGGATTGCCCAGCCGACACGCCTGCGCAACAGGCCCAGGCGGCCAAGCGCCTGCATGCGCAAGGTGTGGAGCATGTGGTGGTGTCCCAGGGTGCCGAGGGGGTCAATTGGTTCACTGCAAACGGCGCGTTCCATGCCACGCCGCCCCGCGTCACCGTCGCCAGTACGGTGGGCGCGGGTGACTCGTTGCTGGCCGGCATGCTCCACGGTCTGCTGGTACAGGACAGCGCACATACGACCCTGGCGCGGGCCACGGCCATCGCCGCCATGGCCGTCACACAGATCGGTTTCGGCATCAGCGATGACGCGCACCTGGCGCGCCTCGAAAGCGGCGTGCAAGTACGCCCGCTGACAGAACAATAAGAGGGGTTGTCATGAAGTTAGCCATTGTTACCGCCTGCCCCAACGGCATGGTCACCAGTGTGCTGTGCGCCCGCTTGCTGGACGCCGCCGCACAACGCCAGGGCTGGAGCACCAGCGTGGAAGTGGTGGACGTGAACCACCCCGAGCGCGCCCTTTCCCAGGCCACCCTCGACGCGGCCGAATGGGTGTTGCTGGTCGCCAGCACGCCCGTGGACATGCAGCGCTTTGTCGGCAAGCGCGTGTACCAGAGCACTCCGGCCCAGGCGTTACAGGACGTTGAAGCGGTGCTGCAACGGGGCGCGCAAGAGGCCCAGTTGTACGTTGCCAGCACCACAGTGCCGACGGTAAAAAACGTGCCGCGCATTGTCGCCATCACCGCCTGCCCCACCGGCGTGGCCCACACTTTTATGGCCGCCGAAGCGTTGCAGCAGGCCGCCAAGGCCAAGGGTTACGACCTGCAGGTGGAAACCCAGGGCTCGGTAGGCGCACGTACGCCCCTGACCGAGCAAGCCATTCGCGATGCCGACGTGGTGCTGCTGGCCGCCGATATCGAAGTGGCCACCGAGCGCTTTGCCGGCAAGAAAATCTACCGCTGTGGCACTGGCATTGCGCTCAAGCAGTCCGCCGCGATCCTCGATAAAGCCCTGGCCGAAGGCCAGCAGGAAAGCGCCGCCAGCGGTACGGCGGCCAAACCAGAGAAAACCGGGGTCTACAAACACCTGCTGACCGGCGTGTCATTCATGTTGCCGATGGTCGTGGCCGGGGGCTTGTTGATTGCCCTGTCCTTCGTCTTCGGTATTCACGCCTACGAAGAGCCCGGCACCCTGGCGGCGGCCCTCAAAGCGGTCGGCGACCATGCCTTCACCCTGATGGTGCCGCTGCTCGCCGGCTACATCGCCTATTCGATTGCCGACCGTCCGGGCCTCGCGCCGGGGATGATCGGCGGCCTGTTGGCCAGCACCCTGGGCGCAGGTTTTATCGGCGGGATCTTTGCCGGTTTCCTCGCCGGCTACAGCGTCAAGCTGATTACCCGCGCGGTGCCATTGCCGCAGAGCCTGGAGTCGCTCAAGCCGATCCTGATCATCCCGTTGCTGGCGAGCCTGATCACCGGCCTGGCGATGATCTACCTGATCGGCCCGCCGGTGGCGCAGATGCTAGTGGGCCTGACGGACTTCCTCAGCACCATGGGCACCACCAATGCGGTGCTGCTGGGCATCCTGCTGGGCGGGATGATGTGCGCCGACCTTGGCGGGCCGATCAACAAGGCGGCCTACGCGTTCTCCGTCGGCCTGCTGGCCTCCCAGAGCGGCGCACCGATGGCCGCCACCATGGCCGCGGGCATGGTGCCGCCGATTGGCATGGCAATCGCCACGTTCCTGGCCCGGCGCAAGTTCGCCCAGACCGAGCGCGAGGCCGGCAAGGCTGCGTTGATCCTGGGCATGTGCTTTATCTCCGAAGGCGCCATCCCGTTTGCCGCCAAGGACCCGCTACGGGTGATCCCGGCTAGCATCGCCGGCGGCGCATTGACCGGTGCCTTGTCGATGTACTTCGGCTGCAAGCTGATGGCCCCCCACGGCGGGCTGTTTGTGATGCTGATCCCGAACACCATCAACCATGCGCTGTTGTACCTGTTGGCGATCGTCGCTGGCAGCGTGCTCACCGGCTTGGTGTATGCCGTGATCAAGCGCCCCGAGGCCGTCGCCTCAATGTAGGTGTCGGCGCCTGTCATCTGTGCTTCATCCGCCCATGCTTTAGTTTTCCTTTTGCTGTGCAGAGGGAAAGCCATGAGCCACTTCAACCCCGGCCGTCGCCGGGTGATTCAGGGTGTCGGCGCCGGCCTGCTGTTGCCGGGGCTGGCACCGGCGGTGATCGCGTCGGTCAAGGACCGGCCGCAGTTGACCGATGGCGTGCAGTCCGGCGACTTGCTGGGCGACCGCGCCATGATCTGGAGTCGCTGCGACCGCCCGGCACGGATGGTGGTCGAGTGGGATACCCGCAGCCTGTTCAGCAACCCGCGCCGATTCATCTCGTCTTTGGCCGACAGCCGCAGCGACTTCACCGCCCGCGTCGAGTTGACCGGGCTGCCCGCCGACCAGGCGATTTTCTACCGTGTGCAATTTGAGGACGCGCAGACCGGCGTGGCCAGCGAGCCCTGGTTCGGCCACTTGCGCAGCGTGCCGCAACAGCGCCGCGATATCCGCTTTGTGTGGAGCGGCGACACCGTCGGCCAGGGCTTCGGCATCAACCCGGACATCGGCGGCATGCGCATCTACGAAGCCATGCGTCTGCGCCTGCCGGATTTTTTTATCCACAGCGGCGACACCATCTACGCCGACGGCCCGGTGCCGGCGCAACTGACCACCGAAAGCGGGCGTATCTGGCGCAACCTCACCACCGAGGCCAAGAGCAAAGTCGCCGAAACCCTGGATGAATACCGTGGTAACTATCGCTACAACCTGATGGACGAGAACGTGCGCCGCTTCAATGCCCAGGTGCCGCAGATCTGGCAATGGGACGATCACGAAGTGGTCAACAACTGGTCGCCTGGCAAGCAACTGGACGAGCGTTACCAGACCAAGGACATCACCACCCTGGTGGGCCGCGCACGCCAGGCCTGGCTGGAATATGCGCCGATGCGCTTGCAGAGCGCCGATCAGGGCGGGCGCATCTACCGCAAGCTCAGCTACGGGCCGTTGCTCGATGTGTTTGTCCTGGACATGCGCAGCTATCGTGAGGCCAACGATGGCAACCTGGGCGCTGCCAAACCGTTTCTGGGGCGGGCGCAATTGGACTGGCTCAAGGGCGGACTCAAGGCATCGAAGGCGCAGTGGAAGGTGATTGCCGCCGACATGCCTATCGGCCTCGGCGTGCCCGACGGCGAAGTCAGCCCCGGTGTGCCGCGCTGGGAAGCGGTGGCCAACGGCGACCCTGGCGCGGCCCAGGGCCGTGAGCTGGAAATTGCCGAGTTACTCGGTTTTCTGCGCGCGCAACAGGTGCGCAACCATGTGTGGCTGACCGCCGATGTGCACTACTGCGCGGCGCACCACTACCACCCGGACCGGGCGGCGTTCCAGGATTTCGAGCCGTTCTGGGAGTTTGTCGCGGGGCCCTTGAATGCAGGGAGCTTCGGGCCCAATCCGCTGGATAAAACCTTTGGCCCGCAGGTGGTGTTTGAAAAAGCCCCACCGGCGCAAAACACGTCGCCGTTTGCCGGGTTCCAGTTTTTTGGCGAGGTGCAGATTGATGGGCAAACGGCGGAGCTGACGGTCACGTTGCGCGACCTGGATGGCGTGTCGGTATTCGAACAAAAACTCCAACCCACCTGACCTGAAATGCGCCCAAACCTGTGGGAGCAGGCTTGCCCGCGATTGCGATAGATCAGCCAGCCAATCGGTTACTGACAGACCGCCATCGCGGGCAAGCCCGCTCCCACATTTTGATAGGTGTAGGTCAGTAGACATCCCGGCGGTAGCGGCCCTGTTCGATAAGGCGTTGCACCGCCTCGCTTCCCAGAACATCCACCAACACCTGATCCACCCCGGCCGCCATGCCCTGCAAACTCCCGCAGACATAAATCGCTGCGCCCTCGGCGAGCCATTTACGCAGTACATCGGCGGATTCGCGCAGGCGGTCCTGGACGTAGATTTTCTCGTCTTGATCCCGCGAAAACGCCAGGTCCAGCAACGCCAGGTCGCCACTGGCCAACCAGCCTTGCAGCTCCTCCTGGCAGTGGTAGTCATGGGCGATGTTGCGTTCGCCGAACAGCAACCAGTTGCGCTGCTGGCCATCGGCGATGCGCGCCTTGAGCAGGCTGCGCAAGCCGGCCAGGCCAGTGCCGTTGCCCAGCAGAATCATTGGCACAGGCTCCGTTGGCAGATGGAAGCCGCTGTTGCGCCGCAACCGCAGGCTGATCGCGGCACCCAGCGGCGCGTGCTCGGTCAGCCAGCCCGACCCCAGGCCCAGGCTGCCGTCAGGGTGGCGTTCCTGGCGCACGATCAGCTCCAGCACGCCGTCGCTGGCAATCGAGGCGATGGAGTATTCGCGCACGCCCACTGGCACCAGTGCCTCCACCAGCGCCTGGGCGTGCAGGCCGACCAGATGGGAGCGGTTGTCCGGCAATTGGCGGCTGGCCAGCACCTGTTCCAGGGGCCGCGCCAGGCCATCGACAAGCACTTCGTCCGTGCCGGCGATGCCCAGGCCATCGAGGAAATGCTCGACGGCCCACGGGCAATGGCGTGGCAGAATTTCCACCAGGTCGCCGGCCAGCCAGTCGCGCGGGGCGGGCGGGTTGAGGCCCAGCAGGTAGACACCCGTGCCGCTGCTGTCTGGGTTGAGCAAGGTACGCCGGCTCAGGGTCCAGCTTTCATAGTGGGCGCTGGCCCAGGCGGCCGGTGCATGGCCGGTGATCTGCCCCAGTTGGTGTTGCCAGTGCAGCAGGGCCTCCTGGTCGCCGCTGTCGACTTCGACCGGGGCGAACAATGCGTTGCCGCCCTGGTGGGTCAGCCAGAAGTGCAGGCGCCGGGCAAAGCCGCAGAAGTGCTGGTATTGGCGATCGCCCAGGGCCAGCACCGAGTAGTTCAGGCCCTGGAGGGAAAGGTCGCGCCCCAGCACGCTGCGTTCGAAGCCGCGCGCGCTGTCCGGTGCTTCGCCATCGCCGAAGGTACTGACCACAAACAGTGCGTGTTCCGACTGGCGCAAGTCCTCTTCGCTGACGCTGCCCAGGGGCTTGACCTTCACCGGCAACCCGTCGGCCTGCAACTGGCCGGCGGTCTGCCAGGCCAGTTGCTCGGCAAACCCGCTCTGGCTGGCGAAACCGATCAGCCAGGCCGGTGCATCGCTGTGGTTCTCGCCCAGGCCTTTACGGGCATCGCGCACCTGGCGTTTTTTGCGGCGGCGGTCCAGGTACAGCAACCAGCCGGTAATAAAGAACAGCGGCATGCACAGCGCGGTGACGGTAAGAATGATCCGCCCCACCAGGCCGAAATAACTGCCCACATGCAGGGCATAGATGCTGGTCAGCAACTGCGCCTTGAGGCTTTTGTCGCCATAGCGCTCGACGCTTTTGACGACGCCTGTGGCCGGGTCGAGGTTGATCTGGTTCAGCGCGCGGTCATGGGGCGAGCTCTGCAACAGGTAGTAGACCGTGGCCGGTTGCCCGGCGACAGGTGGCATACGGATGTTGTAGGCGCTCAAGCCCGGGCCGGCAGAGCTGTAGATGCTGCTCCAGATCGCCTCGTAATTGGCGATGGGCGCCGGGCCCGCAGGCGCCGGGCCGCGATTGCGCACCCGCTCGTTCTGCGGTGCATCGGACAGCAGCCGGGTCAGGCCTTTGTTGTACCACTCGTAGGACCAGGACAGCCCGGTAAGCGCGGCCAACAGATAGAACAGCAGGCACCAGGTGCCGAACACCGAGTGCAGGTCCCAGTTGAAGCTGCGGCCTTTCTTGCGCCAGTCCAGGGTCAGCCAGGCACGCCAGCTCGCCACCTGGCGCGGCCAGCGCAGGTACAGGCCGGAAAGGCAGAAGAAAATCAGAATCAGCGTACAGGCGCCGGTGATTTGCCGGCCGGTGTCACCCATGGCGAGGAAGCGGTGCAGTTGCAGCATCAGGCCGAAAAAGTCCTGGCCGACGGCGTCGCCCAGGTAGTCGCCGGTGTACGGGTCGAAGTAGCGCATCTGCCCCCGGCGCTCGCCCGGTGGCGGGGTGAAGAACACGCGGGCAGCGTTGCCGCTTTCGCTTTCTACCCACAGCATGGACACGGCCTTGCCTTCGGTGGCTTCGAGCTTGCGTACCAGTTCAGCGGGCGGCAGCACCCCGGCGGGTTGTTTTTGCACGGTCAGTACCGTGGGGTTGAGCGCCCGCAGGATTTCATCCTGGAACGAGTACGCGGCCCCGGTAATCCCCATCAATGCCAACACCAGCCCGGCGGTAATGCCGAAAAACCAGTGCAACTGGAACAGGGTTTTCTTCAACACGTCGGACGGCCTCGCTGAGCTGGATATGATTTTTACGGCGCGCATTATGCCGTGGGTGGTCGAGAAACTTTCTTTTTTACAGACGAAAGCCCCGGGCAGCCAATGCGCGGGGCTTTTGCATGAAACGTCTAGCGCCTTAGAAGTGGAAGCTGGTGGTCAACAGCGCGGTACGACCGGCTGCCTGGTTGGCGAAGTGCGCGCCATAGGCCTTGTCGTAGTAGGTCTTGTCGGTCAGGTTTTGCACGTTCAATTGCAGGTCGACGTTTTTGGTCAGCTTGTAACTGGCCATGGCGTCGTAGCGGGTGTAGGACGGCACGTAGACGGTGTTGGCCGGGTCGCCGTAGACGTCGTCCACATAGAACGCGCCGCCACCGACGGTCAGTTTCGAGGTGATGTCATAGGTGGTCCACAGGCTGAAGGAGTGCTTCGGCGTGTTGGGCATTTCGTTGCCTTTGTTGGAGCCCGCAGTCACCACGCCTTGGCGGTTGCCGTTTTTGCCTGGGTCCACCAGCTCGCTTTTCAGGTAGCTGTAGCCGGCGAATACCTGCCACTGCTCGGTGAGTTTGCCGCTGGCGGAAAGCTCCAGGCCATCGACCCGGGATTCGCCGGCATTTTCATAGGTGTTGGAGTTCACCAGGATGCGCGCGTTTTTCTTCTCGGTGCGGAACACGGCAGCGGTCAGGGACAGGCGGTCGTGGAACAGATCCCACTTGGTGCCCAGCTCGTAGTTGACGGTTTCTTCCGGCTTCATGTCGCTGGTGTTGATGCCGGTTGGGATGGCGTTGGAGTCGACACCTTCACCCACCAGGCCGCCAGCGGGCGAGGCCGAAGTGGCATAGGAGGTGTAGATGCTGCCGTTTTCCATCGGCTTCCAGACCAGGCCGGCCTGCCAGTTGAAGAACTGGCTGTCGTCTTTGAGCTTGGTACGGCCGGTGGCTGCGTTGGTGTTGGCGACGGTGTCGAAGGTGTCATAACGCAGGCCAACGTTCAGCAGCCACTGTGGATCGAGCTCGATGGTGTCGAACACGTACGCGGCGCGGCTGGTGGCCTTGGTGTTGGTGCCCATGTAGTTGCGGGCGACGCTGCCGGTCCAGGCATCGTTTGGGTTCGGGTCGCTCAATGACGTGCACTGACCACCCTTGCCACCCCCGGCCACAGTGCAGACAGGGTTAGTGTTTGGGCTGACGGTGTAACCGCTGACACGGGTTTCTTCCCCGGTAAATTCCAGGCCGGTGGAGTAGCTGTGCTTGAAGCCCAGGGCCTGGAAGCTGCCAAACAGATCGGTCTGGTTGGTGGTGGTCGTGGTGGTCGACACACGGCTATTGGCCCGGCGCCAGACGGTGCCGAACTGGTTGACGTTGAGTTTGCTGTCGTCCGGCTGAGTGAGGACGTAATCCTGACCCGTACTGCCATGACGCAGGGTGTTCTTGATCGTCATGTTGTCGTTCAGATCGTGCTCGATGGAGAACGTACTGATATCGGCGCGGGTCTTGCGGAAGTCGCGATCCTTGAGGCCGTAGAAGTTGCTGCTGTCGCCGCCGTCGGTAGGCTTGTCGTGACCATGGTTGGTGGCTGCGGCGGAGCTATAGCCATAAGGAATGCCCGAATCCGGCAGGTCGTTGCTTTCCATATGGTAGTAGCTGAGGTTGACGCGGGTCGGGGTGCCCAGGCCAAAGGTCAGCGACGGTGCCACGCCCCAACGGTCGTAGTTGACTGCGTCGCGGCCGGCCACGTTCTGTTCGTGGCTCATCAGGTTCAGGCGAAACGCGGCACTGTCGAGGAACTGGCGGTTGACGTCGAGGGCATAGCGACGGGTCTGGTCGGAGCCGTAGGTAAAACCGCCGTTGAGGAAGTCCCGTGCTTGTGGGGTTTTGCTCACCAGGTTAAGGCTGCCACCGGCCGAGCCACGGCCCCCAAACGAGGAGTTGGGGCCCTTGCTGACTTCGATGGACTCGATATCGAAAATTTCCCGGCTCTGGCCGCCGGTGTCACGCACGCCGTCCAGGTAGGTGTCGCCCTGGGCATCGAAGCCGCGGATGAACGGGCGGTCGCCCTGGGGGTTGCCGCCTTCGCCAGCACCAAAGGTAATGCCCGGCACGGTACGCAGAGCGTCCTGCAGCGAGGTGGCGGCAGTGTCCTTGAGTACCTGCGCCGGTACCACGGTGACGGAGCGCGGGGTGTCGACCAGCGGCGCGGTGTATTTCTGCGAAGAGGCGTTTTCGGTCTGGTAGGAGGTCGCGTCCTGTTCCTGGCCGGTGATGCTGGTGGCTCCCAGGGAAATGCTGTTGCGCTCGCCTTTTTGTTCGGTCTCTTCGGCCGCTTGCGCCATGTGGGCCACGGAGCTGGCGCTGATGGCCACGCCAATGGCCGAGGCCAGCAAGCGCGGTGAACTGTTTGGTGTTTTTGTAATGTGGCGCGACATGAAATTCCCTACCCCAAGGATGTTAGGGCGCGAAATATATTGTAAACAATTATGCATAGCAATTGAGAGGCATTGCTATTTGCATCCTATTTACAAAATTTACACTTCGGGAGTTACGGTTTTTGCGGGCTCATACGTCTGCCCGTCGGATCAGGGTTTTACAGCGCCAATAGTAATCAATACCATTGGCGCCCCTCTGCTCTCAGGTAACGCCCCATGCTGCTGCATATTCCCGGCCTGTTCTCCCGCGACGAGGTATTGCGCATCCGCGAAGCCCTGGAGCAGGCGGACTGGGCTGACGGCAAGATCACCGCCGGTCATCAGTCGGCCAAGGCCAAGCACAATCTGCAATTGCCGGAGGGCCATCCACTGGCCAAGGAAATCGGCGCGGCCATGCTCGAGCGCCTGTGGCAAAACCCGCAGTTCATGTCGGCGGCGCTGCCGCATAAAGTCTTCCCGCCCCTGCTCAATTGCTACACCGCCGGCGGCAGCTTCGACTTCCATATTGATAACGCCGTACGCCAGCCCAAGGGCAGCCACGAGCGGGTACGCACTGACCTGTCCTCTACGCTGTTTTTCAGCGACCCGGATGAATACGACGGCGGCGAACTGGAGATCCAGGACACCTTCGGCCTGCAGCGGGTCAAGTTGCCGGCCGGTGACATGGTGTTGTACCCAGGCTCCAGCCTGCACAAGGTCAATGCCGTGACCCGGGGTGCGCGCTATGCCGCGTTTTTCTGGACCCAAAGCCTGGTGCGCGAAGACAGCCAGCGTACGTTGCTGTTCGAAATGGACGGTGCGATCCAGCAACTGAGCCGTGACGTACCGGACCACCCGGCGCTGATCCAGCTCACCGGCACCTATCACAACCTGTTGCGTCGCTGGGTCGAGGTCTGAGCATGGCTTTTCACTTGCGCCGCGAAGAACGCCTCGACGGCGAACAACTGCGGGCCATGCTCGACGAATCACCGGCCCGCGCGGCCCAGGCGATCCTGATGGCGGCGAAGGAGGGCGTGCTCGATGCCCAGGCGCTGCTGGGGCAAATCCTCCTGGAAGGGCGCGGGATCGAGCGCGATGAAGCGCTGGCCCTGCGCTGGTTCCGGATTGCCGCCCAGGGCGGCCACTTGATGGCCCGCAATATGGTGGGGCGCTGCCTGGAGCATGGTTGGGGTTGCGCCGCCAATGAGCGGGCGGCTGCCGGGGAGTACCGCCAGGCGGCAGAAGCCGGGTTGGATTGGGGGCTGTACAACTACGCCAACCTGCTGGCCACCGGGCGCGGGGTGACGCAAGACCAGCAGCAGGCACTGGCCTGTTATCGCCAGGCTGCCGAACGGGGGCATGCCAAGTCGATGAACCTGTTGGGGCGTTACCTGGAAGAAGGGCAGTTCTGTGCGCAAGACGTGCCCGCAGCGCTTGAGTGGTATCGCCGCTCGGCGCAAGGTGGGGATTTTCGCGGGCAGTTCAGTTATGCGGCCATGCTGGCTGAGCACGAGCAGATCGAAGCGGCGCTTGAGTGGTTGCACAAGGCGCTGGAGGGCGGGAATCTGAAGTTCTTGCGGGTGGCCCATAAAGCGCTGGCAGCGGCCAATGATCCGCAGATTCGCGCCATGGCCGATGCCTACCAACAACGCGCAGAGGAATTGCAGGAGCCGGCAAGCCGGCTCCTACGGGATCAGACGTAGAAGGATTTCAGCGGCGGGAAACCGTTGAATTCAACTGCGCTATAGCTGGTGGTGTACGCACCCGTGGACAGCCAGTACAGGCGGTCACCAATGGCCAGGTTCAGCGGCAGGCCGTACTTGTAGTTTTCGTACATGATATCGGCGCTGTCGCAGGTAGGACCGGCGATCACCACTTCTTCCATCTCGCCCTTTTTCTCGGTCCAGATCGGGAACTTGATGGCTTCGTCCATGGTTTCGATCAGGCCGGAGAACTTGCCCACATCCGTGTACACCCAACGCTCGACGGCGGTGCGGGATTTACGGGCGACCAACACCACTTCACTGACCAGGATCCCGGCGTTGGCGATCAACGAACGGCCTGGTTCCAGGATGATTTCCGGCAGCTCGTCACCGAAGTCTTCCTTGAGGAAGCGGATGATTTCCTCGGCGTAGGTTTCCAGGCTGTTGGTGCGGGTGATGTAGTTGGCCGGGAAGCCACCGCCCATGTTTATCAGCTTGAGGTGGATGCCGTCTTCTTCTTTCAAACGCTCGAAGATCACCTTGACCTTGGCAATGGCGGCGTCCCACACGCTGATATCACGCTGCTGCGAACCCACGTGGAACGAGATGCCGTAAGGCACCAGGCCCAAATCGCGGGCGAGGATCAGCAGGTCCATGGCCATGTCGGTCTGGCAGCCGAATTTGCGCGACAGAGGCCAGTCAGCCGTGGTCGAGCCTTCGGTGAGGATGCGCACATAGACTTTCGAGCCCGGCGCGGCCTTGGCGATGTTGCGCAGGTCGGCTTCGGAGTCGGTGGAGAACAGGCGCACGCCCTTCTCGTAGAAGTAGCGGATGTCCTTGGATTTCTTGATGGTGTTGCCGTAGCTGATACGGTCGGCGCTGACGCCGCGGTCCATGACCTTGTCCAGCTCGTAGATCGAGGCGATGTCGAAGCTCGAACCCTTGTCTTTCAACAGGTCGATGATCTCGACAGCCGGGTTGGCCTTGACGGCGTAGTACACCTTGGCGAATTCGAAACCGGCGCGCAGGTCATCGTAGGCCTGGCTGATCATCGCGGTGTCGATCACCACGAACGGGGTTTCTTGCTTGTCGGCGAACGCCTTCATTTTGTCAAAAGTGGCGCGCGCGAAATAATCTTCGACGTTGATCGACATGCTGGGAACTCCTAAGGGCAAACTGAAATTAACAATGGGTGCAAATGAACGTCCTCCGTATCCCCACTTTGGTTCGCCTACTTCCCAAGGCATGTCGCCGAAAGCAAAAAGGCCACGGGATAAGCTTCCCTTGGCCTTGCTGTCTCGTCGTCAGTACTTGAGCCGGATGGATCGTTTCCAGCATGGACGTTCGGCGCGAACTTTAGGGCGTGAGGGGCTTGAGATCAACTAAAAATGTCGCGTTTTTGCACGCGTTCGTCGCGTGACCCAGTTCAGCTACTTATGTAACCGACCGGTGTGACGGATTGATGTTCCCCAATGAGGAGGAATCAGGCTATTTCCTGACACCCAGCAGAACTAAATGCGGGAGCGGGCTTGCTCGCGAAGGCGGTGGGTCAGCACCCATTCAGTGACTGACACACCGCTTTCGCGAGCAAGCCCGCTCCCACAATTTTGACCGAGTGGTGTCAGGCCAGTGCAGTCTCGGCAGGCGACACAATACTGGTCTTGCCCCCACGGGACTTACCAGAGCTCAGGTACTCGGCAATCGACTCCTGGGTCACCTCACCCAAAAACACCCGCTCGGCATCCATCACCGGCAGCCACGAGCGGTTGAACTCGTACATGCGCGACAACAGGATGCGCAAGTGCTCGTCAAACGCCGCCGTGGCGTTGAACTCGCGCAGGTATTGGGCGCAGGTACCCGTCTGACGATGCAGGTCGCGACGTCGTACATAACCCAGCGCCTTGTTCTCGGCGCAGGTGACCACCACATAGCGGCGGTCATGCTCGTCCATCAGCTCCAGGGCATCGGCCACCGGGGTTTCCGGGCTGACCGACGGGGCGTTGTCCGCCGCGTCTTCGGCCTTGACCAGCAGCAGGCGCTTGAGGGTGCTGTCCTGGCCGACAAAGTTGCTGACAAACTCGTCGGCAGGATGGGCCAGCAGAGTGTCCGGGTGGTCGATCTGCAACAACTTGCCGGCGCGGAAGATGGCGATTTTGTCGCCCAGTTTGATTGCCTCGTCGATGTCATGGCTGACCATGATCACCGTCTTGTTCAGCGCGCGTTGCATCTCGAAGAACTCGTTCTGGATCATCTCGCGGTTGATCGGGTCGACCGCGCCGAACGGCTCATCCATCAGCAGCAACGGCGCGTCGGCCGCCAGGGCGCGGATCACGCCGATGCGCTGTTGCTGGCCACCGGACAGCTCGCGCGGGTAGCGGTGCAGATACTGCTTGGGTTCGAGCTTGATCATGCTCATCAACTCGCGGGCGCGGTCGTGGCATTTCTGCTTGTCCCAGCCCAGCAGCTTGGGCACGACCACGATGTTTTCCTCGATGGTCATGTTGGGAAACAGGCCGATCTGCTGGATCACGTAGCCGATATTGCGGCGCAGGGTCACTTCATCGAGGTCGGTGGTGTCTTCGCCGTTGATCAGGATCTTGCCCGAGGTGGGCTTGATCAGGCGGTTGATCATCTTCAGCGTGGTGCTCTTGCCGCAGCCCGAGGGACCAAGGAACACGCAAATCTCGCCTTCATTGACAGTCAGGCTCACGTCGTTAACGGCGGTGACAGTCTTGCCGTTGCTTTGGAAGGTCTTGGACAGGTTTTGAAGTTCGATCATTTGAGCAATCCTTTTGGAGTCAGCGAGCGTTGCAGCCATTGCAGAAGCAGGTCGGCGAAGATGGCCAGGAGACTGACCAGCACGGCGCCAACGATCAGCATCGACATGTCGCTGCGGCTGATGGAAGCCAGAATAAGTACACCCAGGCCACCGGCGCCGATGGTGGCGGCAATGGTCATCACACCGATGTTCATCACCACGGCGGTGCGCACCCCGGCGAGGATCACCGGCACGGCAATCGGCAGCTCGACCATGCGCAGGCGCTGGCCGAAGGTCATGCCGATGCCTTTGGCGGCTTCGCGGATGCCCGGCTCGACGCCGGTCAGGGCCAGGTAGGTGTTACGCATGATCGGCAGCAGGGAGTAGAGGAATACGGCGGTGATCGCCGGCATCGGCCCCAGGCCCTGGCCAAATTTGGAGTAGAACGGCAGCAGCAGGCCGAACAGGGCAATCGATGGCACCGTCAGCAGCACCGTGGCACTGGCTTGCAACGGGCCGGCCAGGGTCGGGAAGCGGGTCATCAGCACGCCCAGGGGCACGCCTACGACGATCGCGAGGATCACGGCGATCCCGACCAGGGTGATGTGCTGCCAGGTCAGGTGCAGGACTTGGGCCCAATCAAGATGGGAAAAGGCGTTCAGAAATTCCATGTCTTCTCCTCTTTTAGTTGAGTGGGTGCTGGCGCAGGAAATCAGCGGCTACAGCCGATGGGCTTTCATGGTCGACGTCGACCCGCGCGTTCAGCTGGCGCATGGTTTCATCGTCGAACAGCGCTGCCAGTGGCTTGAGGTCGGCGGCCAATTGCGGGTGGGCATCCAGATAAACCTGACGCACCACGGGGGCTGCGGTGTAGTCCGGGAAGTAGTGCAGGTCATCTTCCAGCAGCTTCAATTTGAAGGCATTGAGGCGACCGTCGGTGGTGTACACCAGGCCGGCAAATACCTGGCCATTGCGCAAGGCGGTATAGACCAGACCGGCGTCCATCTGCCGGGTGTTCTTGCGGGTGAGGTTCATGCCGTACAGCTTGACCATGCCGGCCATGCCGTCGGAACGGTTGGCGAACTCGGTGTCCAGGGCCACCAGGCGGTTTTCACGGGTTGTCTCGTCCAGCGCCTGGGTCAGGTCGCTGATGGTGTTGATCTGCGGATACTCCTTGGCCACGTTTTCCGGCAGGGACAGGGCGTAGGTGTTGCTGAATTTCGACGGCGACAGCCAGACCAGGCCTTTTTTTGCGTCGAGTTCTTTAACCCGTGCGTAGGACTGTTCGCTGTCGAGCTTCTCGTCCACATGGTTGTAGGCCACCAGGGACACGCCGGTGTATTCCCAGATCAGGTCCAGTTGCCCGCTTTCCTGGGCACTGCGCGCCAGGTTGCTGCCCAGGCCGCCGGTCACGCGGGTGTCGTACCCCTTGGTGCGCAGGTACTGGGAGGTGATTTCGGCGAGCAGGGTCTGTTCGGTGAAGACCCGGGCGCCGATGCGGATCACCGGTTTTTCAGCAGCTTGCGCAATGCCTGCAAACAGCAGGACGCAGCTCAGTATCAAAGTCAGTTTTTTCATGTGAATTCCTTTGCCAAGCCTTAAGACGGACGCAACCCGCGTTCCAGCCAGAGGCGGCTGGCCATGGTCACCAGACCGTCAAGCAGCAATGCCAGCAGCGCGGTGCACGCGGCGCCGAGCAGCAATTGCGGCTGGTTGTTCAGGGCGATGCCAGGGAAGATCAGGCTGCCCAGGCTATTGGCGCCAATCAGGAACGCCAGCGGTGCGGTGCCGACGTTGATTGCCAGGGCCACACGTACGCCACCGATAATGATCGGCACGGCGTTGGGCAATTCGACGCGAAACAGCACCTGGCGTGGGGTCATGCCGATGCCGACGGCGGCTTCCTTCAAGGAACCCTGCACGTTTTTCAGGCCTTCGTAGGTATTGCGCACGATGGGCAGCAAGGAGGCGAGGAACAGGGCGAAGATGGCCGGGCCACTGCCGATGCCGAGGACGCCGAGGGCGATGGCCAGTACGGCCAGGGGAGGGACGGTGTTGCCGATGTTGAAGATCTGCATGAAGCGTTCTGCGCGCCCGACCATATTCGGTCGGCTGAGCAGGATACCGGCGGGGATCCCTACGATCAGGGCAGCCAGCATGGAGACAAGTACAAGAATCAGGTGAGCTTGCAGGTAAAACAACAAATCGTCGCGGTACAGTTCGATCGTGTTGATGCCGATCCAGTGGACCAGCAGGGCCAGGAGAGCGACGACAACCGCTCCTCCTATCAGCCCTTTGCCATAGCGAATAGCCACAGGCGGACTCCTTTTTTCTTTTGTCGGCGAACACATTTCCGAGCGGCAATGCCATTCCTGGCTGTCGGCGAATATGTTCGCGAAAAGCAGCTCGCCGATACCGGCAACGCGGTATGCGATCAAGCCATGAGCGCAGCCTCGTCAGGCTAACTTGCTGATTTTTCAGCCCCTGTCACGAGTGCGGTAGCAGGGGAGTGGACGTCTCTACCTTTTAAAAGGTTCCATACTTGGCAGCATTTAGCCACCCCCAATCGGGTGAACGGTGGTCTGGCTCCCCGGGTTTGCGCTATACTCGCCGCCCTTTTTTGACTCACCTGCCAGGCGATTTCCCATGACCCACCAGGCCGCCGAAGTCGCGAAACGCCGCACTTTCGCCATTATTTCCCACCCCGATGCCGGTAAAACCACCATCACCGAAAAGCTCCTGCTGATGGGCAAGGCGATCGCAGTGGCCGGCACGGTGAAATCCCGCAAATCCGATCGCCATGCCACCTCTGACTGGATGGAGATGGAGAAACAACGGGGTATTTCCATTACCACGTCGGTCATGCAGTTCCCCTATCGCGACCACATGGTCAACCTGCTCGACACCCCGGGCCACGAAGACTTCTCCGAAGATACCTACCGCACCCTGACCGCGGTGGACTCGGCCTTGATGGTCCTTGACGGCGGTAAGGGCGTCGAGCCACGCACCATCGCGCTGATGGACGTGTGCCGCCTGCGTGATACGCCGATCGTCAGCTTTATCAACAAACTCGACCGTGACATCCGCGACCCGATCGAACTGCTGGATGAAATCGAAGCCGTCCTGAAGATCAAGGCCGCGCCGATCACCTGGCCGATTGGCTGCTACCGCGACTTCAAGGGCGTGTACCACCTGGCCGACGACTACATCATTGTCTACACCGCCGGCCACGGTCACGAACGCACCGATGTGAAGATCATCGAGAAACTCGACTCCGATGAGGCCCGCGCCCACCTGGGTGACGAGTACGATCGCTTCGTCGATCAACTGGAACTGGTGCAGGGCGCCTGCCATGAGTTCAACCAGCAGGAATTCCTCGACGGGCAACTGACCCCGGTGTTCTTCGGTACCGCCCTGGGCAACTTCGGCGTCGACCACGTACTGGATGCGGTGGTCAATTGGGCACCGAAACCACTGGCGCGGGTTGCCAACGAGCGTACCGTGGAGCCGGTTGAAGAGAAATTCAGCGGCTTCGTGTTCAAGATCCAGGCGAACATGGACCCCAAGCACCGCGACCGTATCGCCTTTATGCGTATCTGCTCCGGCAAGTACGAAAAAGGCATGAAGATGCGCCACGTACGCACCGGCAAGGACGTACGCATCGGCGACGCCCTGACGTTCTTCTCCTCGGAGCGTGAGCAACTGGAAGAAGCGTTTGCCGGCGACATCATCGGTTTGCACAACCACGGCACCATCCAGATCGGCGACACCTTCACCGAAGGCGAAGCCCTGAGCTTCACCGGTATCCCGCACTTCGCCCCGGAACTGTTCCGCCGCGTACGCCTGCGCGACCCGCTGAAATCCAAGCAGCTGCGCCAAGGTCTGCAGCAATTGGCGGAAGAGGGCGCCACCCAGGTGTTCTTCCCCGAGCGCAGCAACGACATCATCCTCGGCGCCGTAGGTGTGCTGCAGTTCGATGTGGTGGCCAGCCGCTTGAAAGAGGAATACAAGGTCGAATGCTCCTACGAGCCGATCACCGTGTACTCGGCACGCTGGATTGATTGCAGTGACAAGAAGAAGTTGGAGGAGTTCTCCAACAAGGCCGTGGAAAACCTCGCCATCGACGGCGGTGGCCACCTGACCTACCTGGCACCTACCCGGGTGAACCTGGCGTTGATGGAAGAGCGCTGGCCGGATGTGAAATTCCGTGCGACCCGCGAACACCACTAAGGGTTAGCGGTATAAAAAAAGGCGAAGCTGTGATGGCTTCGCCTTTTTTGCGGTAGATTACCGGGTGTTGGGGCCAACTTTAAGTTGTTTAAGGGACAGTTCAGCGCCGGCCATTAGCGTTTCAACTTGTGCGGCTATTGCATCTTTGACAATGGCTTCGCCTACATCAGTGATTTCCTGGTCCTTTATGTAATTCAGGCTCAAAAACAATAAGTGTATGGCAACATCCATCGAACTTTGAAATGCCAGCAATGTATTGTTTTTCCCCAGTTCATCGACCACCCTTCCCCAACGCAGGTCGGATTCAACCTGCAAGGCCTTGAACTCCATCAGCGACACGTCGCCGTCCTCGTAGATATCAGACAGCAGCTTTTTCAGAGATTTTGAAATTTCTCTCATGACAGTTCTCGCAAAGAATATAGGAAGTTGTAGCTGGCGGACTTTATTCTTCTGAGATTGCGTTGCGCAATTGCGGAAACATGGTGGTTACAAGTTGCAGAAAGTTTGCCTTGTTGGTGGGCGATAGTACTGTTTTTAATGTCGGACTTGTCGTTGGTTTGCTCGCGAATAAACGGTAATTGCTAACGCTTAATTAAAGGTAACACCCACTGGTGGCGAGGGGATTTGTCCCCTCGCCAAAGTGTCCAGATACAGCTGACTATTCAAAAACCTTCAACGGCATGGCCCTTAGAACGAAGCCGTCACCGACGCAAAGTAAGCCCGACCCGGTTCGTTATACGTCTGGGCACCGGCATCGTCAGCATTGCCTTTGCGATACAGGCGCTTGTCCAGCAGGTTCTCGATGCCCACGCGCACACTCAGGTTCTTGGTGAACTCGTAGCCGCTGCTCAACCCCATCAAACCGTACGGGTCCACATCCTGTTGGGCGCTGCGATCATAGCGGTTGGCGCTGCGGGAGTTGAGGGTCGGCGCCTCCTGCTTGCCGTAGTAGGTGCCGCTGACCTGGAACGACAGCTTGTCGGTGGCCTGCCAGTCCAGGGTGGTGTTGACCGTGTACTTGGGAATGACGCTCAGCGGTTCGCCGGTGTCCTTGTCCTTGGAGTCGATCATGTAGGTCAGGTTGGTGTTCCAGTCCAGGTCGTCGCGCAGGGTCATGAACAGGTTGCCCTCGACCCCCTGCACCAGTGCCGCCCCGCTGTTTTCCCACTCCAGCACACGGCGCCCGCCGTCCAGGCGGTAGGCGGCGGTGTTGCTGGCGTTGATTTTGTTCTTGTAGTCATTACGGAAGTAGGTCGCGCTGGTGCGCCAGGTGCCTTTGTCATAGGCCAGGCCGATTTCCTTGTTGACGCTGATTTCCGGTTTCAGGTCCGGGTTACCCACCAGGTAGCAGCCGCCGGAGTTGGCTTCGCTGGCGTTGCAACCGTTGCCACGGCTGTACAGCAAGTAGTTGGGGTTGGACTGGTACAGGTTGGGCGTCTTGTAGGCGCGGGCAATACCGCCCTTGAGGCTCAGCTCATCGGTCAGTTGGTGCGAGGCGTTGAGGCTCGGGCTCCAGTTGCCGCCGTACTCTTCATGATCGTCGTAGCGCAGGCCGGGGGTGATGATGGTCTTGCTGCCGACTTCGATGTTGTCCTCGGCGAACAGCGCATAGCTGGAGGCTGTGGTCTTGGTGCTGCTGCGGCTCATCCCCGGAATGCTCGGTACGCCACCTGTGCCAGGGTCGTAGCTTTGTGGGCGCAGCGACCCCGGATCGTTCATCGACTCGTAGAGGTATTCGCTGCCCAGGGTCAGCACCTGCTCGGTGCCGAAACTCAGGGGCAGGTTGACCTCGGCCGTGGCCCGGGTGTTGCGCAGCCGCGATTCGAAACGGCCAGCGGTGGCGGAGGGCGCGCCCTCGCCGGAACCCGCCAGGCCTTCGTTGAGGCGTGCGTTGCGGGTCAGGTCGTGGCTCAGCGATGCCATGGTCGAGCCCCAGTCGAACTCGCCACGGTGGGTGGCGGAGAAACTGCTGCGCTGGATCACGCTGGTTTCCTTGCCGACCAGGCTGTTCACGAATACACCGCCGCCGTTGAGCATGGTGTCGCCGGCGAAGATATTGCCCTGACGGCTGTAGCTGGCTTCCAGGTCCAGGGTCTGCTCGGGGGTGAATTGCCAACTGAGCAAACCGTTGACGTCCTTGTTGCGCACACCCTCGCGGCCGGCGACCAGCGAGTCTGCGCTAGCCTGCTCGGCCTGGTTGATGGTGGAGTCATCGGCATCGGTCTTGTTCAGGCCGCCATACACCCGGAACGCCAAGGTGTCGCTCAACGGGCCGCTGAGGTTGAAGTTGGTGCGTTTGCTCATGCCTTCGGCATCGTCTTCGGGCAGCGACACGTAGGTGGTCAGCGAGCCGTGCAACTGGTCGGTGGGGCGCTTGGTGATGATGTTGATCACCCCGCCCATGGCCCCGGAGCCGTAGCGAGCAGCCGCCGGGCCACGCAGGATTTCAATGCGTTCGACTTCTTCGGCCGGCACCCAGTTGGTTTCGCCACGGGTGTCACGGTCGCCGCTCCAGCCGTAGCGCACGGCGTTGCGCGAGGTCGAGGGCTTGCCATCGATCAGGATCAGGGTGTTTTCCGGGCCCATGCCGCGCAGGTCGATCTGGCGGTTGTTGCCTCGGCTGCCGCTGGAGCTGTTGCCACTGAGGTTGACGCCCGGTTCACGACGGATGATGTCCGACAGGTCGTTGGTCGGCGGGCGTTTCTTGATGTCTTCGGCGGTGATGATCGACACGCCGGGGGCTTGTTTGAGTTCTTCGGCAGCGGTGCCCAGGATTCGTGTTTCGCTCAACTCCAGGGCTTGGGAGGTGCCGTCGACGGGCAGGTCGGTAGCGGCTACCGGCACTTTGCCGTGTTCTCTTTCCAAGGTATCCGCCAGCAGTGCGGGAGACGAGAGGGCGGCGATAAACGCCAGGGAGAAATGGCTGAGCCTGAATCGAGGTGACATGTCCGCAGAATCCTTTAGGGAAGGTGGCAACTGAGCGAGATGCACCAGAACTGCCTTCCAGCAGGATTCGGCGCCCTCTGTGCGCCGGAATGCTAGTCATTATCAAATACAAGTAAATGTCATTTACAACTTTTACACTTTGCTAAAAACAAAAAAGCCCCTCCCGCCAGACTGATGCGCAATCTGGCGGGAGAGGCTGTACAACGCTGTATCGCCCTGTGGGAGAGGGCTTGTGTGGGAGCGGGCCCACCCCTACAGGGGGTTAGGCCACGAACTGCTCCGCGTGATGGCAAGCCACTTGGCGGTTGTCCAGTTCACGCAGCAGCGGCTCTTCACTGCTGCAGCGCTCGGTGGCATACGGGCAGCGCTTATGGAACGCGCAGCCGGAGGGCGGGTTAAGTGGGTTGGGCAGCTCGCCGACGATCTTGATCTTCGGCTTGTTCGGGTCCGGGTGAATGGTCGGGGTGGCCGACAGCAGCGCCTGGGTGTAAGGGTGCAGCGGGCGCTCGTAGATGTCGTTCTTCGCGCCCATTTCCACCGGGCGACCGAGGTACATCACCATCACGTGGTCGGCAACGTGTTGCACCACCGCCAGGTTGTGGGAAATGAACACGTAGGCCGTGTTGTACTGCTGCTGCAGGTCCATAAACAGGTTGAGCACCTGGGCCTGGATCGACACGTCGAGGGCCGAGGTCGGTTCATCCGCCACCAGCACCTTGGGTTGCAGCATCATGGCGCGGGCCAGGGCAATGCGCTGGCGCTGGCCACCGGAGAACATGTGCGGGTAACGCTGATAATGCTCAGGGCGCAGGCCCACTTGCTTCATCATCGCCTGCACTTTTTCGCGGCGTTCGGCGGCGGACAGGTTGGTGTTGATCAACAGCGGCTCGCCCAGTTGATCACCGACTTTCTGCCGCGGATTCAACGAGGCATAGGGGCTCTGGAACACCATCTGCACGTCTTTGCGCAGTTGTTTGCGCTGGGCCTTGTCGGCGCCGGCGACTTCCTGGCCGGCGATTTTCAACGAGCCGGACGACGGCTCTTCAATCAGCGTCAGCGCCCGGGCCAGGGTGGATTTGCCACACCCCGACTCACCCACGACGGCGAGGGTCTTGCCGGCTTCCAGCTCGAACGACACGCCATTGAGGGCGCGCACGGTGGCGTGGCCCTTGAACAGGCCACGGGACACTTCGTAGTGACGGGTCAGGTCGCGGGCGGTAAGAACGACGGCCATTACGCCACCTCCTGGTTCAAGGGGTAGAAGCAGCGCACAAGGCTGTGGGCTTGCGGGTCCAGGGTCGGACGGGTCTGGCGGCAGCTGTCCTGCACATACGGGCAGCGTGGCGACAACAGGCAGCCTTGCGGGCGGTCATACCGACCGGGGACGATGCCCGGCAAGGTCGACAGACGGGCGGCGCCCATGCTGTGTTCCGGGATCGCCGCCAGCAACGCTTCGCTGTACGGGTGCGCCGGCACGTCGAACAAACCGGGCACCTGGCCGACTTCCACCGCTTGGCCGGCGTACATCACGCACACGCGCTGAGCGGTTTCCGCGACGACTGCGAGGTCGTGGGTGATCAGCACCAGGCCCATGTTCTGTTCTTTTTGCAGAGCCAGCAGCAGTTCCATGATCTGCGCCTGGATGGTCACGTCCAGGGCGGTGGTGGGTTCGTCGGCGATCAGCAGCTTTGGTTCGCCGGCAATCGCCATGGCAATTGCCACACGCTGGCTCATGCCGCCGGACAGTTGGTGCGGGTAGGCATCCATACGGCTGGAGGCGCCAGGGATCTCGACCTTTTCCAGCAGTTCAATGGCACGCTTGCGCGCTTGCTTGCCGGACATTTTCAGGTGCAGGCGCAGTACTTCTTCAATCTGGAAGCCCACGGTGTAGCTGGGGTTCAGCGCGGTCATCGGGTCCTGGAACACCATCGCCAGGTCTTTGCCGACGATCTGCCGGCGCTGGCGATTGCTCAGCTTGAGCATGTCCTTGCCGTCGAAGGTCAGCGAGTCGGCGGTGACGATGCCGGGATGCTCGATCAGGCCCATCAGCGCCATCATGGTCACGGACTTACCCGAACCCGACTCGCCAACGATGGCCAACACTTCGCCTTTGTCCACGGACAGGTCGAGGCCATCGACCACCGGCACAGCGGTTTTGTCGCCGAAGCGCACATTGAGATTCTTGATTTCTAGCAGTGACATGGGAATCTCCTCACGCGGCATTCTTGAGTTTCGGGTCCAGCGCATCGCGCAGGCCGTCGCCCATCAGGTTGATTGCCAGCACGCTGAGCAAAATGGTCAAACCAGGCAGGCTCACGACCCACCAGGCACGTTCGATGTAGTCACGGGCCGAAGCCAGCATGGTGCCCCACTCAGGTGTCGGCGGTTGCACGCCAAGGCCGAGGAAGCCCAGGGCGGCGGCATCGAGAATCGCCGAGGAAAAGCTCAAGGTGGCCTGCACGATCAACGGCGCCATGCAGTTAGGCAGCACGGTCACGAACATCAGACGCGGCAGGCCGGCACCGGCCAGGCGCGCGGCGGTCACGTAGTCACGGTTGAGCTCGCCCATCACCGCCGCGCGGGTCAGGCGCACATAGGACGGCAGCGACACAATGGCAATCGCGATCACGGTGTTGATCAGGCCAGGGCCGAGGATGGCGACAATCGCCACGGCCAGCAGCAGCGACGGCAGGGCCAGCATGATGTCCATCAAACGCATGATGGTCGGGCCGAGCAGACGCGGGAAGAACCCGGCGAACAGGCCCAGCAGGATCCCCGGGATCAGCGACATCACCACCGACGACAAACCGATCAGCAACGATAGGCGTGAGCCCTGGATCAGGCGCGACAGCAGGTCGCGGCCCAGTTCATCGGTGCCCAGCAAAAACTGGATCTGCCCGCCTTCCAGCCACGACGGCGGAGTCAGCAGGAAGTCGCGGTATTGCTCACTCGGGTTATGGGGCGCCACCCAGGGGGCGAAGATCGCGCAGAACACGATCAGCAACATAAACAGCAGGCCGGCAACCGCGCCCTTGTTCTTGGAGAAGGCTTGCCAGAATTCTTTGTACGGCGACGGGTACAGCAGGCTTTGATCGACTGCTGACACTTGAGTTGGTGTGGTCATGGTCATGATCTCAGCGCTGGTGACGGATGCGTGGGTTGGCGAAGCCGTAGAGGATATCCACCACGAAGTTCACCAGGATCACCAGACAGGCGATCAGCAGGATGCCGTTTTGCACCACCGGGTAGTCCCGCGCGCCAATGGCTTCGATCAGCCATTTGCCGATGCCGGGCCAGGAGAAGATGGTTTCGGTCAAAACCGCACCGGCCAGCAGTGTGCCGACTTGCAGACCCACTACTGTCAGCACCGGGATCAGCGCGTTACGCAGGCCGTGCACGAACACCACGCGCGCCGGCGACAGGCCCTTGGCCTTGGCGGTACGGATGTAGTCTTCGCGCAGCACTTCAAGCATCGAGGAACGGGTCATCCGCGCAATCACTGCCAACGGGATGGTGCCCAGTACGATGGCCGGCAGGACCAGGTGGTGCAGGGCATCCCAGAATGCGTCCGGCTCGTCGGCCAGCAGGGTGTCGATCAGCATGAAACCGGTGCGCGGCTCGATGTCGTAGAGCAGGTCGATACGCCCGGAAACCGGGGTCCAGCCCAGGCTCACCGAGAAGAACATGATCAGGATCAGGCCCCACCAGAAGATCGGCATCGAATATCCCGCCAGGGAGATGCCCATCACCCCATGGTCGAACAGGGATCCTCGCTTGAGTGCCGCGATCACCCCGGCCAATAGCCCGAGGATGCCGGCGAACAACAGGGCGGCCATGGACAGTTCCAGGGTCGCGGGGAACAGGGCGCTGAACTCGGTCCAGACGCTGGTGCGGGTGCGCAGGGATTCGCCGAGGTCGCCCTGGGCGAGCTTGCCGACGTAGTCCAGGTATTGCGCATACAAGGGTTTGTTCAAGCCAAGGCGTTCCATTGCCTGGGCGTGCATCTCGGGGTCAACCCGCCTTTCGCCCATCATGACTTCTACGGGGTCGCCAGGGATCATGCGAATCAACGCAAAAGTCAGCAACGTGATGCCGAAGAACGTGGGGATCAATAACCCCAATCGGCGGGCAATAAAACTAAACATCGTGTTGTCTACCTCAATCAGCCGGTTAGGCAGGTCCGGCTCCGTCAACGTCGACGGAACCGGGCGTCTCTTATTACTTCACCTGGGTGGTGGCGAAGTTATTGTTGGTCAGGGGGCTTTGGGTATAACCCTCGACGTTCTTGCGCATGGCGGTGAACATTTTCGGGTAGGCCATGGGGATCCATGGTTGGTCCTTGTCGAAAACGACCAGCGCTTGTTCATAGAGTGCGGCGCGTTCGGCGGGTTCAGCCACGGCGCGGGCCTTGTCGATCAAACCCTGAAACTCTTGGTTACACCAGCGGGCGTAGTTTTCGCCGTTTTTAGCGGCATCGCAACTCAGGTTGGGCGTGAGGAAGTTGTCTGGGTCGCCGTTGTCTCCGGCCCAGCCGGCGGAAACCATGTCGTGTTCGCCGGCTTTGGCGCGCTTGAGCATTTCGCCCCACTCCATGACCCTGATATTGACCTTCAGGCCAATCTTCGCCAGATCCGCCTGCATGCGCTGGGCGCCGAGCATCGGGTTGGGGTTGGTCGGGCCGCCGCCGTTGCGGGTGAACAGGGTGAATTCGGTGCCTTCCGGCACGCCGGCTTCCTTGAGCAGGGCCCGGGCCTTGTCCAGGTCGCGGGGCGGGTTTTTCAGCTGGTCGTTGAAGCCTAGCAGGGTCGGCGGGTACGGGCCGGTGGCGTCGATGGCATTGCCTTTGCCGTACAGGGATTCGTTATAGCCCTGTTTGTCGAACGCGATGTTGATCGCGTGGCGCACCCGCGCGTCGCTCATGTACTTGTGGGTGGTGTTCATGGCGGTGTAGGCGGTGGTCATCGCCGCCAGTTCCGCGACCTTCAGGTTTGGATCGGCCTTGATACTCGGCAGGTCGTCAGGCTTTGGATACAGCGCGATCTGGCACTCATTGGCCTTGAGCTTTTGCAGGCGCACGTTGTTATCCACCGCGATGGCCAGGATCAGCGGGTCGGCGGGCGGCTTGCCACGGAAGTATTCCGGGTTGGCCTTGAAACGCACCTGGGCATCTTTCTGGTAGCGGGTAAAAATAAACGGGCCGGTGCCGATCGGCTTGCTGTTGAGCTCGCCGGTCTTGTTGGCGGCCAGCAGTTTGTCGGCGTATTCGGCGGAGTGGATGGCGGTAAAGGGCATCGCGACATCGGCCAGGAACGGGGCTTCGGGGCGGGTCAGGGTGAAGACCACGGTGTGGTCATCGGTCTTCTCGACGCTTTTGAGCAGTTCCTTGAAACCCATGCTTTCGAAATAGGGGAAACCGGTGGTGGACTTGTTGTGCCACGGGTGTTTCGGGTCCAGTTGACGCTGGAAGCTCCAGAGCACGTCGTCGGCATTCAGGTTGCGCGTGGGCTTGAAGTAGTCGGTGGTGTGGAACTTGATATCATCACGCAGGTGGAAGGTATAGGTCAGGCCGTCTTCACTGATGTCCCACGATTTGGCGAGTGCAGGCCTGATTTCAGTAGTGCCGGGCTTGAAGTCCACCAGGCGGTTGAACATGGTTTCGGCCGCAGCATCGGCGGTGACGGCCGTGGTGTACAGGACCGGGTCGAAGCCTTCCGGACTGGCTTCGGTGCAGACCACCAGCGGCTTGGCCGAAATGCCCAGGGCCACACTCAGCAGTGCAGCGGTCATGGCGGCTTGTAACGGGAGCATTTTCATTGAAGAGCCCTCTGCAAACGATTCAACCACACAAATGTAGACGGCAGGCTCGTCCTGAGCCTGCCGCTTACCTGGCGCTAATTAAAGGATGTTGAATGGGATGGTGGTGACCAGGCGGAATTCCTTGACGCTGCCGTCAGATTGGAACTCGCTGCCACGGTGTTCGACGTAGGTCGCACGGATAGCAGTGGCCTTGAGCGGGCCGCTCTGGATCGCATAACCGGCGCCTACACCGTATTCCTGGTGTTTCTCGCCGTCTTGAGTCTCGATACCTGTGTAGGCGTAAGCACCATTGCGGTTACCCGTGTAATGGGTACCGTCGATGCCCCAGCCACGTGCCGAGTAGATGTTGAACTTCAGGCCCGGCACGCCGTATTCGGCCATGTTGATACCGTAGGCAATCTGGAAAGACTTCTCGTTCGGACCGTTGAAGTCCGAGGTGAGGGAGTTGGCCAGGTAGATGCCGTTGGTTTCGTGCAGGTAGTCGAAGTACTCGTTACCGTTAACTTCCTGGTAGGAGAAGGTCAGGCTGTGAGCCTGGTGCGCCAGGCCCAACGACAGCGAGTAAGTATCGTTGTCGATTTCGCCCATCAGCTTCTTGCCTTCGTCCACGGTCTTGTAATAGTTCAGGCCGGTGGTCAGGGACAGTACCTGGCTATCGCCCAGCTCGTGGGTCGCGCCGAAGTAGTACTGGTTCCAGAAGTCCTTGACGTTGGCGCCGAAGAAGCTGGTTTTCAGGCTTTTGAACGGCTGGTAGTTGGCACCCAGGGTGTAGACCTTGTCGGTGGTCGCGCTGCGGGCGCCTTGTTGGCTGTACTCGCTACGGAACTTCGACAGGCTCTGTTCGGTACGTGGGGAAACGCGGTCGAACACGCCACCCTGGAACGACAGGTTGCTGAATTCTTCGCTGTTGAAACTCACACCTTGAAAGCTCGACGGCAGTGCGCGGTTGCCGATGGTGTCGACAATCGGCGTGCTGAAGTTCTGACGGCCAGCGGTCAGGGTCGTGTTGGATACACGAAATTGCACGTTGGCCAGGCCCAGCTTGCTCCACTGATCAACAGGGTCACCGTTGGAGTGGCCCAGGGTCCGGTTGGAACTCCCCTTTACATCGCGTCGGCTGCGATCGAGGGCCACGACGTTGTAGAGCGCGACTTCGGCCTTGACGCCCACGGTACCTTCGGTGAAGCCCGAGCTTGCGTTGAGGATAGTGCCCTGTACCCAGTTGGTACGGTTACGGTCGGTCAGGGTTTTGCCATGCTTCTGGTATTTCCATGAGCCGCCCCGGTACAGGCTTTCGTGGGAGTACCAGTTACGCGTCTGACCACCCAGGCTGAAGTCTTCGATAAAGCCCTTGGCTTCGCTTTGGGCGCTGGCGCCGGCCAGTGTGGTCGGCACGAATTCCTGGCTTGCAGGTTCGGCGTAAGCGGTCGCGGTGATGCTGCTGATGGCCATGGCCAGTAGCACTTTGCTGCTTAGTTTCATGGGTGGAGCTCCTTTGGTTCTCTTTTTTTTATGCCGGCCTTATTAGGTGAACCGGCTATTGGGTGTGTAACTCTTCAAGCATCTGCAAACGTTTGCTGTAGGACATTTCGCGAATTAAAGCTGCACGTTTGCGGCAGAGCCAACTTCGCTCTGCGCATCCGGTTATTTTCTTATGGGGTGATACTGACGCCCGAGAACACGTTGCGGCCGAAGGGGCTGACTTTGAAACCTTCGACCTTGGTGCTTAACGGCTGGTTGACCGTCGAGTGGGCGACAGGCGTGATCGGCACCTGTGTTTTAAGCAGTTGCTGCGCCTGTTTGTACAGAACAGTCCGTTGTTCACGGTCGGTGACGACCTTGGCTTGCTTGATCAGCTTGTCGTACGCCGGGTCACACCACATCGAGTAGTTGTTCCCGCCGATGGCGTCGCAGCTGTAGAGGGTGCCCAGCCAGTTGTCCGGGTCACCGTTGTCGCCGGTCCAGCCAATCAGGCTGACATCGTGCTCGCCGTTCTTGGTGCGCTTGATGTACTCGCCCCACTCATAGCTGACGATCTTGACCTTGAGGCCAATCTTGGCCCAGTCGCTTTGCAGCATCTCGGCCATCAGCTTGGCGTTGGGGTTGTACGGGCGCTGGACCGGCATGGCCCACAGGGTGATCTCGGTGCCCTCCTTGACGCCGGCCGCCTTGAGCAACTCCTTGGCTTTTTCCGGGTTGTAGGCGGCGTCCTTGATGCTGTCGTCATAGGACCACTGGGTCGGCGGCATGGCGTTGACCGCCAGTTGCCCCGCGCCCTGGTACACGGCATTGAGGATGCTCTGCTTGTTCACCGCCATGTCCAGGGCCTGGCGCACTTCGAGCTGATCGAAGGGTTTGTGCCGCACGTTATAGGCGATGTAGCCGAGGTTGAAGCCGGGTTTGGTCAGCAGTTGCAGGTTCGGGTCGGCCTTGAGCGCGTCGACATCGGCGGGGCGGGGATGCAGGGTGACCTGGCATTCATTGGCCTTGAGCTTCTGCACGCGTACCGAGGCGTCGGTGTTGATGGCGAAAATCAGTTGGTCGAGCTTGACCTTGCTCGGGTCCCAGTAGTTTTTATTGCCGGCGAAACGGATCTGCGAATCCTTCTGGTAACGCTGGAACACGAACGGCCCGGTGCCGATCGGCTTCTGGTTGATATCGCTGGGTTTGCCGGTCTTGAGCAGTTGCTCGGCGTATTCGGCCGAGAGGATCGCGGCGAAGCTCATGGCGATGTTCTGGATAAACGCGGCATCCACCGTGTTCAGGGTCATCACCACGGTATGCGGGTCGGTTTTCTCGACCTTGGCGATGTTCTTGTTCAGGCTCATCCCGTTGAAGTACGGAAACTCGGTGGGGTAGGCCTTGCGAAACGGGTGGTTGGCGTCAAGCATGCGGTTGAAGGTGAACAGCACGTCATCGGCGTTGAAATCCCGTGTCGGCTTGAATTCCTTGTTGCTGTGGAACTTCACCCCTTCGCGCAAGTGGAAGGTGTAGGTCAGGCCGTCTGGCGAGATATCCCACTTGGTAGCCAGCCCTGGTACGACGCCGGTTTCACCCTTTTCGAACTCAACCAGGCGGTTGTAGATCGGCTCGGCCGCATCGTTGTCGGTGGCGGTGGTGTACTGCGCAGTATCGAACCCGGCCGGGCTGCCTTCGGAGCAGAAGACCAGGCTTTTCTTTTCGGCAGCCTGGCCCATCGAAGCGACGGCCAACAGGCTGGTACCCAATATCGCGGATAGAACGGTGGTATGGCGCATGACGGTCCCCAATCCATGTTTATCGTTTTCGTCAGTGAACAATCACCACGCCTTACCTGGCATGGAGAAAGCACTGCTCCCATCCACAGCAAATGCCGTATCGGAACTGCGCGTTTGCCTACCTCGACGTTAGGGAACGAGGGCAGGGCGGTAAATGCGCAGAACCGGACAGACCTTGTAGGTATCGGACGTAACCTGCGCAGTTAGCTGCTGTAGGACGGCAGCCCATGCGGGGGTAATTCGATTCCTAGGATCTGGGCGGATGCAATAACGGCGACGTTATGAAACGTCGCCGCTAGAGATCACTACTTGCTGACGCTCACCCCGTAGAAGGAATTCAAGCCAAATGGGCTGATCTTGAAGTCCTGCACGTTGTTGCGCATGGGTTGATACACCGTCGAGTGCGCGATAGGTGTCATGGGCACTGCATCTTTGAGGACGTGTTGCGCCTGTTTGTACAGTTCGGTGCGCTTGGCGACGTCCGATGTGGCCTTGGCTTCTTTCACGATGCCGTCGAATTTCTTGTCACACCATTTGGAGAAGTTGTTGCCGGCCAGGGAGTCGCAGCCAAACAGCACGTTCAGCCAGTTGTCCGGGTCACCATTGTCACCGCTCCAGCCGATGATCATGGCCTGGTTCTCGCCGCCCTTGGAGCGCTTGATGTACTCGCCCCACTCGTAGCTGACGATGTTGACCTTCAAGCCGATCTGCTTCCAGTCGTTCTGCAGCATCTCGGCCATCAGCTTGGCGTTGGGGTTGTACGGACGCTGGACCGGCATGGCCCACAAGGTGATCTCGGTGCCTTCCTTGACGCCGGCCTCCTTGAGCAGTTCCTTGGCCTTGGCCACATCGTGCGGGACGTCCTTGATGGTGTCGTCATAGGACCATTGGGTCGGCGGCATGGCGTTGACCGCCAGTTGGCCTGCGCCCTGGTACACCGAGTCGATGATCTGCTGCTTGTTGACCGACATGTCCAGCGCCTGGCGTACGCGCAGGTCGGCCAGGGGGTTGGCGGCCGTCTGGCCCTTGAGCACTGGCATGACGTTGTAGGCGATATAACCCAGGTTGAAACCGGCCTGGTGCGGCAGTTTCAGGGTTTTGTCCTCGCCCAGGGCCTTGAGGTCAGCCGGACGCGGGAAGAGGGTGACCTGGCATTCATTCTTCTTGAGTTTCTGCACACGCACCGACGGGTCGGTGGTGATGGCGAAGATCAGGTTGTCGATCTTCACGTCTTCAGGCTTCCAGTAATCCTTGTTGCCGGTGAAGCGGATGTTGGAGTCTTTCTGGTAGCTCTTGAACACGAACGGACCAGTGCCGACCGGCTTCTGGTTGATGTCCTGGGGCTTGCCGTCCTTCAACAGTTGGGCGGCGTATTCGGCCGACTGTACCGAGGCGAAGCTCATGGCCAGGTTCTGGATAAACGCGGCGTCCACGGTGCCAAGGGTGAACTTGACGGTGTGGTCGTCGATTTTCTCGATGTTCTTGATGTTGGTGTCCATCCCCATGTCCGTGAAGTACGGGAACTCGGTGGGGTAGGCCTTACGGAACGGATCGTCTTTATTGATCATCCGGTTGAAGGTGAAGAGCACGTCGTCGGCGTTGAATTCACGAGTCGGCTTGAAATACGGCGTGGTGTGGAACTTGACCCCTTCGCGCAGGTGGAAGGTGTAGGTCAGGCCATCTTCGGATACATCCCACTTGGTGGCCAGGCCAGGAATCACGGCGGTGCCGCCGCGCTCGAACTGGCTGAGCCGGTTGAACATGGTTTCGGCCGAAGCATCGAAGTCTGTTCCGGTAGTGTACTGGCCTGGGTCGAAACCGGCCGGGCTCCCTTCGGAGCAGAACACCAGATTAGTCGCCGCCTGGGCGAAAGGTGCAGCGGCCATTAAACCGGCGCTGACTAAAAACGGAATGACTGCGTGTTTAAGCATGTTGGCCTCATGATTTGTTGTCATTTTTGGAATTGAGGGCGACCTCGTGAGTCGGCCTGCGGATACTTATGCAGGCCCCATACCCAATGCAAGACGTTGAGAGGCAACAAGCGGCAAAGAGTGGTACGAACGTACAGGAATGTCGCATTCATATAATTTTCGACACGAAACTGTACTTTTGAGGGCTTTTTTCGGTGCGTGGAGTGCACCGAATAAGTCCAACCGAGGTGTCTGGCGCACCCGGTTGGGGCATAGTTGTTACTTATTCAGACTTACGCCGTAGAACGGTGTCAGGCCAAACGGGCTGATCTTGAAGTCCTGGACCTCCTTGCGCAGTGGCTGGAAAACCGTCGAGTTCGCAATAGGCGTTATAGGTACTTGATTCTTAAGTATTTTTTGCGCCTGTTGATACCACTTTATGCGTTCGTCACGGTCACTGCTGAGCTTGGCCTTCTGCACCAGTTGGTCGTACTGCGGGTTACACCATTTTGCATAGTTGCTGCCCTTGACCGCGGCACAACTGTAGAGCACGCCCAGCCAGTTATCCGGGTCGCCGTTGTCGCCGGTCCAGCCGTAGATCATCACATCGTGCTCGCCGTTTTTTGCGCGCTTGATGTATTCGCCCCACTCATAGCTGACGATATTGGCGGTGATCCCGACTTTGGCCCAATCCTGCTGGATCATCTGCGCCGACATTCGCGCGTTGGGATTGGAGGCGCGCTGCACGGTCATCGCCCACAGATTGATGGTGGTACCTGGTGCAACCCCTGCTTCTTTTAGTAGCGCCCGGGCCTTGGCAGGGTCGTGCGGTGCGTCCTTGATGCTGGGGTCATAAGACCACTGGGCAGGCGGCAGTGCGTTCTGCGCCAATTGCCCGGCACTTTGGTACACCGCCTGGATAATCGCCGGCTTATCGATGGCCATGTCCAGGGCCTGGCGCACCTTGAGCTGGTCCAGCGGCGGATGGGTCACGTTATAGGCCAGAAAGCCCAGGTTGAAGCCCGCCTGCTGCTGCACGCGCAGGTTTGGATCCTGCTTCATCACCTCGATATCCGAGGGGCGCGGATAGCCGCTGACCTGGCATTCGCTGGCCTTGAGCTTTTGTAGGCGCGACGCGGCGTCCGGGGTGATCGCAAACACCAGGCTGTCGAGTTTCACATCCTCAGGCTTCCAATAGTTTTTATTGGCGACGTAGCGAATCTGCGAGTCCTTCTGGTAGCGCTTGAACACAAACGGCCCGGTGCCGATCGGTTTCTGGTTGAGATCGGCGGCCTTGCCGTCTTTAAGCAACTGCGCCGCGTACTCGGCCGATTGCACGGACGCAAAACTCATGGCCAGGTTCTGCACGAAAGCGGCATCGACGTTATTGAGGTTGAAGCGCACGCTGTGCTCGTCGAGCTTTTCCACACTTTTGATCGTGGTATTCAGGCCCATATCGGTGAAGTACGGCGACTCGGACGGGTAGGCCTGACGGAATGGATGGTTGGCGTCCAGCAGGCGCTGGAAAGTGAACAGCACGTCGTCGGCATTGAAGTCGCGGGTCGGGGTGAAGTACTCGGTGCTGTGGAACTTGACCCCGTCGCGCAGGTGAAAGGTGTAGGCCAGGCCGTCCTTGGACACCTCCCAACGGGTCGCCAGGCCCGGCTCGACTTCGGTCCCGCCGCGCTTGAACTGGGTCAGGCGGTTGAACACGGTTTCGGCCGAGGCATCAAAATCGGTGCCGCTGGTGTACTGGCTCGGATCGAACCCGGCGGGGCTGGCTTCGGAGCAGTAGACCAGGGTGCTTGCCGCCTGGGCCGTGGGCATGCACGCCAGCAGGCTGGCAACGAGGAGGAGCGACTTGAAGACAGTTCTATCCATGGTGACCCCTGAAATGGCAGGTAAACAACGGCCAAAAAAAACGGCGGTCACCGAGGTTACCGCCGTTGTGGGCCATCAGGTAAGGCTTATGGCATCTGTACTTCAATCACGCCATCAGCGCTCATGCTGACCTGGCTGGTGCCGGCCTCGACCTCAGGTGTCGGCGCCGAATCCATCGCTGCCGCCTTCATCATCATCCCGCCATTTCGCGCGTACGGCATTGGGTAGCCGTTGGTATTGAAGTTCAGGTTGACGATCTTGTAGCCCTTGCCGCCGAGTGCATCGGTGGCCAGTTGGGCGCGGGCCTTGAACGCGGCGACCGCATCCTTGAGCAACGCGTCTTCGCTGGACTTGCGCGTGGCGTCGGCGATGGCGAAGTCCATATTGTCCATTTTCAGGGTGTTGAGCAGCTCGCCGGTGAGCTTGGACAGCGCCGGGAAGTCCGCGCTTTCCAGACGCAGTTCGGCGCGCTCGCGCCAGCCGGTGATCTTCTGGTTCTTGTTGTCGTAGATCGGATAGCTGTTGCGGCTGCCCTGGCGCAGGGTCACGCCTTTTACTTCGCGAGCTTCGCCCAGCGCCTTGTTCATGATGGTTGTGACTTCGGCGGCGAGCTTGGCCGGGTCAGTATTTTGCGACTCGGTGTAGAGGGTGACGATCATCTTGTCACGGGCCACTTCCTGGCTGACTTCGGCCCGCAGGGAAATCTGGTTGTAGTGCAGTTGATCGGCGGCCAGCGCAGGCAGGCTGGCAATGCTGCCAACGCTGAGGGCAATAAGGGCGGCACTGCGAGTGAAACGTGACATGGAAGCTCCTTGAGAGTGATCGTATTCGGTAAGACTGTAGACGGGGGATTCGGGTTCGGCGGGTTACAAAATCTCTACATCTGGCGACGATGCCGACGAACGGTCATAAAGCCATGACCTGCGTCAAAGGGCCACAGACTCGCAGACTGTACCGTCGCTTCGTTTATACTTGCTGCGATCCGCCTGGAGCGCTCATCAGGAGAGCTCATGCTCGCCCCCGTAAAACTGACTTCCGCCACTCGCCAGAACCTCTGGCGCCTGACGTTTATCCGCACCCTGGTGCTGGCCGCCCAGGCCGGTTCCGTTGGGCTCGCCTATTGGTTTGAACTGTTGCCGCTGCCTTGGCTGCAACTGTGGGTGACCCTGGCCTTTTCCACGGTGCTGTGTGTGTTCACGGCCATCCGCCTGCGCACCACCTGGCCGGTGACGGAGCTGGAGTACGCGCTGCAACTGGCCTGCGACCTGTTTATCCACAGCGTGTTGCTGTATTTCTCCGGTGGCTCCACCAACCCCTTCGTTTCCTATTACCTGGTACCGCTGACCATCGCTGCCGTGACCTTGCCGTGGCGCTATTCGGTGATCCTGTCGGGGATTGCCCTGGCGCTTTACACCTTGTTGCTGGCGCAGTTCTATCCCCTGGAAACCTTCCCGATTGCCCGGGAAAACCTGCAGATCTACGGCATGTGGCTGAGCTTCGCGCTGTCGGCGGCGGTGATCACCTTTTTTGCCGCGCGTATGGCCGAAGAGCTGCGGCGCCAGGAAGAACTGCGCGCAATCCGCCGTGAAGAGGGCCTGCGTGACCAGCAACTGCTGGCCGTGGCGACCCAGGCCGCCGGTGCGGCCCATGAACTGGGCACGCCGCTGGCAACCATGAGCGTGCTGATCAAGGAAATGCGCCAGGACCATCACGACCCGGCCTTGCAAGACGACCTCGGCGTGTTGCAGGAACAGGTCAAGCAGTGCAAGCAGACCTTGCAGCAACTGGTGCGCGCCGCTGAAGCCAACCGGCGCCTGGCGGTGGATATGCAAGACGTCACCCAGTGGCTGGACGAAGCCCTGAACCGCTGGCACTTGATGCGTCCCGAAGCCAGTTACCGTTTCCACCTGCTGGGGCAGGGCGCAGTGCCGCGTATGGCGCCACCGCCGGACCTGACCCAGGCGTTGCTGAACCTGTTGAACAATGCAGCCGACGCCTGCCCGGAAGGGTTGGAAGTGCAGTTGGACTGGGATTGGGAAAACCTCACCATCAGTATTCGCGACCACGGCGCTGGCGTGCCGCTGGCGATTGCCGAGCAGATCGGCAAGCCATTCTTTACCACCAAGGGCAAAGGCTTCGGCCTGGGCCTGTTCTTGAGCAAGGCCAGCGTGACCCGCGCTGGCGGCTCGGTGAAACTTTACCCCCATGAGGAAGGCGGCACGCTCACCGAGCTGCGCCTGCCCCGTGCTGCACGAGGAGACATCGATGAGTGACGAGATCCAAGTCGAAGGCGAAGAACTGCCGCACCTGTTGCTGGTAGATGACGATGCCACCTTTACCCGCGTAATGGCGCGAGCCATGAGCCGTCGCGGGTTTCGCGTCAGCACTGCAGGTTCCGCCGAAGAAGGCCTGGCCATCGCCCAGGCCGACCTGCCGGACTACGCGGCACTGGACCTGAAAATGGACGGTGACTCGGGCCTGGTGCTGCTGCCCAAGCTGCTGGAGCTGGACCCGGAAATGCGCGTGCTGATCCTCACCGGGTATTCGAGCATTGCCACCGCTGTCGAGGCGATCAAGCGCGGTGCCTGCAACTACCTGTGCAAGCCGGCGGACGCCGATGATGTGCTGGCCGCCTTGCTCTCCGAGCATGCCGACCTCGACACCCTGGTGCCGGAAAACCCGATGTCGGTGGACCGCCTGCAGTGGGAGCACATCCAGCGCGTGTTGACCGAGCACGAAGGCAATATCTCAGCCACGGCCCGTGCCCTGGGCATGCACCGCCGGACCTTGCAGCGCAAGCTGCAGAAGCGCCCGGTACGGCGCTGAACTACGGTGAGTGGGCTTGTGTGGGAGCGGGCTTGCTCGCGAAGGTGGAGTGTCAGTTAAGTCTTTAACAACTGACACTCCACCTTCGCGAGCGAGCCCGCTCCCACATTGGATCTCCATTGTTCTGCCGATCCAGTTCCAACAAAAAGCCCGGCTGATCATGGATCAGCCGGGCTTTTTGTATGGCTTGAAAACGACTTACTTTTTCAAGCCGTAATGCTCATCCAGCATGCCGGGGGCGTTCGGCGTCTTTGGCGCGTAGTCCCGCGGCGGCTCCTGGTTTTCCCGTGGCGGGGTCAGGCGCTCCCGTGGGGCTTGCGTGGCATCGGAATGCAGCGCGGCCAGCAGACGCTGACGGGTAATATCGTCCAGAGCCAGGCGGTTGGCGCCATCGGCGAGGTGATCCTGTACTTCCTGGTAGCTCTGGGTGAGCTTCTTGACCAGGGTCGCGGTGCTGTTGAAGTGGGTAACAACCTCGTTCTGATAACTGTCAAAACGTTCCTGGATGTCATCCAACTGACGCTGCGTGCGGTTAGGCGCGGCATTCGGCAGGAGGCGAGCAACCAGGAATCCAATGGCGACACCGGCAACCAGGGCAAGAGTCGGCAACAACCAAACTAAGAGCGAGTGTTCCACGAGTCCTTCCTCTATAAACGGCTTTGCTTTACGTTAACGGCTCGGACCTGCGCTGTATACCGCGATTAAGCTCGCAATGATGCCATGCACAGACTTTTAGCTAGACGAGTCGACCCCTTGAGAGGTCACGGAGTTCATTCCTTGCTCATGCGTGAAACCCCTGTTTTGATTGATGGCCCGGTAGGCCAATTGGAAGCCTTGTACCTCGATCACCCCGAGCCACGTGGCCTGGCGCTGATCTGCCACCCCAACCCGGTGCAGGGTGGGACCATGCTCAATAAAGTCGTCTCGACCCTGCAACGTACCGCCCGCGATGCCGGTTTGATTACTTTGCGTTTCAATTACCGTGGCGTCGGTGCCAGCGCGGGTAGCCATGATATGGCCACAGGTGAAGTGGACGATGCCGAAGCCGCCGTAAGCTGGCTGCGTGAAAAACACCCGGACCTGCCCATCACCTTGCTGGGTTTCTCGTTCGGTGGATTTGTTGCCGCCAGTCTCGGCGGGCGCCTGGAAGCCAAGGGCGAAAAACTCGCGCACCTGTTTATGGTGGCTGCGGCCGTCATGCGTTTGCGTGACGAGGACCCGCTTCCACAGGGCTGCCCGCTGACCGTGATCCAGCCGGAAACCGACGAAGTGGTCGACCCGCAGCAGGTCTACGACTGGTCTGCCGCCCTCAAACGCCCCCATGAGCTGCTGAAAGTGGCAGAATGCGGGCACTTTTTTCATGGCAAGCTCACCGATCTCAAGGATCTGGTGCTGCCGCGCCTTTCGAATTGATAGCAGTCTGATAAGCGATTACCCATGACGACTCGTACCCGTATCCTCACCGGCATCACCACCACCGGCACCCCGCACCTGGGCAACTACGCCGGTGCCATCCGCCCGGCGATCCTCGCCAGCCAGGATGCCAATGCCGATTCGTTCTACTTCCTGGCCGACTACCACGCCCTGATCAAGTGCGATGACCCGCAGCGCATCCAGCGCTCGCGTATGGAAATCGCCGCGACCTGGCTGGCCGGTGGCCTGGATGTGAACCGGGTGACCTTCTACCGTCAGTCCGATATCCCGGAAATTCCCGAGCTGACCTGGCTGCTGACTTGCGTCGCGGCCAAGGGCCTGCTCAACCGCGCCCACGCCTACAAGGCCTCGGTGGACAAGAACCTGGAAAACGGCGAAGACCCGGATGCCGGGATCAGCATGGGCCTGTACAGCTATCCGGTGCTGATGGCGGCGGACATCCTGATGTTCAATGCCCATAAGGTGCCGGTCGGCCGCGACCAGATCCAGCACGTGGAAATGGCCCGTGATATCGGCCAGCGTTTCAACCACCTGTTCGGCAAGGGCAAAGAGTTCTTCACCATGCCCGAGGCGGTGATCGAAGAAGGTGTCGCCACCTTGCCGGGCCTGGACGGGCGCAAGATGTCGAAGAGCTACGACAACACCATTCCGTTGTTCACCACCGCCAAGGACATGAAGGACGCGATCTCGCGAATCGTCACCGACTCCCGCGCGCCGGGTGAGGCCAAGGATCCGGATAACTCGCACCTGTTCACCTTGTACCAGGCGTTCGCCACCCCTGAACAGGAACAGCAACTGCGCAGCGAACTGCTCGACGGCCTGGGCTGGGGCGAGGCGAAAAACCGCCTGTTCCAACTGCTGGACGGCCAGTTGGGCGAAGCCCGCGAGCGCTACCATCAATTGATGGCGCGCCCTTCGGACATGGAAGACCTGCTGCTGGTCGGCGCCAAGAAGGCCCGTGCCGTCGCCGGTCCATTCCTGCAGGAGCTGCGGGAAGCCGTGGGCCTGCGCTCGTTCGTCAACCAGGCCACCGAGGCTGCCAGCACCAAGAAGAAGGCAGTCAAGGCCGCGCGGTTTGTCAGCTTCCGTGAAGACGACGGCAGCTTCCGCTTCCGCCTGCTGGCGGCTGACGGCGAGCAGCTGTTGTTGTCGCGCAACTTTGCCGATGGCAAGGCGGCGGGCGCTGTCACCAAGCAGTTGCAGTCCGGCCAGGCGCTGGATGTGCGCAGTGAGGCCCTGGGCTTTACGGTGTGGCTCGACGGCGCGTGTATCGCCGACAGCCCGGCCTTCGCCGACAGCGCTGCGCGGGATGCCGCCATCGAAGCCGTGCGCGTAGCATTGACGCCAATCGAAGACTGACCCGACCAAGGGTTGATTGCCATTATCCGGGGCCGTCGTTACAGTGACGGCCCGTTTTTGTTGCCTTGCTAACGAAATTATGACGCCCCTAGAACGATATCAAGCTGATCTGAAGCGCCCCGACTTCTTCCATGATGCTGCCCAGGAAACGGCGGTGCGTCACTTGCAGCGCCTGTACGAAGACCTGGTCGCCTCTTCCCAGAGCAAGCCGGGGATGCTCAGCAAGCTGTTTGGCAAGAAAGACCAGACGCCGGTCAAAGGCTTGTACTTCTGGGGCGGTGTGGGGCGCGGCAAGACTTACCTGGTCGACACCTTCTTCGAAGCGCTGCCGTTCAAGGAGAAGTCGCGCACTCACTTCCACCGCTTCATGAAGCGCGTGCACGAAGAGATGAAGACCCTGCACGGCGAGAAAAACCCGCTGACCATCATCGCCAAGCGTTTCTCCCAGGAAGCGCGGGTGATCTGTTTCGATGAGTTCTTCGTGTCCGATATCACCGATGCGATGATTCTCGGCACCCTGATGGAAGAGTTGTTCAAGAACGGCGTGACCCTGGTCGCCACCTCGAACATCGTGCCTGACGGCCTGTACAAGGACGGCCTGCAGCGCGCGCGTTTCCTGCCGGCCATCGCTCTGATCAAGCAGCACACCGATATCGTCAACGTCGACAGCGGCGTCGATTACCGCCTGCGGCACCTCGAGCAAGCCGAGTTGTTCCACTTCCCCCTCGACGAAGCGGCCCACGAAAGCCTGCGCAAGAGCTTCCGTGCGTTGACGCCGGAATGCACCCAGGCGGTGGAAAACGATAAGTTGATGATCGAGAATCGCCAGATCATTGCCCTGCGCACCTGTGACGACGTGGCCTGGTTCGACTTCCGCGAGCTGTGCGACGGGCCCCGCAGCCAGAACGACTACATCGAACTGGGCAAGATCTTCCATGCGGTGATCTTGAGCGGTGTCGAGCAAATGAGCGTCACTACCGACGACATCGCCCGGCGCTTTATCAACATGGTCGATGAATTCTACGACCGTAACGTCAAGCTGATCATCTCGGCTGAAGTCGAACTCAAGGACCTCTACACCGGCGGTCGCTTGAACTTCGAATTCCAGCGGACCTTGAGCCGCTTGTTGGAAATGCAGTCCCACGAGTTCCTGGCGCGGGCGCACAAGCCTTAGGCAAACACCGAACCAAAATGTGGGAGCGGGCTTGCTCGCGAATGCGGTGTATCAGTCGACTTATTCGTTAACTGACACACCGCATTCGCGAGCAAGCCCGCTCCCACATTTGATTGTGCCCGCCTTTAGTTAGGCGGCCTGCTGGAACTGCTGGCGATACTGGTTCGGCGACAGTTCCGTGTGCTGCCTGAACAGTCGCGCAAAAAAGCTCGCATCGTCGTAGCCCACCTCATAGCTGATGGTCTTGATGCTCTTGCGGCTGCCCGACAACAACCCCTTGGCTGTCTCGATGCGCAGGCGTTGCAGGTAGTGCAGCGGCTTGTCGCCGGTAGCGGTCTGGAAGCGCCGCATAAAGTTGCGGATGCTCATGCCGTGTTCACGGGCCACGTCTTCAAAGCGGAACTTGTCGGCGAAGTGCTCTTCGAGCCAATGCTGGATCTGCAGGATGATCACATCCTGGTGCAGCTTCTGCCCACCAAAACCGATGCGTCCCGGCGCGTAGCTGCGCTGCACTTCGTAAAGGATGTCGCGGGCCACGGCCTGGGCGATGTTGGCGCCGCAGAAGCGCTCGATCAGATAAATGTAGAGATCGCAGGCTGACGTGGTGCCCCCGGCGCAGTACAGGTTATCGGCGTCGGTCAGGTGCTTGTCCTGATTGAGCTGGACCTTGGGGAAGCGTTCGCTGAAGGCGTTGAAGAAGCGCCAGTAGGTGGTCGCTTCCTTGCCATCGAGCAGGCCGGCTTCGGCGAGCCAGAACACTCCGGTGGCCTCACCGCATAACACCGCCCCGCGCGCATGTTGCTCGCGCAGCCAGGGCAGGATCTGTGGGTAGCGTTTGCTCAGGGCGTCGAAGTCATCCCAGAAGGCCGGCAGCACAATGATATCGGCGTTTTCCAGGCCGCCGTCGACCGGCATGATCACATCGCTGAAGCTGCACACCGATTGCCCATCGGGGCTTACCAGGCGGGTTTCAAAGGCCGGCGTGAGGCCCAGGCCCTGCTGTTTGCCGTAACGCAGGCTGGCGAGGTGGAAGAAATCCTTGGCTTGCATGAGGGTGGAAGCAAACACCCGGTCAATGGCCAAAATGCTGACGCGCCGCAAGGGCGTGGAGACGAGGTTAGACATAATTTCGATTATTCTTATAGGGGAAAGTGGTCAACTAACGGCTGGATCGTCTTATTTTTTGTCGCATGTGTCCAGTGTCCTGTGACGTCCGTGCAGCTTAGGCTCTGTGATCTTGTTTTTGTCCGACAATCGACGCAGGTGACTCATGATTCCCAGAACCTTGTTCAGCTCCGAGCACGAACTCTTCCGCCAGAGCGTGCGCACCTTCCTCGAAAAAGACGCGGTGCCGTACCATGCGCAATGGGAAAAGCAGGGCCATATTGATCGCGCCCTGTGGAGCAAGGCGGGGGAGGCGGGGATGCTGTGCTCGCACCTGCCGGAGGAATATGGCGGCCTGGGCGCCGACTTTCTCTACAGCACCGTGGTGATCGAAGAGATCGGCCGCCTGGGGCTGACCGGGATTGGCTTCTCCCTGCATTCGGACATTGTTGCGCCGTATATCCTGCATTACGGCAGCGAGGCGCTGAAGCACAAGTACCTGCCCAAGCTCGTTTCCGGGGAGATGGTCACGGCCATTGCCATGACCGAGCCGGGCGCCGGGTCTGATCTGCAAGGGGTCAAGACCACCGCCGTGCTGGACGGCGATGAGTATGTAATCAACGGCTCCAAGACTTTTATTACCAATGGCTTCCTGGCGGACCTGGTGATTGTGGTGGCCAAGACCGATCCCAAGGCCGGCGCCAAGGGCACCAGTCTGTTTCTGGTCGAGGCCAATACGCCGGGCTTCGACAAGGGCAAGCGCCTGGAAAAGGTCGGGATGAAGGCTCAGGACACCTCCGAGCTGTTCTTCCAGGACGTGCGGGTGCCCAAGGAGAACCTGCTGGGCCAGGCGGGAATGGGCTTTGCCTACCTGATGCAGGAGCTGCCCCAGGAGCGCCTGACCGTGGCGATCGGCGCCCTGGCGTCGGCCGAGGCGGCGCTGCAATGGACCCTGGACTACACCCGCGAGCGCAAGGCGTTCGGCAAGGCGATTGCCGACTTCCAGAACACCCGCTTCAAGCTGGCGGAGATCGCCACCGAGGTGCAGATTGGTCGGGTGTTTGTCGACAAGTGCCTGGAACAGCACCTGCAAGGCAAGCTGGATGTGCCGACGGCGGCGATGGCCAAATACTGGACCACTGACCTGCAATGCAAGGTGCTCGATGAGTGTGTGCAGTTGCACGGCGGCTACGGTTACATGTGGGAATACCCGATTGCCCGGGCCTGGGCGGATGCGCGGGTACAGCGCATTTATGCGGGGACCAATGAGATCATGAAGGAGATCATTGCGCGGGCGCTTTGAATCTCTGGTGCTGTTGAGGGCCCCATCGCAGGCAAGCCAGCGCCCACATTACCGATCAAATGTGGGCGCTGGCTTGCCTGCGATGGCGGCCTGAAGGTCAATCAAGGCGCAGGATTTGGGTGATCCTTCTGAATCGCCTCGATCCCGTCCAACACCTCTTTCGACAGTTTCAGATCAGCACTGGCGATATTGCTGTCCAACTGCGCAAGCGTCGTCGCGCCAATGATATTGCTGGTCACAAACGGCTGCTGCGTGACAAACGCCAGGGCCATCTGCGCCGGGTCCAGGCCGTGCTCGCGGGCCAGGGCCACATAGCGGCTGCACGCGGCTTCCGATTGCGGGTTGAAGTAGCGGCTGAAGCGGCTGTAGAGACTCAAGCGACCCTTGGCCGGCCGTGCGCCGCCTTCGTACTTGCCGCTGAGCATGCCGAATGCCAGTGGCGAATATGCCAGCAAGCCACATTGCTCACGGATGGCGATTTCTGCCAGGCCCACTTCAAAGCTGCGGTTGAGCAGGTTGTAGGGGTTCTGAATCGACACCGCGCGGGTCCAGCCACGGGCCTCGGCCAGGGCCAGGAACTTCATGGTGCCCCACGGCGTTTCATTGGACAGGCCGATATGGCGGATCTTGCCGGCCTTGACCTGCTCGTCGAGGGCTTCGAGGGTTTCTTCCAGCGGTGTGAGGTCGGGCTCTTCCTGGTGCTTGTAGCTCAGTTGGCCGAAGAAGTTGGTGCTGCGTTCCGGCCAGTGCAGTTGGTACAGGTCGATCCAGTCGGTCTGCAGGCGCTTGAGGCTGGCGTCCAGGGCGTCGACGATGTGCTTGCGGTTGTGCTTGAGCTGGCCGTCGCGGATGTAGTCGATGGTGTTGCCGGGGCCGGCGATCTTGCTGGCGAGGATCCAGTCGGCGCGGTCGCCCCGACTCTTGAAGTAGTTGCCGATGTAGCGTTCGGTGGTGGCGTAGGTGTCAGCCTTGGGGGGGACCGGGTACATTTCTGCGGTATCGAGGAAGTTGATCCCCGCACCTTTGGCTCTTTCAATCTGGGCGAAGGCCTCTGCCTCGGTGTTTTGCTCGCCCCAGGTCATGGTCCCGAGGCAGATCGCGCTCACGTTCAGATCGGTCCGGCCCAGCTGTCGATAATCCATCGGGTGCTCCTTCGGGGAAAACAATCATAAAAGCAGGTTGAATTTTTTTTCGCAATCTGCATAATTGCCCACCTCTTTCTGCAGTGGAAGTGATGCGCCGCCTGCCGAAGAATCTTGCCGTTGAACGGACGCGCTGACCCGAGCCCCCGATAGCGTCTGTATCCGGCTGCCTTTGACTTGTCAAAGTACGCACTATTCAGTAAGATCCGCCGTCTAATTTACAGGGCGGCCCCTGAGGCTATTAAAGAATGACAACTTTTACTGCAAAACCGGAAACAGTTCAGCGCGACTGGTTTGTCGTCGACGCCGCTGGTCAGACCCTGGGTCGTCTGGCCACTGAAGTCGCCAGCCGTCTGCGTGGCAAGCACAAGCCTGAGTACACCCCTCACGTTGATACCGGTGACTACATCGTAATCATCAACGCTGAGCAGGTTCGTGTAACCGGCAACAAAGCAAGCGACAAAATGTACTACCGTCACTCCGGTTTCCCAGGCGGTATCAAGTCTTCGAACTTCGAAGGCCTGATTGCCAAGAAGCCTGAAGCCCCGATCGAGATCGCGGTTAAAGGTATGCTGCCGAAGGGCCCACTGGGTCGCGACATGTATCGCAAGCTGAAAGTCTATGCGGGCGCTGCTCACCCTCATGCTGCTCAGCAGCCCCAAGAACTGAAGTTTTAACGGAATAGTTCATTATGTCGGCGACTCAAAATTACGGCACTGGCCGTCGCAAAACCGCAACCGCACGCGTTTTCCTGCGTCCGGGCACTGGTAACATCTCGATCAACAACCGCACTCTGGACAACTTCTTCGGCCGCGAAACTGCCCGCATGGTAGTTCGTCAGCCGCTGGAACTGACCGAGACCGTTGAAAAGTTCGACATCTACGTCACCGTTATCGGTGGCGGTGTAAGTGGTCAAGCTGGCGCAATCCGCCACGGTATCACTCGCGCTCTGATGCAGTACGACGAAACCCTGCGCGGCGCTCTGCGCAAAGCTGGCTTCGTGACTCGCGATGCCCGTGAAGTTGAACGTAAGAAAGTCGGTCTGCGTAAAGCGCGTAAGCGTCCGCAGTACTCGAAGCGTTAATTCGCTTTACGTTCCACAAAAACGCCCAGCCTCCTCGCGGAGCTGGGCGTTTTTTATTGCCCGCTTTTTATGCAGGTTTTTTCTGTGTGACAACTTGCCACATCCGTAGACCCCCTATACTACAAGGCTTGGGGCTTAGGCTCCGGGTAATTACCTTGTCAGAGGTGGGGCTTTTCATTACCATTCGGCAAAATTTTTATAAGTTCAGATTTAATACTTAGTAGACGCCTGATTTAACAGGCCAAAAAGCTGATGGGAGAGGACTGAATGAGCAATGACGGCGTGAATGCAGGCCGGCGTCGCTTCTTGGTAGCAGCCACATCCGTTGTGGGTGCTGCAGGAGCGGTGGGGGCTGCGGTCCCGTTCGTGGGGTCATGGTTTCCCAGTGCCAAGGCGAAAGCCGCAGGTGCACCGGTGAAGGTGAATGTCAGCAAGATCGAGCCAGGCCAGCAGATGATTGCTGAGTGGCGCGGCCAGCCAGTATTCATCGTTCGTCGTACCGAGGAAATCCTGGGGAATCTGAAGAAAATCGAGGGCCAGTTGTCTGACCCCGAATCCAAGAATTCCGAACAACCCGCCTACGCCCAAAACGAAGCGCGTTCGATCAAGCCAGAGATTCTGCTGCTGGTCGGTCTTTGCACGCACCTGGGCTGCTCGCCGACCTTCCGCCCGGAAGTCGCGCCTGTGGATCTGGGCAAGGACTGGGTTGGCGGCTATTTCTGCCCTTGCCACGGTTCCCACTACGACCTGGCCGGTCGCGTCTACAAATCCCAGCCTGCTCCGTTGAACCTGCCGGTTCCGCCGCACAACTACGAATCTGACGACGTTATTGTCATTGGTGTCGATAAGGAGAGCGCGTAATGAGCAAGTTCATGGATTGGGTGGATGCGCGCTTCCCCGCCACCAAAATGTGGGAAGACCATCTCAGCAAGTATTACGCGCCGAAGAACTTCAACTTCTTCTATTTCTTTGGCTCCCTGGCATTGCTGGTACTGGTCAATCAGATCGTGACCGGTGTCTGGCTGACCATGAGCTACACCCCGTCGGCGGAAGAAGCGTTTGCCTCCGTCGAATACATCATGCGCGACGTCGAGTACGGCTCGATCCTGCGTCTGTTGCACTCCACTGGCGCTTCGGCGTTCTTCATCGTGGTCTATCTGCACATGTTCCGTGGCTTGCTCTACGGCTCGTACCAGAAGCCGCGTGAGCTGGTGTGGGTGTTTGGCATGCTGATCTACCTGGCACTGATGGCAGAGGCCTTCATGGGCTACCTGCTGCCTTGGGGCCAGATGTCCTACTGGGGGGCCCAGGTGATCATCTCGCTGTTTGGCGCGATCCCGGTCATCGGCAACGACCTGACCCAGTGGATCCGTGGTGACTACCTGATTTCGGGCATCACCCTGAACCGCTTCTTTGCCTTGCATGTGGTGGCCTTGCCGATCGTGATTCTCGGTCTGGTGGTGCTGCACATCCTGGCGCTGCACGAAGTGGGTTCGAACAACCCGGACGGCGTGGACATCAAGAAGCACAAGGACGAGAACGGCATTCCGCTGGACGGCATTCCTTTCCACCCTTACTACACCGTGAAAGATATCGTCGGCGTGGTGGTGTTCCTGTTTGTCTTCTGCTCGATTGTGTTCTTCTTCCCGGAAATGGGCGGCTATTTCCTCGAAAAGCCTAACTTCGAACAGGCGAACGCATTCAAGACTCCGGAACACATTGCCCCGGTCTGGTACTTCACGCCGTTCTACGCCATTTTGCGGGCGATCCCCGACAAGCTCATGGGCGTTATCGCCATGGGTGCGGCCATTGCGGTGCTGTTCGTGTTGCCTTGGCTCGACCGTAGCCCGGTCAAGTCCATGCGCTACAAGGGCTGGCTGAGCAAAATCTGGCTGTGGGTGTTCTGCATCTCGTTCGTGATCCTGGGCGTGCTGGGCGTACTGGCGCCGACCCCTGAGCGGACGTTGCTGTCGCAGGTCTGCACCTTCCTGTACTTCGCCTACTTCATTCTGATGCCGTTCTACACCCGGCTCGAGAAGACAAAACCGGTTCCGGAAAGGGTGACTGGCTGATGAAAAAATTATTCGCTGCATTGATTCTTGCTGCCCTGCCGGCACTGTCCTTCGCGGCCGGGTCTGGCGTGGCACTGGAAAAAGTCGACATTGACGTTTCTGACAAGGCTGCCATGCAAGACGGCGCCCGTACGTTCGCCAACTACTGCATGGGCTGCCACAGCGCCAAGTTCCAGCGTTACGAGCGCGTGGCCGATGACCTGGGCATCCCTCATGAGCTGATGCTCAAGAACCTGGTGTTCACCGGTGCCAAGATTGGCGACCACATGAACATCGGCATGCAACCGGCCGACGCCAAGGCCTGGTTCGGGGCTGCACCGCCCGACCTGACCCTGGTAGCACGCGTACGTGGCACCGACTGGCTGTATGGCTACCTGAAATCGTTCTACGAAGACCCTACGCGCCCATGGGGCGTGAACAACAAGGTCTTCCCGAACGTGGGTATGCCTAACGTGCTGGTCGGCCTGCAAGGCCGTCAGGTGGTCGGATGCAAGCAGGTTCAAGTCGTGGAAAACGGCAAGAAGCAATATGACCCGCTGACCGGCACGCCGTTGACCCACGAAGCCTGTGACCAACTGACCATCGTGCCCAAGAGCGGCGCGCTGAACGAGGAGCAGTTCGACGAGAAGGTCAAGAACCTGGTGACCTTCCTGGCTTACTCCGCCAACCCGGTCAAACTGGAGCATCAACGCATCGGTACCTATGTGTTGCTGTACCTGGCTTTCTTCTTCGTATTCGCTTATTTGCTCAAGCGTGAATACTGGAAGGATGTGCATTGATCCAACCTTAGGCAATTGCTGTTAATCTTGCGCGCCCAGCGACGTCTCTGAACGGGTAACGCTCTGGTTGATCCAGGTGTTACAGGAGATGCTTTCTGGGCGCGCTCGTTTTTGAGCTTTCGATAATTTCAACAAGCGAGGAGGACCGCCATGGGCGTGACCAACCGGTTGGCCTGTTACTCCGACCCCGCCGACCACTATTCCCACCGAGTACGCATCGTGCTCGCAGAGAAGGGTGTCAGCGCCGAGATCATCAGTGTGGAGGTGGGACGTCACCCGCCGAAACTGATCGAAGTGAACCCTTACGGCAGCTTGCCCACCCTGGTCGATCGTGACCTGGCGTTGTGGGAGTCAACCGTGGTGATGGAATATCTGGATGAGCGTTACCCCCATCCACCTTTGCTGCCGGTGTATCCGGTGGCGCGTGCCAACAGCCGCCTGCTGATCCATCGGATCCAGCGTGACTGGTGTGGGCTGGTGGATCTGATTCTGGATACACGCAGCAAAGAAGCGGCCCGTGTGCAGGCGCGTAAGGAATTGCGCGAGAGCCTGACCGGCGTTTCTCCATTGTTCGCCGACAAACCTTTTTTCCTCAGTGAGGAACAAAGCCTGGTGGATTGCTGCCTATTACCCATACTCTGGCGTTTGCCGATTCTGGGCATTGAACTGCCGCGGCCTGCCAAGCCGCTGCTTGATTACATGGAGCGCCAGTTTGCGCGTGAGGCTTTCCAGGCAAGTCTGTCTGGCGTCGAACGTGATATGCGCTAAGGCTTAAGGAGCCGTTGATGAACTCCAGTCGACCTTACCTGGTCCGCGCGCTCTACGAGTGGATTGTGGACAACGATTGCACCCCGCATATGCTGGTCAATTCCGAGTTTCCTGCGGTGCAGGTGCCACAAGGTTTTGCCAGTGACGGACAGATTGTCCTGAACGTTTCGCCCAGTGCCGTGCGTCAACTGCACATGGACAATGAAGCGGTCAGCTTTGAAGGGCGTTTTGGTGGGGTACCCCATACGCTCTATGTGCCCATCGGCGCGATCCTGGGCATTTATGCCCGGGAGAATGGCCAGGGCATGGTGTTTGATCTGGAGTCGTCCCTTGAAGACGACGAAGCGATTGAAATTGAAGATGATCTGCCGCCACCTGATTCCGAGCCACCGCGCCCTAGCGGCCGGCCGAGCTTGAAAGTGGTGAAGTGACAAAACATGCGCCTTCGGGCATGTGTTGAAAGTGCCCCGGCTTAGGCTGGGGCATTTTTTTGCGCGCGATAAACCTTGGGCAAATCATGCAGGGCGGTGATCGTACAACTCGCTTGGGCTATGATGCCCTTTTGAATCATCGAGATAGTTGCCTGCTCATGGAAAACCTCAGCACAGCCCCGCGTCTTCCTCGCAAGCGCCGTAGCCTTGCCCAGGAACTGGTCACGGTGTTGTCCGAACAGATCCGCGATGGCCAGCTCAAGCGTGGCGACAAACTGCCCACCGAGTCAGCCATCATGGAAGCCCATGGGGTCAGCCGCACGGTGGTGCGCGAAGCGATCTCGCGGCTGCAGGCAGCCGGGCAGGTGGAAACCCGGCATGGCATCGGCACCTTTGTGCTGGATACGCCGAGCCCCAGCGGGTTCCGCATTGATCCGGCGACCGTGGTCACGCTGCGTGATGTACTGGCGATCCTCGAATTGCGCATCAGCCTGGAAGTGGAGTCTGCTGGTCTCGCGGCCCAGCGTCGCAGTGACGAGCAGTTGGCAGCGATGCGCGCGGCCCTCGATGCCCTGAATGAAAGTGCAGCGCACGCCAGTGATGCGGTAGCGTCGGACTTCCAGTTCCACTTGCAGATTGCCCTGTCCACCGGCAACCGTTACTTCACCGATATCATGACCCACCTGGGCACCAGCATTATTCCGCGGACCCGCCTGAATTCTGCGCGCCTGGCCCATGACGACCAGCAGCACTACATGAGCCGCCTGAGCCGTGAGCACGAAGAGATTTATGAGGCGATTGCCCGCCAGGATTCGGATGCAGCGCGGGCGGCGATGAGATTGCATTTGACCAATAGTCGAGAGCGGCTGCGCCAGGCTCATGAAGAGGCGCAGGCGCAGCGGGGGTAATTCGGTGATTGCTAGGGAGGCATTTACGCCAGGAAAAAGTCGATTTGCTTAACTTCGCCATCTTTGATTTGGAAGTTTTTGCCTATGATCAATTCAGGCGGATCACCATCAAGTTGAACGGTATCACCGATATTGGGTAGGTCCACAGCATCGATATTCTGCGTTGCTGCTTTGAATTTGTTGGATTTGGATGTAAACGTGCATTTTCTAGTAGCCATGGCATGCCTCACTATTTCTCGATTACTGAAGGGCCTCCAAGGTGACTGCACCTCTTGCGGCAGAGGTTACCCGGTGGTGGCGTTCAATCTAGGGGCGACGGGTACATCGCTGATACTGTCAAAATTCACAGTGACGACGAACGGTCCCCTGTATACGAGTCATCCGTACACAGGGGCGCTGTGGCTACATCAAGGCAGCGGGTTATTTGGTTTGTAGTCCTTAAGCAACAGATACGTACTCCACCCCCACCAATCATTGGTCCACTGCTTGTCATTCAAGTTGTTGACGTCCTTGCGCCGCAACACCTTGTCGCCTTCGGCCTTGAACAGCGGCGAAAAGTTATTCGCTGGATTGTTCGCCGCGTTCAAGTCCGGCACATGCAGTGGTGCCTTGAATGTGGCCGGGGAGGGCGCGATACCGCTGATGTACGCGTCGAAGATCTCATCGGCCGAAGCCTGTACCGCACGCTTGACCTGAGTGCGGTTGGCGGCGTCATTGCTATCGAAGTAGCGTTTGTCGCCATAGGCATGCCACTCGTCGCCCAGGGCATTGCGTACATTGAGCCCGAACTTGCTGTCTTCATCGTGCATAAAGCGGCTGATCAACGACCCCAGTTCACCCGGTGTCACCACGGCCGCCAGTTGTTTGCGTGGGACGCGCAGGTGCCCTGCGGAAAACAGGTCGGTCAAAAAGTGATCAGCAAAGCTGTTCATGGCGTAAGCCAGTTCCAATTGCTGGCTACTGCCGCTTTGGTGAGCCACCACCGCTTGTTGCAGGGCGGCAGAATGCCCGGCCAGGTAGGCAGACAGCGCCCACTCGCCGAAATGGTCGGCATTATCGGCCGCCAGCTTCAAGTAGCGCCCCAGGGGAACCATGGCTGAAACCACGCTGCCGCCGCCGGTGATACGGTTCCACTCTTCGGACAACGTATCTCCTAGTGCGTCGTAGGCCTCATGGGGTTGCTTGCCATCCTGAATGGCCTGCTTCACTGCGTTGATCTCTTTTTGCATGACCGCGAGGATTTTGCCCGCTTCCTCCCGTGACGCCGGCAAAGTCGCCAGCGAGTTAAACGCGGCGGTGAAGCGCTGCACACGCTCGGTGGGTGACGCGCCGTCACTGATGGGCTGGCCGGGAATTCCGTAGAAGTCACCGCCCAGGGAGATGATCTGACCATAGGTCAGGGCCAGGCCGTTGGGTAGGTGAAGCTTGACTTGCGCGCCCGGAATAGAGGGCGCGCCCTGCACGAAGCGCAGCTGGGTGTCATCGCCAATGGCGGTGTGCTCGCCGCCTTCAAAGCGCAGGGAGGGGAGGGTTTTGCGGGTAATGACCGATTCAAGTTCTGACATGTTAGCTCCTTGCTATGTCGTAGGAATCTTCCTTGATAACTGTATGTATATACAGTTATTGCGAGAATAGAGGAATAATTCCCTACGTCAAGGCGCTCGTTACTAATGACCTCGAAATACCGGCAAGCCGACAAAAGAAGATTGACGAACATTTTTATAGTTGTACGATGACGTACGACATAAATAATAACGTTCCAGTCTTCGTCTTTGCCCAGGGTGTTCAAATAATGAATCCACAAGAACTGAAGTCCATCCTCTCCCACGGTCTGCTGTCTTTCCCGGTCACCGATTTCAATGCCCAGGGTGAGTTCCACCCGGCGGGCTATATCAAGCGCTTGGAGTGGCTGGCCCCGTATGGCGCCTCTGCGTTGTTTGCGGCGGGCGGCACCGGTGAGTTTTTCTCCCTGGCAGCCAGTGAATACGCCCAAGTGGTGAAAACCGCAGTCGATACCTGCGCTACCAGCGTGCCGATCCTCGCCGGTGTCGGCGGCTCCACCCGCCAGGCCATCGAGTACGCCCAGGAAGCCGAGCGCCTGGGGGCCAAAGGCCTGCTGCTGTTGCCGCACTACCTGACCGAAGCCAGCCAGGATGGCGTCGCCGCCCATGTCGAGGCGGTGTGCAAGTCGGTAAAAATCGGTGTGGTGGTCTACAACCGCAATGTCTGCCGCCTGACCGCGCCGCTGCTGGAGCGCCTGGCCGAACGTTGCCCGAACCTGATTGGCTACAAGGATGGCCTGGGTGATATCGAGCTGATGGTGTCGATCCGCCGTCGTCTCGGTGATCGTTTCAGCTACCTGGGCGGCTTGCCGACTGCAGAGGTTTACGCCGCTGCCTACAAGGCCCTGGGCGTGCCGGTGTACTCCTCGGCAGTCTTCAACTTTATTCCCAAGACCGCGATGGACTTCTACCACGCGATTGCCCGGGAAGATCACGCCACCGTCAACAAGATCATCGACGACTTCTTCCTGCCTTACCTGGACCTGCGTAACCGCAAGGCCGGCTATGCCGTGAGCATCGTCAAGGCGGGCGCAAAAATCGCCGGCTATGACGCAGGCCCGGTACGCACCCCGCTGACCGATCTGCTGCCAGAAGAATACGAAGCCCTGGCCGCGCTGATCGACAAGCAAGGTGCGCAGTAACCCATTAATAAAGCCGCTGAGTGATCAGCGGCTTTTTGCGTAAGGAGAACAGGCGTGTCCCAAGCCAAGCGTTTTGACAACTACATCGGCGGCCAATGGGTGGCCGGTGCGGACTACTCAAGCAATATCAACCCGTCGGATCTGTCGGATGTCATCGGCGATTTCGCCACGGCCGACCTGGCCCAGGTCAACGCCGCCATCGACGCGGCCCGCGCGGCGTTCCCGGCGTGGTCGACCTCCGGCATCCAGGCCCGGCATGACGCCCTGGATAAAGTCGGCAGCGAGATCCTAGTCCGCCGTGAAGAACTCGGAACGCTGCTGGCCCGCGAAGAGGGCAAGACCCTGCCGGAAGCCATCGGCGAAGTGACCCGTGCCGGTAACATCTTCAAGTTTTTTGCCGGCGAGTGCCTGCGCCTGTCCGGTGATTACCTGCCGTCGGTGCGCCCTGGGGTCAATGTTGAAGTCACCCGCGAAGCCTTGGGCGTGGTAGGCCTGATTACCCCGTGGAACTTCCCGATTGCCATCCCCGCCTGGAAAATCGCCCCGGCCCTGGCCTACGGCAACTGCGTGGTGCTCAAGCCGGCAGACCTGGTGCCCGGCTGTGCCTGGGCCCTGGCCGAAATCATCTCCCGCGCCGGCTTCCCCAGTGGCGTGTTCAACCTGGTGATGGGCAGCGGCCGCGTCGTCGGCGATGCGCTGGTCAACAGCCGGCAGGTCGATGGCATCAGCTTTACCGGCTCCGTGGGCGTGGGCCGACAGATCGCAGTCAGTTGCGTGTCGCGCCAGGCCAAGGTGCAGCTGGAAATGGGCGGCAAAAACCCGCAGATCATTCTCGACGATGCCGACCTCAAGCAGGCCGTCGAGTTGTCGGTGCAGAGCGCGTTCTACTCCACCGGCCAGCGTTGCACGGCGTCCAGTCGCTTTATCGTCACGGCGGGGATCCACGACCGGTTCGTCGCGGCCATGGCCGAGCGCATGCAGTCGATCAAGGTCGGCCATGCCCTGCACGCCGGCACCGATATCGGACCGGTGGTGTCCCAGGCCCAACTGGACCAGGACCTGAAATACATCGACATCGGCCAGGGCGAGGGTGCGCGGCTGGTCAGCGGTGGTGGCTTGGTGACGTGTGACACCGAAGGTTACTTCCTGGCGCCGACTCTGTTCGCCGACAGCCAGGCCGCCATGCGCATCAGCCGTGAAGAAATCTTCGGCCCGGTGGCCAATGTCGTGCGCGTGGCGGACTACGAAGCGGCACTGGCCATGGCCAACGACACCGAATTCGGTTTGTCGGCAGGCATTGCCACCACCTCGCTCAAGTATGCCAACCACTTCAAGCGCCACTCCCAGGCAGGGATGGTGATGGTCAACCTGCCGACGGCGGGTGTGGATTATCACGTTCCCTTTGGTGGGCGTAAGGGCTCATCCTACGGTTCGCGTGAGCAAGGTCGCTATGCGCAAGAGTTCTACACCGTGGTGAAAACCAGCTACATCGGCTCGTAAACGCAATACGTGTGGGAGCCGGCAATCCAGCTCCCACAAAAAAGCAGTGCGCAGCACCAAAACCATTACCCGCAAAAAAAATAATTAGTGGGAGTACATCTACATGCAAGCGACCAAGCCGACGCACGTCCGTTATTTGATCTTGCTCATGCTGTTCCTGGTGACCACGATCAACTATGCCGACCGCGCCACCATCGCCATTGCAGGGTCCAGCCTGCAAAAAGACCTCGGCATCGACGCGGTCACCCTCGGTTATATCTTCTCTGCGTTCGGTTGGGCCTATGTGGCCGGGCAAATCCCCGGCGGCTGGCTGCTCGACCGTTTCGGCTCGAAAAAAGTCTATGCCCTGAGCATCTTCACCTGGTCGCTGTTCACCGTGCTGCAAGGCTATGTCGGTGAGTTCGGGGTCTCCACCGCCGTGGTGGCGCTGTTTATGCTGCGATTCTTGGTGGGCCTGGCAGAGGCGCCATCCTTCCCCGGTAACGCACGGATCGTCGCGGCCTGGTTCCCCACTGCCGAACGCGGTACGGCTTCGGCGATCTTCAATTCGGCGCAGTACTTCGCCACCGTGTTGTTTGCACCGCTGATGGGCTGGATCGTCTACAGCTTCGGCTGGCAGCACGTGTTTATCGTGATGGGGGTGATCGGCATCGTGTTTTCGCTGATCTGGCTGAAAGTAATCTACAGCCCGCGCCAGCACCCGCTGATCAACGAAGCCGAGTTCAACCACATCGCTGCCAACGGGGCGATGGTCGATATGGATCAGGACAAGGCCAAGGGTAAGAAAACCGACGGGCCGAAGTGGGATTACATCCGCCAGTTGCTGACCAACCGCATGATGCTCGGGGTCTACCTGGGCCAGTACTGCATCAACGGTATTACCTACTTCTTTCTCACCTGGTTCCCCGTGTACCTGGTGCAGGACCGTGGCATGACCATCCTCAAGGCCGGTTTTATTGCCTCGCTGCCGGCGATCTGCGGTTTTATCGGCGGCGTGCTGGGCGGGGTGATTTCCGATTACCTGCTGCGCAAGGGCCACTCCCTGACCTTCGCTCGCAAGGCGCCGATCACTGCCGGTTTGTTGGTCTCCAGTAGCATCATTGCCTGCAACTACGTGGATGTGGAATGGATGGTGGTCGGCTTTATGGCCCTGGCCTTCTTCGGCAAAGGCGTTGGCGCACTGGGTTGGGCGGTGGTGTCTGACACCTCGCCGAAACAAATCGCCGGCCTCAGCGGCGGCTTGTTCAACACCTTCGGCAACCTGGCTTCCATCACCACGCCCATCGTGATTGGCTACATCATCAGCACTACCGGTTCGTTCAAGTGGGCCCTGGTGTTCGTTGGCGCCAATGCGCTGGTGGCGGTATTCAGCTACCTGGTGATCGTCGGCCCGATCAAGCGCGTGGTGCTCAACGAGCCACCGAGCAAAGGCCCCGAGTTGACTAACCTTTCCCAAGCGCAATCCTGAAGGGGCCGTGTGATGCAGTTGATTGAACATGCCGACTCGCCGCGCTCCATTCGTCTGCACGAGCGCGACAACGTAGTAATCGTGGTCAATGACCAGGGCGTGCCGGCGGGCACCGAGTTCCCGGACGGCCTGGTGACCGTGGAGTTCATCCCCCAGAGCCACAAGGTGACCCTGGAAGATATCCCGCAAGGTGGTCAGATCATTCGCTATGGCCAAACCATCGGTTACGCCTTGCAGCCGATACCGCGCGGCAGTTGGGTCCAGGAAGATCAACTGCGCATGCCTACCGCACCGCCGCTGGACAGCCTGCCGCTGTCCACCGAGGTCCCCGAGGCCCAGGCGCCATTGGAAGGCTTTACTTTCGAAGGCTATCGCAATGCCGACGGCACCGTCGGTACGCGCAATATCCTTGGCATCACCACCACTGTGCAGTGTGTGACCGGCGTGCTGGACCATGCGGTCAAGCGCATCAAGGACGAGTTACTCCCCAAGTACCCGAATGTCGATGACGTAGTGGCACTGACCCACAGCTACGGCTGTGGCGTGGCCATTACCGCCACCGACGCCTATATCCCGATCCGCACTGTGCGCAACCTGGCACGCAACCCGAACCTGGGGGGCGAAGCGCTGGTGATCAGCCTGGGCTGCGAGAAATTGCAGGCCGGGCAAGTGATGCACGACAACGACAGCTCGGTGGACCTCAGCGAGCCGTGGCTGTACCGCCTGCAGGACGCCAGCCACGGCTTCAGTGAAATGATCGAGCAGATCATGGCGCTGGCCGAAGTCCGCCTGAAGAAACTCGACCTGCGCCGGCGGGAAACCGTACCGGCCTCGGAGCTGATCCTCGGCATGCAATGCGGCGGCAGCGACGCGTTTTCCGGGATCACCGCCAACCCGGCGCTGGGTTACGCCTCGGACTTATTGCTGCGGGCCGGGGCGACGGTGATGTTTTCCGAAGTCACTGAAGTGCGCGATGCCATTTACCTGCTGACCTCCCGTGCCGAGAGCCAAGACGTTGCCCGGGAATTGGTACGGGAAATGGACTGGTACGACCGCTACTTGGCCAAGGGCGAGGCCGACCGCAGCGCCAACACCACGCCGGGCAACAAGAAGGGCGGGTTGTCGAACATTGTCGAAAAATCCCTGGGCTCCATCGTCAAATCCGGCAGCAGCGCGATCAACGGTGTACTGGGGCCGGGCGAGCGCTTCAAGGGCAAAGGCCTGATCTTTTGCGCGACACCGGCCAGCGACTTTGTCTGCGGCACCTTGCAACTGGCGGCGGGGATGAACCTGCACGTCTTCACCACCGGTCGCGGCACGCCTTACGGGCTGGCGATGGCGCCGGTGGTGAAGGTCTCGACCCGCACGGAACTGGCCCAGCGCTGGCCAGACCTGATCGATATCGACGCCGGACGCATCGCCACCGGCCGTGCGACCATCGAGGAGCTGGGCTGGGAGTTGTTCCACTTCTACCTGGATGTAGCCAGTGGCAAGAAGCAGACCTGGGCCGAGCGGCATAAATTGCACAATGACATTACGTTGTTCAATCCGGCGCCGATCACCTGAGACCGTGTCGCATCATCGCGGGCTTGCTCGCGATGGCGACCTGCCGGGCGCAATGGTGCTGGATGTTTTATGATTAGCCACCTACTGACCCTCACCAAGGTTCTCCCTGGCATGCTGGCTATCTTCCTGCAAACCCTGACCATCACCGCGCCGGTGTTTGCCATGCTGTTCCTGGGCGTCCTGCTCAAGCGCATCAACTGGATCAACGACGACTTTATCCACACTGCGTCGGCCTTGGTGTTTAACGTCACCATGCCGGCGTTGCTGTTTCTGGGGATTCTGCATGCCGACCTGCATTCGGCGCTCAAGCCGGAACTGCTGATCTATTTCTCGGTTGCGACGTTGGTCGGCTTCGCCCTGGCCTGGGGTTGGGCGATTTTCCGTTGCCCGCGTGAGGACCGGGGTATTTATGCCCAAGGTGCATTTCGTGGTAACAACGGGGTGATTGGCCTGGCACTGGCGGCCAGTATGTACGGCGACTACGGGATTTCCCTTGGCGCGATCCTCGCCGCCCTGGTGATCCTGTTCTACAACACCCTGTCCACCATAGTGCTGGCGGTCTACAGTCCGGTGATCAAGTCCGATCCGTGGAGCATCTGCAAAAGCGTGTTGGCCAATCCATTGATTATCAGCGTGATTGCGGCCACACCCTTCGCGTATTTCCAGATTGGCTTGCCCGGCTGGCTGGAAAAGTCCGGGCAATACCTGGCAGATACAACATTGCCATTGGCGTTGATCTGTATCGGCGGCACGTTGTCCATGGCTGCCCTGCGGAAAAGCGGCAGCATTGCCCTGAGCGCCAGCCTGATGAAGATGATCTGGCTGCCCCTGGTGGCGACTGCCGGCGCGTGGCTGTACGGGTTCCGCGGGCCGGAACTGGGGATCCTGTTCTTGTATTTCGGCGCGCCGACGGCCGCCGCCAGTTTTGTCATGGCTCGCGCGGCCCAGGGCAACCATGAGTTGGCGGCAGCGATCATTGTGATCACCACCTTGATGGCGGCGGTGACCACTAATATCGGGATCTTCGTGTTGCAGGCGGGTGGCTGGATCTGAAATGTTCTGGTGAAGGTGTGCACAATCAAAATTGTGGGAGCGGGCTTGCCCGCGATAGCGATCTGACAGTCACTGCGGGTCTGACTGATACGCCTCAATCACTTCCTGCGCCGCCCGAAACGCATCAATCGCCGCCGGCACGCCGGCATACACCGCGCAATGCAGCAGCGCCTCGCGAATTTCTTCAACAGTACAGCCATTATTCAGTGCGCCGCGCACATGGCCCTTGAGTTCCTGCGGGCACTTCAAGGCGGTCAATACCGCGAGTGTAATCAGGCTGCGGGTCTTCAGTGGCAGGCCTTCACGGTTCCACACCCCGCCCCAGGCATGTTCGTTGACGAAGTCCTGCAGTGGCTGGGTGAATTCGGTGGCATTGCCCAGCGCGCGGTCGACAAACACATCACCCATGACCTGGCGACGCATTTGCTCGCCGGATTTCGGTTGATCGGTCATTGCGATTCCCTCTTGTGGTGTTGGCGGCGCCAGGCTCGCAGCGAGGTGAACAACAGGAAAGCCACCAGCGCTGGCAGGACGTAGTACAGCATCAGTTGTTCGAGTTTATTGGCCAGCGGCATGCCGGTGGTGAACGACAGCACATGCAGCCCATACGCCAGATACAACCCCAGCAGCAGCAAGCCTTCGGCGCGGGTAATGCGGTAGCCGGTGTAAAACACCGGCAAGCACAACACCACGACGCCGAGCATTACCGGCAGGTCGAAATCCAGGGCATTGGGCGATACCGACAAGGGCGACGGCGCCACCAGCGCGGTAAAGCCCAGTACCCCTAACAGGTTGAACAGGTTGCTGCCGATCACGTTGCCTACCGCAATCTCCCGCTCGCCGCGTACGGCGGCGATCAGGGATGTGGCGAGGCACGGCAGGGAGGTACTGACGGCAACAATGGTCAGGCCGATCACCCGCTCGGACAGGCCCAGGTCGCCGGCCACTTCCACAGCCGCCCCGAGCACCAGATGCCCGGCGAACACCAGCAGCACGAGCCCACCGATCATCCACAGCAAACTGCTCAGCCACGGCGCCTGCACCACGGTGTCGCGGGTCCGTGGGCGGCGCGAATGGCGGGTCTGGTACAGCAACAGGGCTAGGTAGGCGAGTAGGGCGACCAGCAAGGTCAGGCCGTCAAGCGGGGTCAGGGCTTCATCGCTGGCGAGAATAAACAGCAGCAGGCTGGCGCCGATCATCACCGGGATATCCAGGCGCACCAGTTGGCGCGACACGCGCAAGGGAATGATCAGCGCCGACAGGCCCAGGGTGACGAGGATATTGAAGATGCTGCTGCCGATCACACTGCCCACGGCAATATCGGTATTACCGGCCAGGGTGGCCTGCAAACTGACGGCGATTTGCGGCGCGCTGCTGCCAAAGGCCACGATGCTCAAGCCAATGATCAGCGGCCTGACCTTGAGGCTGGCGGCCAGGCGCACGGCGGCGCGTACCAGCATTTCGGCGCCGGCAATCAGCAGCAGCAGGCCGCTGATCAGTTCAATCAGGCTGATGGGCGAGAGGGCGCTTAATCCGAAAATGGTCAGGGCTCCGACAGTCAGTTGCTCAGGGCTTGTACGCGCACGCGCGCGGTTCCGCTGCGCAGCATACCCAACTGTTCGGCGGCCTGGCGTGAAAGATCAATCAGTCGGCCACGGGTGTGTGGGCCGCGATCATTGATGCGTACCACCACGGATCTATCGTTGGACAGGTTGGTGACCTGCACCCGCGTGCCGAATGGCAGGCGTCGGTGGGCGGCGGTCATTGCGTGTTGGTTGAAGGGTTCACCGCTGGCGGTTTTCTTGCCGTGGTGCTTGGCGCCGTAGTAGGACGCGGTGCCGGTTTCGTCGTAACCGTTGGGGTCGATCAGGCCACTGGCGCAGCCGGTGAGCAGGGAGAACAGGGCGCAGAGGCCGAGTAGACGCTTCATTATCAAAATATCCCCATCACAAATGTGGGAGCGGCGGTGCGACGATTCGAATCGTCGCACCGCCGCTCCCACATGGGGTCCGAGTCGCAAGTAAAATCCCGCTCGGACCATTCATTGCTATCAGCCTTCGAGCTTGCTCTTGAGCAATTCGTTCACCTGTTGCGGGTTGGCCTTGCCTTTGGAGGCTTTCATCGCCTGGCCCACAAAGAAGCCGAACATCTTGCCGCGCTTGGCTTCATCCGCCGCACGGTATTGCTCGACCTGCTCGGCGTTGGCCGCCAGCATTTCATCCAGCACGGCCGAGATGGCGCCGCTGTCGGTGACTTGCTTGAGGCCGCGCTTCTCGATGATCTCGTCGGCGTTGCCTTCACCGCTGGCCATGGCCTCGAATACGGTCTTGGCGATTTTGCCGGAGATGGTGTTGTCCTTGATGCGCAGCAACATGCCGCCCAGTTGTTCGGCCGAGACCGGGGCTTCGTCGATTTCCAGGCCCTGTTTGTTCAACAGGCTGCCCAGCTCGACCATGACCCAGTTGGCGGCCAGCTTGGCGTCACCGGCAATGCTCACGACTTTTTCGAAGTAGTCGGCTTGCTCGCGGCTCGAAGCCAGCACACTGGCGTCATACACCGACAGACCGAACTGCGCCTGGAAGCGCTCGCGTTTTTGCGGTGGCAATTCCGGCAGGGTGGCGCGCACGTCATTGAGGAACGAATCCTCGAGCACCACTGGCAACAGGTCCGGATCGGGGAAGTAACGGTAGTCGTTGGCTTCCTCTTTGCTGCGCATGGCACGGGTTTCGTCTTTGTTCGGGTCGTACAGGCGGGTCTGCTGGATCACTTTGCCGCCGTCTTCGATCAGCTCGATCTGGCGACGGACTTCGGTGTTGATCGCCTTCTCGATGAAACGGAACGAGTTGACGTTCTTGATCTCGCAGCGGGTGCCGTACTCGACCTGGCCTTTTGGCCGCACCGACACGTTGCAGTCGCAACGCAGGGAGCCTTCGGCCATGTTGCCGTCGCAGATGCCCAGGTAGCGCACCAGCGCGTGGATGGTCTTGACGTAGGCCACGGCTTCCTTGGCACTGCGCATGTCCGGCTCGGACACGATCTCCAGCAGCGGCGTGCCGGCGCGGTTCAGGTCGATGCCGGTGGCGCCATTGAATTCTTCATGCAGGCTCTTGCCGGCATCTTCTTCCAGGTGCGCACGGGTCACGCCGACGCGTTTGATCGTGCCGTCTTCCAGAGGGATATCCAGGTAGCCCTTGCCGACGATCGGCAATTCCATCTGGCTGATCTGGTAGCCCTTGGGCAGGTCCGGGTAGAAGTAGTTCTTGCGCGCAAACACGTTGTGCTGGCCGATCTCGGCGTCAATCGCCAGGCCGAACATCACCGCCATGCGCACCGCTTCCTGGTTCAGTACTGGCAGTACGCCAGGCATGCCCAGGTCTACCAGGCTGGCCTGGGTGTTGGGCTCGGAGCCGAACGTGGTGGCGCTACCGGAGAAAATCTTCGATTGGGTGGCGAGCTGGGTATGAATCTCCAGCCCGATCACAACTTCCCATTGCATAGTGTTCTCCTCAGAAGCCGGTTGGGGTGCGAGTGTGCCAGTCAGTGTGCAACTGGTACTGGTGCGCCACATTGAGCAAGCGGCTTTCCTGGAAATACGGGGCGAGTAGTTGCACGCCCACTGGCAAACCGTCGACAAAGCCTGCAGGCATGGACAAGCCCGGCAGGCCGGCGAGGTTGGCGGTGATGGTGTACAGGTCTTCCAGGTATTCGGCGATCGGGTCGCCGGTCTTGGCGCCGATCTTCCAGGCCGGGTTTGGCGTGGTTGGGCCGAGGATCACGTCGACTTCATTAAAGGCTGCCATGAAGTCGTTCTTGATCAGGCGACGGATCTTTTGCGCCTTGAGGTAGTACGCGTCGTAGTAACCGGCCGACAGGGCGTAGGCACCGACCATGATCCGGCGTTGTACTTCCACGCCGAAACCTTCGCCACGGGAGCGCTTGTACAGGTCGGTGAGGTCTTTCGGGTCTTCACAGCGGTAGCCGAAACGCACGCCGTCGAAGCGCGACAGGTTCGACGAGGCCTCTGCCGGGGCGATCACGTAGTACGCCGGAATTGCGTGCTGGTTGTTCGGCAGGCTGATTTCCTTGATCACCGCGCCGAGCTTTTCCAGCTCCTTGACGCTGTTGTGCACCAGCTCGGCGATACGCGGGTCGAGGCCGGCGCTGAAATACTCTTTCGGCACGCCGATGCGCAGGCCTTGGATCGAGGTATTGAGGCTGGCGCTGTAGTCCGGCACCGGTTCATCAATGCTGGTGGAGTCCTTCGCATCGAACCCGGCCATGCCTTGTAACAATATTGCGCAGTCTTCGGCAGTGCGGGCCAAAGGGCCGCCCTGGTCGAGGCTGGACGCGTAGGCAATCATGCCCCAGCGGGAAACACGACCGTAGGTCGGTTTCAGGCCGGTGAGGTTGGTGAACGCGGCAGGCTGGCGGATCGAGCCGCCGGTATCGGTGGCTGTGGCGGCCGGAAGCAGGCGGGCGGCCACGGCTGCAGCCGAACCACCGGACGAACCGCCGGGCACGTGCTCCAGGTTCCACGGGTTTTTCACCGCGCCGTAGTAGCTCGATTCGTTGGCCGAGCCCATGGCGAATTCGTCCATGTTGGTCTTGCCCAGGGTCACGGCCCCGGCTTCGGCCAGCTTGGCGACCACGGTCGCATCGTAGGGCGCCTTGAAGTTGTCGAGCATCTTCGAGCCGCAGCTGGTGCGGATGCCCTGGGTGCAGAACAGGTCCTTGTGACCGATTGGCGCACCCAGCAGCGCGCCGCCTTCACCGTTGGCGCGACGGGCGTCAGCGGCCTTGGCCTGGCTAAGGGCCAGCTCTTCGGTGAGGCTGATGAAGCTGTTGACCTTCGGGTCCAGCGCGGTGATACGCGCCAGCAGGGCCTTGGTCAGCTCTTCGGAGGAAAACTTTTTGTCGGCGAGACCGCGGGCGATCTCGGCCAGAGTCAATTGATGCATTGCAGGCTCTTTCCCTTTAGTCGATGACTTTCGGAACCAGGTACAGGCCGTTTTCGACCGCTGGTGCGATGGACTGGTAGGCCTCGCGATTATTGCGTTCGGTCACGACGTCTGCGCGCAGGCGCTGGCTGGCTTCCAGTGGGTGGGCCAGGGGTTCGATGCCATCGGTATTCACCGCTTGCATCTGGTCGACCAGCCCGAGAATGCTGTTCAGGGCTGCGGTGGTCTGTGGAAGATCGGCTTCATTGAGGCCCAGGCAGGCCAAATGAGCGATTTTTTCCACGTCGGAGCGTTCAAGCGCCATGGGATTCTCCAGTGGAAAACAGAACGGAAGCTATCCGTGTGTTAGATTGTCGGAACACTACCGCATTTCTACGGTCATAAGGCCGCGATTGTGGGGTTAGGTGCACAGAAAGTCGGCCAATTTAGCACATTGGCGCCTTGCCCAAAATCCCTGTCGTTGTTAGAGTTTGCCGCACTTTTTTACCCACGCGTTGCCTAGGGTCCCTTTCCCATGTTCAAGAAACTGCGTGGCATGTTTTCCAGCGATCTTTCCATCGACCTGGGCACTGCCAACACCCTTATTTACGTGCGCGAGCGCGGTATCGTCCTGAATGAGCCATCGGTTGTGGCCATTCGGACCCATGGTAATCAGAAAAGTGTCGTTGCCGTGGGCACCGAGGCCAAGCGCATGCTCGGCCGTACACCTGGCAACATTGCCGCCATTCGTCCGATGAAAGACGGCGTGATCGCCGACTTCAGTGTCTGCGAGAAGATGCTGCAGTACTTCATCAACAAGGTTCATGAAAACAGTTTCCTGCAGCCCAGCCCTCGTGTGCTGATCTGCGTACCGTGCAAATCCACCCAGGTGGAGCGTCGTGCCATCCGTGAATCGGCCCTTGGTGCCGGTGCCCGCGAAGTGTTCCTGATCGAAGAGCCAATGGCCGCTGCCATCGGTGCCGGCCTGCCGGTTGAAGAAGCGCGCGGTTCGATGGTGGTGGATATCGGTGGCGGTACCACTGAAATCGCCCTGATCTCCCTCAATGGCGTGGTGTATGCCGAATCCGTACGGGTTGGCGGCGACCGCTTCGACGAAGCGATCATCACGTATGTGCGTCGTAACTACGGCAGCCTGATCGGCGAATCCACCGCCGAGCGCATCAAGCAGGAAATCGGTACCGCCTACCCGGGTGGCGAAGTGCGCGAAGTCGATGTTCGCGGTCGCAACCTGGCCGAGGGCGTGCCACGTGCCTTTACCCTGAACTCCAATGAAGTGCTGGAAGCTCTGCAAGAGTCCCTGGCCACCATCGTTCAGGCGGTCAAGAGCGCGCTGGAGCAGTCGCCGCCGGAACTGGCTTCCGATATCGCCGAGCGTGGCCTGGTGCTGACCGGTGGTGGCGCCTTGCTGCGTGACCTCGACAAGCTGCTGGCCCAGGAAACCGGCCTGCCGGTGATCGTCGCCGAAGACCCGCTGACCTGCGTTGCCCGTGGCGGTGGTCGTGCACTGGAAATGATGGATAAACACACCATGGACCTGCTCTCCAGCGAATAAGATCGTTGGTTGCACCATGTTTCATCAACAGGCAGCACTTTGCAGTGCTGCCTGTTGGCGTTTATCTTCTTCAATCTGCATCCAGGCCGGTTTGATGCCGTATGAATAAAGAGAATATCTGCCCGGGAGTAGCGGCCTATTAAACCGCTCTTCACTAAAGGCCCCTCATTGGGCGTGCGCTTGTTGGTGCTGGTCGTGCTATCGGTCGCGCTGATGGTGGTCGATGCCCGCTTCACACTGCTCAAGCCAGTGCGTAGCCAGATGTCGCTGGTATTGATGCAGTCCTACTGGATCACCGACCTGCCGCAACGGCTATGGCAAGGTGTGGCCAGCCAGTTTGGCAGCCGCACAGAACTGGTGGCCGAGAACGAAAAGCTCAAGACCGAAAACCTGCTGCTGCAGGGGCGCATGCAAAAGCTGGCGGCCCTGACCGAGCAGAACGTCCGGCTGCGCGAGTTGCTCAATTCTTCCGCGTTGGTCAACGAAAAGGTCGAAGTGGCCGAGTTGATCGGCATGGACCCCAACCCCTTCACCCATCGCATCATCATCAACAAGGGCGAGCGCGATGGCGTGGTCCTTGGCCAGCCGGTGCTCGATGCCCGTGGTCTGATGGGCCAGGTGGTGGAGTTGATGCCCTATACCTCCCGCGTGCTGCTGCTCACCGACACCACCCACAGCATTCCGGTGCAGGTCAATCGCAATGGCCTGCGGGCGATTGCCAGCGGTACCGGCAACCCGGAACGCCTGGAATTGCGGCATGTGGCCGACACCGCTGACATCAAGGAAGGCGACCTGCTGGTCAGCTCCGGCCTCGGCCAGCGATTCCCGGCGGGCTATCCGGTGGCGACGGTCAAGGAAGTGATCCACGATTCCGGCCAGCCATTCGCGATTGTCCGTGCCGTGCCGACGGCCGCGCTGAACCGTAGCCGCTACCTGTTGCTGGTGTTCAGTGACACGCGCACGCCGGAAGAGCGCGCCAACGAGGCTGCCCAGGCCCAGGAAGCGCAGGACCGGCAGGACGGCACCACCACGCCGATCATCCCGGCCACCGTACCCAAGCCTGCGACACCGGCAGCGCCAGTGGCGACACCGGCTGCACCCGCCGCGCCCGCTTCGGCAACACCTGCCCGGCCGGTCAGGCCTGCGGCGTCCACGCCTGCTGCTGCACCTGCGCCGGCAACCACTCGACAGGGGGCGCAATAATGGCCGGTACACATTCACGCAATGGCTGGATGGTCTGGTTGACCTTCGCCATCGGTATGTTGCTCAGCGTTTCGCCGATGCCGCAATTCATGGAAATCCTGCGCCCGCTGTGGCTGGCCTTGCTGCTGGCCTTCTGGGCCCTGGCCTTGCCGCACAAGGTCGGCATGGTCACCGCGATGTGCCTGGGGCTGGCTGAAGACGTGATGTATGGCACCTTGCTCGGCCAGAACGCCTTGATTCTCACGCTGATCACCTTCCTGGTGCTGTCGCTGCAGCAACGCCTGCGCATGTTTCCGATGTGGCAGCAATGCCTGGTGATCCTGGTGATCTTCGGTCTGGCCCAATTGGTGCAACTGTGGCTTAGCGCCTTGACCGGTAACCGCCAGCCGACCCTCGCGCTGGTCTTGCCGGCGCTGGTCAGCGCGCTGTTGTGGCCATGGGTCAGCTTCGGTCTGCGTGGGTTGTGTCGCCGCTATAAAATCAATTGAGTGGGGCGCGAAGCTCTGCCTGGTTATCGAACCCGCAGGGAGAGTTTGCAATGCAATCGCTTTATCTGGCCTCCGGCTCTCCTCGGCGGCGTGAACTGCTGACCCAGATTGGCGTGCCGTTCACCGTGGTCAACGCCGCTATTGATGAAACACCCCTGGGCGACGAGTCGCCTGCGTCCTACGTCGAGCGCCTGGCCCGTGGCAAAGCCGCTGCAGGCCTGGCGACATTAGCCGATACCGCAAATGCCTGCGTGCTAGGGGCCGATACTGCCGTCATCCTGGATGGCCGGATCCTCGGCAAGCCCGTGGACCAGGCCGATGCCCTGGCCATGCTGCTGGCCCTTTCTGATCGTGAGCACGAAGTCCTCACCGCCATTGCGCTGCTTGATGGCCAGCGTTGCGAAACGCGCCTGGTCAGCAGTCGCGTGCGTTTTCGCCAGGTTTCCACACAAGAAGCAACGACTTACTGGCACAGCGGTGAACCCCAGGACAAGGCGGGCGGCTATGCTATCCAAGGGTTGGCGGCGGTATTTGTCGCCGGGCTCAATGGCAGCTACTCGGCAGTCGTTGGCCTGCCGGTCTGCGAAACAGCAGAACTGCTGGGCCATTTCGGCATACCCTGTTGGCAACACCTTTCCGTGCGCTGAACGCTCTACTCCAGCGCCACCTTTAAGCGATCGGCCACTATTGTGAAAACGCCTGAACGAGACCCAGCCATGAGTGAAGAGATTCTGATCAATATCACGCCGATGGAATCGCGCGTGGCGGTGGTAGAAAACGGTGTTTTGCAGGAAGTGCACGTCGAGCGCACCCAGAAGCGCGGGATCGTTGGCAATATCTATAAAGGTAAGGTTGTGCGGGTGTTGCCGGGCATGCAGGCAGCCTTTGTCGATATCGGCCTGGACCGTGCTGCATTTATCCATGCCTCGGAAATCTCCCTGCGCGAAGGCCCTGCGGTCGAGAGCATCAGCGCCCTGGTGCACGAAGGGCAGAGCCTGGTGGTGCAAGTCACCAAAGACCCGATTGGTTCCAAGGGCGCGCGCCTGACCACGCAATTGTCAATTCCTTCGCGTTACCTGGTGTACATGCCGCGCACCGCCCACGTCGGTATTTCCCTGAAAATCGAAGACGAAGGTGAGCGTGAGCGCCTGAAAAAGGTGGTCAGCGATTGCGTGGCGGCCGAAGGTATCAAAGAGGCGGGCGGCTTTATCCTGCGCACCGCCGCCGAAGGTGCCGGTGCCGATGAAATCCTCATGGATATCCGCTACCTGCGGCGCCTGTGGGACCAGATCGCAGCCCAGATCAAGACCGTCGGCGCGCCGAGTGTCATCTACGAAGACCTGGGCCTGGCCCTGCGAACCCTGCGTGATCTGGTCAGCCCGAAGATCGAGAAAATCCGCATCGACTCGCGGGAAACCTTCCAGCGCACCACGCAATTTGTCGCCGAATTGATGCCGGAAATCGCCGATCGCCTGGAACACTACCCCGGCGAACGGCCGATTTTCGACCTGTATGGCGTCGAGGACGAAATCCAGAAGGCCCTGGAGCGCAAGGTGCCGCTCAAGTCCGGTGGCTACCTGGTGGTCGACCCGGCCGAAGCCATGAGCACCATCGACGTCAACACCGGCGCCTTCGTCGGCCATCGCAACCTTGAAGAAACCATCTTCAAGACCAACCTCGAAGCCGCCACCGCCATTGCCCGTCAACTGCGCCTGCGCAACCTGGGCGGGATCATCATCATCGACTTCATCGACATGGAAGATGAAGAACACCAGCGCCAGGTGTTGCGCACCCTTGAAAAGCAGCTGGAGCGCGATCACGCCAAGACCAACATCATCGGGATCACCGAGTTGGGCCTGGTACAGATGACCCGCAAGCGTACCCGTGAAAGCCTTGAGCAAGTGCTGTGCGAACCGTGCAGCAGTTGCCAGGGCCGCGGCAAGTTGAAGACCCCGGAAACGGTTTGCTACGAGATTTTCCGGGAAATTCTACGAGAGGCACGCGCTTATCAGGCCGAGGGTTATAGAGTCCTGGCCAATCAGAAGGTGGTTGATCGGTTGCTCGACGAAGAGTCGGGCAACGTTGCGGAACTGGAGGGCTTCATTGGCCGTACCATCCGTTTCCAGGTCGAAACCATGTATTCACAGGAACAATACGACGTGGTGCTGCTCTGATTCGCATCCGTCCTGTTCAACGAGACCGCCAGACCTTGATCTGCCGTCCGACTATTACCTTGAGGGTCGCCTGACATGGAGCGTCTACAACGCTTTTTTGCCGCACTGACCCGTTGGGGCCTTGGCCTGTGTGCATTGCTGTTGGTACTGGCGGCGGTCTACGTCAGCCTGGGCCGTGAATTGACGCCATTGGTGGCGGAGTACCGTGCCGAAGTAGAGGCCAAGGCGCAGGCGGCGGTCGACATGCCCCTGAGCATTGGCAGCCTGGAAGGGCGCTGGAGCGGCTTTGCCCCGGTCTTGCTGGCCCATGACGTGATGGTTGGCGAGGGCAGCAGTGCCTTGCGCCTGGACCAGGTGCAAGTGGTGCCCGATCTCTGGGCCAGCCTGCTGGCGTGGGATGTGCGCATTGCTCACTTGGAAGTCAGCGGGTTGCAGCTCAGTGTCAAGGAGGACCAGGACGGCCGTTGGGCGCTGCAAGGCCTGCCGGTGCAGGACGACCAGCCCCTGGACCCGGAACAACTGCTCACGCGCATGCAAGCGGTGGCGAAGATCTCGCTGCTCGACAGCCAGGTCACTTTGCAACCGTTTGAACAAGCGCCGCTGACCTTGACCTATGTGGGCCTGAGCCTGCAAACCGGCGCCACCCGCCAGCGCCTGGATGCACGCCTGACCTTGCCCGATGGGCAGCCGCTGGCCCTCAGCCTGCGCACGCGGATCCGCGCTAGCCAGTGGCGCGATGGTGAAGTCCAGGCCTACCTGAGCCTGCCCCAGAGCAATTGGGCGCAATGGATTCCGGCGAAGTTGACCCGGGACTGGAAACTCAATGAGCTGAAAGCCGGCGGCGAACTCTGGCTGACCTGGGCCGGCGGAACGCTGCAAAGCGTCGCCGCGCGGCTCAATGCGCCGCAAGTGAAGGTGCGGTATGCCCAGCGCAAACCTGTGAGCATCCACAACCTGGGCCTGACGGCCTACGTGCAACGCAGTGACCGCGGCCTTAAGGTGGTCTTCGACTCGCTGGCCATGAACCTGGGCGACACCCGTTGGGAGTCGCACCTGCAATTGCAGCAAACCCTGGCCACCGACAAGGCCCAGGAAACCTGGAACCTGCAGGCCGATCGCCTGGACCTGACGCCGATCACCCCCTTGCTCAACGCCCTGGCGCCATTGCCCGAGGGTTTTGCCAAGACCGTCGAAGCGTTGAAAGCCACGGGCGTGCTGCGCAATGTCCTGGTGGATTATCGTCCCCAGGAGACGGGCGATCAACGCGTCAGCTTTGCCGCCAACCTCGAGCGGGTGGGCTTTGATGCGTATTTCGGCGCACCGGCGGCCCGCAATGTCTCCGGCAGCATCAGCGGCGACCTGGGCCAGGGCGAGCTGCGCATGGACAGCAAGGACTTTGCCTTGCACCTGTACCCGATTTTCGCCAAGCCCTGGCAGTACATCCAGGCCAACGCGCGCCTGACGTGGAAGCTGGATAAACAAGGCTTCACGCTGATCGCTCCGTATATCAAGGTGCTGGGGGAAGAGGGCAAGGTCGCGGCGGACTTCCTGATTCGTCTGCATTTCGATCATAACCAGGAAGACTACATGGACCTGCGGGTCGGCATGGTCGAGGGCGATGGACGCTTTACCCCCAAATACCTGCCGGCGGTGTTGAGCCCGGCCCTGGATGAATGGCTGCGTACGGCCATTCTCAAGGGCGCGGTCGATGAAGGCTTCTTCCAGTATCAAGGCTCGTTGAACCACGATGCGGTGACGGCGGCGCGCAATATCAGCCTGTTCTTCAAGGTGCATGACGCCGAGCTGGCGTTCCAGCCTGGCTGGCCCCATGTGAGCAAGGTGACCGGTGAAGTGTTTGTCGAAGAAACCGGTGTGCGCATCCTGGCCAGCAAGGGGCAATTGCTCGACACCAAGGTCAAGGATATCTACGTCAACATTCCCCATGCGCTTCCTGGCCATGACAGTCATCTGTTGCTGACGGGCGGGTTTGCCGGTGGGCTGGGTGACGGCCTGAAGATCCTGCAGGAAGCCCCCATCGGCACGGCGTCGACGTTTGCCGGCTGGAAAGGCGAGGGCGACCTGCAAGGTTCACTCGACCTGGACATCCCTCTGGCCAAAGGCATCGAGCCGAAAATCGTGGTGGACTTCAAGACTGACAAGGCGCACCTGCAACTGGCCGAGCCGACCCTGGACCTGAACCAGCTCAAGGGCGAATTCCGCTTCGACAGCACCAAGGGCTTGAGTGGCCAGAACATCAGTGCCCAGGCCTTTGACCGGCCGATCACGGCGCAGATTGCTGCTGGTGGCAAGCCGGGCAATCTCAGCACGCGGGTCACCGCCAAGGGCCAGGTGACGGTCAAGCGCCTCACCGACTGGCTGAAAGTCGGCCAGCCGCTGCCGGTGTCCGGGGATATCCCGTATCAACTGCAACTGGACCTGGACGGTGCCGACAGCCAGTTGCGGGTCAGTTCCAGCCTCAAGGGCGTGGCGGTGGATTTGCCTGCGCCGTTTGGCATGTCCGCCAGTCAGGGCCGCGACAGTGTGTTCCGCATGACCCTGCAGGGCGCAGAGCGACGCTACTGGTTTGATTACGGCGAGCTGGCGAACTTTACTTTTGCAGCCCCGGCGAACAACTTTGCCCTGGGCCGTGGCGAACTGTTCCTCGGGGATGGCGATGCCTTGCTGCCCGGTGGCAAGGGCCTGCGGATTCGCGGGGTGCTGTCGGAGCTGGATATAGATCCGTGGAAGAAACTGGTGGACCGCTACGCCGGCAATGATCCGGGTGGCAATGCCAAGCAGCTGTTGAGCAGTGCCGATTTCAAGATCGGCAAGCTGACAGGCTTTGGTACTCAATTCGACCAGGTCAGCCTGCAACTGGAGCGCAAGCCCGCCGCCTGGGGCCTGCAGCTCGACAGCCAGCAAGCCAAGGGGACTGTTGGCCTGCCGGATGCCAAGGGCGCGCCTATCGCCATCAATCTGCAATACGTGAAGCTGCCGGCGGTTGACCCTACGGTACAGGCTGACGAGAACGCACCTGATCCCCTGGCGAACATTGATCCCAAGGACATTCCGGCGCTGGATATTTCCATTGGCCAGTTGTTGCAGGGGCCCGACTTGATCGGCGCCTGGTCCTTGAAGGTGCGCCCGACGGCCAAGGGCATGGCTTTCAACAACCTCGACCTGGGCCTCAAGGGCATGCGGCTCAAGGGGGCCGGTGGCTGGGAAGGCGCGCCGGGCGCCAGCAGCAGTTGGTACAAGGGGCGCCTGGACGGCAAGAATATCGCCGATGTGCTCAAAGGCTGGGGCTTCGCGCCCACCGTGACCAGCCAGGACTTCCATCTGGACGTTGACGGGCGCTGGCCGGGTTCGCCTGCGTGGGTTGGGCCCAAGCGGTTTTCCGGGAGCCTGGATGCATCGTTCCGCAAGGGCCAGTTTGTCGAGGTCGAGGGCGGTGCCCAGGCGTTGCGGGTGTTTGGCCTGCTGAACTTCAACTCGATTGGCCGGCGTTTGCGCCTGGACTTCTCGGACTTGCTCGGCAAGGGCCTGAGCTACGACCGGGTCAAGGGCCTGCTGGCCGCCAGCAATGGTGTGTTTGTGACCCGTGAGCCGATTGTTCTCACCGGGCCGTCGAGCAACCTGGAGCTTAACGGTACCCTGGACCTGGTGGCTGACCGTGTCGATGCCAAGTTGCTGGTGACCCTGCCGGTGACCAACAACCTGCCGATTGCCGCGTTGATCGTGGGGGCGCCGGCCATTGGCGGCGCACTGTTCCTGATCGACAAACTGATTGGCGATCGGGTCTCGCGTTTCGCCAGCGTCCAGTACAAGGTGGAAGGGCCATGGAAAGATCCAAAAATCACCTTCGACAAGCCATTTGAAAAACCGCAGTAAGCCCCTGTGGAGTAGCATGGCCCCATGCTTTTTATGGAGTGTCGGCCCATGTCCTTTGCGGTAATCCAGATGGTCAGCCAGAGCGATGTTCTGGCTAACCTGGCCCAGGCCCGGCGGTTGCTGGAGCAGGCGGCGGCAGGGGGCGCGCAACTGGCAGTGCTGCCGGAAAACTTCGCCGCCATGGGCCGCCGCGACGTGGCCGCTATCGGCCACGCCGAAGCGGTGGGCGAGGGGCCGATCCTGCCGTGGTTGAAACTGGCCGCCCGTGACCTCAACTTATGGATAGTGGCCGGTACCTTGCCGTTGCCCCCGCTCGGGCAGCCCGACGCCAAGTCCAACGCGTGCTCGCTGTTGATCGACGCGCAGGGACAGATTGTGGCGCGCTACGACAAGCTGCATCTGTTCGACGTGGACGTGGCGGATGCGCGCGGTCGTTATCGCGAATCTGACGACTATGCTTACGGTAACCAGGTAGTGGTGGCCGATACGCCGGTTGGACGCCTGGGGCTGACGGTCTGTTATGACCTGCGCTTCCCCGAGCTGTACAGCGAATTGCGTGCGGCGGGCGCCGAGTTGATTACTGCGCCTTCGGCCTTTACGGCGGTAACGGGGGCTGCGCACTGGGATGTGCTGATCCGGGCCCGAGCCATAGAAACCCAGTGCTATCTGCTGGCGGCCGCCCAGGGCGGGGTGCATCCGGGGCCACGGGAAACATTCGGCCATGGGGCAATTATCGACCCATGGGGGCGCGTACTGGCGCAACAAGATCAAGGCGAAGCGGTGTTGTTGGCCGAACGCGATAGCAGCGAACAAGCGTCGATACGGGCGCGCATGCCGGTGGCAGGCCACCGGCGCTTTTTCTCGCAGGGCGCACAGCGACCTGCTTCAGAACGATGAATTTAAGGCCGAACCTATGAGCGAGTTGTTGTCCTCAGTCAGTGAACACCTCCTGGCGCCCGGTGGCGTGACCATCGAAAGTCTGCAAACCGTACTGGGTGACCTGGCCGGGCCGGGTATTGATGCTGCAGACCTGTATTTCCAGGGGCAGATTTCCGAGTCATGGTCCCTGGAAGACGGGATCGTCAAGGACGGCAGCTTCAACCTTGACCAAGGGGTTGGCGTGCGCGCGCAGTCCGGTGAGAAGACCGGCTTTGCCTATAGCAATGCCATCACCCTCGAAGCCCTGGGCCTGGCGGCCCGCGCGGCGCGTTCGATTTCCCGCGCTGGGCAGAACGGCACCGTGCAGGCGTTCAGCACCCAGGACGTGGCCCAGTTGTACGGCCCGGATAATCCACTGGAAGTAATGACCCGTGCCGAAAAGGTCGAGTTGCTCAAGCGTGTGGATGCTGCAACCCGGGCCCTCGACCCGCGTATCCAGCAAGTGAGCGTGAGCATGGCCGGGGTCTGGGAGCGCATCCTGGTGGCGTCCACCGATGGCAGCCTGGCGGCGGATGTGCGCCCGCTGGTGCGCTTTAATGTCAGTGTGATCGTCGAGCAGAACGGGCGTCGCGAGCGCGGCGGCCACGGTGGCGGTGGGCGTACGGATTATCGCTATTTCCTCACCGACGACCGCGCCATGGGCTACGCCCGCGAGGCGTTGCGCCAGGCGCTGGTCAACCTGGAAGCCATTCCGGCGCCAGCGGGTACGCTGCCGGTGGTCCTGGGTTCGGGCTGGTCCGGGGTTTTGCTGCATGAAGCGGTGGGGCATGGCCTGGAAGGTGACTTCAACCGCAAGGGCAGCTCCGCCTACAGCGGGCGCATGGGCGAAATGGTCGCCTCCAAGCTCTGCACCATTGTCGACGACGGCACATTGGCCGGTCGCCGTGGTTCCCTGAGCGTCGACGACGAAGGTACGCCGACCGAGTGCACCACGTTGATCGAAAATGGCGTGCTCAAGGGCTATATGCAAGACAAGCTCAACGCGCGCCTGATGGGCGTGGCGCGTACCGGCAACGGCCGTCGCGAGTCCTACGCGCATTTGCCGATGCCGCGCATGACCAACACCTACATGCTCGCGGGCGAAAGCGACCCGGCAGAGATCATTGCTTCGGTGAAGCGTGGGATCTATTGCGCCAATCTTGGTGGCGGCCAGGTGGATATCACCAGCGGCAAGTTCGTGTTCTCTACCAGCGAAGCCTATCTGATCGAAGACGGCAAGATCACCGCGCCGGTCAAGGGTGCAACCCTGATTGGCAACGGCCCGGAAGCCATGAGCAAGGTGTCGATGGTCGGTAACGACCTGGCGCTGGACAGCGGTGTGGGGATGTGTGGCAAGGATGGGCAGTCGGTGCCGGTGGGTGTCGGCCAGCCAACCCTGAAAATTGACGCGATCACCGTGGGTGGCACGGGGTCGTAAGGCGTGGAGCTTCGGGTGGCGATGACCGCCACCCGGGGAAGAGGATCAGCGCAGGCCGCGTTGAGTCTCGTCCAGCTCACGGATGTACTTGAAGATTTTACGGCTGGTGGCCGGCGCCTTGTTCTGTGCCAGTTCGTGCTGGGCCTGACGGATCAGGGAGCGCAGTTGCTGGCGGTCGGCGTCCGGATAGTCCAGGACGAACTTCTCCAATACAGCGTCGTCACCGCCGATCAGGCGGTCACGCCAACGTTCCAGGTTATGGAAACGTTCGTTGTATTGGCGGGTGGAAGCATCGAGTTGATCGAGCAAAGTCAGAATGGCGTCAGTGTCCTGGTCGCGCATCAGCTTGCCGATAAACATGATGTGCCGTTTACGCGCGATATTCGCGGTGTGCTTGGGTGCATCCGCCAAGGCCCGGCGCATTTCGTCGGTCAGTGGCAGTTTGGCAATCAAGTCCGGCTTGAGTGTTGTAAGGCGCTCGCCGAGATCAACCAGAGCATGCAGCTCGCGTTTGACCTGGGTTTTGCTTTTCTCCCCATCGAGGGAGTCGTCGTAAGAATCAACCATGGTGGCAGTCCGCAAAGAAACGCCGCCATGATAACCAGTCGGGGGCCGCTTGTCCGGCCCGGTCGCTCGATGGCCTTAACCGAAAGCAGAATTTGAGTGGAGAGAACCATGAGTGCAGCCCAAAGCGTCGGTCCACAAGCGTTACCGGCACTGCAGGAACAAGTTGAGCAGATCATCGCCGAGGCCAAGCGCCAGGGCGCCAGTGCCTGTGAAGTGGCGGTGTCGCTGGAGCAGGGCCTGTCGACTTCGGTACGCCAGCGGGAAGTGGAAACCGTTGAGTTCAACCGCGACCAGGGTTTTGGCATCACCTTGTATGTGGGGCAGCGCAAAGGCTCGGCCAGCACTTCGGCCAGCGGCCCGGAAGCGATTCGCGAGACGGTTGCCGCCGCACTGGCGATTGCCAAGCACACCTCCGAAGACGAGGCCTCGGGTTTGGCGGATGCGGCCTTGATGGCGCGGGATCTCAAGGATTTCGACCTGTTTCACGCCTGGGATATCACTCCCGAGCAGGCCATCGAAAAGGCCCTGGCCTGCGAAGCCGCGGCGTTTGATGCCGACAGCCGGATCAAGAATGCCGATGGCACCACCCTGAGCACCCACCAGGGTTGCCGGGTGTATGGCAACAGCCACGGGTTTATCGGCGGCTATGCGTCGACGCGCCATAGCTTGAGCTGCGTGATGATCGCCGAGGCCGATGGCCAGATGCAGCGTGACTACTGGTATGACGTGAGTCGCCAGGGTGAGCTGTTGGCGGACCCGGTGAGCATCGGACAGCGCGCCGCGCAACGGGCTGCGAGCCGCCTGGGTGCGCGACCGGTGCCGACGTGCGAAGTGCCTGTGTTGTTTTCGGCGGAACTGGCGGGTGGTCTGTTCGGCAGCTTTCTCGGGGCGATTTCCGGGGGCAATCTGTACCGCAAATCGTCGTTCCTTGAAGGCGCGCTGGGGCAGAAGCTGTTTCCTGAGTGGCTGACCCTGGACGAACGCCCGCACCTGATGCGCGCCATGGGCAGCTCGGCCTTTGATGGCGACGGCCTGGCAACCTACGCCAAGCCGTTTGTCGAGAACGGTGAGCTGGTGTCCTACGTGCTTGGCACCTACGCCGGGCGCAAGCTCGGTCTGCCGAGTACCGCCAACTCCGGTGGGGTTCACAACCTGTTCGTGACCCATGGTGACGAAGACCAGGCGGCGCTCTTGCGGCGCATGGGCCGTGGTTTGCTGGTGACCGAGCTGATGGGGCATGGCTTGAATATGGTGACGGGCGATTACTCCCGAGGCGCGGCGGGGTTCTGGGTGGAGAATGGCGAAATCCAGTTCGCGGTCCAGGAAGTGACCATCGCCGGCAATATGCGCGACATGTTCAAGCAGATCGTCGCCGTGGGTAACGATCTGGAATTGCGCAGCAATATTCGCACCGGCTCGGTGCTGATCGAACGCATGACCGTCGCCGGCAGCTAAGCCGCAACCCGTTACACAACAGCGCCACCCCCAGGGTGGCGCTTTTTTTTGCCTGGAATATCACAAGGCCGACAAAGGTATCGGTTCAATAGCTTGTTTTGATTCTCAATATCATTTAATAATAAATATCATTATCGAGTGAGCATGGGTCATGAGTTCTGTCCTGCACGAGGATCCCTACCTGGAAAGCTGGCGCTGGATGAGTCGTCAGATTCGCTGCGGGCTCAACCCTGACGAGCCGCGCCTGATCGAACACTACCTCAGCGAAGGCCGCTATCTGGCCTGTTGCACGGCCACGCACCCGTGGACCATCGCCGAAACCTCGTTCCGCCTGCTGCTCGACACTGCCACCGATATCGCCTTGCCCTGGCATTGGCGCTCCACATGCCTGGACCAGGCCTGGCGCCCGCTGCGCGACCTGGAAAACCTGTCTCACTGTGCCTGCCGCCTCAAGCGCTGGCAGACCTTTGCCTGGCAATTGGCGACTTGCGAACTGCAACCTTCGATTTCTCACTCCGACTTGGTGCAAGGATCTTCCGATGAGTAACACCCGTATCGAACGCGACAGCATGGGCGAACTACAGGTACCGGCCGACGCGTTGTATGGCGCGCAAACCCAGCGTGCGGTGGATAACTTCCCGATCAGCCACCAGCGCATGCCGACCCAGTTCATCCGCGCCCTGATCCTGGCCAAGGCCGCCGCCGCCAAGGCCAACGTCGATCTCAAGCAGATCAGCGCAAGCCAGGGCAAAGCCATCGTCGACGCCGCCCAAGGCTTGCTGGAAAGCGACTTCATGCAGCACTTCCCGGTGGATATTTTCCAGACCGGCTCCGGCACCAGCTCCAACATGAACGCCAACGAAGTGATTGCGACCCTGGCCAGCCGCCTGCTGGGCGAGCCGGTCAACCCCAATGACCACGTCAATTGCGGGCAAAGCAGCAACGACATCATCCCGACCACCATTCACGTCAGCGCCGCGCTGGTGCTGCATGAACAGACGTTGCCGGCGTTGCTGCATCTGGTTGCGGTGATCGAGCACAAGGCGGTGGAAGTTCATCCGTTCATCAAGACCGGGCGTACTCACCTGATGGACGCCATGCCGGTACGCATGAGCCAGGTGCTTGAAGGATGGGCGCAGCAACTCAAGGCCAATATCGCGCACTTGCAGGGCTTGCTGCCAAGCCTGCAGGCCCTGGCTCAGGGCGGCACGGCCGTTGGCACCGGTATCAACGCGCATCCTGAGTTTGCTGCGCGTTTCAGTCAGCAGTTGAGCAGCCTGACCCAGGTGCAGTTCACTCCGGGCAAGAACCTGTTTGCTCTGATCGGCTCCCAGGACACCGCCGTTGCCGTCTCCGGCCAACTCAAAGCGATTGCCGTGTCGCTGATGAAAGTCGCCAACGACTTGCGCTGGATGAACTCCGGCCCCCTTGCCGGTCTCGGTGAAATCGAACTCGAAGGTCTGCAGCCGGGCTCGTCGATCATGCCGGGCAAGGTCAACCCGGTGATTCCAGAGGCTACGGCCATGGTCGCGGCCCAGGTGATCGGCAATGACAGCGTAATCACCATCGCCGGTCAGTCCGGCAACTTCGAACTCAACGTGATGCTGCCGATCATCGCCCAGAACCTGCTCAGCAGCCTGGAACTGTTGGCCAACTCCAGCCGTCTGCTGGCAGACAAGGCCATCGCCAGCTTCAAGGTCAACGAACCCAAGCTCAAGGAAGCGCTGTCGCGTAACCCGATCCTGGTTACCGCACTCAACCCGATCATTGGTTACCAAAAGGCCGCTGAAATCGCCAAGAAAGCCTATCAACAAGGCCGGCCGGTGATTGATGTGGCGCTTGAGCACACCGACTTGCCCCGCAGCCAACTGGAAATCCTCCTGGATCCGGAAAAGCTCACGGCGGGTGGCGTGTAATCACCGACCCTGCTTTGGAGGCTCACCATGGAGCATTGGAAACGCACGATCGAACGGGCCAATCACTGCTTTATGCAGGGCGAACTGGTGGATGCCCGCGAGCATTACCTGCAAGCCCTGGCCCTGGCTCAAGTGTTGTTCGAGCGCTGGGGTGATGCCGACGAAGCCGTAGCCGCTTGCGTCATTTCCCATCACAACCTGGCGGACCTGCACCTGCGCCTGAACCAGCCGGAAGAAAGCGCGGAATACCTCTGCGCCATTCACCAGCGCTTGCTGCAGACCATGCAGGACACCCGGCTGCCTCAGCCTCTGCGCGAGGCGGCCTTGCGCCAGAGCAGCAAGACCTACGTCGAACTGTTGAATTTCATCAGCGATCACGGTGAATACCCCCGTACCCATCGCTTGCTAGGCAGCCATACGGCGTCGACGGATGCGCCGACCCGCAACAGCCCTTTTTATGGAGCACATTGATATGTCCTACACCCTGCCTGCCTTGCCTTACGCCTACGATGCCCTGGAGCCGCATATCGATGCGCAAACCATGGAAATCCACTACACCAAACACCACCAGACCTACATCAATAACCTCAATGCGGCGGTCGAAGGTACTGAGTTTGCTGACTGGCCCATCGAGAAATTGGTCTCCAGCGTCCAGCAACTGCCGGAAAAGCTGCGCGCAGCGGTGATTAACCAGGGGGGCGGGCATGCCAACCACTCATTGTTCTGGGCCGTCATGTCACCCAAGGGCGGCGGCAAGCCCGAAGGTGCCCTGGGCCAGGCGATTGATGAGCAGCTGGGTGGCTTTGACGCCTTCAAGGAGGCCTTTACCAAAGCTGCGCTGACCCGCTTCGGCAGTGGCTGGGCCTGGTTGAGCGTGACCCCGCAAAAGACCCTGGTAGTCGAGAGCAGTGGCAACCAGGACAGCCCGTTGATGAATGGCAATACGCCGATCCTCGGTCTGGACGTGTGGGAACACGCCTACTACCTGCTTTATCAGAACCGCCGTCCTGAATACATCAACGCCTTCTACAGTGTTATCAACTGGCCGGAAGTCGCTGAGCGCTACCAGGCGGCCCTCGCTTAATGACCTTTCATAACAAGACTTAAGGCCGACTATGGGCACTGAAACACTGGCGATCAGCAGCGTACGAATGTTTCGTTATGCGTTTGGCTCGCTGCTGCTGTTGGCGGGAACGGCATTGCTGGTGGCCCACGGGCTGGCCTGGCTGAACCTGGAGCCGCGGATCCTGCGCGCACTGCAAGGTGGCGCAATCTGCGCCCTGGGTACGGCGCTGGGGGCGGTGCCGGTGCTGGTGATCCGGCGGATGCCGTTGGCGGTCAGCGATACGTTGCTGGGCTTCGGTGCTGGAGTGATGCTCGCGGCGACCGCGTTTTCGCTGGTCGTGCCAGGGATCGCCGCCGCCGAAAACCTGGGGCTTACCCCCTGGGCGTCCAGTGGCCTGATCAGCTTCGGCATCATGCTCGGTGCCTTCGGCCTGTTTCTGGTGGACCGCAAGGTCTCCGGTGCCAGCCCGGAGATGCTGGTCGGTACGCCCGATAAACCGGTAATCCCGCCGCGTATCTGGCTGTTTGTGTTCGCGATCATTGCCCACAATATTCCCGAAGGCATGGCGGTAGGCGTTTCGGCGGGTGGCGGTATGCCCGATGCCGACAGCCTGGCCATGGGCATCGCCTTACAGGATGTGCCGGAAGGCCTGGTGATTGCGCTGGTGCTGGCTGGGGCGGGGATGTCGCGGGTCAAGGCATTCCTGATTGGGGCAGCATCCGGCCTGGTAGAGCCGGTGTTTGCCGTGCTCTGCGCCTGGCTGGTCAGTCTGGCCGAGATGCTGCTGCCTCTGGGTTTGGCCCTTGCGGCCGGGGCGATGTTATTGGTGGTGACTCACGAAGTAATCCCCGAGTCGCGACGCAATGGCCATGACAAACTTGCCAGCCTGGGGTTGTGCATCGGGTTTTGCCTGATGATGGCCATGGATACAGCGCTGGGCTGATGCCTAACGCAAAAAGCAATGTGGCAGCTGGCTAGTGTGGGAGCTGGCTTGCTTGCGATGCAGACACCTCGGCATAAAAAATGTGGGAGCGGGCTTGCCCGCGATAGCGGTGTATCAGTCAAGTATGTATCGACTGACTCCCAGCTATCGCGGGCAAGCCCACTCCCACATTGATTTGTGCTGCATTCAGGAAAGAAGGGCTATTCGCCTTCATCGAAGTAGTTGTTGATCAACTTCACCAGCGCATCCAACGCTTCCTGTTCCTGCTCACCCTCGGTCTTCAGATGAATCGTCGTGCCCTTGCCTGCGGCGAGCATCATCATGGCCATGATGCTTTTGCCATCGACCATGGACTCTGGCGTACGCCCGGCACGCACCTGGCAAGGAAACTGGCCCGCAACTCCGACGAACTTGGCCGACGCACGGGCATGCAAGCCCAGTTTGTTGATGATTTCAATTTCCAGAGCGGGCATCGCGAAGGTGTTCCTTTCAGCTGAGGTCGCGGTGGCGAACCTGGACATTCTTGAGGGTTTGCTGCAAGACCTTGCCCAGGCGCTCGGTCAGGTAGACGGAGCGGTGATGCCCGCCAGTGCAGCCGATAGCGATGGTGACATAGGCCCGGTTGCTGGCGGCAAAGCGCGGTAGCCACTTGAGCAGGTAGCTGGAGATATCCTGGAACATCTCCTCGACATCCGGTTGCGCCGCCAGGTAATCGGCAACCGGTTGGTCCAGCCCGGACTGATCGCGCAGCTCCGGCTTCCAGTAAGGATTGGGCAGGCAACGCACGTCAAATACCAGGTCGGCGTCTACCGGCATGCCCCGCTTGAAGCCAAAGGACTCAACAAGGAACGCGGTGCCGGGTTCCGGCTGGTTCAGCAGGCGCAGCTTGATGGCGTCACGCAGTTGGTAAAGGTTCAGGCTGGTGGTGTTGATCTTGAGGTCGGCCAGGTCAATGATCGGCCCCAACAGCTTGGTCTCGTCCTCGATGGCTTCGGCCAGCGAGCGGTGCGGGCTGCTCAGCGGGTGGCGGCGACGGGTTTCCGAAAAGCGCTTGAGCAGCGTTTCTTCGTCGGCATCCAGGTACAGCACGTCGCAATGGATATGCTTGGCGCGTACCTCTTCGAGCAATTCCGGGAAGCGCGTGAGGTGGCTGGGCAGGTTGCGTGCGTCAATGGACACCGCCACCAGCGGCTGTGCCAGCTCGGTATGGATCAAGGCGCGTTCTGCCAGCTCGGGCAGCAGGCCGGCCGGCAAGTTGTCGATGCAATAGAAACCGCTGTCCTCAAGTACGTTGAGGGCCGTACTTTTACCTGAGCCGGAACGCCCGCTGACGATGATCAAACGCATGATTACTGCCCGCTTTGCTCATCCAGGACAACCTGATACAGCGCTTCATTGGTGCTGGCGCTACGCAGTTTCTTACGTACTTCTTCACGATCGAGCATGCTGGCGATCTGCCGGAGCAGCTCCAGATGCGCATCGGTGGCCGCTTCCGGGACCAGCAGGACGAACAGCAGGTCAACCGGGGCGCCGTCGATGGCGTCGAAATCAGTGGGGGCGTCCAGGTGCAACAGGGCGCTCACCGGTGTTTCACAGCCTTTTAGGCGGCAATGAGGAATAGCGATGCCGTTGCCAAAACCGGTCGAACCGAGTTTTTCACGGGCAATCAGAGCCTCGTATACATCTTGCATCACCAGCTCAGGCACTTCGCGGCTGATCAGGTTGGCAATCTGTTCGAGGGCTTTCTTTTTACTGCCACCCGGCGCGTTCACGAGTGAACGGCCGGGGGTCAGGATGGTTTCAAGTCGAATCATGGGTGGGGAGTGTTAGCGGCCTGTGCCTTGAAGAAGGCTCTGCTGCTTTTCCTTATGCTTTTTGATTTGGCGATCCAGCTTGTCGGTCAGGTCGTCAATGGCGGCATACATGTCTGAATGCTCTGCATTGGCGACTACTTCCCCGCCGGGTATACGCAAGGTGGCTTCGATTTTCTGCTTCAGCTTTTCGACAGACATGATGACTTGCACATTGGTGATCTTGTCGAAATGCCCCTCAATTCGTTTGAGTTTCTCGCTGATGTAGGCGCGCAGCGGTTCGGTCACTTCCAGTTGGTGTCCACTGATGTTGACTTGCATACAGCTTCTCCTTCGTTGCCAGTGCATAAAGCGGCGGGTAGGAGTACCCGCCACTGGAACGCTATGGCCCGCCCGTCACATCAATCGCTTACGCTCGCTGGAAGGCGCGATCCCAAGGGACTCGCGGTACTTGGCGACGGTTCGACGGGCGACCTGAATGCCTTGTGCCTCCAGTAAACCAGCGATCTTGCTGTCACTCAACGGCTTTTTCTGATTTTCCGCCGCAACCAGTTTTTTGATGATCGCGCGGATCGCCGTGGACGAGCATTCACCGCCTTCGGAGGTGCTGACGTGGCTGGAGAAAAAGTATTTCAGCTCATATATACCCCGTGGGGTATGCATGAATTTTTGGGTGGTGACCCGGGAGATGGTCGATTCGTGCATGCCCACTGCTTCGGCAATGTCATGCAGCACCAACGGTTTCATCGCCTCGTCGCCATATTCCAGGAAGCCGCGCTGATGCTCGACGATCTGGGTGGCCACTTTCATCAGGGTCTCGTTGCGGCTTTGCAGGCTCTTGATGAACCAGCGAGCCTCCTGCAACTGATTGCGCATGAAGGTGTTGTCGGCGCTGGTGTCGGCCCGGCGTACGAAACCTGCGTATTGCGGGTTGACCCGCAGGCGCGGCACTGATTCCTGGTTCAGCTCCACCAGCCAGCGCTCGTTGTCCTTGCGCACGATCACGTCGGGGACGACATACTCGGCTTCGCTGGACTCGATCTGCGAGCCGGGACGCGGGTTGAGGCTCTGTACCAGTTCGATGATCTGGCGCAGGTCATCTTCCTTGAGCTTCATCCGACGCATCAGCTGGCTGTAGTCGCGGCTGCCCAGCAGGTCGATATAGTCGGTGACCAGGCGTTGGGCTTCGGCCAGCCACGGTGTCTTGGCGGGCAGTTGGCGCAGTTGCAGCAACAGGCACTCGCTGAGGTTGCGCGCGCCGATGCCGGCGGGCTCGAACTGCTGGATGCGGTGCAGGACCGCCTCGATTTCGTCCAGCTCGATGTCCAGTTCCGGGTCGAAAGCCTCGAGGATTTCTTCGAGGGTCTCGTCCAGGTAGCCCTGATTGTTGATGCAGTCGATCAGGGTCACTGCGATCAAGCGATCGGTGTCGGACATCGGGGCAAGGTTCAGTTGCCACAGCAAGTGGCTCTGCAGGCTTTCGCCGACGGAGGTGCGGGTGGTGAAGTCCCACTCGTCATCGTCGTTGCTGGGCAGGCTGCTGGCGCTGGTCTGGTAGACATCTTCCCAGGCCGTATCCACCGGCAGTTCATTGGGAATGCGTTCGTTCCATTCGCCTTCTTCCAGGTTATCCACCGTGGGTGCGGTTTCCTGGTAGGAGGGTTCCTGGACGTCGGGATTGGGTTTTTGCTCTATGTTGTCGGCCAGTGGGTCGGCATTATCGAAGTCGTCGCCTTCTTCCTGGCGTTCGAGCATCGGGTTGGACTCCAGGGCCTCCTGGATTTCCTGTTGCAGGTCCAGGGTCGACAATTGGAGCAGGCGGATGGCCTGTTGCAGCTGCGGTGTCATCGTCAGCTGCTGGCCCATTCTCAGGACTAGCGATGGTTTCATGGCAGGGGCTTAACACCTTATTCGCCGGCGCAATGCGCCATCCACGACAGGGCGCGTGAGCGCCAAACATAAGCAAATTATATGCCTGATATCGGGGGCTTTGCCTAGAGCGCGGTAACAATAAAAACAATAAGGTTTTTATTGACTCCCGCGCCTGATGGCGAATGTCCTGACACCCCAGTGTTTACAGGCGGAACTCGTGCCCCAGATACACTTCCTTGACCAGTTCATTGGCCAGGATGGTGGCGGAGTCGCCTTCGGCAATCAGTTGGCCGTCGTTGACGATATACGCGGTTTCGCAGATATCCAGGGTCTCACGCACGTTGTGGTCGGTGATCAGCACGCCGATCCCCTTGGCCTTGAGGTGATGGATAATCTGCTTGATGTCGCCTACCGAAATCGGGTCGACACCGGCGAAGGGTTCGTCCAGCAGGATGAACTTCGGTGCGGTGGCCAGGGCACGGGCGATTTCCACGCGGCGCCGCTCGCCGCCGGACAGGCTCATGCCGAGGTTGTCGCGAATATGGTTGATGTGGAATTCCTGTAGCAGGCTTTCCAGCTCCTGGCGGCGTCCGTCGCGATCCAGTTCCTTGCGGGTTTCCAGGATCGCCATGATGTTGTCGGACACTGACAGTTTGCGGAAGATCGACGCTTCCTGGGGGAGATAGCCGATACCGGCCCGTGCACGTCCGTGCATGGGCTGGTGGCTGACGTCCAGGTCGTCGATCAATACACGGCCCTGGTCCGCCTGGACCAGGCCGACGATCATGTAGAAGCAGGTGGTCTTGCCGGCACCATTGGGGCCAAGCAGGCCGACGATCTGGCCGCTGTCGATCGACAGGCTGACGTCGCGCACGACCTGACGGCTTTTATAGGCCTTGGCCAGATGCTGGGCTTTCAGGGTTGCCATTACTGGGCCTTCTTCTTCGGCTGGATAACCATGTCGATGCGCGGACGTGGCGCAGTGACCTTGGTGCCATTGGCGCGGCCGGCAGTGGCGACTTGCTTGACGGTGTCATAGACGATTTTCTCGCCTTCGGTCGAGTTGCCGTCGCTGCTGATCACTTTGGCGCGGTCAGTCAGTACGATGCGGTTCTGTGGCGCGTGATACTGGATGGTCACGCCGTAGCCTTTGATCGGACCTGGATCGGCGGCGTTTTGCTTCTGTTCGAAGTAGGCAAGGTTGCCCACCGAAGTCACGACGTCGATGTCGCCGGCCGGGGTACGGGTCAGGGTCACGGTGTTACCGGTAATCTTCATCGAACCTTGGGTGATGATGACGTCGCCCTTGTAGGTCGCGACACCTTGCTTGTCATCCAGCTGCGCATCGTCAGCCTGAATGTGGATCGGTTGCTGGCTATCGTTCGGCAGAGCCCAGGCGCTCACGCTTCCCAGTGCTGCGCCCAGACCGAGCAAAATAGGGAGGGTTTTAACGAGCCTCATACTGTCCTCTTACGTTCGATAGCAGGTGTATCCTGCTTTCTTTCAAATACGCTTTCATTCCCTTGCCAGTCGATACACCGCCAGCGCCGTCGATTCTAACGTCTTGCTCGGTCTGCGCATATTGCTTCTGTGGGAATACGGTCATGCGACTGCTGGTAATGATGGTGTCGCGCTTCTGGGCGTCGGTGCGCGCAACGCGCACCGAGTCGATCAGTTCCACTTCGGTGCCGTCCGGGTTGACCTCGCCACGCTTGCTGGTGACGTGCCACGGGAACTCGGTGCCGCGATACAGGTTCAGGTCCGGATTGGTCAGCAATGTGACCTCGGAAGCCTTCAGGTGTTCGACCTTGTCCGACGTCATTTCGTATTGCACCTTGCCGTCAGGCAGGAACTGCACGCTGTAGGCGTTGGTGGCGTAATAGTCGATGGCGCCCTGGTCGACCTGCGCAACAGGCTGGTCGAGGAAGCGCTCCGGGCTGATATTCCAGTAGCCCACCGCGAGGAACAGCGCGGCGATGGCTCCGAATATCAGGAAGTTGCGAATCTTTTTACTCAGCATAGAGGGCTCTATAGGTAGGCGGCGTGGGCCGCTTCAAGGCTGCCCTGGGCACGCAGGATCAGTTCGCAGAACTCGCGGGCGGCGCCTTCGCCGCCGCGGGCCTGGGTAATGCCGTGGGCGTGTTCGCGAACAAACGACGCGGCATTGGCTACAGCCATGCCCAGGCCGACGCGGCGAATCACCGGCAAGTCAGGCAAATCATCGCCCAGATAGGCGACCTGCTCATAGCTTAGGTTGAGTTTGCCAAGAAGCTCGTCCAGAACCACGAGTTTATCCTCACGGCCCTGGTAGAGGTAAGGAATCCCCAGGTTTTGTGCGCGGCGCTCCACGACCGGGGTCTTGCGACCACTGATGATCGCGGTTTGTACGCCAGAGGCCATCAGCATCTTGATGCCCTGGCCGTCCAGGGTATTGAACGTCTTGAATTCGCTGCCGTCTTCGAGGAAGTACAGACGACCGTCGGTCAGCACGCCATCCACGTCGAAAATCGCCAGTTTGATGGCCTTGCCCCGTTGCAACAGGTCGGTGTTCATTTACATCACTCCCGCGCGCAGCAAATCGTGCATGTTCAGGGCGCCAATCGGGTGATCGGCATCATCGACCACCACCAGGGCGCCGATTTTGTGGTCTTCCATGATCTTCAGGGCTTCAGCCGCGAGCATTTCGGCGCGGGCGGTCTTGCCGTGAGGGGTCATGACTTGATCAATGGTCGCGGTATGGATATCAATGGTGCGGTCCAGGGTGCGACGCAGGTCACCGTCGGTGAAGACTCCGGCCAGGCGCCCGTCGGCCTCGAGGATCACGGTCATGCCCAGGCCCTTGCGGGTCATCTCCATCAAGGCATCCTTGAGCAGGGTGCCACGTTGTACCTGTGGCAGCTCGTCACCCGCATGCATCACGTTTTCCACTTTCAGCAGCAGGCGACGGCCGAGGGCGCCACCGGGGTGGGAAAAGGCGAAGTCTTCGGCGGTAAAACCACGGGCTTCCAGCAGGGCCACAGCCAGCGCGTCGCCCATGACCAGGGCGGCGGTGGTGGAGGAGGTGGGCGCCAGGTTAAGCGGGCAGGCCTCATGGGCCACATGCACGTTCAGGTTCACTTCGGCGGCCTTGGCCAGCGTCGAGTCCGGGTTGCCGGTCATGCTGATCAGCTTGATGCCCAGGCGCTTGATCAGGGGCAGCAGGGTCACGATTTCGTTGGTGGTGCCGGAGTTGGACAGGGCGAGGATCACGTCATCGCGGGTGATCATGCCCATGTCACCATGGCTGGCTTCGGCCGGGTGCACGAAAAACGCCGTGGTGCCGGTACTGGCCAGGGTGGCGGCAATCTTGTTGCCGACATGGCCTGACTTGCCCATGCCGACCACGACAACCCGGCCTTTACTGGCCAGGATCATCTCGCAGGCGCGTACGAAATCTGCGTCGATATGGGCCAGTAAGCCTTCTACGGCTTCAAGCTCGAGGCGGATGGTGCGTTGTGCGGATTGAATAAGGTCGCTGGATTGGCTCATGTCTGAAATCGTATAGCCTGACGAAAAGTCGGCGATTATAGCGGTAATGATCAATTCCCTCACGCAAGTTCGTCAGGCGTTGTTCTACTTAAGAGTGAGATCGCTCTCAAATGCGCAATTACCTGTCCTCTTTCTGAACAAGCACAGCTCCGGCCTTGGGCGCTTTATGTCAGCAGTGATATAGTTCGCCGCCAGTTCGGTCCGCGCAGCGCACATGTGTCTAACTGTCGCAAGCAGTTGTCCCAAGCATGGTGTCTGAGTGAGAAGCTGCATCCCAAGGAGTTTAGATGAGTGCCGATAACGCCTACGCGGTCGAGCTGAAGGGTCTTTCCTTCAAGCGCGGTACGCGCAGCATCTTCAATAATGTCGATATTCGCATTCCCCGCGGCAAGGTGACGGGCATCATGGGCCCTTCCGGCTGCGGCAAGACGACCCTGCTGCGCCTGATGGGCATGCAACTGCGGCCTACCGCCGGGGAAGTCTGGGTCAATGGCCAGAACCTGCCGACCCTGTCGCGCAGCGATCTGTTCGATGCGCGCAAGCACATGGGTGTGCTGTTCCAGAGCGGTGCACTGTTCACCGACCTCGACGTTTTCGAAAACGTCGCGTTCCCGTTGCGGGTGCATACCCAACTGTCGGAAGAAATGATCCGTGACATTGTGTTGTTGAAGCTGCAGGCCGTAGGGCTTCGCGGTGCCATCGACCTGATGCCGGATGAGCTTTCTGGTGGTATGAAGCGGCGCGTGGCTCTGGCGCGGGCGATTGCCCTCGACCCGCAGATCCTCATGTATGACGAGCCGTTCGTCGGCCAGGACCCTATCGCCATGGGCGTATTGGTGCGCCTGATCCGCCTGCTCAATGACGCGCTGGGTATCACCAGCATCGTGGTTTCCCATGACTTGGCCGAAACCGCGAGCATTGCCGACTACCTCTATGTCGTCGGCGATGGCCAGGTATTGGGGCAGGGCACGCCTGAAGAACTGATGAACGCCGATAACCCGCGTATTCGCCAATTCATGACCGGCGACCCTGATGGCCCGGTGCCTTTTCATTTTCCGGCAGCGGATTACCGCGCAGATCTTCTGGGGAAGCGCTGATGCGCAAGACATCTTTAATCGAGAAGGTGCGCCTTTTCGGTCGTTCCGGCATCGACATTGTCGAAGTGCTCGGGCGTTCGACGATTTTCCTGTTTCACGCCTTGCTTGGCCGCGGTGGTATCGGCGGTGGTTTTGGCTTGCTGCTCAAGCAGCTGCACTCGGTGGGCGTGATGTCCCTGGTGATCATCGTGGTTTCCGGGGTGTTCATCGGCATGGTGCTGGCGTTGCAGGGCTTCAATATCCTGTCCAGCTACGGTTCCGAGCAGGCGGTGGGGCAGATGGTTGCACTGACGCTGCTGCGTGAGCTGGGGCCGGTGGTCACCGCCTTGCTGTTTGCCGGTCGCGCCGGCTCTGCGTTGACCGCCGAGATCGGCAACATGAAGGCCACCGAGCAACTGTCCAGCCTGGAAATGATCGGTGTGGACCCGCTCAAGTACATTGTTGCCCCGCGCCTGTGGGCCGGCTTCATCTCCCTGCCACTGCTGGCAATGATTTTCAGCGTGGTCGGGATCTGGGGCGGTTCGTGGGTGGCGGTGGACTGGCTGGGGGTCTACGACGGCTCCTACTGGGCCAACATGCAAAACAGCGTGACCTTCAGCGGTGACGTGCTCAATGGCATTATCAAGAGCATCGTCTTCGCCTTCGTTGTGACTTGGATCGCCGTATTCCAGGGCTATGACTGTGAACCCACTTCAGAAGGGATCAGTCGAGCCACTACCAAGACCGTTGTGTACGCCTCGCTGGCGGTACTGGGCCTTGACTTCATTTTGACCGCCTTGATGTTTGGAGATTTCTGATGCAAAACCGCACTGTGGAAATCGGTGTAGGCCTTTTCTTGTTGGCTGGCATCCTGGCTTTGCTGTTGCTCGCCCTGCGAGTCAGCGGCTTGTCGGCCAGCTCGGGCGCCGATACCTATAAACTTTACGCCTACTTCGACAATATCGCCGGTTTGACGGTCAGATCCAAAGTGACCATGGCCGGTGTGACCATCGGCAAGGTCACAGCAATCGATCTGGACCGCGACAGCTTCACCGGCCGCGTGACCCTGCAACTGGACAAGAAGGTAGATAACCTGCCGACTGACTCCACAGCGTCCATCCTCACGGCCGGTCTGCTGGGCGAGAAGTACATCGGTATCAGCGTGGGCGGGGAAGAAGCCTTGCTCAAGGATGGTTCGACCATTCATGACACACAGTCGTCGTTGGTATTAGAGGACCTGATCGGTAAATTCCTGCTTAATACGGTTAGTAAAGACGCCAAATGAGGAGTTTGTTCATGATCTCAACCTTGCGACGTGGCCTGTTGGTGCTGTTGGCAGCCTTGCCATTGATGGCTAACGCCGTGGCGGCACCTTCGGCGCACGACATTATTGATAGAACCACCAAAGAGCTGCTGGCTGACCTTGCCGCGAACAAGGAGCAGTACAAGCAGAGCCCGAGCGCGTTCTACGATGCCCTCAACGGTATCGTGGGCCCGGTGGTCGACGCTGACGGCATCTCGCGCAGCATCATGACCGTCAAGTATTCGCGTAAAGCTACGCCTGCGCAGATGCAGCGCTTCCAGGAAAACTTCAAGCGCAGCCTGATGCAGTTCTACGGCAACGCCCTGCTGGAATACAACAACCAGGGTATCGTCGTTTCCCCGGCCAAGGATGAGTCTGGCAACCGCACCAGCGTGGATATGCAGGTCAAGGGCAACAATGGCTCGATCTATCCGGTTTCCTACACCCTTGAGAAAATCAACGGCGAATGGAAAGTGCGCAACGTGATCATCAACGGCATCAACATCGGCAAGCTGTTCCGTGATCAGTTCGCCGATGCCATGCAGCGCAATGGCAACAACCTGGACAAGACCATTGATGGCTGGGCTGGCGAAGTGGCCAAGGCCAAGGAAGTGACCGAAGAAGCTGCAGAGAAGCAGGCCCCATGACTGAGTCGGCTGTTCGTCAAGGCCAGGCCGGCGAGCTGCTCCTCAGTGGCGTGCTCGACTACAGCACCGGGCCGGCCCTGCGTAAGCAGGGCCAGGCACTGATCAATGCCAGCACTGCGCCGGCATTGGTCCTCGATTGCTCGGCGGTGGTGAAGTCCAGCAGTGTTGGCTTGTCATTGCTCTTGTGTTTCCTACGTGACGCCGCGGCGGTCAACAAACCTGTCAGTATTCGCGCATTACCCGAGGATATGCGTGAAATTGCCCAGGTTTGCGGTCTGGCCGAGCTGTTGGCGCATCCTTAATACACATTATTGAAGAAGCCCCCCGTCAGAGTCCTGCTATGCGGGGTTCGCAGGCGCGGGGCTTTTTTGTATGATGTGCGACCCGCGCGCACTTGGCGCCGATAGAGGTTGAGCATGCAGGCCCTAGAAGTTAAAAGCTTCCTTGAAGGAAAGCTGCCGAATACTGAGGTTGCAGTTGAAGGCGAAGGCTGCAATTTCCAGCTGAACGTGATTAGCGATGAACTGGCGGCATTGAGCCCGGTCAAGCGTCAGCAGCAGATCTATGCCCATTTGAACCCGTGGATCACCGATGGCAGCATCCATGCGGTCACTATGAAATTTTTCAGCCGCGCGGCCTGGGCCGAGCGCACCTGAGCCCCCAAGGCGTCGAGATTCTTATGGATAAATTGATTATTACCGGCGGTGCCCGTCTTGATGGCGAAATCCGTATCTCCGGGGCTAAAAACTCGGCCTTGCCGATCCTGGCCGCCACCTTGCTGTGCGATGGCCCGGTTACCGTAGCCAACCTGCCGCACCTGCACGACATCACCACCATGATCGAGCTGTTCGGTCGCATGGGCATTGAGCCGGTGATCGACGAGAAGCTGTCGGTCGAAATCGACCCGCGCACCATCAAGACCCTGATCGCACCGTACGAACTGGTGAAAACCATGCGTGCCTCGATCCTGGTACTGGGCCCGATGGTTGCCCGTTTCGGCGAAGCCGAAGTGGCTCTGCCTGGCGGTTGCGCCATTGGTTCGCGTCCGGTGGACCTGCACATCCGTGGTCTTGAAGCCATGGGTGCGACCATCGACGTCGAAGGTGGCTACATCAAGGCCAAGGCGCCGGAAGGCGGCCTGCGTGGTGCAAACTTCTTCTTTGATACCGTCAGCGTGACCGGTACCGAGAACATCATGATGGCCGCTGCCCTGGCCAATGGCCGCAGCGTCCTGCAAAACGCCGCGCGCGAGCCGGAAGTGGTCGACCTGGCCAACTTCCTGATCGCCATGGGTGCCAACATCACTGGCGCCGGCACCGACACCATCACCATCGACGGTGTGAAACGCCTGCACTCGGCCACCTACAAAGTGATGCCGGACCGTATCGAGACCGGTACCTACCTGGTTGCGGCTGCCGTGACCGGTGGTCGCGTCAAGGTCAAGGACACCGATCCGACCATCCTCGAAGCGGTCCTGGAAAAGCTGCGCGAAGCCGGTGCCGAAATCACCACCGGCGAAGACTGGATCGAGCTGGACATGCACGGCAAGCGGCCAAAAGCCGTCAACGTGCGTACTGCTCCGTACCCGGCGTTCCCGACCGACATGCAGGCGCAGTTCATTTCCCTGAACGCGATTGCCGAGGGCACTGGTGCGGTCATCGAGACCATCTTCGAAAACCGCTTCATGCACGTGTACGAACTGCACCGCATGGGCGCCAAGATCCAGGTCGAAGGCAACACTGCCATCGTCACCGGTATCGAGCAGCTCAAGGGCGCGCCAGTGATGGCCACCGACCTGCGGGCTTCGGCCAGCCTGGTGATCTCGGCGTTGTGCGCTGACGGCGACACCCTGATCGATCGCATCTACCACATAGACCGTGGCTACGAGTGCATCGAAGAAAAACTGCAGATGCTCGGCGCGAAAATCCGCCGCGTACCGGGCTAACCCCCACTGCTCGGGCGCAGGGAAGCGCCCGCCCGAGGTGTGCACAGGCACGCCTCGGCTGAATTTGTTTCAAATCGAGGCTGTAATGGCCTCGATCTGTGTCTGGCGCCATTTGCGACCGGACAGCAATAGCCTGATGAAGGATTGACGTTTCCCATGTTGACCATCGCACTGTCCAAGGGCCGAATCCTTGACGATACTTTGCCGCTTCTGGCTGAAGCGGGCATCGTGCCGACCGAGAATCCGGACAAGAGCCGCAAGCTGATCATCCCCACGACCCAGGACGACGTTCGCCTGTTGATCGTGCGTGCTACCGACGTGCCAACCTACGTTGAACATGGCGCCGCCGACCTCGGTGTCGCCGGCAAAGACGTGCTGATGGAATACGGCGGCCAGGGCCTGTACGAGCCGCTGGACCTGCGTATCGCCCTGTGCAAGCTGATGACCGCCGGCCGTGTCGGTGACGTCGAGCCAAAAGGCCGCCTGCGGGTAGCCACCAAGTTCGTCAACGTCGCCAAGCGTTATTACGCCGAGCAAGGCCGTCAGGTCGATATCATCAAGCTCTACGGCTCGATGGAGCTGGCGCCGCTGATCGGCCTGGCCGACAAGATCATCGACGTGGTCGACACCGGCAACACCCTGCGCGCCAATGGCCTGGAACCCCAGGACTTTATCGCTGACATCAGCTCTCGCCTGATCGTCAACAAAGCTTCGATGAAAATGCAACACGCCCGGATCCAGGCGTTGATCGACACCCTGCGCAAGGCAGTGGAGTCTCGACACCGCGGTTGACTCACCTGCGCGGCCCTAGGTCGCGCCCGTCTATCCGCCTCATAGCCAGAATTCTCAGGTGCCCAAGCGGAAACGACTGCTAGTTTAGGGCGCCTGAGTTTTTGCCAATTCTATTGAGGCCCTCGCTATGACCACGTCCACTGCAATTGCCCGACTCAACGCTGCCGACCCGGATTTCGCCCATCATCTGGATCATCTGCTGAGCTGGGAAAGTGTGTCTGACGACTCGGTCAACCAGCGGGTGCTCGACATCATCAAGGCCGTGCGCGAGCGCGGCGATGCGGCGCTGGTGGACTTTACCCGCCAGTTCGACGGCCTGGACGTCAAGTCCATGGCCGACCTGATCCTGCCCCGCGAACGCCTGGAGCTGGCCCTGACGCGCATCACCGCGCCGCAGCGCGAAGCCCTGGAAGTCGCAGCGGCGCGGGTGCGCAGCTACCACGAAAAACAGAAACAGGACTCCTGGAGCTACACCGAAGCCGATGGCACGGTGCTGGGCCAGAAAGTCACACCGCTGGACCGCGCCGGCCTGTACGTGCCGGGCGGCAAGGCCTCGTACCCGTCGTCGGTGCTGATGAATGCCATTCCCGCCAAAGTGGCGGGTGTGACCGAGGTGGTCATGGTGGTCCCGACCCCGCGCGGTGAAATCAACGAACTGGTGCTGGCCGCTGCCTGCATCGCCGGCGTTGACCGAGTGTTCACCATCGGGGGGGCCCAGGCCGTCGCCGCGTTGGCCTATGGCACCGAAAGCGTGCCGAAAGTCGACAAGGTGGTCGGCCCCGGCAACATCTACGTTGCCACTGCCAAGCGCCATGTGTTTGGCCAGGTCGGTATCGACATGATCGCTGGCCCCTCGGAAATCCTCGTGGTGTGTGACGGCCAGACCGATCCTGACTGGATTGCCATGGACCTGTTCTCCCAGGCCGAGCACGACGAAGACGCCCAGGCGATCCTGGTCAGCCCCGACGCCGAGTTCCTCGACAAGGTGGCGGCGAGCATCAATAAGCTGCTGCCGACCATGGAGCGTGCCGAGATTATCGAGAAGTCGATCAATGGCCGGGGTGCGTTGATCCTGGTGCGTGACATGGAGCAGGCCATCGAAGTGGCCAACCGCATCGCCCCCGAGCATTTGGAACTGTCGGTGGCCGACCCACAGGCCTGGCTGCCGTCGATTCGTCACGCCGGTGCGATCTTCATGGGCCGCCACACCAGCGAAGCCCTGGGCGACTACTGCGCGGGCCCCAACCACGTGTTGCCGACCTCCGGTACAGCGCGATTCTCGTCGCCGCTGGGGGTGTATGACTTCCAGAAGCGCTCGTCGATCATCTTTTGCTCGCCACAAGGTGCTTCCGAGCTGGGCAAGACCGCCTCGGTGCTGGCCCGTGGTGAATCGTTGAGCGCGCACGCCCGCAGCGCCGAATACCGCATCGTCAAGGGAGAGTAAGACATGAGCAAATTCTGGAGCCCTTTCGTCAAGGACCTCGTGCCTTACGTGCCCGGCGAGCAGCCGAAGCTGACCAAGCTGGTCAAGCTCAACACCAATGAAAACCCCTACGGCCCGTCGCCCAAGGCGCTGGCAGCGATGCAGGCCGAGTTGAACGACAACCTGCGTTTGTACCCCGACCCCAACAGCGACCTGCTCAAGCAGGCCGTGGCCAAGTACTACGGGGTGGATGGGAGCAAGGTATTCCTCGGTAACGGTTCCGACGAAGTCCTGGCGCATATCTTCCACGGTCTGTTCCAGCACGACCTGCCACTGCTGTTCCCGGATATCAGCTACAGCTTCTACCCGGTGTACTGCGGGCTGTATGGCATCACCTCGGCCCCGGTGCCGCTGGATGAGCAGTTCCAGATCCGCGTGGCGGACTACGCCAAGCCTAATGGCGGGATCATCTTCCCCAACCCGAACGCGCCGACCGGCTGCGTGATGGCGCTGGACGCGGTGGAGCAGCTCCTCAAGGCCAGCCCGGATTCGGTGGTGGTGGTCGATGAAGCCTATATCGACTTCGGCGGCGAAACCGCCATCAGCCTGGTGGACCGCTACCCCAACCTGCTGGTGACCCAGACCCTCTCCAAGTCGCGCTCACTGGCCGGTTTGCGGGTAGGCCTGGCGGTGGGCCACCCGGACCTGATCGAGGCGCTGGAGCGGGTCAAGAACAGCTTCAACTCCTATCCACTGGATCGCCTGGCGATTGTCGGCGCGGCGGCGGCCTTCGAAGACCGTGAATACTTCGAGAAGACCTGCCAACTGGTGATCGATAGCCGCGAGACGCTTGTGGCGCAGTTGCGAGAGAAGGGCTTTGAGGTGTTGCCGTCAGCGGCCAACTTCATCTTTGCCCGCCACCCACGGCACGACGCGGCCGGCCTGGCGGCCAAGTTGCGGGAGCAAGGGGTGATTGTGCGGCACTTCAAGCAGGAGCGGATTGCCCAGTTCCTGCGGATCAGCATCGGGACGCCTGAGCAGAACCAGGCGTTGATTGATGGTTTGGGTGATCTTTAAGGCTTGAATCTATATGGGCTGGACGGGCCGCATCGCGGGCAAGCCCGGCTCCCACATGGAAATGCATTCCAATGTGGGAGCCGGGCTTGCCCGCGATGAGGCCATCAGCTACACCGACACTCCGTAGCCTTTAGAGCAACGGCTCGTCCGGCTTCTTGTGCTTCCAGCCATCATTGCCCGGCAGCAGCAGGTTCAAACCAATCGCTACCACGGCGCACAGGGCGATGCCCTTCAGGCCGAAATCATCGGGACCGGTACCGGTGCCGATCAGCACACCGCCAATCCCGAACACCAGGGTCACCGACACAATCACTAGATTGCGCGCCTCCCCCAGGTCGATCTTGTGACGGATCAGGGTGTTCATCCCCACCGCGGCAATCGAGCCGAACAACAGGCACAGAATCCCGCCCATCACCGGCACCGGAATGCTCTGCAGCAGCGCGCCGAACTTACCGACAAAGGCCAGGGTGATGGCAAATACCGCCGCCCAGGTCATGATCTTCGGGTTGTAGTTCTTGGTCAGCATCACCGCGCCGGTCACTTCGGCGTAAGTGGTGTTGGGCGGGCCGCCGAACAGGCCAGCCGTGGTAGTGGCGATACCGTCGCCCAACAGCGTGCGATGCAGGCCGGGCTTTTTCAGGTAGTCACGACCGGTCACGCTACCCACGGCAATCACGCCGCCGATGTGTTCAATGGCTGGGGCCAGGGCCACCGGGACGATGAACAGAATCGCCTGCCAGTTGAATTCCGGCGCGGTGAAGTGGGGCAGGGCAAACCACGGTGCGGCGGCGATCTTCGCGGTGTCGACCACGCCGAAGTAGAACGACATGCCAAAACCCACCAGCACCCCGGCAATGATCGGCACCAGGCGGAAAATGCCCTTGCCGAACACGGCCACGATCAGCGTGGTCAGCAGCGCCGGCATCGAGATCAGCATTGCCGTCTGGTAAGGGATCAACTCGGCACCGTCGCCCGACTTGCCCATTGCCATGTTCGCGGCAATCGGCGCCATGGCCAGGCCGATGGAGATGATCACCGGTCCGATCACCACGGGCGGCAGCAGCCGGTCGATGAAACCGGTGCCCTTGATCTTCACGGCGAGGCCGAGGAAGGTGTAGACGAAGCCCGCCGCCATCACCCCGCCCATGGTCGCCGCGAGGCCGAACTGGCCCTTGGCGAGAATGATTGGGGTGATAAACGCAAAGCTCGATGCCAGGAACACCGGCACTTGGCGCCCGGTGACAATCTGGAACAACAACGTGCCAAGGCCTGCGGTAAACAGTGCAACGTTTGGATCAAGACCTGTGATCAGCGGCATCAACACCAGCGCGCCAAATGCTACGAAGAGCATTTGTGCGCCAGACAGGATCTGGCGCCAAAGCGGGTCGTTGAATTCATCCTGCATGTTCACGCGTCCTTCTGCTTGGTGCCGAAGATCTTGTCGCCAGCATCGCCCAGGCCCGGAATGATGTAGCCGTGCTCGTTCAGGCGCTCATCAATGGACGCGGTGTAGATCACTACATCCGGGTGAGCTTTTTCTACGGCGGCGATACCTTCGGGTGCCGCTACCAGCACCATGGCGCGGATATCCTTGCAACCGGCTTTCTTCAGCAGGTCGATGGTAGCGACCATGGAGCTACCGGTGGCCAGCATCGGGTCGATGATCATCGCCAGGCGCTCGTCGATCTCGGGGACGAGTTTTTCCAGGTAGGTGTGGGCCTGCAGGGTTTCTTCGTTGCGGGCTACGCCCACAGCGCTGACCTTGGCGCCCGGGATCAGGCTCAGCACGCCTTCAAGCATGCCGATACCGGCGCGCAGGATCGGCACCACGGTAATTTTCTTGCCAGCGATTTTCTCGACCTGGACGGGACCGCACCAACCGGGGATCTCGTAGTTTTCCAGGGGTAAATCTTTGGTGGCTTCGTAGGTGAGCAACGCTCCGACTTCCTGAGCAAGCTCACGGAAGTTCTTCGTGCTAATGTCGGCGCGGCGCATAAGGCCGAGCTTGTGTCGGATCAGCGGGTGGCGGATCTCACGGATGGGCATGGGGAAAGGCTCCGGCGGCGGGCAAAAAAACCGGCCTAGATTAATCTATCCGAGGGTGTTGTCCTATAGACAACCAGTACGTTAGTCCATAAAGGCTTGAACGTTGCGTCCCAGAGGCGTACCTTCGCCCGCTTTTCTTGCCACAGTACCCCTGGAGAGCGCCATGTCCGCTGATCTCGAGCATATCCGTCAAATCATGCGCGAGGCTGACTGCCTGTACACCGAAGCACAAGTCGAAGAGGCTATCGCCAAGGTCGGCGCGCACATCACCCGTGAAATGGCTGAAACCAACCCGGTGGTGTTCTGTGTGATGAACGGCGGTCTTATTTTCGCCGGCAAATTGCTGACGCATCTGCAATTCCCGCTGGAAGCGTCCTACCTGCACGCCACGCGCTATCGCAATGAAACCAGTGGCGGCGACCTGTTCTGGAAAGCCAAGCCGGAAGTGTCGTTCATCGACCGCGACGTCTTGATCATCGACGACATCCTCGACGAAGGTCACACCCTGGGCGCGATTGTCGACTTCTGCAAACACGCCGGCGCGCGCAACGTGCACACCGCCGTGCTGATCGACAAAGACCACGACCGCAAGGCCCGCCCGGACCTGAAGGCCAATTACGTCGGCCTGCCGTGCATCGACCGCTACATCTTCGGTTACGGCATGGATTACAAAGGCTACTGGCGCAATGCCAATGGCATCTTTGCTGTGAAGGGGATGTAAGTCGTGGCGCGTTTTCTTGATCAGTCGCTGTTTGCCGAATTGGCCGAGAAAGCCGCCGCCAACCCCCGTGGCCGGCAGAACGTCAACTTCCACCAAATGGAAGAGCCGTGCCATCGCATGGCTGTCGGTTTGCAGCCACACACCTATGTGCAGCCCCATCGTCATCTCACCGCTGACAAGGCCGAGACCCTGCTGGTACTCAAGGGGCGCCTGGGTATTTTGATTTTCAGCGAGTCTGGCGCGGTTCTGGAGCGGCGCATCTTGCAGGCCGGTGGCGATTGCCAGGGCGTTGATCTGTCGCCAGGGGTTTTCCACGGTCTGGTGGTGCTTGAGCCCGACACGGTGATGTTCGAGTGCAAGGCAGGCCCTTATCGCCCGGTGGGCGAGGGCGAACTGGCGACCTGGGCACCCCGGGAAGGCGAAGCCGGCATGGCTGAGTATCATCGCTGGATGCTGGCCCAGTTCGATTGAACCTGGCAGCGGAAAAAAGGTGGGTGGGGTTTGTGTGGTAGCGGGCTCGCCCGCGATAGCGGAGTGTCAGGTTAGATATATTCGACTGACCCACCGCCATCGCGGGCAAGCCTGCTTCCGCATTAGAGCTTCGTGGCTTCCGAACCTTGTGTCCCGCAGGTAGACTTCTACCCCCGTGTACATGTCTGCAGGCTGGAGTCGGCAATGCGTAAAGATAAGAAACAAGTGATTGGTGACGAGATCGGCGACGATCAGATCAAGCTGTTCCTGGATTTTGAACCGGTCGACGCCACCTCACCGTCCCTGCACAAGCTGATCAAAGCCTATCGCGGCCTGCGCATCGACGATTTCGAGCGGTTCCTGGGCTTTTTCAAGGAAGCTGGGCTGGACCTCGACGGCAAGGACGAGCATGGCCAGACCTTCGTCGATCTGATCAAGGACCAGCGCAACGCGGACGAGTACATCGAGCTGATCAAAATCGCTCGCGGCTGAATAGCCAGGACATAAAAAAACGCCCCGTTCTCAGCACGAGAGCGGGGCGATCGTTCCCACGCTCTGCGTGGGAATGCATCCGGTGACGCTACGCGTCACGACCTCAAGCGTAGCTTTCGGCCTCGCTACCTTGCTCAACCAGTTCCAGGCTGATGTTGTTCTGCACGCTGATCTTGCGATACAGCTCGGCATCGGTTTCCAGGACTTTTTCCCGAGCCGGGAAGATTTCCTGCAACTTGGCCGCCCATTCACCGGCCGCCTGGGCCGGGAAGCAGCGTTCGATCAGTTCCAGCATGATCGAAACAGTCACCGAAGCCCCTGGGGACGCACCTAGCAGCGCCGCCAGCGAACCGTCTTTGGCCGCGACCAACTCGGTACCGAATTGCAGCACGCCGCCTTTCTTCGGATCCTTCTTGATGATCTGCACCCGTTGACCAGCCACTTCCAGGCGCCAGTCCTCGGCTTTGGCTTCTGGATAGAAGCGGCGCAGGGATTCCAGGCGCTGCTCCATGGACTGCATCACTTCGCTGACCAGGTACTTGGTCAGGTCCATGTTGTCCCGGGCCACGGCCAGCATCGGGCCGATATTGCCGAGGCGAATCGACATGGGCAGGTCAAGGAACGAGCCGAACTTGAGGAACTTGGTGGTGAAGCCAGCGTATGGCCCGAACAGCAGGGATTTCTTGCCATCCACCACGCGGGTGTCCAGGTGCGGCACCGACATCGGCGGCGAACCCACGGCGGCCTGGCTGTAGACCTTGGCCTGGTGCAGCTTGACCACTTCCGGGTTGTCGCAACGCAGCCATTGGCCGCTGACCGGGAAGCCGCCGAAACCTTTGCTTTCTTCAATACCCGAGGCTTGCAGCAGCGGCAGGGCCGCGCCGCCGGCGCCGAGGAACACGAACTTGGCGTCGACATTGCGCGTGTTGCCGCTGTTGACGTCCTTGATGCTCACGGTCCAGCCGGCGCCATTGCGCTTGAGGCCGGTAACGCGCTTGCTGTACTTGACGTGGGCATCTGCCGAGCTGCTCAGGTGCGCGAGCAATTGGTTGGTCAGGGCGCCGAAGTTGACGTCGGTACCGTTCATCACGCGGGTCGCGGCGATTTTCTCGTCGGCCGGGCGGCCCGGCATCATCAGCGGCATCCACTCGGCCATTTCTGCACGGTCTTCGGTGTAGTGCATGTCCGAGAACGCGTGGTGCTGGCTGAGGGTTTCAAAGCGTTTCTTGAGGAACGACACGCCTTTTTCGCCCTGCACGAAGCTCAGGTGCGGCACGGGGCTGATAAAGGACTTGGACGAGCCAAAGGTGCCTTTTTTGGTCAGGTACGCCCAGAACTGCTTCGACACTTCAAACTGGGTGTTGATGTGCACGGCTTTCTTGATGTCGATGGAGCCATCACCCGCCTGCGGGGTGTAGTTCAGCTCGCACAGCCCGGCGTGACCGGTACCGGCATTGTTCCACGGGTTGGAACTCTCCGCGGCACCCGAATCCATCAGCTCAACGACTTCCAGCTTGAGGCCGGGGTCGAGCTCCTTGAGCAGTACGGCGAGGGTGGCACTCATGATGCCCGCACCTACCAGTACTACGTCGACTGCTTCGTTATGCGCCATTTAACGCGTCTCCAAAATCTGCAGCACCAAATTGACGGCATGGCTGCCAGGAGTGACGGGGCGGTTCACGTAATGCCCCAGGTTACCCATGGCCAGGATCGCCATGTCCGATTCTTCGCAATTTTTTTGCAACTTCAGCGGACGCTGCCGACCAGGCCTTATCTGCATATGAACGCATTTAAGGGCCCCTGTGGCAATTCGACTTATGGTCAAGTACGTCCGATCGTGCAACCAAATCCGTAGCGGACAGGCTTCAAGCTCCGGTTTTTGAGGAGTACTCGGTCCTGTGTGGTTGGGCAGTGCCAGACGTTGATGGTGCTTGTACAAACGCAAAACTATTCATTTGCTCGCCACACTCTTGTGAAGTTGTGAAAACCCGTTTTTTTCACGCTCTTTTGAAGACGTGAACCTCAAAAAAGGGCTGCCCCAGCCTGGCACCTGGCCCGAAATCACTGCCGACACGCGGCATAACGGGCAAACAACTCAAGTGGCCGAGCGCAATGGCAGCTCTGGCAGATTCGGTAAAGGCGCAGGTTTGCAGACAAAACAGCCAGCTCGCCAGCTTCACTCGATCTGTGTGGGCGGCTCTCTGTGGGCGGTGCGGGGGAGCTAATACCGGAGCATTAGCGATGCTGCGAGGCCCGATCAGGAGACGTCCTTATAATCGGGGGGAGATTGTAGCGAAGAACTGCAGGGAAATGGACGTGTTTTATGACTTTTATTAGCGCTTCGGTCAGGCGGTCAACGGCAGGCGGTGTGATGACCGTGCGCGGCGCGGGCTGATGCGGGCGCGGGCGGGCAGTGGCTGGTGCATCCAGCTCAAGCGAATCTCCTCGACTTCGACCCAGCCTTCACCCACCGGTGGCTGGCTGCAGTGCTTGAATGCCTGGCAACGACCTTGCGCGTCGAGCAGGGCAAAGTGTCGGAAGGCGGGCTTGCGTGCGAATAAGCGCCAGAGAAAGTCGAACATGGTGGGCCTCCTGATAATGGGGCCAAGCATGCCAGCCCAGCATGACATATCGGTGACACTGAACCGCCGCCGGCGGGCCTGTGTCTTAGGTTGTAACTGACGCTAGTTCCCGGCAGCGGCGCACCGCTATACTGCTCGGCTGTCGGTACCTGATTTCTGGAGAGAAAAGCATGTTGCAACGCCTGTTGTTCGGTTTGATCACTGTGACCAGCTTGACCCTGGTTGGCTGCGCCCACAGCCCGCAGCAACTCAGCCCGCAACCCAAGCTCACCACCCAACTGGCGCCTGTAGGCCATGGCCAGCCGGTCTCGGTGCGGGTGGTTGACGGTCGTCCGTCGCCGACCCTGGGCACCCGCGGTGGCCTGTACCCGGAAACCAGCGCCATCACGGTGACTGGCGCCGACGTGCTGCCCAAGCTGCAAGCCCAGGCCGAAGCGGCTGTGCGCCTGCTGGGCTTCACCCCGACCAGCAACTCGCCTGGCGCGCCGCAACTGACCGTGACCCTGGCGGAGCTGAAGTATCAGTCGCCCAAGGAAGGCCTGTACGTGACCGAAGCCACCATCGGTGCGACCTTCCGCTCTGATGTGTCGGCCGGCAACCGTCGCTACAGCGGCCGTTACGGTGCGTCCCTGGACCAGCGCTTCGGCATGGCGCCGAACCAGGAAACCAACACCAAGCTGGTCAGCGACGTGTTGAGTGACGCCCTGACGCGTCTGTTCAAGGATCCAAGCATCGGCCAGATCCTTAGCTCGCAATAATCAGCTGTAAAAAAGCCGGGCCCCGTTACGGGCCCGGCTTTTTTGTGTCTGCGCTCTTCATGCCGCCGTTTCGACATAAAAGTCCAGCACACTCACGCCTGTCAGCAGGTCCATCTCCGGCAGGTCGGCATGTTGGTGCCCGCCGAGGGCGCAATACACCAGCCAGTGCCGGTCCTGGACATTGAACGCCAGGCCGCCGACCAGCGCCTCTTGCTCATCGCTGGGGGCGATCAGATACAGCCGATCCTGGTTCTGCGCGTGCAACATGACAAGCTCCCTTGTGTGCGAAGGGCAACAGAGTGGCTTGTTAAGGTGACGTTCAGGTGACGCTGTAAATTACTCGATACATTAGTCGTCAATGGGGGAGGGAGCTGTGATGCGCAGGAGGGCGCAGTTCGTTCAGGTTTGTATCTGGATGGATACCCGGTCACTGTTACACCGAGGTTTTTGATGTCGCTGCCGGCATTACTGCTAAATACCGCTGCATTGTTGATTGCCTGCCCCGGCGCCGGGCTGCTGTTTGTGACCCGCCTGCGGGAGCAGCGGGCGATGGCCCAGCTTGCCGCGCAAAGTGAAGAGCGGGCGATCGACCAGCCGATGCTGTTTCTGGATGTGCGTACCGAGCGCAGTCATCGCCTGGGCTACCGCCTCGGGTTTGCCTGTGTCGGGCTGGCGCTAGTGATCTCCTGGCTCAGCACTCAATTGTAAAAATACCCCAAAAGCACTGTGGGAGCGGGCTTGCTCGCGATAGCGGTGTGTCAGTCAAATAGTTATCAACTGACCCACCACTATCGCGGGCAAGCCCGCTCCCACATTGTGTTGTTCACGCTATTGGGTTACAGGACAATCCCTGCTTTAACCCGATACTGATTACGCACCGGCATCGCATATTGCAGCACCAGATACGGTCGGTGCTCCGCCGGGCAGGCATTCAAGCGTCGCTCCCACTCTGCTTTCGCCTTGGCCAACTCGTCCGCCGGGAACACCTCGGCAGCCGTCGGCACCTGCAATTGCGGGTCGGCGTCGCTCCATTGTGCGTAGGCCAGGTAATGCACGGGAAATAACCGGTAGCCCCCCAGAATCTGTCGGTCCATCTCGATGGCCAACTGTTTGGTGTCTTCAAAACGCTCGACAATCGGCGGCGCGAAGTTGACGTGGACCCGGCCCTTGTAGCCCGTGATGCCCAGGGCAATGCTCACGTCATCTTCACCTGGCGCCTTGGCGTAGGTGCCGGTGGTGGCGCGGATAAACAGCTCGCGCGCCTTGGCCGCGTCGCACGGGTCGTATTCGTAGCTGATGGACACCGGCGTCAGGTTCAGCGACAGGATGACGTCAGCAAACGGCTCATCCTTGCGGCTCATATGGAACATCTTGAGGATCGCCGACTCAGTGCGATCATCCCCATCCTTGGCGCGGCCTTCGGCCTGGGCAATCCAGATCGACTGGCAGTCGTTGCGGATCGAATGGTTGATGTAGGCCGACAGCAGTTGGTACGCCGCCATCTTCTCGCGTCGCCCGGTAATGGAACGATGTACGATAAAACTCTTGTTCAGGCGCATCAGATCGCTGACGAACGGCTTCTGCAGCAGGTTGTCACCGATGGCAATGCGTGGTGTTGGCAGGCCGGCGTGGTACACCGCATAGTTGACGAAGGCCGGGTCCATCACGATATCGCGGTGGTTGGCCAGGAAAACATAGGCCGTACCGGACTTGAGCTGTTCGACCCCGGTGTAGGTGACGCCGTCGGTCGCCCGGTCGATGGTGTGGTCGACGTAAAACTCGACTTTGTCCTGCAAGGTGGCGACGGTGGTCACACCGGCGAACTCACGGCGCAGCTTCTGGGCGATCAGCGGCTTGAGCAGCCAGCCGAAGGCGCCGGCAAAGCGCGGGAAGCGAAAGTGGGTCAGGATGTCCAGAAAGGCCTTGTCACTGAACAGCCGGGCCAGCACTGCCGGGACTTCGCTGTCGTTGTAAGGTCGGATGGTATCGAATTCGCCCATCATGCTCTCTTGTTAGAAACGGCTAGGGTAAGTAAAGGTTTGGATCGATAAGTGACAGGGCAGGTCTGAACAAATGGCATCAAACGAAAAAGCCCTGCAAATAGACCGGCGATTATACGCACAAGTCACCTGGGAGAGACCGCGATGCTAGAACCTGCGCTGTACGATTGTCCTTATTGTGGTGAAGAGGTCGAGACATCTGTGGATTTGTCCGGCGGTGACCAGAACTATATAGAGGACTGCCAGGTGTGCTGTCGGCCGATCAATTTCTACCTGCAGGTCCACGGCGAGGAATGGATGCTCGAAGTGCGCAGCGAGAATGAATAAGGGGCGCAGCCATGCAACGAATCTACGAACCGGAAAACCTGATGGAGGGCGAGTTGCTGCAGCAAATGCTCGCCAGCGAAGGTATCGACGCCCATCTGGTGGGGCGCCATCTGCTGGGTGGTACGGGTGAACTGCCAATCTTCGGCCTGTTGGGCCTGGAAGTGGAGAACGACCAGGCTGGCGAAGCCCGCGAGTTGATTACCGCCTATATCGGCGCCCAACCGCTACCCGGCGATGAACCCGACAGCTACCCCGACGTGCTGGTCTGTTAGGCTGTCGTTCGGTTTACCCAAGAGTCGTGTTGCCCAATGTGTGGACGTTATGCCCTGTTTCGCTGGAACCCCGCCTTCGCTGCCTTGCCGGGGTTCCCGGCGGATCAACAGGCCCAGTGGAATATTTCTCCCAATGATTCGGTGCTGATCCAGCGCGCTACCGACGGCCAGCGCACCCTGGCGCGGGCCCGCTGGGGGCTGACACCACCCTGGTTGACTGACCTGTCCCGCACCCCGGCCCATGCCCGCGCTGAAACCCTGGCCGAACAACCGATGTTTCGCGAGGCCTTTCGCCTGCGCCGTTGCCTGCTGCCAGCCAATGGCTTTTATGAATGGCGTGGCACCCAGCGCAAGCGGCCGTACTGGCTCACGCCGGGGGAGGGCTCGACGCTGTTCTTTGCGGCGATCTGGGAGGCTTATCCGGTGCAGGAGCAGGTGTGGTTGAGCGCGGCAGTGGTGACCCAGGCCGCGCAGAGCCAGCGCCGGCCGCTGATTCTGGATGCGGCGGGGCAGGAAGCCTGGCTCGATCCCGAGACGCCGTTGCATGTGTTGCAGGGGTTGCTGGCCGGTGAGCCGGCGGCGTTGCGTGAGCGGGTGCTGGCTAACATGGTCAATGATCCGAAGCTCAATGGGCCGGAGTGTTTGACCCCGGGTTGAGGCTGGGGGGTGAGTGGGGGATTCGCTTGCGCCATCGCAGGCAAGCCAGCTCCCACATTTTGACGTGTGAATACCTTCAAATGTGGGCGCTGGTTTGCCTGCGATACGGCCCTGAAGGCCACTGAAACCTTTATACCTTGAACTGATTGATCAACCGCCGCTGCTGCTCCGCCAACTGGGTCAGCCCCGCACTGGCAGCACTGGACTCATCGGCACCGCCCGCCACCTCATTGGCCACCTGGCCGATATTGATCACATTGCGGTTGATGTCCTCGGCCACCGCACTCTGTTCCTCTGCCGCACTGGCAATCTGCGTGTTCATGTCATTGATCACCGACACGGCCTGAGTGATGGTCTCCAGGGCCTGGGCCGCCTTGGCGGCGTGCTGCACGCTTTCATCGGTACGCTGCTGGCTGTCTTCCATGACCCGTACCACGTCCCGCGTGCCTTGCTGCAATTGCTGGATCATGGCCTGGATTTCTTCGGTGGCCTTCTGGGTTTTCTGCGCCAGGTTGCGCACTTCGTCGGCCACTACCGCAAAGCCCCGGCCCTGTTCGCCCGCGCGCGCGGCTTCGATGGCGGCGTTGAGGGCCAGCAGGTTGGTCTGCTCGGCAATGCCGCGGATGGCAATCAGGATGGCATTGATGTTCTCGCTGTCCTTGGCCAGGGTCTGGACCACGCCCACTGCCTTGCCGATCTCCAGGGCTAGGGCGCCGATGGATGTGGAGGTGTCGCGCACAATCTGCATGCCCTGGCTCGCAGCCTGATCGGCATGGGTGGCGGCTTGTGCGGCCTGGGTGGCATTGCGGGCCACGTCCTGGGCGGTGGCGGTCATCTCGTGCACGGCGGTGGCGACCTGGTCGATCTCGACCATTTGCTTGTGCACCCCGAGGTTGGTGCGGATGGCGATGTCGGCGGTGTGTTCCGACGAATCGCTGACTTTCTGCACCGAACTGACCACCTGGGTAATCATGCCCTGCAGCTTGATCAGAAAGGTATTGAAGCCGGCGGCAATCGCGCCCAGTTCGTCGGCGCGGTCACTGGTCAAGCGGCGTGTCAGATCGCCTTCGCCCTGGGCGATGTCATTGAGCATCGCCACCATCTGCTTGAGCGGCCGGGCAATGCCATGCCCCACCAGCCAGATCACCAGCAGGCCAATGCCGGCAATCACCAGACCAACCATGGTCATGCCGAAGATATCGGTTTTGCGCTGGGCGTCCAGGTCGCCCTGCAGTGCTTGCAAGTCGGCCATCACCGTGCCCAACGGCAGTTGCAGCATCAAGGTCCAGCGCGCATCGGTCTGGCCGATGTTGAAGGGCAGGAACAACTCGATCAGCCCCTGGGCCTGGTCGACGTCGTAGCGGACTTCGCCGACGTTCGGTTGGTTGAGGTGATCGAGGGTATTTTTGTCGAACAGGTCGCTGGCTTTTTCTCCCAGCTTGCTGGCGTCCTTGGTATAGGCGACCAGGCGGCCGTTGTTGGAAATCAGTGCCATTTCGCCGGCACCGTTGTAAAGCTTCTGGTCGGCAGCGGTCAGCATTTCCTGGATGAAGTTAACCGACAGATCGGCGCCGACGATGCCCTGGAACTTTGCGTCGATCATGATCGGCTCGATAAACGAGGCCAGCATCACCGTGGTATTGCCTACGCGATAGGGCGCGGGGTCGATGACACAGGGTTTTTGGGTTTCCTTGGAGCAGAGGTAGTACTCACTGGCGCGGATGCCGGTGGAGAGAATTTTCTGGTCGGTCAGGTCGGCGAGTTTTTCCAGGCCCAGGCTGCCGTCCTGGTTGCGGAACCACCAGGGCATAAAGCGCCCGTTTGTGGGCTCTATGCCAACCACGGCGGTGTTCAGGTAGTTGGCATCGTTGTGGTCGATGGCATTGGGCTCCCAGGCGATGTAGGAACCGAGGACTTTCGGGTTGCGCACCACGGTTTCGTGCAGCAGGTTGATCAGTTGTTCGCGGCTGACCTGCAATGGGGCGCCGCCGTTTGCGTCTTTCATGCCCATCAGTGCGTTGGTGGTGGCCAGGCCTTTGGCGGTCACCAGTGGCGCTTCCAGTTCGCGCTGGATCAGTGTGGCTTGGGTGTGGGCGAGTGCCGTGAGCCGTTGCTCGATGATCTGCTCGAATTGCGCCTGGGTGCGTGCCTGCACCATGTCCTGGGTCCGTGCACCGGCGAACAGCGCGTACAGCACCAGGGCCGCCACGACGCTCAGCACAATGGCCCCGGCCAATGCCGCAACAGAAAACTGAATCGACTTGAATTTCATGGAAGCTCCGGGCGCTTAGGGCATCATCTGTTTTCTTATATCGGCTACAGGCGCTGCAGACATGAGGTGCTGCCCTGTAAAAGAATCAGGGGTGTCGTTTATAGAATGGTTGTGGGCGTGGGGGATGTCTGAAATCAGCGGTTATGCGTCAGGTGTATCTGGCGCAGATACAAGGGAGGGCCTAGGATATGCGCCATAATTTCAGGGAGAAGGCGCATGAAAAAATATTTGGCGGTAACGGCATTGAGCGCAGCCTTGCTGCTCGCCGGTTGCCAGTCGGTCAACACCACCAGTGGCGGCGCCGTGGGTGTGGAGCGCAAGCAGTACATGTTCAGCATGCTGTCGAGCCAGGAAGTCGACCAGATGTACGCGCAGTCGTACCAGCAGACCCTCGGCGAAGCCAGTGGCAAGGGCCTGCTGGACAAGACCAGCACCAACGCCAAGCGCGTGCAGGCTATCGCCCAGCGCCTGATCGCCCAGGCTCCCACCTTCCGTCCGGATGCGGCGCAGTGGAAGTGGGAAGTGAACCTGATCAAAAGCGACGAGATGAACGCCAACTGCGGGCCTGGCGGCAAGATTTTTGTCTACAGCGGGCTGATCGACACGCTCAAGTTGACCGATGACGAGCTGGCGGCGGTCATGGGCCATGAAATTGCCCACGCCCTGCGTGAACATGGCCGCGAAGCCATGTCCAAGGCCTACGGCATCGAGATGGCCAAGCAGGGCGCCGGCGCATTGTTGGGCCTGGGCCAGGACAGCATGGCGCTGGCCGATACCGTAGCCAACTACGGCATGACCTTGCCCAACAGCCGCAGCAACGAGAACGAAGCCGACCTGATCGGCCTGGAACTCTCGGCCCGCGCCGGTTACAACCCGAACGCGGCCATCACGCTCTGGAACAAAATGGCCAAGGCCTCCGAAGGCGCACCGCCTGAGTTCATGAGCACCCACCCGGCCTCCAGCAGCCGGATCGCCTCGTTGCAGGCGGCGATTCCCAAGGTGATGCCGTTGTACCAGCAGGCCAAGAAGTCCTGATAATCCAGGCCTTGTGAAGGTCCAAAGGTGGGAGCGGGCTTGCTCGCGTTAGCGGTGGTTCAGTTAATTAATCCGTGACTGATACAGCGCTATCGCAGGCAAGCCAGCTCCCACATTTGCAAAGGGTTACAACCAGCCGCTGCTTTGCATGGCCTTGTACACCGCCACCAGCGCCAGGATAAAGAACGCCGAGGCTGCCAGGCGCCGAATCAGGGTCAGCGGTAGTTTTTCCGCGGCGAAATTCCCCGCCAGAACCACCGGCACGTTGGCAATCAGCATGCCCAGGGTGGTACCGATAATCACCAGCCACAACTCCGGGTATTGCGCCGCCAGCATCACCGTGGCGATCTGCGTCTTGTCACCGATTTCTGCGATGAAGAACGCAATCAGCGTGGTCAGGAACGGCCCGAACTTGCGTGAAGTACTGGCCTCGTCATCGTCGAGCTTGTCCGGCACCAGGGTCCACAGGGCCGTGGCGCAGAAGCTTGCAGCGAGTATCCAGTGCAACACCGCATCCGAGAAGAAACTGCCGAACCAGGCACCCACGGCACCGGCGGCGGCGTGGTTGGCCAGGGTCGCGGCGATGATGCCGGCGATGATCGGCCAGGGTTTGCGAAAGCGTGCGGCGAGGATGAGCGCGAGCAATTGCGTCTTGTCGCCGATTTCGGCCAAGGCAACGATTGCGGTAGGAACGAGAAGTGAATCCAGCATCAGGTAGGTTTCCAGGGGCGGGTCGACACGGCTATGACACGTACAGCCTTCCCGCCCCGGGTAAGGTGTGCGTGTCATAGGTCTTGTCAAACCCCGGTCCGTCTGTGCGGACTCCTGGGTCGCATACGCCATGGTCTGCTGACCAAGTATGTTGACGTATGCCGGACGAGCATGTTGCTCGTGGGAGACTACTCCCCTAGGACGGAGCGGATTCTGCCTTGGCAAAATCCATTCGGCAAGCGTTCTTTTTCAAACGCCCGTCAGCCGCGCTTGGCACGGTAGATGCGAAAACCCTGGCCCTCGGCCTTGACTGCGCACACGCCCAGATGCTCTTCGATCAGTGGTTGGTACTTCAGGAAGCTGTTGGCAACTAGCCGAAGTTCGCCACCGTTTTTCAGATGTTGGCGTGCTTTTCGCAGCAGGTTTTCCGTAGCGAAATAATCCGTATGCACCCCGACATGGAACGGCGGGTTGCTCAGAATCGCATCCAGGCCCATGGGCGCGGCGTCGATGCCATCACCGGTCAGCACTTCGCCTTCCAGGCCATTGGCCTCCAGGGTCAGGCGACTGCTGGCGGTGGCGAAGGCGTCTACGTCGAGCAGCGTCACGGTGTTGTGCGGATAGCGCCGCTTGACCGCCGCGCCGAGCACGCCGGCGCCACAGCCGAAGTCCAGCAGATGACCGCTGGGCAGCTTGTCCAGGTGTTCGAGCAAAAGCGCGGTGCCGCGATCCAGGCGGCCGTGGCTGAACACGCCGGGCAAGCTGACGACCTTGAGCGGTCCGTCGGCCAGTGGCACTTCAAAGACCTCGGCCAGGCTTGCCAGGTCGGGGGCTGCCGGGGCGTCGGCCACGGTGGCCAGCCACAGCTGGCAGTGCCGCGCATTGTCGAGCTTGCGTGGCTTGCCGAAGGCGTTCAGTTGCTTGGCGGCGCTTTCGATACCGCCGCGTTTTTCGCCCACTAGGTACAACTCGGCGCCCGGCAGCCGTGCCGCCACGGCCTTGAGGATGTAGTCGGCGAGGTCCTTGGACTTGGGCAGAAACACCACGGCTGTGTCGAAGGCACGCTGCGGTACATTCACCCCGAAATGGCTGCGTTCGGCAAACCGCGCATCCAGCGCCGCCTGATCGCCCGCATGCCAGCACCAGCCATGGGCATTGGGCAGGCGGCCCAGCAGGTCGTCGGCGGGCAGGCCGGCCAGTAACACATTGCCTTGAAAAAGTTCGGCCTGACGAAGCAGTACTTCACTGCGCGGATCCATGGTCTGCTCCCTGAAAAAGGAGCGCAGTTTATCAACTGACGACGCGCTGCGGTGCTCCGCGGAAAAAGCCCCGGGCGTTTTCGGTCAATTGGCCGACGATCCGTTGCCGCGCTTCGCGACTGCCCCACGCACTGTGTGGGGTGATGATCAGCCGTGGGATGTCGCTCGCCAGCAGCGGGTTGCCGGCGGTCGGCGGTTCGACGCTCAGCACATCGGTGGCCGCGCCCCCCAGATGACCGCCACGCAGGGCGTCTGCCAAGGCCTGTTCATCAATCAGGCCACCGCGTGCGGTGTTGACCACGAACGCGCCCGGCTTGAGCAGTGCCAGTTCGCGGGCGCCGATTAAGTGCCGCGTATGTTCGTTGAGCGGGCAATGCAGGGTCAGGGCGTCGATCTGCGGCAGCAGTTCGTCCAGTGGCACCCGATCTGCGCGGGGCGGGCGACCGGGAATGGCGCCCAGCACTACGCGCATGCCAAAGGCTTCGGCCAGACGCGCGACGGCGCCGCCCAGTTCGCCATGGCCCAGCAAACCCAGGGTTTTGCCTTCCAGCTCGACAATCGGGTAGTCCAGCAGGCAGAACTGCTTGGCTTGCTGCCACAGCCCGGCATCGACGTCTTTTTGATAGTCCTTCAGGCGCGTGGCAAGGTTGAGCAGCAGCATGATCGTGTGTTGCGCCACTGACGGCGTGCCGTAACCCTGGCAGTTACTCACGGTAATGCCCTGGGCGCGGGCGGCGGGCAGGTCGACGTTGTTGGTGCCGGTGGCGGCGATCAGGATCAGTTTCAGGTCGGGGCAGGCGGCCATCGTCTGGGCGTTGATCAGGATCTTGTTACTGATCGCTACCTGGGCGCCTTGCAGGCGCTCGACCACTTGATCGGCCGAGGTCTGCTCGCACAGCTGCAAGTCGCTGAAGGTCTCCCGCAACCCGCTGAGGTCAAGGTCCCCCTGGTCCAGGGAAGGGTGATCAAGGAAGACGGCGCGGCGATTGTTCGTCATCAACTGTACCTTTTGCGACAGGGTTCGAAGGCGTAATCTGCCGAGCCTACCAGATGAAATAATCAGTTACTTCTTGGAGTGTGCATGTACCTCACCGAGTTTTTGACCGTGGCGTTGATTCACCTGCTGGCCGTGGCCAGCCCCGGGCCGGACTTTGCCGTGGTGGTACGCGAGAGCGTGACCCATGGCCGGCGTGCCGGCACTTGGACGGCGTTGGGCGTCGGTTCGGCGATTTTCCTTCACGTTGGCTACTCGTTGCTCGGTATCGGTTTGATCGTGTCCCAGTCCATCGTGCTGTTCAACGCCTTGAAATGGGCGGCGGCGGCCTACCTGTTGTATATCGGCTTCAAAGCCCTGCGGGCGCAGCCGGCCAAGCCTGCCAGTGAAGAAGACTTGCACCGCGAAGTGGGCGAGCGCAGTGCCCGCGGCGCCTTTACCTCGGGCTTTGTGACCAATGGTCTGAACCCCAAGGCCACGCTGTTTTTCCTGTCGCTGTTCACCGTGGTGATCAACCCCCACACGCCGCTGGCCATCCAGGCCGGTTATGGCCTGTACCTGGCCGTGGCTACCGCCCTGTGGTTCTGCATGGTGGCCATGTTGTTCAGCCAACAGCGCGTGCGTGCCGGGTTTGCGCGCATGGGCCATTGGTTTGATCGGAGCATGGGCGCGGTGCTGATTGCCATTGGTGTGAAAGTGGCCCTCACCGAGCGCTAAAGGCGCCGCTGGCTGAATGAATGCTGGCGTAAAGCTAGCATTCATCCGGCTCTGCAAATCATTCCTTCGGCTGATTTGGCCGGCGTGCAAGGTCTCTAAAGTGCAAATCCTTTAGCCAAGACCGTGCAGTCATAAAAAGGGATTCGTATGTTGCAGACTCGTGTTATCCCGCCCGCCGAAGGCGCCTACCAATACCCGTTGTTGATCAAGCGCCTGTTGATGTCGGGTGCGCGCTACGAGAAAACCCGGGAAATCGTCTACCGCGACAAGCTGCGCTACACCTACCCCACCCTGATCGAACGCGTCGCCCGCCTGGCCAATGTGCTGACCGCAGCCGGGGTCAAGGCCGGTGATACCGTGGCCGTGATGGACTGGGACAGCCACCGTTACCTGGAATGCATGTTCGCCATTCCGATGATTGGTGCGGTGATTCACACCATCAACGTGCGCCTGTCGCCAGAGCAGATCCTCTACACGATGAACCACGCCGAGGACCGCTTTGTGCTGGTCAACAGCGAGTTCGTCGGCCTGTACCAGGCCATTGCCGGCCAATTGACCACCGTCGACAAGACCCTGCTGTTGACCGATGGCGACGAGAAAACCGCCGATCTGCCCAACCTGGTAGGCGAGTACGAAACGCTATTGGCCGCTGCCAGCACGCACTACACCTTCGAGGACTTCGACGAGCATTCGGTGGCCACCACCTTCTACACCACCGGTACCACCGGTAACCCCAAGGGTGTGTATTTCACCCACCGCCAACTGGTGCTGCACACCATCGGCGTGGCGACCATCATGGGCAGCGTCGACAGCGTGCGTCTGCTGGGCACCAACGATGTGTACATGCCCATCACGCCGATGTTCCATGTCCACGCCTGGGGCTTGCCGTATGTGGCGACCATGCTCGGTCTCAAGCAGGTCTACCCCGGCCGCTACGACCCGGAATACCTGGTGGAGTTGTGGCGCAAAGAGAAGGTCACGTTCTCCCACTGTGTACCGACCATCCTGCAGATGCTGCTCAACGCCAAGGCCGCCCAGGGCGTGGATTTTGGCGGGTGGAAAATCGTGATTGGCGGCAGTGCCCTCAACCGCTCGCTGTATGAAGCAGCCAAGGCCCGTGGCATCCAGCTGACAGCGGCCTATGGGATGTCCGAGACCGGCCCGCTGGTGTCCTGTGCCCACCTCAACGAAGAACTGATGGCCGGCAGCGAAGACGAGCGCACCACCTACCGGATCAAGGCCGGTGTGCCGGGGCCGTTGGTGGAAGCCGCGATCATCGACGGGGACGGCAACTTCCTCCCGGCCGATGGCGAGTCCCAGGGCGAACTGGTGCTGCGCGCGCCATGGCTCAGCGAGGGGTATTTCAACGAGCCGCAGAAGGGCGCCGAACTCTGGGAAGGCGGCTGGATGCACACCGGCGACGTGGCCACCCTCGATGCCTTCGGTGTGATCGACATTCGCGACCGTATCAAGGACGTGATCAAGACCGGCGGCGAGTGGATTTCATCCCTTGCCCTTGAAGACCTGGTCAGCCGTCACCCGGCGGTACGCGAAGTAGCGGTGGTCGGGATTGCCGACCCGCAGTGGGGCGAGCGCCCGTTTGCTCTGTTGGTGGTCCGTGAAGGCCACGGGATTGGCGCCCGCGAACTCAAGGAACACCTCAAGCCGTATGTCGAGCAGGGCCACCTGAGCAAGTGGGCAATTCCAAGTCAGATTGCCATTGTTACGGAAATTCCCAAGACCAGCGTCGGCAAGCTGGACAAGAAACGTATCCGTATCGACATCATTGAATGGCAGGCCAATAACAGCACCTTCCTGTCCACGCTCTGAGCCCTTGTGCCGTGCCCGTTCGGGCACGGCAATGCTCTATTACAAGCCTTCGCCTTGTCATTTGCCGAATTTCAGCCATCCTCTTTTGCGTCAGCCCTCGCTGACATGGCGAAAGGGCTGTCGCAGACGGGTTGGTGATGCAAATCACACTTTAGAGGGATCAAGCGGTACCCCCTGCTGGCTATAGTCCCTCCCAGAGTTTTTCAAGGATGCGGCGCTGCGGTCCTGGGTGGTCCGGTGGCTGTCTGGCATTGGAATCGTTGTATTCCGGCCGTTACAAGCGTGTTTGAAAAGGCTCACTGCCATAACAATAAAATGCACATGGAGTAGCGTCGATGACCTCAGTAAATCAGTTCTGGCGCCGGGCGAGATTACCCCTGGCGGTCAGTCTTGCCTCGACCCTCGCCGGGCCCGCATTCGGCGTCAGTTTCAACATTGGTGAGGTCGAAGGCAGCTTCGACTCGTCCCTGTCGGTGGGGGCCAGCTGGAGCACGGCCAAGCCCGATCGCGACCTGATTGGTGTCAACAACGGTGGCAAGGGGCTGTCGCAAACCTCCGATGACGGTCACTTGAACTTCAAGCGTGGGGAGACGTTCTCGAAGATCTTCAAGGGCATCCATGACCTGGAACTGAAATACGGCGACACCGGCGTATTCGTGCGTGGCAAATACTGGTACGACTTCGAACTCAAGGATGAAGGCCGCGAGTTCAAGGACATCAGCGACCACAATCGCAAAGAGGGCGCCAAGTCTTCCGGCGGGCAGATTCTCGATGCGTTCATCTACCACAACTACTCCATTGCCGATGCGCCGGGTTCGGTGCGTTTTGGTAAGCAAGTAGTGAGCTGGGGTGAAAGTACTTTCATTGGCGGTGGTATCAACTCCGTCAACCCGATCGACGTGTCTGCGTTCCGTCGTCCGGGTGCCGAGATCAAGGAAGGCCTGATCCCGGTCAACATGTTCTACGTGTCGCAATCCTTGACCGATAACCTGTCGGCAGAAGCGTTCTACCAGTTGGAGTGGGATCAGACGATCACCGACAACTGCGGGACATTCTTCTCGCAGCCTGATGTGATTGCTGACGGCTGCAGCGATAACTTGCGCTTGCTCAGCAAGCGTTCAGTGATCGCGGCGGGCGGTGGTTTACCGTTGATGAACGCGTTTGGCGTGAACATCAATGAGGAGGGTGTGCTGGTCAAGCGTGGCCCTGATCGCGACGCACGCGATAGCGGTCAGTTTGGCGTGGCGATGCACTACAACTTTGAGCCGTTGGACACTGAGTTCGGCGCTTATTTCATGAACTATCACAGCCGTGCGCCGATTTTCAGCGCCAGGGGCGCCTCCGCTGCGACCTACGCAGCAGCTAACGCATTGACGTTTACACCCGGCGCCAGCCAGTTGCGTCCTCTCATTGTGGCCGGTAACTCCAGCTACTTTGTCGAGTACCCGGAGGATATTCGGCTGTATGGCTTGAGCTTCTCCACCACGCTGGCGACAGGGACCGCATGGAGTGGTGAATTGAGCTATCGGCCGAATGCGCCAGTGCAACTCAATACCACCGATATTTTGTATGCGGGCGTAACGCCGCTGTTGGGCCTGGGGGCGGCTTCGCCACTCAAAGGCTCTGCTGACCAGGATCTGAACGGCTACCGGCGTAAGGAAGTTACCCAGTTCCAGACGACGTTTACGCACTTCTTCGATCAAGTGATGGGAGCAAGTCGCTTGACGTTGGTCGGTGAAGTGGGCGTGACCCACGTTGGTGGCCTGGAAAGCAGTAACAAAGCACGTTACGGGCGTGATCCGGTGTATGGCCCTGGGCGAGGCGCTCTTTGTGCAACGCTTAACGGCGGCACAATTGCCGGTGCCGGACCTGGCACCGATGCCAGCAACCTTACTGCCAATTGCAACAATGATGGCTTCACTACCGCCACTTCCTGGGGCTACCGTGGCCGGGCAATCTGGGAGTACCCGGATGTCTTCGCCGGCGTGAACCTCAAGCCTAACGTGGCGTGGTCCCATGATGTGAACGGTTACTCGCCAGGTCCTGGCGGCAACTTCGAAGAAGGTCGCAAAGCGGTGAGCCTGGGGCTGGACGCGGAATACCAGAACACCTACACGGCGAGCCTGGCCTACACCAACTTCTTTGGTGGCGACTACAACACCTCGGTTGACCGCGATTTCGTGGCCCTGAGTTTCGGCGCGAACTTCTAAGCACACTGCATTTCAGGAAGACCAGAACATGAAAATAACCAAAAGTCTGTTGCACGTGGGTGTGCTGGGACTGTCGATCATGGCCAGCAGCGTCATGGCGGCGGTCTCGGCGGATGAAGCCGCCAAGCTGGGCACCACGTTGACTCCGATGGGCGCGGAAATGGCCGGCAATGCTGCCGGCACCATTCCGGCCTGGAAAGCCCTGCCAACCAACGCCGGTGCTGTGGATGCCAAGGGCTTCCTGGCCAACCCGTATGCCAGCGAGCAGCCGCAGTTCACCATCACCGCGCAGAACGTCGAGCAGTACAAAGACAAGCTGGCGCCGGGGCAGTACGCGATGTTCAAGCGTTACCCTGAAACCTTCAAGATGCCGGTGTACACCACCCATCGCGGTGCCACCGTGCCGGCGCAAGTGTTCGCCTCCATCAAGAAAAACGCCACCAGCACCAACCTGGTAGGCGGTGGTAACGGCCTGGAAAACTTCGAAACCGCGATTCCGTTCCCAATCCCGAAAAGCGGGGTCGAGGTGATCTGGAACCACATCACCCGCTATCGCGGCGGCAGCGTGACACGCCTGGTGACCCAGGCCACGCCACAGGCCAACGGCTCGTACAGCCTGGTGTACTTCCAGGACCAGTTCGTGTTCCGCGACAAGATGAAGGATTACGATCCGGCAAATCCGGGCAATATCCTGTTCTACTTCAAGCAGAAAGTGACTGCACCTGCGCGTCTGGCCGGTGGTGTGTTGCTGGTGCACGAGACCCTGGACCAGGTAAAGGAACCGCGCGCCGCGTGGGTCTACAACGCCGGCCAGCGCCGTGTGCGCCGTGCGCCGCAAGTGTCCTATGACGGGCCGGGGACTGCCGCCGATGGCCTGCGGACTTCCGACAACCTCGACATGTACAACGGCGCCCCGGATCGCTACGACTGGAAGCTGGAAGGCAAGAAGGAAATGTACATCGCCTCCAACAGCTACAAGCTCGACGATCCGAAGCTCAAGTACGCCGACATCATCAAGGCCGGCCACATCAACCAGGACCTGGCGCGTTATGAACTGCGCCGCGTCTGGCACGTGGTCGCCACCTTGAAGGAAGGCCAGCGCCATATCTATGCCAAGCGTGACTTCTACATCGACGAAGACACCTGGCAAGCAGCGGTGATCGACCATTACGACGGTCGTGGCCAACTGTGGCGCGTAGCCGAAGCCCATGGCGAGAACTACTACGACAAGCAAGTGCCGTGGTACGCCCTCGAAACCCTCTACGACCTGCAGTCCGGCCGCTACCTGGCCCTGGGCATGAAGAACGAAGAGAAACAGGCCTATGACTTCGGCTTCACTGCCACCACCAGCGACTTCACCCCGGCGGCTCTGCGTCAGGATGGTGTTCGCTAAACCGCGGTAAACAAGTCCGCACCTGTGGGGGTGGGCTTGTGTGGGGGTGGGCAAGTCCGCTCCCACACAAGCCCATCCCCACATTTGTTTTGGGCATCCGGAAAATAGTTGGTTATTTCTTGTTGTAGTCTTTTTCAGACAAATGTTGCAAAGATCTACAAAGCGACGGCTTTTAACGCTAGTCTGCGGACATCTGCAATGCCGACCACAGCCTACTACAAGAGCCCGGCGATGACTGATCTGTCCCCAATCCAAGGGCCTGCCAGTGCGATAATCCCCACGCTGGAAGGGCGCTTCTACCGACCCCCGCTGCCCGATGGCTATGTGCTGCGCCCGCGTTTGTGCGAGCGCTTGAGCGCCGGCCTGGACGGGCGTCTATTACTGGTCAGCGCGCCGGCCGGGTTTGGCAAGAGCTCGCTGGCGGTGGAGTTCTGCCAAAGCCTGCCTGATCACTGGCAAAGCCTGTGGCTGGGCCTCAGTTCGCGGGACAGTGATCCGGGCCGCTTCCTTGAGCGCCTGCTGGAAGGTTTGCAGCAGTATTTCCCGCAAGTCGGCGCCCAGGCCCTGGGTTTGTTGAAAATGCGCCAGCGCCATCAGCCGTTTGCCTTTGAAGAGTGGCTCGATGGCCTGCTCGACGAATTGACCGTCCATCTGTCCACACGCACCCCGTTATTACTGGTACTGGATGACTACCACCTGGCCCAGGGCCCGGTGCTGGATCGTTGCCTGCAATTTTTTCTCAACCATTTGCCCGATGGCCTGTTGGTGCTGGTCACCAGCCGCCAGCGTCCCGACTGGCATTTGGCACGGTTGCGCTTGTCCCGGCATCTGCTGGAGTTGCATGAACAGGACCTGCGCCTGACCAACGACGAATCCCTGGCTTTGCTCGACCGGCATAGCAGTTCATTGCGCGGTGAAGCCCTGGACAACCTGATCCGTCGCAGCGAAGGCTGGGTGGCCGGCCTGCGCTTCTGGTTGTTGGCGGCCGCCGAAGCCGGCAACGAGGCCGACTTGCCCCAAGGCCTGCATGGTGGGGAAGGGCTGATCCGTGACTATCTGCTGGAAGAGGTGATCGACTGCCTGCCGCCGGAAGTCCAGGCCTTCCTTTACGACACGGCCTCCCAGGAGCGTTTTTGCAGCGAGTTGTGCGACGCCGTGCGCGAGGCCCATGACAGCGCGGAAATCCTGCGCTACCTGCAAGCCCATCAGGTGTTCCTGGTGCCGCTGGACGAGCAGGGCCACTGGTACCGTTATCACCACCTGTTTTCCGATCTGCTGCGCACCCGGCGTTCGCCAAATGCGATGTTGCCGGCCGCCAGCCTGCACCTGCGCGCCTGCCGCTGGTTCAACGCCCAGGGCTTGCTCGATGAGGCCGTGGAGCAGGCCCTGCGTGCCGGGCATCCGGATGTGGCGGCGAATCTGGTGCAGAACCTGTCCGAAGAACAACTGTTGGCCGAGCAGAACGTCGGCATGCTCCTGCGCTGGAAGATGGACTTGCCCGACAGCCTGTTGATCAGCACGCCGCGCTTGATCGTGCTCTATAGCTGGGCGCTGGGGCTGGCCTGCCAGTTGGATGCGGCGGAAGAATTGTCCAGCCATCTCAGCCGCTTCCTGCCGGCACCGTCGGCCACTGCGCAGAAGTCGATGCTCGCCCAGTGGCTGGCCCTCAGCGGCATCATCGCCCGTGGGCGCGGCGACCGGGAACTGACCCACTTGTATTGCACAGAAGCCCTGGAAAGCTTGCCGCACAAGCGTTACGGCCAGCGCTTGATGTGCCTGTCGACCTTGTCGAACCTGGCCATCGTCGACGCCGACCTGTGGCGTGCGCGGGGCTTGAATCGAGAATCCCTGGAACTGGCGCAACGCGTCGGCAACCCGCTGTTCGAGGCCCTGGCCCATTACGACCGGGCACGGGTGCTGCAGGCGCGTGGGGAAATCCTGCGCTCCCTGGACGAGGTGCGCGAGGGCCTGCAACGCTTGCAGGGCCTGGCATCCCAGCGCCTGTATGCGGTGCGCGCACGCCTGTCGTTGTATGAAGGGTTCCTGCTGCTGATGCGTTGCCAGCCGGAGGCCGGCCTGTTGCGTTTGCGTACAGGGCTTGCCGAAGCCCGCGCCTGCCGGGATATCAGCGTGTTGATCGGCCACTGTGTCATCGCCAACCTTGAGGGGCGCCGTGGCGACTTTCCCAAGGCCTTTGCCGAGCTGGCCGAGGCCGAGCGGTTGATGCATATCTGGGACGTGCCGCCGATCTACTACCTGGCCATGATCACCCTGATCAAATGCGAGCTGTGGCTGGCCCAGGGCCGTACCGACCTGGCCGATGCCTGGCTGGTGCGCCTGGGGCAAACCTATAGCGGCGAGCAGGCCGCCGCCGCCCCGGAGTTTCATCCACACCTGGCGCAACATATCGAACTACAACAGGCGGCCCTGGACGCCATTCGCGGCCAGTGTGAAAGCGCCCGGCGGCGACTCGATGGGCTGGCGCGACAAGCCGAAGGCAAAGGCCAGCAGATGATCGCGGTGATGGCCCTGAACCAGCACGTGCTGTTGTTGCTGGATGACGGCCAGGCAATGTCAGCCCGGCCGCTGTTTGCCCGGGCCTTGCAAATGGCCAGCGGTGGCGCGTTGCAACCCTTCCAGCGTCTGTTGGAACGTTATCCCGACTGGGTACGCGAGCAACTGGGCCAGGCGCCGAACGATTTGATGCGGCAAAGCCTCTGGGCCCTGCTGCCGGCGGTTGCCCCGCGCGAGCCGGTCGAAACCAGCCATTCCAGCGAAACCTTGAGCGCCCGTGAGCTGGCGGTGCTGCAGTTGATCGCCCAAGGGTGCTCCAACCAGGAAATCAGCAACCAGTTGTTTATCTCGCTGCACACCGTCAAGACCCACGCCAGTCATATCAACAGCAAACTGGGGGTCGAGCGCCGCACCCAGGCAGTCGCGCGGGCGCAGGAGATGGGGTTATTGGGGTAAGGGGGAGACTTGCGCCGCAAAAGCCGGATAATGGCGGCCAATTCGTTTGCTCCGCTATTCTGGTAATCCCGCATGGAAATCAAGGTCAATTTTCTCGACAATCTCCGGCTTGAAGCCAAGTTCGATGACTTCACCGTGGTGGCCGACCAGCCGATTCGCTACAAGGGCGATGGCTCGGCCCCCGGTCCGTTCGACTACTTCCTGGCTTCGTCGGCGTTGTGTGCGGCTTACTTTGTGAAGTTGTACTGCAGCACGCGCAATATCCCCACGGACAATATCCGCCTGTCGCAGAACAATATTGTCGACCCGGAAAACCGCTACAACCAGATTTTCAAGATTCAGGTCGAGTTGCCGGCGGATATTTCCGACAAGGATCGCCAGGGCATCCTGCGCTCCATTGACCGCTGCACGGTAAAGAAAGTGGTACAGGCCGGGCCCGAGTTTGTTATCGAAGAGGTGGAAAACCTCGACGCCGACGCCCAGGCGTTGCTGATGCCGGCGGCTGCGGCAGACGCGGGCACCTTCATCGCGGGCAAGGACCTGCCGCTGGAGCAGACCATCGCCAACATGTCGGCCATTCTCGCGGGCCTGGGCATGAAGATTGAAATCGCCTCGTGGCGCAATATCGTGCCCAATGTCTGGTCGTTGCATATCCGCGATGCCCATTCGCCGATGTGCTTTACCAACGGCAAGGGCGCGACCAAGGAAGGCGCACTGGCGTCGGCCCTGGGCGAGTTTATCGAGCGCCTGAACTGCAACTTCTTCTACAACGACCAGTTCTGGGGCGAAGAAATCGCCAATGCGGCGTTTGTGCATTACCCGGAGGAGCGCTGGTTCAAGCCCGGCCGTAAAGACGCGCTGCCGACGGAAATCCTCGACGAGTACTGCCTGAAGATCTACAACCGCGATGGCGAGTTGCGCGGCTCACACCTGATCGATACCAACTCCGGCAATGAAGAGCGTGGCATCGTCTCACTGCCGTTTGTGCGTCAGTCTGACGGCGAGGTGGTGTATTTCCCCTCCAACCTCATCGAGAACCTCTACCTGAGCAACGGCATGAGTGCCGGTAACACCTTGGCTGAGGCCCAGGTGCAGTGCCTGTCGGAGATTTTCGAGCGTGCGGTGAAGCGCGAAATCATTGAAGGTGAATTCGCCTTGCCGGATGTCCCGGCCGAAGTGCTGGCCAAATACCCAAGCATCCTCGCCGGTATCCAGGCCCTGGAAGAGCAGGGTTTCCCGGTGCTAGTCAAGGATGCATCCCTGGGCGGCGAGTTCCCGGTGATGTGCGTGACCCTGATGAACCCGCGCACCGGCGGCGTATTTGCCTCGTTTGGCGCCCACCCAAGCCTGGAAGTGGCGCTGGAGCGCAGCCTTACCGAGTTGCTTCAGGGCCGTAGCTTCGAAGGCCTGAACGACTTGCCGCAGCCGACCTTTGAAGGGCATGCGGTGACCGAGCCGAACAACTTTGTCGAGCACTTCATCGACTCCAGCGGCGTGGTGTCGTGGCGCTTCTTCAGTGCCAAGTCCGATTACGCGTTCGTGGAGTGGGACTTTTCCGGCCAGGGTGAGGATTCCAACGCCGAAGAGGCCGCGACTTTGTTCGGCATTCTCGAAGGCATGGGCAAGCAGGTCTACATGGCGGTGTACGAGCATATCGGCGCCAAGGCCTGCCGCATCCTGGTGCCGGACTATTCGGAAATCTATCCGGTCGACGACCTGATCTGGGATAACACCAACAAGGCGCTGTTCTTCCGCGGCGATATCCTCAACTTGCACAGCCTGGATGAAGACGGCCTGCAAGCGCTGGTCGAGCGCCTGGTGGAAAGTGAACTGGATGACTACACCGATATCACCACCCTGATCGGCATTGAATTTGACGACAACACGGCCTGGGGCCAGTTGACGATCCTTGAGTTGAAGCTGCTGATCTATCTCGCCTTGCAGCAGTATGAAGAGGCGAAGGAAGCGGTGGAGATGTTCCTGCAATACAACGACAACACCGTCGAACGCGGCCTGTTCTACCAGGCAGTGAATGCGGTGCTGGAGATGCAGTTGGACGAGGATTTGGAGCTGGAAGACTACGAGGCCAACTTCCGCCGGATGTTTGGCAACGAGCGCATGGACGCCGCCATCGGTTCGGTGGAGGGCAGCGTGCGGTTCCATGGTTTGACCCCGACCAGCATGAAGCTCGAAGGCCTGGATCGACACCTGCGGCTGATCGACAGCTACAAAAAACTGCACGCCGCACGGGCCAACAGCTAGAAGGGAGTCCTTATGCACGCCACAACCCCCCGACTGATCCGCGAAACCTTCCCCGTCGGCCCGTTGCAGTGCAACTGCACAATCATCGGCGACCCGGTCACCAAGAAGGCCATCGTGGTCGATCCGGGTGGCAACCATGAGCTGATCCTGGCGCGGCTCGACGCGCTGGGCCTGAAGGTGGTGAGCATCATCCACACCCATGCGCACCTGGACCACTTCCTGGCTTCCGGCCAGTTGAAAGAGAAGACCGGCGCCACGCTGCACCTGCACAAGGAAGATCAGTTCCTGTGGGATAACCTGGAAATGCAGTGCCAGATGTTCGGTGTGCCCTACACCCCGGTACCGTCACCGGATCGCTGGTTGGCCGATGATGAGGAGCTGGCCTGTGGCTGCGGGGTGGCCCTGCATACCCCTGGGCATACGCCGGGGTCGATGAGTTTCTGGTTTGCCGATGCCAAGTTGCTGATCGCCGGCGATACCTTGTTCCGGCGTGGGGTAGGGCGCACGGATTTGTGGGGTGGCGACCAGGCGACCATCGTGCGCTCGATCCAGCAGCGTCTGTACACCCTGGACGAAGAGGCGACCGTGGTGACAGGGCATGGCCCGGATACGCGCCTGGGGGATGAAATGCGCGAAAATCCGTTTGTCAGGGCCTGACAGGGCGAGGCTCTGCTAGGGTTGAGGTGAGCGTGCCGGTGTTTATCTTTTGTCACAGGTGCGCGGCGGAGCACGGAATTTTTGCCGTTTGTCGCGTTCCAAACTCGGCACAGGTCCATTGCCAATGTCCTCTGCATCACAGAATGCAAAAGTAGGAGCTTCCCTCATGTTCACTTCGCGTCGTCTGCTTGTTGTTGCTACCGCGGTAGCCCTATTGTCGGGCTGTGCTTCCCCTAACCCTTACGATGGCAGCCAGGGACAGGCGGACAACGGTTCACAAGGCATGAGCAAAACCGCCAAGTACGGCGGCCTCGGCGCGTTGGCGGGAGCCTTGGCCGGTGCAGCCATTGACCACAACAACCGTGGCAAGGGCGCGCTGATCGGCGCCGCCGTGGCCGGTATCGGCGCTGCCGGTTACGGCTATTACGCTGACCAGCAGGAAAAGAAATTGCGGGAAAGCATGGCCAACACCGGCGTCGAGGTGCAGCGCCAGGGTGACCAGATCAAGTTGATCATGCCGGGTAACATCACGTTTGCCACCAACTCCGATGCTATCGCCAGCAGCTTCTACACCCCCTTGAACAACCTGGCCGGGTCGCTCAAGCAGTTCAACCAGAACACCATCCAGATTGTCGGCTATACCGACAGCACCGGCAGCCGCCAGCTCAACATGGACCTGTCCCAACGGCGTGCGCAAAGCGTGGCCAACTACCTGACCTCCCAAGGTGTGAGCCCGACCAACCTGACCACCCGTGGTGCCGGCCCGGATAACCCGATTGCCAGCAACGCTGATGTCAACGGTCGTGCGCAGAACCGTCGTGTCGAGGTTAACCTCGGCCCGATCCCGGGTCAGCAGTACGGCCAGCCTGCGCAGCAACAGCAGCAGAACAACCAGTTCCAGGGCAATCCGTACCAGCAGTACCAGTAACCGCCAGCCAATAAAAAGGGCGCCGTGCAGTCAATGCACGGCGCCCTTTTTTGTGGCTGGCGATTACATCAGTCGATGTATTCGAACAGCTTCACAATTTTCTGTACCCCGGACACACCCTGTACCAGGTTGGTGGCGCGGGTGGCTTCCTGCTGGGTCAGCAGGCCCATCAGGTAGACGATGCCGTTGTCAGTCACCACCTTGATCCGCGAGCCGGGGATCGCGCTGTCGGTGAGCATCTGCGCCTTGATCTTGGTGGTCAGCACAGCATCATTGCTGATTGCCAGCAGGGTGATGGGTTGTGCGACCTGCAATTCGTTATGGACTTTCTTGACCCGTTGCACGGTCGAAGCGGCTTGTTCGGCCTGGGTCTTGAGGTCGGCGCGCGGGGTTTGCCCGGCGAGGAGCACGATGCCGTTGAAGCTGGTCACGACGATGCGCGATGCGCCGTTGCCCAGGTCGGTGGCGGCCTTGGCGACGTTGACGCCGACCTTGGTCTCGATCAGCGAGTCATCGATCTTGCTGCCAAAGGTGCGCGTGCCGCGGTCGTCCTGGATAGGGGAGTCGCGGGTCGCGGTGATGGCCGAGGTGCAGCCGCTGATAGCGAGGCACAGCGTGATGGCCATAAGGCTGAGGCGGTTAACGGTCATTCTTCACTCCCGAACAGTTGGCTGTCGATCAGATCGCACAGGCAGTGGATCGTCAGCAGATGGACTTCCTGAATACGTGCAGTGACATGGGCCGGGACACGGATCTCCACGTCTTCGGGCAGCAGCAGTGAGGCCATGCCGCCACCGTCGCGCCCGGTCAATGCTACGACAATCATTTCGCGATCATGTGCGGCCTGGATCGCTTGAATAATGTTTGCCGAGTTGCCGCTGGTGGAAATCGCCAGCAGCACATCGCCCGGTTGGCCGAGGGCACGGATTTGTTTGGAAAAGATTTCGTTGTAGCTGTAGTCGTTGGCGATCGAGGTAATCGTCGACGAATCGGTGGTCAAGGCGATAGCCGGCAGGCTCGGCCGCTCGCGCTCAAAGCGGTTGAGCAGCTCGGAGGAAAAGTGCTGGGCGTCGCCGGCCGAACCGCCGTTGCCGCACGAAAGCATTTTGCCTTCGTTGAGCAGGGCGTTGACCATGACCTGGCTGGCTTGCTCGATGTGCGGTGCAAGTACGTCCATCGCCTGTTGCTTGGTATCGATACTGGCCTGGAAAAGCTGGCGAATTCGGGATTGCATGTCCATCTGTGTGACCTTAAGTAGCGCGGCTGTATGGCACACGAATGTGCAGCCCGCAAAGCAAAGAGCAAAAGTGTGCGGTGAAGATGTCCGGTCTGTGCCGGTGGCGCTCAGCCGTCGAAGGCGTTGCGCAGCCAGTTCAGACCAGCGGTTCCGTGGGGGCTGCTTTCTATGGCAACCACATCGAAACGGCAGGGGGACTCGGCCCAGCGATGTTCACTGAGCAGGAAAAACTGCGCGGCGAGTATCAGCTTTTGACGTTTGCGCTCGTCGATACTGGCGAGCGCACCACCCCATTGTGCGTATTTTCTGTAGCGGACTTCGACAAATACTACTGTATCGCCGTCAAGCATGACCAGATCAAGCTCGCCGCGTTTACACAACCAGTTCTGCGCCAGCAGGCGCAGACCTTGTCGCTGCAAGTGTTCAAGTGCTTGTTGTTCGGCATCCTTGCCGGTTTCTGCGCTGGAGCGTGGGGGCATCAGCGCGGGGTATCGGGCAAGCGTTCGATCTGACCACTGACAAACTTGGCCCACGGCATCTGGCGTTCGATCCGTTGGCTCGGGCTCATGCCCAGGTTGCCGGAAAGGCCGTCGATGCGGGTGTCGGGCAGCGCCTTGAGTTGACCCAGGCGTGGCGCCAGGCGGTAGGCGTCCACACCCATCGCATAGAGGCGGCCCAAGCTGCCATTGGCTTGTGGCCATTGTGTAGCAACCTGATTGCGCAGCGGGTCGGTGGTGTTGAGCAGCCACGGCGTTTCGCAGAACATAATGCCGTTCATGTCGTTGTACTGGTTCTTGTCGCCACTGGCACTGAACACGTGGGAAGTGGCATATACCGGCACATCGCCCGCGTATTGGAAGTTCAGCGTCGGCTTGATCTGTTGAGCCTGTTGCGGCGTCACGGCGAGGAAGATGAACTCGATATCCTGGCGACGCGATGGCTGTGCCGCGATGTCAGTGCCGACTGTGCTTTGCAGGCTCTTGGCGCGGCCTTCGCTCTGGCGCAGTTTGAACAGATCGGCGATCTGCTGGGCCAGGGCCACAGGCTGGTCGACATGTTCGACACCGATCAGGGTGCCGCCGTTGGCTTCCCAGTCCTGGCGGAAGGCCTTGAGTACACGGTCGCCCCACTCGCCTTTCGGCACCATGGCGGCTGCGCGGTGCAGGCCGTCGGCGCGGGCACGGCGCGACACTTCACGGGCTTCGTCCTCGGCAGCCAGGCCGAACTGGAACAGTTGCGCAGGGGCTTGGTCGCCCTCGCTGTAGTTCAGGGCCAGGGTGGTGATGGGCAGTTGCGGGCGGGCGCTGAGTTGTTTGACCAGCGGCTTCTCCAGCGGGCCGATCACCAGTTGCACGCCATCAGCCTGGGCCTTTTTGTAGAACTCATCGATGGAGCTGACGCGCGAGCTGTCATAGAACTCGATGACAGGTGGCTTTTGCCCGGCCTGTTGCGCCTGGTAGTGCGCGGCCACGAAGCCTTCGCGCAGGGCCTTGGCTACGCTGGCCAGCGGGCCTTGCTGCGGCAACAGCAGGGCGATTTTATTCAGCGGTTGGCTGGCCAGTTCCTTGAGCTTGGTCAGCGGCGTCGGCAGTTGCACCGCCGCCGGGTGCGCAGGGTTCTGCACGCGCCAGGTATCGATGGCGGCTTGCTGCTGCTCCAGGGTGCCGGCGTTTTTCACGGCCTGGGCCAGGCTGATCCAGCCGTCGAGGACCGGATTGCCGCTGGCCTGCAACTGCTCGCCAGGTACGGCGGCAATCAGGCTCCAGATGGCTTCGTGGTTGCTGGCGGCAGCATCGCCCGTCAGCAACGGAGCCATGGCCACGCGTTCGCGGGCGGCGGCCAGGGTCTGACCGTCGGCTTCATAGGCGCGGGCATGCACGCTGCCAGTGCGGATCTGTTGTTCCGGCGGCAACTCCTTGAGGTTTTGCAGGCTCGGATGGCTCAGCGCGGTCAACGCAGCCTTGGGCTGGTTGCGGCCCATGGCCAGTTCTGCCGTCAAGGTGCTGGCGAAGACCTGGGCGGCCGGCTTGAGGCTGTCCAGCGGCACTTGCGCGAGGATCTGCGCGGAGCGCCCAGGATTGTTCTGGTGGAAGGCCATGTCCGCCGCGCTCAGGCGCAGCAGTGCAGCTTTTTCTGGAGTCTTGGCCGAAGTCGCCTGTTCGAGCAGTTGCTCGATGGTGGCATCCGGGGTCCGTGGGAGTTCGCCAAGGCTTGACGAGGGCGAGCTTGCGCAAGCCGCCAACAGGGCAGCCAGGCAAAGGGCAGAGAACAGCCGCAGGCAAGCGATCATGTAAGTGTTCCTGATACCGATCAAATTAGCGTGGAATTGTACCCAAGCACTGGCCCGGGCGCGATGTTAGTGGCGTGAAACCGTCTATTTAGATCGTTTAAATGTTGCAGGGCGTCAGTAACCGCCGCAAACAGACCCGATGGACACGACCCCGTTGGCGCATTTTCTTGACGTCTACGCGCTACAATATGGCTTTTGCCAATCTTTGAGGTGTGCGCTTTGACTGCTCCAGGTCCTTTGAATTCCACTGCTGGCTCGCTTTTTGTGGTGGCGACGCCCATTGGCAACCTGGACGACATCAGCGCGCGGGCGCTGAAAGTGTTGCGCGAAGCCAAGTTGATTGCGGCGGAAGACACCCGGCACTCGCTGCGCCTGATGCAGCACTTTGGTATCACCACGCCCCTGGCGGCCTGTCATGAGCATAATGAGCGTGACGAGGGCAGTCGTTTTATTACCCGTCTGCTTGCGGGCGATGACGTGGCGTTGATTTCCGATGCCGGTACGCCATTGATCTCCGACCCCGGTTACCACCTGGTCCGTCAGGCGCGGGCGGCGGGCATCAATGTAGTTCCGGTTCCCGGGGCGTGTGCGTTGATTGCCGCCTTGTCGGCGGCGGGCTTGCCGTCCGACCGCTTTATCTTCGAAGGTTTCCTGCCGGCCAAGGCCGTGGGGCGCCGGGCGCGCCTGGAACTGTTAAAGGAAGAGCCGCGCACCCTGATTTTCTACGAGGCGCCGCACCGTATCCTCGAGTGCCTGCAAGATATGGAGCTGGTCTTCGGTGGCGAACGCCTGGCCTTGCTGGCACGGGAGCTGACCAAGACCTTTGAAACCCTCAAGGGCCTGCCGCTGGAAGAGCTGCGCGCGTTTGTCGAGGGTGACAGCAATCAGCAGCGTGGCGAATGCGTCGTGCTGGTCGCGGGCTGGGCCGCGCCAGAAACTGAAGATGCCGTGGGCAGCGAAGCCATGCGCGTGCTGGACCTGCTGCTCAAGGAAATGCCACTCAAGCGCGCCGCAGCTCTGGCAGCCGAAATCACCGGTGTGCGCAAGAACGTGCTGTATCAGGCCGCGCTCGATAAGCAAAAGAGCGAATAGTTCCAGGGTTTAACGTGCACGGCGTCGGAACGTGATGGCAATGCTGTCTTTTAATACTTGTTCTAAGGCCGCCGTGCCGTTAACCTTCGCGGCGGAGAGTCGATTGGACAGTCGCTGCCCTCTATGAAAATTAGGGGGGGGAGGAAAGTCCGGGCTCCATAGGGCGAAGTGCCAGGTAATGCCTGGGGGGCGTGAGCCTACGGAAAGTGCCACAGAAAATAACCGCCTAAGCACTTCGGTGCCGGTAAGGGTGAAAAGGTGCGGTAAGAGCGCACCGCGCGACTGGCAACAGTTCGTGGCTAGGTAAACCCCACTTGGAGCAAGACCAAATAGGGTTCCAAGGCGTGGCCCGCGCTGGAACCGGGTAGGTTGCTAAAGATGTCCAGTGATGGCCATCGTAGACGAATGACTGTTCAAGACAGAACCCGGCTTATAGATCGACTCTCCACCTTTTTCCTTCTGCACGAGTCTCGGGCAGAAACCAGGTAGTAACGCAAGAATCCCTCCCTGCCAAATCATTGGCAGATGCGTCTTCGTAATACCGAAAAAATCTTACTCTTAATAAATTACTTTAAGTTCAAGCTCTAGCTCTTTGAGCTATTTGCGTTTGTTGAGTCAAAAACATCGCCGAACTCTCGTTTCTCCTCCTTTTACGCTCCTAAATCTCCGTTCTGTAAGGCTTTTCCTTTAATCCGCGCCTTGACGGTGTGGTGGGCGCATTCCTATAGTGTGCGCAAGTGGCGGAAAGTGGCACAAAGTGGGTTTTTTGAACGTAAAACGCTAAAATTTGGAGAAACGCACCTGTGTTTCGCGGAGCTAACGCTATCAGTCTCGATGCAAAAGGCCGTCTCGCCATGCCGAGCCGGTATCGTGACGAGCTCATTTCGCGAAGTTCCGGGCAGTTAATCATCACGATTGATGCCGTTGATCCTTGTTTGTGCGTTTACCCCCTCGATGAGTGGGAGTTGATTGAAACCAAGTTGCGCGCTCTGCCTTCGTTGCGTGAAGAAAACCGCCGTTTGCAGCGCCTGCTGATTGGTAATGCCGTCGACCTCGAACTCGATGGCAGTGGTCGTTTCCTGGTTCCACCGCGTCTGCGCGAATACGCCAAGCTTGATAAGCGCGCGATGCTGGTAGGCCAACTGAACAAGTTCCAATTGTGGGACGAAGATGCCTGGGATGCTGTGTCTGCAGCTGACCTGGCTGCTATTCAACAACCGGGCGCCATGCCTGATGAACTGCGTGATTTGATCCTGTGACTATTGATAGCGGCTTTAACCACATCACCGTGCTGCTTGACGAAGCCGTCGAGGCTCTCGCCGTGCGCCCTGATGGCTGCTATCTGGATGGCACGTTCGGGCGCGGCGGGCATAGCCGTTTGATCCTCAGCCAGCTCGGCCCGGAGGGCAAACTCCTCGGATTCGACAAGGATCCCCAGGCGATTGCCACCGGGCAAGCGCTAGCGGCCGAAGACGGCCGCTTTGTCGTTGTGCAGCGCAGCTTTGCCGAGCTGGGCGCGGAAGTCGCCGAGCGGGGCATGGCGGGCAAGGTGGCCGGGGTTTTGCTGGACCTGGGCGTGTCGTCGCCGCAGTTGGACGACCCTGAGCGCGGTTTCAGTTTCATGAATGATGGTCCGCTGGACATGCGCATGGACCCGAGCCGTGGCATCAGCGCCGCGCAGTTCATCGCCACCGCGCCCCACGAAGAAATCACCCGCGTATTCAAGGAATACGGCGAAGAGCGTTTCGCCGGCCGCATGGCCCGTGCCGTGGTCGAGCGCCGGGAAATCCAGCCGTTCGAGCGCACCGCCGACCTGGCCGAAGTACTGAAAGTCGCCAACCCGGCATGGGAAAAGGGCAAGAACCCGGCGACCCGTGCATTCCAGGGCCTGCGCATTCACGTTAACAACGAACTGGGCGACCTGGAGGCTGGCCTTGAGGCTGCCCTGGAGTCCCTGGAAGTGGGCGGTCGCCTGGTGGTGATCAGCTTCCACTCCCTGGAAGATCGCATCGTCAAATTGTTCATGCGTCGCCTGGTCAAGGGCGAAACCGACAACCTGCCGCGCAACCTGCCGGTACGTTTCGAAGCCTTTGTGCCGAAAATCAAAATTCATGGCAAAGCGCAGTTCGCTTCCGAAGCCGAACTCAAGGCCAACCCACGTGCTCGCAGCGCCGTCATGCGTGTTGCGGAGAAGTTGCGGTGAGCAAGCTTTTCGCCAAGCCCCTGCCGGGCGGCAGCTTCTTTATGATGCTGCTGTACGTCGGCGTACTGGTGTCTGCAATTGCGGTGTCCTACAGCGCCCACTGGAACCGTCAACTGCTCAATAGCCTGTACGGCGAATTGAGTGTGCGCGACAAGGCCCAGGCGGAGTGGGGCCGGCTGATTCTTGAACAAAGCACCTGGACGGCCCATAGCCGCATCGAAGTGCTGGCCTCCGAACAGCTGAAGATGCACATTCCTGGCGCGGCGGAAGTCCGCATGGTGGCGCCATGATGAAACTCGAAGGCGCACTCTACCCGTGGCGCTTCCGCGTCGTGCTGGGCTTGCTCGCGTTGATGGTGGGCGCGATTGCCTGGCGCATCGTCGACCTGCAAGTGGTGGATCGCGACTTCCTGATCGGCCAGGGCGATGCCCGCAGCCTGCGTCATATCCCGATTCCTGCGCACCGCGGGCTGATCACCGACCGTAACGGTGAACCCTTGGCTGTCAGTACCCCGGTGACCACGCTGTGGGCCAACGCCAAGGAACTGCAAGCGGTCAAGGACAAATGGACCGAGCTGGCCCACGCCCTCGGTCAGGATCCCAAGGCCCTTAAAGAGCGTCTTGAAGCCCAGGCCAACAAAGAATTCATCTATCTGGTTCGCGGCCTGACCCCGGAACAGGGCCAAGGCGTGCTCGACCTGAAAATCCCCGGTGTCTACGGCATCGAGGAATTCCGGCGTTTCTACCCGGCCGGCGAGACCACTGCCCACATGGTCGGCTTCACCGACATTGATGACCATGGCCGCGAAGGGGTGGAACTGGCCTACGACGAGTGGCTGGCCGGGGTTCCCGGCAAGCGGCAGGTCATCAAGGATCGGCGCGGCAGACTGATCAAGGATGTCCAAGTCACCAAAAACGCCAAGGCCGGTAAGCCCTTGGCGTTGTCGATTGACTTGCGCCTGCAGTACCTGGCCAACCGCGAGCTGCGCAACGCGATCATCGAGAACGGCGCAAAAGCCGGCAGCCTGGTGATCATGGACGTGAAGACCGGCGAGATCCTCGCCATGGTCAACCAGCCGACCTACAACCCGAACAACCGTCGCAACCTGCAACCGGCGATGATGCGCAACCGCGCGATGATCGACGTGTTCGAGCCGGGTTCGACCATGAAAGCCATCTCCATGAGTGCGGCCCTGGAATCCGGGCGCTGGAAGCCGACCGACAAAGTCGAGGTCTATCCGGGCACCCTGCAACTGGGCAAGTACACCATTCGCGACGTGTCCCGCAGCGAAGGCCCGGTGCTGGACCTGACCGGCATCCTGATCAATTCCAGTAACGTCGGCATGAGTAAAGTCGCCTTCGATATCGGCGGCGAAAACATCTACCACCTGGCGCAGAGGATCGGCCTGGGCCAGCCTACCGGCCTGGACTTCCCGGGCGAGCGCGTCGGCAACCTGCCCAACTACCGTGAGTGGCGCAAGGCCGAGACCGCGACCCTGTCCTATGGCTATGGCCTGTCGGTGACCGCGATCCAGCTGGCCCACGCCTTTTCTGTGCTGGCCAACAATGGCCGCATGACGCCGTTGAGCCTGATCCACCTGGACGAAGCGCCGAAATCCGAACAGGTCATCCCGGAAAACGTCGCCAAGACCATGCAGACCATGCTGCAACAAGTGATCGAGGCGCCACGCGGCGTGTTCCGTGCCCAGGTCCCGGCCTATCACGTGGCCGGCAAGTCCGGTACCGCACGGAAGACGTCGGTGGGCACCAAGGGCTATGCCGAAAACTCCTACCGTTCGCTGTTCGCTGGCTTCGGCCCGATGAGCGATCCGCGTTACGCCATCGTCGTGGTCATTGATGAACCGAGCAAGGCCGGCTACTTCGGTGGCCTGGTCTCGGCCCCCGTATTCAGCAAAGTCATGTCCGGCACCCTGCGTTTGATGAACATCACGCCGGACAACCTGCCGCCGACCCAACAAGCCAACGCCGGACCACCGGCCGCTGCTGTAAAAGCCAATGGAGGGCGCGGCTGATGTCTCTTAGCCTGAACAAGATTTTCGCCCACGCTGGCCGCGATCTGTTGATTCGCGAACTGAGTCTGGACAGCCGTAACGTACGTGCTGGCGACCTGTTCCTGGCTGTGCCAGGCGGCAAGTTCGACGGTCGTGCCCATATCGCCGACGCCCTGCAGCGCGGCGCGGCGGCGGTGGCCTACGAAGTCGAAGGCGCCACTGTATTACCGATTACCGATGTGCCGTTGATTCCGGTCAAGGGCCTGGCGGCGCAGTTGTCGGATATCGCCGGGCGTTTTTATGGCGACCCGAGCCGCCAGCTCAACCTGATTGGCGTCACCGGCACCAACGGCAAGACCAGTGTCACCCAGCTGGTGGCCCAGGCGCTGGACCTGCTGGGCCAGCACTGCGGCATCGTTGGCACCCTGGGCACTGGTTTTTATGGGGCGCTGCAAAGCGGCCTGCATACCACGCCGAACCCGATTGCCGTGCAGGCGACCCTGGCCGACTTGAAAAAGGCCGGGGCCAAGGCCGTGGCCATGGAAGTGTCGTCCCATGGCCTGGACCAGGGCCGGGTCACCGCCCTGGCATTCGACGTGGCAGTGATGACCAACCTGTCCCGCGACCACCTGGACTACCACGGCAGCATGGAGGCGTACGCCGCTGCCAAGGCCAAGCTGTTCGGCTGGACCGATCTGAAGTGCCGCGTCGTGAACCTCGATGATGCATTCGGGCGCCAACTGGCCGCAGAAAAAAGCGAAGCGCGCCTGATCAGCTACAGCCTGGAAGACTCCAGCGCCTACCTGTATTGCCGCGAAGCCCAGTTCAATGACGAAGGTGTACTCGCGACGCTGGTCACGCCCCAGGGCGAGCACCACTTGCGCAGTGCCTTGCTCGGTCGCTTTAACCTGAGCAACGTCCTCGCGGCCATCGGCGCCTTGCTGGGCCTGGATTACGCCCTGGACGAAATCTTGCGTGTATTGCCCAAGCTTGAAGGCCCGGCCGGGCGTATGCAGCGCCTGGGTGGCGGGACGCAGCCGCTGGTGGTGGTCGATTATGCCCACACCCCGGATGCCCTGGAAAAAGTTCTCGAAGCCCTGCGCCCTCACGCCAAGGGCAAGTTGCTGTGCCTGTTCGGCTGCGGCGGCGACCGCGATCGCGGCAAACGCCCGCTGATGGCCGAGATCGTCGAGCGCCTGGCCGATGGTGTACTGGTGACTGACGACAACCCGCGCAGCGAAGCGCCAAGGCAGATTTTCGATGATATCCGCGCAGGCTTCCAGGACGCCTCTCGGGTGAGCTTCGTCGCCGGTCGCGGCGCAGCCATTGCCCAATTGATCGCCAGCGCCAGCGCTGACGATGTGGTGGTCCTGGCCGGTAAAGGCCATGAGGACTACCAGGAAATCAACGGCGAACGCCATGCCTTCTCCGATCTGGTCGAGGCCGATCGCGCCTTGACCGCGTGGGAGGTAGCCCATGCTTAAGGCCATGCAGTTCAGCGAACTGACCCAGGCCTTGTCGGCCCGTGTGTTGTCGAGCGATTGCAGCTTCGACGGCGTCAGTATCGACAGTCGCAACATCAAGCCGGGGCAACTGTTTGTCGCCCTGGCCGGCCCGCGCTTCGACGGGCATGACTATTTGAATGAGGTGGCCGCCAAAGGCGCGGTCGGTGCCTTGGTGCAGCGTGAAGTCACTGACTCGACACTGCCGCAGTTGCTGGTGGCCGACACCCGTCTGGCCCTGGGTCAATTGGGCGCGCTGAACCGCGCGGCGTTCACCAATCCGGTGGCGGCGATCACCGGCTCCAGTGGCAAAACCACGGTCAAGGAACTGCTTGCCGGTATCCTGCGCACGCGCGGGCCGGTGCTGGCGACCCGTGGCAACCTGAACAACGACTTCGGCGCACCGCTGACCCTGCTTGAACTGGCGCCGGAACACACCGCCGCCGTGATCGAGCTGGGTGCGTCGCGCATTGGCGAAATTGCCTACACCGTGGCCATGACCCGGCCGCACGTCGCCATTATCAATAACGCGGGCACTGCCCACGTCGGCGAGTTTGGTGGCCCCGAGAAGATCGTCCAGGCCAAGGGTGAAATCCTTGAGGGCCTGGACGCTTCCGGTACCGCAGTCCTGAACCTCGATGACAAGGCCTTCGAAACCTGGCGTGTACGTGCCGCCGGGCGCAAGGTCTTGAGCTTCGCCGTGCACAACGCCGCGGCGGACTTCCATGCCTCGAACATCACGCTCGATGCCCGTGGCTGCCCGGCTTTCACCCTGCACAGTCCGCAAGGTGATGAGCACGTGCAACTGAACCTGCTGGGCAACCACAACGTTGCCAACGCCCTGGCCGCCGCCGCCGCTGCCAACGCCCTGGGCGTGTCGCTGTTCGGCATTGCTACCGGCCTTGGCGCAGTGCAACCGGTCAAGGGTCGCACCGTGGCGCAACTGGCGAGCAACGGCATGCGCGTGATTGATGACACTTACAACGCCAACCAGTCCTCGATCTGTGCGGCCATTGACCTGCTCAAAGGCTTTGACGGTCGCAAGGTGCTGGTGCTGGGTGATATCGCCGAGCTGGGCGACTGGGCCGAACAGTCCCACCGCGAAGTGGGTGCCTACGCCAGTGGCAAAGTCGACGCCTTCTACGCCGTCGGCCCGAACATGGCCCACGCCGTCGCCGCGTTTGGTTTGGGCGCGCGGCACTTCGCGAGCCAGGCCGAGTTGATCCAGGCGCTGGGCGTAGCCGAACAAGACAAACACACAACCATTTTGATCAAGGGATCGCGCAGCGCGGTGATGGAAAACGTCGTCGCGGCCTTGTGTGGCTCAAGTACGGAGAAACATTAATGCTGCTGCTGCTGGCTGAGTATCTGCAACAGTTCCACAAAGGCTTCGCGGTCTTTCAGTACCTGACCCTGCGCGGGATCCTGGGTGTGCTGACCGCGCTGTGTTTGTCGCTGTTTCTGGGGCCATGGATGATCCGTACTCTGCAAAACCTGCAGATCGGCCAGTCCGTGCGCAATGACGGCCCGCAGTCGCACTTGTCCAAGTCCGGCACACCGACCATGGGCGGCGCGTTGATCCTGTCGTCCATCGGCATCAGCACCTTGCTCTGGGCCGACCTGGCCAACCGCTATGTCTGGGTGGTGTTGTTGGTGACCCTGCTGTTCGGCGCCATTGGCTGGGTCGATGACTACCGCAAGGTAATCGAGAAGAACTCCAAGGGGCTGCCAAGCCGCTGGAAGTATTTCTGGCAATCGGTGTTCGGCCTGGGCGCGGCGATCTTCCTTTATATGACTGCGCCGAGCGCGGTGGAAACCACCCTGATTTTCCCGATGCTCAAGGATGCCAGCATCCCGTTGGGCATTGGCTTCGTGGTGTTGACCTATTTCGTGATCGTCGGCTCCAGCAACGCGGTCAACCTGACCGATGGCCTCGACGGCCTGGCGATCATGCCGACGGTGATGGTGGGCGGCGCCCTGGGCATCTTCTGCTACCTGTCGGGTAACGTGAAATTCGCTGAATACCTGCTGATCCCGTATGTACCGGGCGCGGGTGAATTGATTGTGTTCTGCGGTGCGCTGATCGGTGCCGGACTGGGCTTCCTGTGGTTCAACACCTATCCGGCCCAAGTGTTCATGGGCGACGTCGGTGCCCTGGCGCTGGGCGCGGCCCTGGGCACCATTGCCGTGATCGTGCGCCAGGAAATCGTCCTTTTCATCATGGGCGGCGTGTTCGTGATGGAGACCCTGTCGGTGGTGATCCAGGTTGCGTCCTTCAAGTTGACCGGTCGCCGCGTGTTTCGCATGGCGCCGATTCATCACCACTTTGAACTCAAGGGCTGGCCGGAGCCACGGGTGATCGTCCGTTTCTGGATCATCACCGTGATTCTTGTGCTGGTTGGCCTTGCCACCCTGAAACTGAGGTAGAAACGAGTGTCCCTGATCGCTTCAGACCACTTCCGCATCGTTGTCGGCCTCGGCAAGAGCGGCATGTCCCTGGTTCGCTTCCTGGCGAACCGGGGCACGTCGTTTGCCGTGGCCGATACGCGGGAAAATCCACCGGAGCTGGTCACGCTGCGCCGTGACTACCCGCACGTGGAAGTGCGTTGTGGCGAGTTGGATGTCGAGTTTCTGTGCCGTGCCGACGAGCTCTATGTGAGCCCTGGCCTGGCCCTGGCGACTCCGGCCCTGCAAGCGGCGGCGGCGCGTGGCGTGAAGTTGTCCGGCGATATCGAGCTGTTTGCGCGTAACGCCAAGGCGCCCATCGTTGCGATCAGCGGTTCCAACGCCAAGAGCACCGTCACCACCCTGGTCGGCGAAATGGCGGCTGCGGCCGGCAAGCGCGTGGCCGTGGGCGGTAACCTCGGTACGCCGGCGCTGGATTTGCTCAGCGACGATATCGAGCTGTATGTCATGGAGCTGTCGAGCTTCCAGCTGGAGACCACCGATCAACTCGGCGCCGAAGTGGCCACCGTGTTGAACGTCAGCGAAGATCATATGGACCGCTACAGCGGCCTACCGGCTTATCACCTGGCCAAGCACCGGATCTTCCGTGGTGCGCGGCAAGTGGTGGTCAATCGCCAGGATGCCCTGAGCCGTCCGCTGATGGGCGAGGGCTTGCCATGCTGGACCTTCGGCCTGAGCAAACCCGATTTCAAGGCCTTTGGTATCCGTGAAGAGAATGGCGAGAAATACCTGGCCTTCGAATTCCAGAACCTGATGCCGGTTCGTGAACTGAAAATCCGTGGCGCCCACAACCAGTCCAATGCCCTGGCGGCCCTGGCGTTGGGGCATGCGGTCGGCTTGCCGTTCGACGCGATGCTGTCGAGCCTGCGCACCTTTGCCGGCCTGGAGCACCGCTGCCAGTGGGTGCGCGACCTGGATGGCGTGAGCTACTACAACGATTCCAAGGCCACCAATGTCGGCGCCGCGCTGGCCGCCATCGAAGGCCTGGGTGCCGATATCGACGGCAAACTCCTGCTGATCGCCGGTGGCGATGGCAAGGGTGCCGACTTCAAGGACCTCAAGGGCCCGGTGGCTGCTCATTGCCGTGCCGTGGTGCTGATGGGCCGTGACAGCGACTTGATCGCCGCCGCCCTGGGCGACGCGGTGCCGCAAGTGCGCGCCACCTCCCTGGACGATGCCATCGCTCAATGCCGCGCCCTGGCCCAGCCCGGCGACGCCGTGCTGCTGTCGCCGGCGTGCGCCAGTTTTGACATGTTCAAGAACTACGAAGAGCGCGGCCAGTTGTTCGCCCGTGCCGTGGAGGGCTTGGCATGAGTCTGGACCTGAAGAACATTATCAAGCCGTACCCGTCGCCGATCATTACCGGGCGCGGGATCGACCTCGACTTCCCGATGCTCGCCGGTTGCCTGGCGCTGCTGGGCCTGGGCCTGGTGATGATCACCTCGGCCTCCTCGGAAGTGGCTGCCGTACAGTCGGGTAACACCCTGTACCACATGATCCGCCACCTGATTTACCTGGTGATCGGCCTCGGTGCGTGCATCGTCACTATGATGATTCCTATCGCCACCTGGCAGCGCCTGGGTTGGCTGATGCTGCTCGGTGCCTTCGGCCTGCTGGTGATGGTAATCGTTCCCGGCATCGGCCGTGAGGTGAACGGTTCGATGCGCTGGATTGGCTTCGGTGCCTTCAACGTGCAGCCTTCGGAAATCGCCAAGGTGTTCGTGGTGATTTACCTCGCGGGCTACCTGGTGCGTCGTCAGAAAGAAGTGCGGGAAAGCTGGATGGGCTTCTTCAAGCCATTCATCGTGTTGCTGCCCATGGCCGGTCTGTTGCTGATGGAGCCGGACTTCGGCGCCACCGTGGTGATGATGGGCGCCGCCGCCGCGATGCTGTTCCTCGGCGGGGTGGGCTTGTTCCGCTTTGCCCTGATGGTCGGGCTCGCCGTGGCGGCCGTGACGATCCTAGTGCAGGCGCAACCCTATCGGATGGCGCGCCTGATCACCTTTACCGACCCCTGGTCCGACCAGTTCGGCTCCGGCTACCAGCTGACCCAGGCGCTGATCGCCTTCGGTCGCGGCGAGTGGCTGGGCGTGGGCCTGGGCAACAGCGTGCAGAAGCAGTTCTACCTGCCGGAAGCCCATACCGACTTCGTGTTCTCGGTACTCGCCGAAGAGCTGGGCGTGGTCGGCTCCCTGGCCACCGTCGGGCTGTTCGTGTTCGTCTGCGTGCGGGCCATGTACATCGGCTTGTGGGCCGAAAAAGCCAAACAATTCTTTGCCGCCTATGTGGCTTACGGCCTGGCCTTCCTGTGGATCGGCCAGTTCCTGATCAACATCGGTGTGAACGTCGGCCTGCTGCCGACCAAGGGCCTGACCCTGCCGTTCCTCAGTTATGGCGGCAGCTCGTTGGTGATCTGCTGTGCCTGTCTCGGCTTGTTGCTGCGTATCGAGTGGGAGAGTCGAACCCATTTGGGCAGCGAAGAGATGGAATTCAGCGAGAGCGATTTTGCCGAGGAGCCGACCCATGGGCGCTAACGTGCTGATCATGGCGGGCGGCACCGGCGGCCACGTGTTCCCGGCGCTGGCCTGTGCCCGTGAGTTCCAGGCCCGCGGCTACACCGTGCATTGGCTGGGTACGCCCCGTGGCATCGAAAATGAACTGGTCCCGGCGGCCGGCTTGCCCCTGCACCTGATCAACGTCAGCGGCCTGCGCGGCAAAAGCAAATTGTCCCTGCTCAAGGCGCCGTTCGTGTTGCTCAAGGCGGTGTGGCAGGCGCGCAAGGTTATCTGTGAGTTGAAGCCGGTGTGTGTGCTGGGCTTTGGTGGCTATGTCACCGGTCCTGGCGGTGTGGCCGCGCGATTGGCCGGTGTGCCGGTGATCGTCCACGAGCAAAACGCTGTGGCCGGTACTGCCAACCGCCTGTTGGCGCCATTGGCGGCGCGGGTCTGCGAGGCATTCCCGAATACGTTTGCAGCCATGGACAAGCGCCGCACCACCGGTAACCCGGTGCGTACCGAACTGTTTATGGACATTGCCCGTCAGGCCCTGACCGGGCGCAAGGCGCACCTGCTGATCCTCGGCGGAAGCCTGGGCGCCGAGCCGCTGAACAAGCTGCTGCCGGAGGCGCTGGCGCAACTGCCTGTGGAGCTGCGTCCCGAGATTTTCCATCAGGCAGGCAAGAACCACGATGAAGTGACTGCCGCCCGCTATCGCGAGGCCGGTGTCGAGGCGACTGTAGAGCCTTTTATCAAAGACATGGCCCATGCCTATGGCTGGGCCGACCTGGTGGTCTGTCGCGCAGGTGCGTTGACCGTCAGTGAACTGGCTGCTGCCGGTCTGCCGTCCTTGCTGGTGCCTTTGCCCCATGCGATCGACGATCACCAGACCCGCAACGCCGAATATTTGGCCGGGGAGGGCGCTGCCTTCCTGCTGCCGCAAAGAACGACTGGCGCCGCCGATCTGGCCGCATGCCTGACTGAGGTTTTGATGCAACCCGAACGACTGAACAGCATGGCGAGCACCGCAAGCCGCCTGGCCAAACCCGACGCCACCCGTAGCGTGGTCGATATCTGCCTGGAGGTGGCCCATGGTTGAGAATCAAAAAGCCATGCCGCAACCGGAAATGCGCCGCATCCGTCGCATCCACTTCGTCGGTATCGGCGGCGTGGGCATGTGCGGGATCGCCGAGGTGTTGCTGAACCTGGGTTACCAGGTCTCCGGCTCCGACCTCAAGACCTCGCCGGTCACCGAGCGCCTGGAATCGTTTGGCGCGCAGATCTTTATCGGCCACCGTGCCGAGAACGCCGCGCAGGCCGATGTACTGGTGGTCTCCAGTGCCGTGAACACCTCCAACCCGGAAGTGGCCACCGCCCTTGAGCGCCGTATTCCCGTGGTGCCCCGCGCCGAGATGCTGGCCGAGCTGATGCGTTACCGCCATGGCATCGCCGTCGCCGGTACCCACGGCAAGACCACCACCACCAGCCTGATCGCCTCGGTATTTGCCGCCGGCGGCCTGGACCCGACCTTCGTGATCGGTGGCCGGCTGAATGCAGCAGGTACCAATGCACAACTGGGTACCAGCCGTTATCTGATTGCCGAAGCCGATGAAAGCGATGCCAGCTTCCTGCACCTGCAGCCGCTGGTGGCCGTGGTCACCAACATCGACGCCGACCATATGGCGACCTACGACGGCGACTTCAACAAGTTGAAGAAAACCTTCGTCGAGTTCCTGCATAACCTGCCGTTCTACGGTTTGGCTGTGGTGTGCCTGGACGATCCGGTAGTGCGCGAAATCCTGCCGCTGGTCAAGCGTCCGACCGTGACCTATGGCTTCAGCGAAGACGCCGACGTGCGTGCGATCAATGTACGTCAGCAAGGCATGCAGACCTTCTTTACCGTGTTGCGCCCTGATCGCGAGCCGCTGGACGTCTCGGTGAACATGCCGGGCAACCACAATGTGCTCAATTCCCTGGCGACTATCTGCATCGCCACCGATGAGGGCGTCAGCGATGAAGCCATCGTCGAAGGCCTGTCAGGTTTTGCCGGCGTGGGCCGTCGCTTCCAGGTCTACGGCCACCTGCCGGTAGACGGCGGCGACGTGATGCTGGTGGATGACTACGGTCACCACCCGACCGAAGTCGCGGCCGTGATCAAGGCCGTGCGTGGTGGCTGGCCGGAGCGTCGCCTGGTGATGGTCTACCAGCCGCACCGCTACAGCCGTACCCGTGACCTGTACGACGATTTCGTAAATGTATTGGCCGATGCCAACGTGCTGCTGTTGATGGAAGTCTACCCGGCCGGTGAAGAACCGATCCCCGGCGCCGACAGCCGCAAGCTGTGCAACAGCATCCGTCAGCGCGGGCAACTGGACCCGATCTATATCGAGCGTGGTGTGGACCTGGCGCCGATCGTCAAGCCGCTGCTGCGTGCCGGCGACATCCTGCTGTGCCAGGGTGCCGGTGATATCGGCGGCCTTGCCCCTAAATTGCTCGCGAGCCCGCTGTTTGCTGCCGCGCCTGCCCAGGGGAAGTCGAAATGACCACCAACTACGGCTCCCTGTTCTCCACCATTGCGCCTGCCGACTTCGGCCGCGTGGCGGTACTGTTCGGCGGCAAGAGCGCTGAGCGCGAAGTGTCGCTCAAGTCCGGCAATGCTGTGCTCCAAGCGCTGCAAAGTGCCGGTGTGAACGCCTTTGGTATCGACGTGGGCGATGACTTCCTCGCTCGCCTGCAGGCCGAGAAGATCGACCGCGCCTTCATCATTCTTCACGGCCGTGGCGGTGAAGACGGCAGCATGCAGGGCCTGCTGGAGTGCGCCGGGATCCCTTACACCGGCAGCGGCATCCTTGCCTCGGCGCTGGCCATGGACAAGTTGCGCACCAAGCAGGTGTGGCACAGCCTGGGCATTCCGACGCCGCGTCACAGCGTTTTGTGTAGCGAAGACGATTGTATTTCTGCGGCCAAGGAACTGGGCCTGCCTTTGATCGTCAAACCAGCCCATGAAGGCTCCAGTATCGGCATGGCTAAAGTGAACTCGGCCGCCGAATTGATCGACGCATGGAAAGCGGCAAGTACCTACGATTCGCAAGTGTTGGTGGAACAGTGGATCTCCGGTCCCGAATTCACCATCGCGACCCTCCGTGACCAGGTATTGCCGCCTATCGCGCTGGGCACCCCCCATACCTTTTACGACTACGACGCCAAGTACCTGGCCTCCGATACCCAGTACCGGATCCCATGCGGCCTCGATGCAACCAAAGAGCAGGAATTGATGGACCTCACGGCGAAAGCCTGTGAGGCGTTGGGTATCGCCGGTTGGGCGCGGGCAGACGTGATGCAGGATGACCAGGGGAACTTCTGGTTCCTTGAAGTCAACACCGCACCGGGCATGACCGACCACAGCCTGGTCCCCATGGCTGCACGCGCAGCCGGCCTGGACTTCCAGCAGTTGGTGCTGGCGATCCTGGCCGCCAGTTATGTGGCCGGTAATGTGGCCGGTAATGAAGAGGCACGAGGTTAAGACCATGCAAGGCGCATCGCTTCGCCATCAGCCACCCGCTCCCGGCCGCAAGCCGGTGCCGCGTGGTGCCAGTCGAATGGTGGCTAAAGAGCCGATGTCGGCGCGCCTGCCGAAAGCCAACTTTGGTTTTCTCAAGGCCCTGTTCTGGCCGGTGCTGTTGGTGGCGTTGGGCTTTGGCACCTATGAAGGTGCGCAGCGCCTGTTGCCGTATGCCGACCGCCCGATCACCAAGATCAGCGTGCAGGGCGACTTGAGCTACATCAGCCAGCAAGCGGTGCAGCAGCGGATCGCGCCTTTTGTCGCGGCGAGCTTCTTCACCATCGACTTGGCAGGCATGCGTGCCGAACTGGAGCAGATGCCGTGGATTGCCCACGCCGAAGTACGGCGCGTGTGGCCGGATCAAGTGACGATCCGCCTGGAAGAACAACTGCCCGTGGCCCGTTGGGGTGACGAAGCGCTGTTGAACAACCAGGGCCAGGCATTCAACCCGCGTGAGCTGGCCAACTACGAGCATTTGCCGCAGTTGTTCGGGCCGCAACGGGCGCAACAACAAGTGATGCAGCAGTACCAGGCGTTGAGCCAGATGCTGCGGCCACTGGGCTTCTCCATTGCGCGCCTGGAATTGCGCGAGCGGGGCAGCTGGTTCCTGACCACCGGGGCAGGCAGTTCCGGCCCGGGCATCGAGTTGTTGCTGGGACGCGATCACTTGGTGGAGAAGATGCGCCGCTTTATCGCCATCTACGACAAAACCCTGAAAGAACAGATTACGAACATTGCGAGCATCGACCTGCGTTACGCCAACGGCCTGGCCGTTAGCTGGCGCGAACCGGCTGCGCCCACGGCAGCGCAACCCGCTGTCGCGAAGAATTAAGAAGAGGCAGGACCCATGGCAAACGTGCAAAGCGGCAAAATGATCGTCGGTCTCGATATCGGCACCTCCAAGGTGGTGGCGCTGGTAGGCGAGGTCGCGGACGACGGCACGCTGGAAATCGTCGGAATCGGCACGCATCCGTCCCGGGGCCTGAAGAAGGGCGTGGTGGTCAATATCGAATCCACCGTGCAGTCGATCCAGCGCGCTATCGAAGAAGCGCAACTGATGGCGGGCTGCCGAATTCACTCGGCATTCGTCGGCGTGGCGGGCAATCACATCCGCAGCCTGAACTCCCACGGCATCGTGGCGATCCGCGACCGTGAAGTCAGCTCGGCCGACCTTGAGCGCGTCCTCGACGCTGCCCAGGCCGTGGCGATCCCGGCTGACCAGCGTGTGCTGCACACCCTGCCGCAGGACTACGTGATTGATAACCAGGAAGGCGTACGTGAGCCCCTGGGCATGTCGGGCGTCCGCCTGGAAGCCAAGGTCCACGTAGTGACCTGCGCCGTGAATGCCGCACAGAACATTGAAAAATGCGTGCGTCGATGCGGCCTGGAAATCGACGACATCATTCTTGAGCAGTTGGCCTCGGCCTACTCGGTCCTGACCGACGACGAAAAAGAACTGGGCGTGTGCCTGGTGGACATCGGCGGCGGCACCACCGATATCGCGATCTTTACCGAAGGTGCGATCCGTCACACCGCGGTGATCCCGATTGCCGGCGACCAGGTGACCAACGACATTGCCATGGCCCTGCGGACACCGACCCAGTACGCCGAAGAAATCAAGATCCGCTACGCCTGCGCCCTGGCCAAGCTGGCCGGTGCCGGCGAGACCATCAAGGTACCGAGCGTGGGCGACCGTCCACCGCGTGAACTGTCGCGCCAGGCCCTGGCCGAAGTGGTCGAGCCGCGCTACGACGAACTGTTCACCCTGATCCAGGCTGAACTGCGTCGCAGCGGCTACGAAGATTTGATCCCGGCCGGCATCGTGCTGACCGGTGGCACCTCGAAGATGGAAGGCGCGGTCGAACTGGCCGAGGAAATCTTCCACATGCCGGTCCGCCTGGGCGTGCCCCATGGCGTCAAGGGCCTGGGCGACGTGGTGCGCAACCCGATTTATTCCACCGGTGTGGGCTTGCTGTTGTACGGCCTGCAAAAGCAGACCGACGGCATTTCCCTGTCGGGCATTGGCAGCCGCGAAAGCTATAGCAGTGACGAGCCCAAAGCGCCGTTGCTGGAGCGCCTGCAGGCTTGGGTGAAAGGCAATTTCTAAAGATTTACCGCAACACCGTTTCAAAGTAGTAGGCGAAAAAACTAGAGAAATGAAAGGAGAGGGAAAATGTTCGAACTCGTAGACAACATCCCCGCAAGCCCGGTTATTAAAGTAATCGGTGTCGGCGGTGGCGGCGGCAACGCTGTCAATCATATGGTCAAGAGCAACATTGAAGGCGTTGAATTCATCTGCGCCAACACTGATGCCCAGGCGCTGAAGAGCATCGGCGCGCGGACCATCCTGCAATTGGGCACAGCCGTGACCAAGGGCCTGGGCGCTGGCGCCAATCCGGAAGTCGGCCGTCAAGCCGCCCTGGAAGACCGCGAGCGTATTGCCGAAGTGCTGCAAGGCACCAACATGGTGTTCATCACCACTGGCATGGGCGGCGGTACCGGTACCGGTGCGGCGCCAATCATTGCTGAAGTAGCCAAGGAAATGGGGATCCTGACGGTCGCTGTCGTGACCCGTCCGTTCCCGTTCGAAGGCCGCAAGCGCATGCAGATCGCTGACGAAGGTATCCGTCTGCTGTCTGAAAGCGTTGACTCGTTGATCACCATCCCCAACGAGAAACTGCTGACCATCCTCGGTAAAGACGCCAGCCTGCTGTCGGCTTTCGCCAAGGCCGATGACGTACTGGCCGGTGCCGTTCGCGGTATCTCCGACATCATCAAGCGTCCGGGCATGATCAACGTCGACTTTGCCGACGTACGCACGGTCATGAGCGAAATGGGCATGGCAATGATGGGCACTGGCTGCGCCAGCGGTCCTAACCGTGCACGTGAAGCGACCGAAGCGGCCATCCGCAACCCGTTGCTCGAAGACGTGAACCTGCAAGGTGCACGCGGCATCCTGGTGAACATCACCGCCGGTCCTGACCTGTCCCTGGGTGAGTACTCCGACGTGGGTAGCATCATCGAAGCCTTCGCTTCCGAGCACGCGATGGTCAAGGTCGGTACCGTTATCGATCCAGACATGCGCGACGAGCTGCATGTGACCGTGGTTGCCACGGGTCTGGGCGCTAAAATCGAGAAACCGGTGAAGGTTATCGACAATACCGTGCACACCAGCCAGGCCTCGGCCGCCGCTCCAGCACCTGCTCGTCAGGAACTGCCGTCGGTGAACTACCGTGATCTGGATCGTCCGACCGTGATGCGCAACCAGGCCCAGGCCGGTGCTGCAGCGTCCCGTAGCCCGAATCCGCAAGATGATCTGGACTATCTGGACATCCCGGCTTTCCTGCGTCGTCAGGCCGATTAATGGAATGTATCAGGGCTATGAAGGTGATTGGTGTTCAGCAAAGGTCTGGTCTGCTATTATCGCCAGCCTTTGTTGATACCAGTTCGCAATTTGCGCTGAAGCGGTCCAAGCCATGATTAAACAACGCACCCTGAAGAATATTATCCGTGCCACAGGTGTAGGTCTGCACTCCGGGGAGAAGGTATACCTGACTCTCAAGCCCGCACCTGTCGACACCGGCATCGTGTTTGTTCGTGCCGACCTGGACCCTGTGGTGCAGATTCCTGCTCGCGCGGAAAACGTTGGCGAAACCACCATGTCGACCACATTGGTCAACGGTGACGTCAAAGTGGACACGGTGGAGCACTTGCTCTCGGCCATGGCTGGCCTGGGCATCGATAACGCCTACGTCGAGCTCTCCGCGTCTGAAGTCCCGATCATGGATGGTAGCGCTGGACCTTTCGTATTCCTGATTCAATCTGCCGGCCTGGAAGAACAGGACGCAGCCAAGAAGTTCATTCGCATTCTGCGGGAAGTGACAGTAGAAGACGGCGACAAGCGCGCCACCTTCGTCCCGTTCGAAGGCTTTAAAGTGAGCTTTGAGATCGATTTCGATCACCCGGTATTCCGTGACCGCACCCAAAGTGCAAGCGTGGATTTTTCCAGCACTTCGTTCGTAAAAGAAGTCAGCCGCGCCCGTACCTTTGGTTTCATGAGTGACATCGAGTACCTGCGCAAGCACAACCTCGCACTCGGCGGCAGCGTTGAAAACGCCATCGTGGTCGACGCGGATGGTGTACTGAACGAAGACGGCCTTCGCTATGAAGACGAATTCGTGAAGCACAAGATCCTCGATGCAATTGGTGACCTCTACCTGCTGGGCAATAGCCTGATAGGCGAGTTCAAAGGCTTCAAGTCGGGCCATGCACTGAACAACCAGCTCCTGCGCAAGTTGATTGAGCAGAAAGATGCTTGGGAAGTCGTGACCTTCGAAGATGCCAGCACCGCACCGATCTCTTACATGCGTCCCGTTGCGGCGGTGTAAGTAACAACTCTCTTTCTTTAGTTTTTAAAGGCTGCCTTCGGGTGGCCTTTTTTTATGGCGGCGGTTTGTGGCTCCGCCAATGTTCAATCAAGGCGCAAAACAGACCTGCGGTGACAAGCTCCCTCGCCACAATAGGTACGCAACCACTACCTCAACAGGGCCGCATCGACGACGCGGTTACGCCCGCTATTTTTCGCCTCATACAACGCCCGGTCAGCGCTGAGCAGCAACTCCTCCAATGACGCGCTGCTGCGTTTGTCCCAGGTGCTCAGGCCGATACTCACCGTAATAGGCTCGCTATCACCCGCAACCGGCGGCAAGTGCTGGATCCCCTGGCGGATATGCTCGGCAATCGTCCTGGCACCGTTGGCATCGGTATGCGGCAGGATCACCGCAAACTCTTCGCCGCCGTAACGTGCCGCCAGATCGGCCGGGCGGCGGATTTGGCGGCCGATCACCTGCGCCACGCTGCGCAAGGCCTCATCACCCCCCTGATGGCCATGGCGGTCGTTGAAGGCCTTGAAGTGGTCGACGTCGATCATCAGCACAGACAAGGGCTCGGTCGAGCGGCGGGCGCGCTCCCATTCCAGGGCCAAACGCTGGTCGAGGGTCCGGCGGTTGGCCAGGCCGGTCAGGCCGTCCGTGGCTGCCAGTTCTGACAGCACCTTCTCGGCGCGATAGCGGCGCCGCAGTTCCAGGCGCAACATCCAGCTCAGCCACAGCAGGCCCACACACAACACCCCGGTGGCCCCTGCCGTCAGCCACGCGGCGCGCTGCCAGGCGGCGAACACATCGTCGCTGGCCAACGCCACCACCACGATCAATGGCAACCGCCCCACATTGGTAAAGGTATACAGCCGTGGCGTACCGCTGATCGCAGAGATGGCCCGGAAGCTGCCGCTGCCTTCTTGCAGCATGCGTTTGAAGTTGGGGCGTGAACTCAGGTCCTTGTCGATCATGTCCCGTTCGAGCAGGGGTTGTTGGGCCAGCAGGATGCCCTGATTATTAAGCAGGTTGACGGTGTTACCGTTGCCGATGGTCAGGCTGCTGAACAGTTGGTCGAAATACGCCAGGCGCATGGTCGCCACGGCCACCCCGGCAAACTCGCCGTCGGGCCCGGTCACGCGGCGGCTGAAGGCGATACGCCAGACCTGCTCGCACTGACAATGGATCTTGAACGGGCGGCTGATAAACAGTCCGGCCTCGGGGTTCTGTTGATGGACCTGGAAGTAGTCGCGGTTGGCGAAGTTACGTCGGGTTGGGGTCAGCGTCGACGAGTCGGCAAGCACCGCGCCCTGGGCGTCCAGCAGCAGTACTTCACCTTTATAGGGGGCTGCGCTGGACTGGTCGAATTGCAGTTGATGCCGCACATCCGCCGGCAGTCCCGACAAGTCCTTGCCGGCCGCCTCAATCAGGCCGTGCAGTGCCAAGTCATAGAGCTCGACGTTGCGCAGCACATCGGCATTGATCAGTTGGGTGATATTGCTGGTAGACCGTTGGGCGGTCTGCAGCGTGCTGGCATGTTCGCGGATCAGCAGCACGGCGACGATGATCAGGATCAGGGTGACGGTGAGGCCACTGCCCAGAATCAGCAAAAGCTCCGGGCGTGCAGGCAGGTTAAGGGCGCGGCGTTGACTCATCGGACGGACTTCGGCGGTGACGATGAGGGCAGTTTAGTTCCGCGCGCCTGAAATTAGCTCATCGGCAAAAAAGATAATTGGCCGTCAGAACACATTGATCGGGTAGTCGACGATCACCCGGTACTCATCCACATCGCGGTCCACCGCCGAGTAGCCATTGCTGCCCCGGTTGGTCGCCCATTGCAGGCGCACCGCCAGGTCCTTGGCCTTGCCGCCCTGCACCACGTACTTGAGGTCGATATCCCGCTCCCAGTGCTTGGCGTTCTTGCCGTCGGCGCTGTACCAGGCCGAGTAGCCGCGGCTGTTGGGGTCGACTTTGGTCAGGTCGGTCTTGCCGCTGATGTACGACACCGCTGACGTCAGGCCAGGGACGCCGAGCCCGGCGAAGTCATAGGCGTACTTGAGCTTCCACGAGCGCTCGTTGGGGCCGTTGAAGTCCGAGTATTGCTGGGAGTTGTCCAGGTACACGCTGTCGCCCTGGGCGATGTAGTCGAACGGCGTGTTGCCGTTGACCCGCTGGTAGGCGGCCATGACGCTGTGATTGCCCACGCCCACGGTGAAATGCAGGCTGTAGGTGTTGTTGTCGATATCCCCCAGCAAGGCATTGCCGGTGTCCTGGGTATGGTAGAAGTGCAGGCCCGGGTTGAGGCTGACCAGGTCATTGACCGCGTAGGTGTAGTCCAGGTCGTAGTAGTACTGGTTCCACACGTCCTTGAGTTCGGAGGCGTACAGGTTGCTGGTCAGCCCTGGCAGACCGCTCCAGGCCGCGCCGGCCCAGTTCATATGCTGGCTGTCCTGGCCCTTGGGCAGCGCGCCATAGCTGGTGCCAATGCGCCCGTGGCCGCTCTGGTTGTAGAGCTTGGCAAAGCTGGCCTGGCCGCCTTCGAACATCCAGCCGTCGAGGCTGTGGTTGGTCAGGCTGACGCCACGGAAGGTCTCGGGCAGCATGCGGGTCATGCCGCCGGCAATTACCGGGTTGTTGAGGAACAGATCGCCGGCTTTGAATTCGGTATCCAGGGCGCGGATTTTCAAGGTGCCGCCACCGGTGGAAAACGAGCCCGGCGCTTTGCCGTTACCGCTGCCGTACGGCAGGATGCTGGAGCCGTCGGTACCGCCGCCGCCGTCCAGTTTCAGGCCGAGCATGCCATGCACATCCAGGCCGAAACCCACGGTGCCCTGGGTGTAACCGGACTCGAAGACCCCGAGGAAGCCTTGGCCCCACTCTTTGCTGTCGTCGGTGTGAATGTCGCGGCGGTCGCGATTCATGTAGTAGTTGCGGGTGTTGATATTGAGGCTGGAGCCTTCGACGAATCCGTCGGTGGGAGGGGTGTCTGCGGCATGGGCGATAGGGGAGATAGTTGCTGCAATCGCGAGGAATAACGGGGTGAATGTCAGCGCGGTTTTCACCGGGGGAGCTCCTTTGGGTCAGTCTGAACGGCCAATGTTGTGGGGTGTTCCTGGCCTTTTTTACGGCAAAAAAAAGCCGCTGAAGTCAGCGGCTTTAAGACAGATTCCCAGTGTAGAGCCCTGGAAATAAGTCGAGGGAAATGGCAGGGCGGGTCGGCTGTCTTTGCCGTCTCGCTCGTCGATGCGACATATTGGCGCAGGCGAGCGGTACGGTACAGAGTGTAACAAGATAATGACTGTTGCCCAAATCGTAACAGTCAAGACGATGAAGACCCTCTATGGGAATGGGCTTATGTCGGAGTGATTTTGAAATTCAGATCGGCAGGGTGATACCAAAGGTGTTGCCACCGTGTTCACTGCGCACAAACACGTCCCCACCATGCATCAAGGCAATCGCCTTGACGATGGCCAACCCCAACCCATGATTGGCCCCACTGTTGCTGCGTGAGGCGTCGACGCGGTAGAAACGCTCGAACAACCGTGGCAAATGCTCGCTGGCGATCCGTTCTCCAGGGTTGGTCACGCCAATCAGCACCTGCTGCTCGTGCGTTTCAATCCGCACCTCGATCACTTGCCCCGGCGAGGTGTGCTGCACGGCATTGTTCAGCAGGTTGATCAGGGCCCGGCGCAAATGGGCCTTTTCGATCTTCACCTGGGCATCGCCGACCACCGTGACCTGCACCTGGGCGTCTTCAAGGATAAAGTCCAGATAGTCGAGGGTGGTCGCCACCTCATCGGCCAGGGAGCTTTCAACCAGCTTGGTGGCTTTGCTGCCTTGGTCGGCGCTGGCCAGGAACAGCATGTCATTGATGATCGAACGCAGGCGCTCCAACTCCTCCAGGTTCGATTGCAGCACTTCAAAGTAATGCTCGGCCGAGCGGCCACGGGTCAGCGCCACCTGGGTCTGGCCGATCAGGTTGGTCAGTGGCGAGCGCAGTTCGTGGGCCACGTCGGCGTTGAACGACTCCAGGCGCGAGTAGGCGGTTTCCACCCGCTCCAGGGTGGAGTTGAAGGCATTGGCGAATTGCTTGAGCTCCGGGGGCAGCGGCGACAATTGCAAGCGCCCGGACAGTTTCGGCGGGGCCAGTTTTTGCGCTTCATCCGAGAGCCTGATCAGCGGCTTGAGGCCGATGCGCGCGACCCAGAAGCCCAGCAGCGAAGCCAGCACCACGCCGATAAACGCCAGGCTGATCAACGCCATCAGCAAATGGTGCTGGGTGGCGCGGAAGTTGGCGGTGTCGATGGCGATCATAAAGCGCAGCGGCGGGCGCAGGTCCTTGGCCGGGAACTGGCTGACCAGCACCTTGAACGGGTACGCATGCCCCGGCAGGTATAAATCACGCTTGCCCGTGGGGCCGGCGGCGAACTCGCGAAGGTGCGCGTCCGGGTTGCCGTACTCATAGGCCGGGTTGCTGCTCACTACCCAGAAGCGAATACGTGCATCCTCTTCGCCCAGCAGCTTGAGTTTGTTGGTCATTTTCACCCAGTGATCCGGCGTGCCGAAACGCGTGATCGACGACTCCAGCACACTGTAGCGCGCATCCAGTTCGGCCTCCGGCAACAGGCCCAGGCCACGGTCCACCTGCTGGTAGAGCGCGCCGCCGATCAGCAGGAAAATCACCAGCGCGACCAGGGTGAACATGCCGCTCAGGCGCAGGGCAATCGAGTTACTCGACACTGCGGTTCTCCAGTACATAGCCCATGCCACGGATGGTGTGCAGCAACTTGTGCTCGAAGGGCCCGTCGAGCTTGGCCCGCAGGCGCTTGATCGCCACTTCGACCACATTGGCGTCGCTGTCGAAATTGATGTCCCAGACCATTTCCGCAATCGCCGTCTTGGACAGGATCTCGCCCTGGCGCCGCGCCAGGACGCTGAGCAGCGAGAACTCCTTGGCCGTCAGGTCCAGGCGCAGGCCGGCGCGGCTGGCCTTGCGGCTGATCAGGTCGATCCACAGGTCGGCAACGGTCACCTGCACCGGTTCATGCCCGCCGCTACGGCGGGTCAGGGCTTGCAGGCGAGCAACCAGTTCGAGAAAGGAAAACGGCTTGCCCAGGTAATCGTCGGCGCCTTCGCGCAGGCCGCGAATGCGGTCTTCCACGCGCTCGCGGGCAGTCAGCATGATCACCGGGGTTTGTTTACGCGCCCGCAGTGCGCGCAGCACGCCAAAACCGTCGAGGCCGGGCAGCATCACATCGAGCACGATTACTGCGTAGTCGCTTTCCAGGGCCAGGTGCAGGCCCTCGATGCCGTCGCGGGCGACGTCCACCGTGTAGCCTTGTTCCGTCAGCCCGCGATGCAGGTAGTCGGCGGTTTTCTCTTCGTCTTCAATAATCAGGACACGCATGACCCCGCCTCAATGTGTGGTCGCCAGCCCGGGGGCCGGAGTGGGTCTGTGGAACAGCTTCTCAAGGTACAAGTATATGACCGGCGTGGTGAACAGCGTCAGCGCCTGGCTCACCAGCAACCCGCCGACCACGGCGATGCCCAGGGGCTGGCGCAGCTCCGCGCCGGGGCCTGCGCCGAGCATCAGCGGTACTGCGCCCAGCAGCGCGGCGAGGGTGGTCATGATGATCGGTCGAAAACGCGTGACACAGGCTTCATAAATCGCATCCGCCGGTGCCAGCCCACGAACCCGTTGGGCTTCGAGGGCAAAGTCGATCATCAGGATGCCGTTTTTCTTGACGATGCCGATCAACAGCACCAGGCCGATCAAGGCCATGATGGAAAAGTCCTGGCCCAGCAGCCACAGCATGATCAACGCACCCAGGCCGGCCGAGGGCAGGGTCGAGATGATGGTCAGCGGATGCACGAAGCTCTCATATAGCACGCCGAGGATGATATAGACCGCCACCAGCGCCGCGAGGATCAGCCACGGCTGGCTGGCCAATGAACTCTGGAACGCCTGGGCCGCGCCCTGGAAATTGCCAATGAGGGTGCTCGGCATGCCGATCTCGTTCTTGGCCTGGTCGAGCATGATCACGGCGTCGCCCAGGGCCACGCCCGGCGCCAGGTTGAACGACAGGTTGGCCGCCGGGAACATGCCGTCGTGGCTGATGGACAACGGCCCGACCGTCGGCGGGTCGACCTTGGCCAGTGCCGACAATGGCACCATTTCACCGCTGAGGGGCGAGCGCAGGTAGAAGTAGTTCAGGCTCTCGGCCTTGCCCCGTTGCTGGCTGTCCAGTTCCAGCACCACCTGGTACTGGTTGGTCTCGGTCTGGAATTCATTGACCTGGCGCTGGCCGAACGCATCGTACAGCGCCTGGTCGACATCGGTGGCGGTCAGGCCGAAACGCGCGGCGGCCTGGCGGTCGATGCTGATGTGGGTGATGCTGCCGCCCAGTTGCAGGTCGTTGGACAGATCGCGGAAGGCCGGGTTGGTGCGCAGTTTTTCGGTCAGGCGCTGGGTCCAGGTGTTCAGGGTCGCGCCGTCGTTGCTCTTGAGCACGTACTGGTACTGGCTGCGGCTGGGCCCGGAGCTGAGATTGATGTCCTGGCCGGCGCGCAGGTACAGCACGATCCCCGGTACCCGGGCCAGTTTGGCGCGGATCCGGTCGATAAACTGGCTGGCCGACACATCGCGATCACCGCGATCTTTCAGGGCAATCCAGAAGCGGCCGTTGGCGATGGTCTGGTTACTGCCGGTCACACCCACCGAGTGGGAGAAGTTTTCCACCGCCGGGTCGGCCTTGATGATTTCGGCCAGGGCCTGGTGCTTGGCCACCATGTCCGGGTAGGACACATCGGCCGCTGCCTCGCTGGTGCCAAGAATAAAACCGGTGTCTTGTACCGGGAAAAAGCCCTTGGGGATAAACACGTAGCCGGCCACGGCCAGGCCCAGGGTCACGGTGAAGATGCCGAGCATCGTGCGCGGATGGGCCAGGGCCCGGCGCAGGTTCCTCGCGTAACCGGCCAGCAGGCGTTCGCCAAAGCCCGGTTTGTCGTGGGGAGGGTGGGTGGGG
>NZ_MSAJ01000002.1:0-191332 GCF_044510355.1 Pseudomonas sp. DD1 | reverse complement strand
CGGTGGAGTCGCTCACACCGATGTCCCAAATGGTCATCACCGGCAGGTGGCTGTTGTCGGGCAGAGTGCCGATGCGCTGAGCGGCATACAGCTTGGTGAACTGCTGGGCGTAGTAAGCACCCTCGACAGATTGCTGGAAGGCCTCAACCGGGATTGAGGGGTACTCCCGCTTCATGTCGTCGCCGAGTGTCTTCTCCTTGGCCGCATACCAGGCGCGCTGGCCGTCATTGGTGGCGATCCCGTGCTTGGCTTGCAGATCGTTGAAATAGTCGGTTAGACGTTGCGGCAGCACCACGTCGGTGGAATCCAGGCTGTAGGCCTTGTTGTTCCACCAACTGAAGAAAAAGAACTTCCAGTCGAGCAGGCCTAGCGGCACACCGGACAGCTGTTGTCGCTCTGCTGACTGGCTGTAATCGAAGAAATACCCGGCCCGACCCTCAGCCGTCGACTCGATGGTGACGAAACACTCAGCAGCGACAGCCTCGAAAGCACCAGTGACGATCTCCCGTGCCTTGTGTGGGAACTTCGCGCAGATCTTCCCGAACTCGGATACGTGCAGGTAGCGCAGCGTGCCACCCCGGAACGAGGTGGAAACGTAAAGCGAACCGCCTTTACTGAATACCAGTTCGCCAGCGGCGTCATTTCGTGCTGGGTTGGCAGCACGGAGCTCTTTCGGCAGGTTGTCGTAGGCGTACTTGACCTTCTCCCGGAAAAGGCGCTTCGCGTCGTTCAGTGTGTGAGCGATCAAGGCGCACTTCGCAGCCTCGAACAGCGCCGCATCCAACTGGACGATGCACACCAACGTAGTAAAGCCCAACTGGCGTGCTTTCAGGATGATGTTCCGGGTATGCATCCCCTGGAAGTAATCGATCTGCTCCTGCGTCATGCGGAAGCGAACCTTCTTCCCCTGCTTATCAGTGATGAAGTAGAGGTTATTCAGTCGCCAGAATCGGTCCCGGAGCAGTTTCATGTGCTCGGGTTTCATATCAGGCGTCCTGTGATAGTTCGTCCATCATCTTCGAGATCTCGTCGGCGTCGTCAGTCTTCTCCTTTTCGTCCAGGCTGAATGCCTGCCGCTCGAGGACTTGCAGGTTCTTCATTGCAGAGGAAAGCTGAAACAAGGTTTTGGAGTTGCTGGGCAGCGCAACAGCAGCGAGCATCGAGGCCCGGCGCATACCGTTATTGTCCTCGTCAGTCTCGTCGATGATCGCGTCTTCGATCTCTTCGCGGCGCTGGATGGTGTTGAGCAAGTCATCCATCAGCAGGTTCGCGAGGTTCGTGGCTTTGCGAATGTCTCGGCGATGACTGCGAACCACCCGAGCGCCTTCTTCTGCGGCCTCTTCGATGATCTCGGCGTCAAGTTCGCAGTTCGCGCCTTGGTCGTTGCGAACCTCTCCGCGAACCAGCTTGCTGCGAACCTCTTTGCGCACCTGGTCAGAAAAGTCTCTCGCCCATCCTTGGACCTTGGCTTTCTTCCGAATTGCCGTATCGCTCACGCCTTGGCGCTCAGCGATAGTTCTGATGGAAAGCGAACCGGCCCGGTAGGCGCGTTCGATTGCCTCCCAGTCGGGTTGCTTGATTGTCATGAGTCAACTCTTTCGCTTGAATTGATGGCCGATTGCCGCTATCACTGTCAGCCCACTATCTTCAGGTGATTTTGTGAAAAAACTCGTAGTTACCTTTATCGGCGTTTTGGTGCTCGCAGGTTGTTCGGAGGAAAGCAACCAGTACAAATCGATCGTTCAATGCTCGATATCTGCAGAATTATTGAAACGCGACCTATCCTGGAATTTGATACAGGCGCACTCAAAGATAATCGCCACGAATGAGCACTTTGATATTTCGCCTTCGAAGACCACTGAGCTAAGGCGCGAAATCGAATCTGAGTGGAAGCTAGACTCCCTATCAAGTGAAGCTCGAACTGAAAAGCTAGAGTCCGTCCTTAACTCCCCAACCTGCAAAGCATTACAACTCTGATATTGCATCCATAGCCTCGCGGCACGATTTCCCTATTCGCGAAACGTGTCGCGGCCTACGATTTCCGGCGCTCAATCCCACCAGGCACCTTGTCACAGTGCATGCAGTGCTCGCAGTTCAGCGTCCGGCATAGCCAGACCTTCACCCGCTGCCAGTACGTGACCATGAAGATGTGGCGGGCACCGGCGAGTGCCAGGGCGACATGTAGCGTCAGGCCAGCGCTGGTCGGGCCGAAGAAGATGTTCTGGCTTCGCGCCGTAACGACAAAACCGCTGATGGCTATGGCCGAGTAGATCAGCTTCCCGAGGATGCCGTCCCGCACCTTCCCGCTCAGTACGCACCAGGCTGCCCACAGCGCGATTAGGCCGCAGGCGATGGAGTTGATCAGTTCTAGATTCATGGTGGATTGCCTCCCCCGAACCGCTGGCGAATGAGCGCCCAGAGATCAGCGGATTTAATGGCTCGATTGATGGCCGCCAAGAGCGAGCCGCCGAATGCACCCAGCAGGAAGCCGATGCCGGCGACGATCTTCGGCTCGGTCACACCCAGATAGGTGCTAACCATGCTCGTGAGGTAGATCGAGCAGGCCATGCCGGTGATGAGGAAGATCATCCAGGCACGCCAGTCGTTCAAGTCGTCCTTGTGCCACCAACTGGCGATCACAGCTCCAACAAGGCCCGCGATAAGCAATTCAAACCTGTCGATCTTGTCGAGCAGGCGCTGTAGATACTCCATGCGCTCGACTCCCTGGGCATGATCAAAAAGGCTTTTGCCGGTCTGGGCGAAACCCAAAGATAAAAATCACTAGATAGAAGACCCGGCACATGGCCGGGTCAGTGGCTACAGATAGCCTTTATGCAACCAGGTCCCAGGTGATGGCCAGAGATCCAGTAGCGGTAATACCTGGGATCCAGGAGCCAGCGGTCACCCATAGCCCCATACCAGCAGGTACGAAAAGTGGAGCCGGAAGGAGAACTTGGGAATGGCTGTTCGCAACAGCCGGGCCATTGCCATTGAAAATCATGCGAGTACTGGCGTCACCGGTAATGCTAGGCGCTGTCTCCGAGGCGTACAGATTGACGTACCCGCTGGTTGGGTCGATGGAGGCTGTCTGGATTGTCAGACCGTTCACGTTTTCGGCTGGCGAGACGATCTGTACAACACCCTTCGGAAACAGATTGCCGAAGTGTTTACCAACTTTTACTGCGTTCATATTTTTCACCTTTGAATTGAATGATTGTTCGCGGAGGATTCCGCTTTCATGTCGCTCAAAGGCGATTGCTCGAGGCTCGCGGCCTTCACATGATTCAACGTCCCGCATCGGGAACATTTGATCTGGAGCTCTGTAAACCCACCCGTACGGGCGAGAAGTCTTTTGCAGTTACCGCACCTGAATTCTTTCAACATTTGCAAATTCCTTTTGCATTGTCTTTTCGGCGAGCAATAAAAAGCCCCGCACTTGGCGAGGCTTAGAAAAATACGTAGCGATTATGTCGATCGAGCGAACGAGTTCCACTCTTCAATGGCGTCATCGGCCGCCGACTTATGCTTCCGAATTGCGTCCTGCTGCTCCTCTACGAAGTCAGTTATGCACGTTTCGTATTCCTCAACATCAGCCTGAAATTGGTCACGCTCGTACTGGTCTTGAAACTCGTACGGCACGTCTGGCTGGTTGCAGTCATGCGAGGGCTCGGTTAGGTCGGCGAATGCCAATGGCGAGAGCAACATTCCGAGAAGTAAGAGAGTTCGCATCGTCCTTTGCCTCACATGAAAAAGCCCGACTTCATGCCGGGCTTTACTGTGCAACCTCAACGCGCAAGATCGACAGGATGGGTAAATACTCTCTCACTTTCTCACTCATTGCAATGGCTTTTTGCTATGCCGCACAACTTTCGATTAAGCCTTCCGCATCAAGCAGTTCCTGAGCGGCAGTGAGAGCCTCGTTCACCTGGTCATCCAGCGCCTTGCGGATCGACGAGCGCCACCGGTACCGGGTCGATTCCGGCTTGCCGTCATTGTCCCAGTTGGTGATGTCGTACCAGGCTGCCGGCAGCACTGCGGCGGAGCGCTTGCCCTCGGCACCGGCAACCTGCGGAATAGCCCAGGTCAGCACGGCACACTCCCGGAATCGTTTCGGCGCCGGCGTCTTCACAGAGTTCAGCAACTCCAGAATCGCGCCGTGCTTTCGTTCCTCATGCGTCGAATACTTCGCCACAAGTGCCCGCCAGTGCGCCGGGGTGAGCGCCTTATGCAGCCGACCGAACACCCAGCAATCTTGGAGAAACATAGCGTCCTTTCCGACGATCTCCCCCTTCTGCTTGGCACACTGCACCTTGGGCTCAAAGTCGCAGCCGCCGGCGGAAGTGATGGTCTCGGCCGCAAGGGCTCGAACTACTGCTGAAACAACGTTGCGATAGGTCATGCGGCAGCCCTCTTCAGTTCTCTGGTCTTTGCCCTGTATTCGGCGGTAATGGCTTTAAGTTGCTCTACTGTTTCTTTGCGCGGCGTGTGGTCGGCTTCCATCGCCTCGACAGCCTCCAGGCCGATTCGGGCGATAAGGCCGGTGCGGAAACCCTGGGAAACCGTCTCGCCTTTGCCGGCGAACTTGGACGACCCTGCGTTACAGCTCTTGCACTGGAGCCAGATATTGCTGGGCACCAGCCTTAACTCTGGCCGGGCGCCCTTACCGAGGAAGTGGCCTGCATCGAAAGCACCGCCGGTCTTCCAACCCTGGGCGTTGAGGATTGATTCCTGCGACTCGCCGCAACTGATGCAGCCGCTACCAATGCTCAACTCATAGGTGCGCCGGTAGTCGCGCACGGCCTTCTCTGCGTCCTTCATGTGGTCCGCCCGGGTCTTCAGCGCCTCTTTACGCACCTTGATCTCGCGGCGACCGACATCCGCCAGGGCCTTCTTGGCGCTCGCCTGCCCTTTCTCGGACTTACCGTGCGCGATGGCACACTCGATAGCCCCGCAAACCGATTGCCCAGCGCGGGCCGGTGTGAACATCACCCGGCACACTGGGCAGCGCTTGCGGCGTGCGCCGCCGGACTTAAGCGGGGTTTTGCGCTGTAATGGGGTGCGCTTCATCCGTAGCTCCCGATTTGGTCAGCAGCACTCAATGCCGCCTCTTCCGATTCAAAGTGGGCAGACAGGACCAGGCGCCAGCAGGCGTTGAACACGTCGCGATAAAGCGGCTCGAAGGCCGTGTCATCCATGGAAGCCCAGCTAATTGACTTTGCTTCCTTGCGCACGCCGTCGGGAGTTCGCACCAGGTGGAAGTGACCGGCCTCGATCGTCACCCATTCACGGAATGCCTCGCGGGACTTGTCCACCGCCGGAAAGCGTTGGGCCCTGGCCGACTCCAGACCGGCGATGTACGCATCAACTGCATGCGACAACTGCCCTGGCTTACCGCTCTGCGCCTCGAAGAACTTGGCCAGCCCCTGAATACCGCGCAACTCCTGACGCGGAACCAAGCCACCGACCGGCTCCCAGTACTCCCACGCCAGATCCAGCATCGAGAAGAATTTGCCGTGGAACTTGGCGTTGCGCATTTTTGTGAACTTGCCGTGGACCACCTGGCCCAGCTTCCATTTCTGGGTTAATTCGCGGTCGGCCTCGGTCGCCGGCACAAGACCTTGGACGGTACGGATAAGGGCGAGCTCAGCCATTGGTTTTCCCTCCCTTGTCCATCGCTGCGTCGATGGCTGCCAAAATCCCTAACCGCTTCGGAAACAAAGGCGATACCTGGCCCGTCTCGTCGCACATGTGGCGTGTGCGGGCGTCGTTCAGGATGAATTCATGGGAGCCAGCCAATACCTGACGCAGCGCCTCGTTCTCGGCCAGCAGCTCCAGCGCCGCCTCCCCCAGGGTCTTCTCGCCCAGGAATTCATCCAGCGCCTCGGTGTTGCGTTTCCAGCCTGCGCAGTCAGCCCGGTATGACGCGGCTTCGGCCCAGAGCAATCCCTTCAACTTCTCCTTGTCGATATCCATCAGAAGCCCTCCTTGCCGCGATGAGATTCCCACTCGAACGCCACGCCTATGCAGCCGTTTTCGCGGATACGGTCGACACAGCGCACGCCCAGGGCATCATTCAGTTCACCGGGCGAAAGGTTGCTGACGATGATCATCGGGCGCCCCTGCTCATACCGGCCGTTGATGATGCTGAAAAGCGTGGCCAGCTCGAACTCGCTTTGCTTGGTAGCGCCTACCTCGTCCAGCACCAGTAGGTCAGCACCGATCAGCTCGCGCATGATGTGAGCCTCGGAGTCGCCAGACTTGTCGCTGAAGGTCGCCTTGATATCGCCAATCACGGAGCCGACAGTGCGGTAGATCGCCTTGACCATGCGCTCGTTGATCAGAAAGCTTGCCGCCGACGTGGCCAGGTGCGTCTTACCGGTGCCGACCTTGCCAAGGAGCAGCATGCACCGCCCTTCCCGCTTGTGTTTCGAGAAGTTGTCGACGTACTCCATGCAGGCGTCCAGAGCTACCTGCTGGGCCGGCGAAGACACAATGAAGCCTGCGAAAGACTTATCAGCAAAACGCTTTGGGATTTTTGCTGTGTCGTGTTGAACCATCCGGAACTGAAAGCGCTTGCGCTCAAGCTCTTCCATGTCGCGCTTGTCGCTGGCACAGATCGGGCAACCAGAAACACCGCCAGCCCTGAGCATCACCGCCGAGTATTCGCCGTGGGTGTCACAGCGCGCCGGCTGACGGCCAATGACGCCGAACTTGCGGTCCAGGTGCGGGCCAAGGTCAGAGACGGAACGTGCCATTGGCATTCTCCTTGGTGCCTGCTTTGTAATCGCGGCTACCGGTCAGGGTGTGCCTTGCAATGGCTTGGGGTTTCGGGAATGGGCGGATATTGCTCGCTCTGTTCTTGTCGTCCTTCACCCATTTGACCAGCAGTGACACCCATTTGGATTGGGTTTGCAGTAGGCCAGTTGTCTCATGGTGCGCGGTGAACGGGGCCACGGCGTCCTTGGTGAACAGGTCGGTCGAGACGCCGAAGTGAACGCAGTAGGTCTTCAGCAGATTGGCGTCAGGCATCCAATCCAGGGTCATCTCGACAGGTGCCTTTGGGTCTACAGGCCGCTCAGCGTCTTCCGGTGGAAGGTCTTCAAGATCATCGAAGCCTTCGAAGCTTGAGCCCGGAATTTCTTCGCCCGCGGTGAGAGAGTGGTGTTGATGTTGATTCGGAGAATCAGAGAATCCAGTATCAGGAATCAGGATTCCACAATCAGGAATCAGGGCGTTATCGAACGGTGGGTTAACAGGCTCTAACGGTTCTTTAACGTTAAAAACCTGTTCACCAACGAGAACCTTACGTTGAGAGCCTGTGACTACAACGTTCTTTTTACGTTCGTACACAGTGAGATAACCGTTAACGTCCGGGAGAGTGCTGTCTTTTTCTGAACCATGCGGGCTCTGGTGTTTCTGGAAGTTGATGATTTCAATGACCGAGAATCCTGCCACCTGGTAGCGGGAAATGAACCCGGCGGCAGCAAGGCGTGCCAGTCCTTCCTCCACGTCGTAGTCATCGCAGGGGAACAACTCGATCTTGATTCGCTTCACGCGATCCTCGAGGCGCCCTTCCCGATCCGCCAGGCACCACAGGCCAATGAAAGCCAGCCGGTCAAATGCTGGAAGCTCGACAAGCAGCTCATTGCTGAACAGGCCCGGTTTAATGTTGCGTGCGCGGGCCATTACTTGGCTCCTTTGCCGACAAGGCCGGCCAATTCAAGAAAGCGATCTACATACCAGTGAGGCTGCGTTTCGCGGGGGCATTGAGGGCTGGTGAGGTTCTTGCCGTAGGCCATGCCCTTCTCGGTGATCGACCAGAACTCAACTGTTTCTTGCTTAGAGTTCTTGCGCTGCATGACCCTGAGGAGGCCGTGGCTCTCCAGTGCTAGGTTGAAGGCGCGGGCCGTGCTGGCGATGGCGTGATCTTTGATAAGGGCGGTGATTGCCTTGGTTGGCATCGAAGACCCGCCAGCAGCGTCTGGAGCGGCGTCGACGGCATAGCCTGGGAGGAATTTCGCATCCAGACCGTTGTTGGCGGCGATCTTTGCCAGCATCAGCATCTTGCTGGACGGTGCGGGCTTCAGCAGGCGGTGGAAGCACTCCAGAATGGCCAGCTCGCCGACGATCTTGGAGTTGTTCGGGCCTTGAGTGGAAAAGGTGCCAGTCTTGCGGATGCTCGGCAGAACCTGCCCCACCACCCACTCTTCGAATTTCTCGGCGGCCGGCAGCTTCGACTTCATCACCAGTCGGTACAGGTCGCGCTCCGGGATAATGGTCATGAAACCACCACCCTGTTTCGGGGTAGTGGTCGCAGCCTTGCAGTGACGGGCCACGGCGTTCTCAGGCTTGGAGTAGCCGAGGGCGTCGGCGACGTCGCGCGCTATAAACCACGGATCGCCGAGCTTGTCGGTGATAACCCGGATTGCGGCGCCGTCGAAGTCGAACGGAATCACTGAGGAATTACGCGCCACGTTTTCAGATTGCTGAAAACGTGGCGCGGGATTGGTAGCGCTATTGATATGTGGCTGGGTTTGCATATAATCGGCCTCACAAAGTGTTATCGAATCAGCCACCCTCGTCCGGTGGCTTTTTTGTGCCTGGAGTTTTCGGGGGCTTCTTTTACTAGTGCAGGCACCGAGCCCCCAAATCGCGGCATAAAAACCCGCGCACACCAAAAAAATTTCAAGCGATGGATTTCAGACTTGGCCGTGCGTCCTTGATCAACTGCTCAGCCTTTCGCCCCAACTCCCCCGCTTTTGCCTCAACCTGGCGGCACTGTTTAACGAACGCCGGCAAGTGCGGCAGGTCCTGCTCGCACATCACCTGGTCGTCAAACACCTCGCTGCCCGTGTCGATCACATCTCCGAGGGCACGGATCAGCGCACCGAAGCTCTTGTTGGCGCATTGATCGCTGGTCATCTGGCGGGCGCCAGTCAAGCCGTGGCGGCTCGCCAGTTCGTTCAAGCAGTGGTCGCGGAATTCAGGCTCCAGAGCGTTCACCCACGACTCTTCCAGCCAGGACGGTATTTCCTGATCGCCGGACAGCCAGCGCTGAACACGTTTGAGCCAGCGCCCAGTCGCCTTCACAAAGTCGGACACGTCGTTCTGTAAGGTAAGTGCGGCGAAGTCCGGCACCTCTTTGGCGATAGCCTTCTCCGGGCACGACAGATGCAGCTCGCGGCTCAACGCCTGGGCGAAGTCGTCCTGGCTCAGGCTGGTGCGCGCGATCTGATTAGCAGCGTGGGCGACCAGCACCTGATCACGGGTTTGTACGGTGTGTCTGGAACTGGACGTTTGCATGGGGACTGCTCTCTTCTAATCTGGCTTCAATGGAACGGCGGACAGGGATGTCGCTTAGGCGGCCATTTCTGCCCATGGAAACGACGGACAAAGGAATTCTTTTTTGAAAGCACCTCCGGTCAACGCCTCCGCTCGCTTGGCAACCACTGGAGACATGCCGTGCTTCTCGCGAACCCAACCGGAAACGGTGCTCTGATCAACCTTGAGCTTTTCAGCCGTGACCTCCTGAGTGCCGAAGAAGGCAACGAGGTCCTTATAAATAGTGTTCATGCTGCCCCTCCATACGGGAATACCCATATTCTAGGTTATAGGAATACCGATTTGCAAGGGTATGGGAGCGCCCGTAATACTCCACGGATGGAATTCAAAGACCGACTCAAAGCAGCCCGCCGCCACGCCAAGCTCAATCAGACTGAGCTTGCAGAGCGCGCCGGCCTCACACAGACCTCTATCTCCGATTTAGAGAGGGGAAAATCGAAGGCTACGGCCTTCGCAGCTCAGATCGCCTCGGTCTGCGGTGTATCACCTATGTGGTTGGCAGAGGGTGCGGGCGATATGCTCAAGGGGCTGACCGAACAACGACTTGAGCCAATGCAACCTAGCGCAAAACTGGGCACTATCGAGGCCTGGGACGACGAAACCCCGCTTGATGACGACGAGGTTTATGTTCCCTTCCTTCATGAAGTCGAGTTAGCGGCTGGCTCTGGCAGATTCGCCATCGAGGAAAGTGCCAACTCACGTCTGCGCTTCAATAAGAAGGATTTGCGCCAAAACGGCGTTCAGTTCAGTAAAGCCAAGTGCGTGAAGGTCAGCGGAAACAGTATGGTGCCGGTACTGCGTGACGGTGCCACTGTAGGTGTGAACGTGGGGAAAAATTCCCTAAGCGATATCGTCGACGGCGAAATGTACGCCATCAATCACAATGGACAGCTTCGCGTGAAGCAGGTCTATCGCATTCCGATCGGTATTCGCCTGCGCAGCTTTAACCGTGACGAACATCCGGATGAGGACTACACGTTCCAGCAGATCCAAGAGCAGCAAATCTCAATCTTGGGGCATGTGTTCTGGTGGGCAATGTACTCCCGCTAAATAACAAATAACCAAACGAAAAAACACTTAATAAAACTAACCAAATACATGCGACAGATCTGCATGATGTACACGTAACCTATTCACAAATGCGTTTTGCCAGCCAATAAAATGAAATGGACTTTATATGCAGCCTCGATCTAGTACCTTATTCCACTTCACCAAGAATAACGAAATCCTAAAATCCTTACTTAAAAACGGATTCTGGCCAAGATACTGCCTTGAGGACATTGCGTGGCAGAATGAAGAATTTGATTTTGTTGCATTCCCGATGGTATGTTTTTGTGATATACCGATTAGTAGGATTAACGAACATGTAGCATTCTACGGTTCATTCGGCGTTGGCCTGACTCGTGAATGGGGACTGAAAAACGGCCTTAACCCAGTGTGCTACATGGCGAAATCAGAGACATTTGAAACGTCTTTGAATCACGTGCTGGATCTCGCTCATGAACACGAAGATGATGACACGCGTCTGGAATCGCTAAACCACGCACGCTATGTACTGTCGTATTTTAAGCCAATTCACGGACGAATGATTATCGGTGGAGAGTCAATAAACAAAGAGTTTTATCAAGAGTCGGAATGGCGATATGTTCCTCGACATGAAAATCTGGATCACTACCTTTTAGAATCCGACTTCAACAACAAGAAAAAACTAGACAAGGCCAACAAAACATCACTTGATTACTGCCTACTAAAGTTTCTGCCTTCAGACATCAGATATATTTTTGTTCCAACAGATGCAGACATACCAAATATAATAAACTTCATACAGACAGAATTAGATAACTACCCTAGCTCAGAGCTTAAAGTTTTGCTTTCCCGAGTGACTTCGCTTGAGAGCATTGCTGTTGATTTGTGATTTTTACGAAATCTAAGTGACAAATTTGAGCAAACCTGTATATAAAATATTGTAAGGGGGTCATCGGCATCAGCTTCCTAAGCGACTGATTCTCCCTCTTGCCACTACGCGGGAATCGTCGAAGCCGCCTTTGAGAAATGCCGATCATATGGCTCCGAACTGAAATAACATGCCGTGTAAATAGCATTAGCCTCTACTGAAGCCCGCAAAGAGCGGGCTTTTTTGCGTTCTGAAATAAGGGAAAATCAATAATTATGGGTATACCCATTGACATAAAATATGGGCATGCCTATATTTGTCCCATCGCAGCGACACACAGCCACTGCGAAGGGCCTCCGGCCTGAACCGCTCTTTAAAAGCTTGATGAACGCCGAGCTGGCCGATGCATAGCCAGCGGACGTCCCGCGCAACGGTACGCAGCGATTCGACCTCATGTCGGCGCTGGGCATAGGAGACCTCATTCGGAGGGCGTGGCTGGAGAAGCTGCGTGGTGGTGAGTAAGCGTTTGGCCTTGGGACCTCGATCCCCTGTCGCGCCGAAAGACATCAACGGGAAAGCGACCGTTGGCCTATGCAAGGAGTAGAGATTACCTGCCCGTGACCAGCGGGCAGGACGCTCTCCAGAAAGTCCTGAAAAGGACTTTGCGGAAAGTGAACTAGCTGCGACGACCTGAGCCGGGAGACCCGCCACGAACAGGACCACCTTTTCGCTCGTAGTAACCAGAGAGGAGATGCATTTCCTCCCTGCTAATTCGAGCCTCTAGGGCTCTGATTTCTGCTGGCATACCAGCACCACGACCAGGCGGCATGTCTTCAAACCGTTTCTTGAGTTTTTCGAGGCTGCTCCGAAGTCGGTCAAGCCTCTGCTGTGGTGTCTCGTCAGGATTATTTTTGGTGGTCATTTATGCCTGCCTCTGCCTGGTTATATGCCGTCAATTGACGCATGCGAGATTAGCAGTCAACTGACCCGGGCGTGCAGCGTAAAGCGCCAAGAACAGTTATCCAGCGGGAGAACAAGCCGAAAGGCCCGCGGCTGGAGTGACATTCGATTCAAGCCGGTGACCGACGCCAGTAGCGGGTCACGGTGGAAGTTTTCACTGATGCACCTGGTTACTCGGGTGCATTGGGAAAACAACCGGAGAGACGGAAATGCCCACGAAGCGCGGCAGCGAAATTGAAATAGGTGACGTGATCTATCTCGGCCTGGGCGATCGCACTGGACGAGTTGTTGATTTCAAGGCTCACCCACGGCTTGCCAAGATGCATCCAGGCTTAACGGCCAGAGTCGCAGTGACTGACCAAGGCTCAATCACGATCATCGACCAGCAGCCGGTCAGCATCCCCATATGAAGCTTTCACTGGCAGGCCTTCGCAAGAGGGCCTGACGGGAAATCAGACGGAGAACCACGATGACGCGCAATGAGCATGAAGAAGTCGAAAGCTACGCACTGGCAGCGATGATCGGGCTTGTCTCGGCCGGTGCGTTGCCAGCAGAACTCATCCCCAGCAAAGCCTTCGATATCGCGGAAGCGTTCCAGCAAGAAAAGCTGAAGCGCATCGGCGAAAAGCCCCCATACGACGGCTGAACAACCAGCGCCACGACAGCCTGTCGTTAACTGCCCGATCACCTCGAAAGAGGCTGCATCGGAATGTCGGCGGGTCATGAAAAAAGCTGAGCTGGATTGGCGAGCAATGCGATACACCCGGACGCAGCCAATCGTCACAGTCAGGACCGACATTCCAATGCAGCTTCGATAGGTGGCCGCTGCCTTCCCAGTGAGCGAACGATAGGAGTGACCGCCATGAAGTAGATCAACGATTCACCCGCGTGGCGTAGCAAGCCTGAAGGCTTCGCCCATCATCCTGACAGGCAGCGGACAGCAGGGCCGACGATGTCACCGCGCATCAGCCGAAAGGTAGGCCCAACCAACGCGAAGACGAACACCGCAGGCGAGTCCGAGGGCATAGCTGGCCAGACTCGACACATCCCGGGCAGTGCCGGGCGCCTGCACCCTTCCCCTCCTCTATTACGTCAGCACTCCTCCCCCGCGCCCATCGGCAACCAGCGGGAGGCATGAGTGTTGACGAATACAGGTGAACAACCCGCCAAACTGGAGGCGATCATGATCCAAAGTCACCAAGCTCACTGCGATGTAGCACTTGCAATGAACCAGCGCCGCAATATGTCCTTGGCCCTTTGTCTTGGGCTGGTCGGCTCCAGCACGCCAAAGAGCTCCCCCCGCTACCGTGTAGTTCCAGCGGGCCACGAGTTCTTCCACGTCGTCGAAGCCACCACTGGAAAGGTGAAGGGGTTCCGTCGCAATCACAACGAAGCCTGTGCCCTGGCCCGGTCCCTGGAGTCTCGTCATGCAAACAAGCTACGCGGATAGCGCCCAGGCCCGGGAATCCGACAGGCGCTGGGACTTGCCGAACTTCGGGAAGACTCAGCATATCGATCTGTTCCACGAATACACGGCAGAAGACCTGGAAAAGCTTGAAGCGCGCCGCCTCAGAGAGCGCACCAGCTTAAAGCTGCGTATCAGCGTGGCCATGGGGCAAATGGAACTGATCTGCCCGCCAGTAAGGGGTGCTGAATGAACATCGCCCAGCGAGACCACCAGATTGCCGTGGGCTGGATCGAGGGTGAGATCAATAACATGATTCGCGACCTGGGAAAGACCAATGCCAGCGCGGCAGCTACATCGTGCGTCACCCTGGCTTTCATGCTGAGGGTTATAGACGACAACGAGCATCGGCGCTTCCGCGCGCGCATCGACGAGATCTACTCCAACTACAACGCATCGCCCGTTACTGCTGCCTGACGGCACCACCCAACCCTACCTCTTTCAATGCTGCGCCTGGCGCGGCGAGGAATCGTCATGTCCAAAAATACCAATCAAGCACTTGCACAAGAATCGCTCGAAACATCTGAGGCCCCAGAAGTGAACAAATCTGTAACGCCTGCCGTTTCGATCACCGACATCGTCGAATATCAACCGCATGAAGAGCAGATCGTTCGCCTGGAGACCACCTACGCGAAGCTGGTCGTTGATTGCTCGACGAGCGAAGGTTTGGCAAATGCCAAAGAGGTTCGCGTCGACATCCGCGACGTGCGCTATGCCCTTGCGAACACCACCAAGACAGCACTGGTGCCATACCAGCAGAAGGTGAAAGAAGCGCAGGCCCGAGTCAATCAGGTCAAGGATTTTGGCGAGGCGTTGAAGGCCCGCGTTTTGGTGCTCGAAGAGCCAGTTGATGAAGCCATCAAAGCCGAAGAAAAGCGTATCGCCGACGCGAAGGCCGAGAAGGAGCGCCTTGAACAAGAGCGCATCGAAGCCATCCGGGCAAAAATCAACCGCTTCAGCGCTGTCGCTGCCGCCTATGCAAGCCGAAGCGCAGCCGACGTTTCTAACATCCTGCAGGGCGTCAAGGAAGCGGTGATCCTGCCCGAGGAGTATGGCGAGTTTGAAGCTGAAGCCACCATCGCTCGCGACAACGCGATTGATCAGCTGGAAGTGCTGCACAAGTCTGCCCTGGAGCGCGAAGCGGCCGCCGAAAAGCTACTGGCCCAGCAAAAGGAGCTTGATGAGCTGCGCGAGAAGCAGCGAATCGCCGACGCCGAGGCTGAAGAGCTGCGCAAACAACGCGCAGAAGAAGACCGCAAGCGCTTGAAGCAGCAACAGGATGAGTTGGACCAGCAACGCCGTGATATGGAGGCTCAGCAACGTCAGCAGCGTGAGCAGCAGGAAGAGCAACAACGCCAGCAGCGCGAGCGCGAGGCACAGTATCAGCGCGACCAGGAAGAGCTGGCCCGTCTGCGCGCCCAGGCTGCCGCGCCTGCTCCAGTAGCGGCTGTCGCTGCCGCTCCAATCGGAAAGGAAGTTGAAACTGCGCCTGTTGCAGTAGTCGCCGCCTCCATGGCTTCCATCGACGTAGACCCGACTACACCCCCGGCTGAAGAAATTGTCGAAGTGGTCGCCCTGGGCTTCGACGTTGACATCGACACCGCTCGCACTTGGCTGCGTGCCCTCAGCTTCTAACCACCCTTTCCATCTGACGGCCTGCAAAACCCATGCTGGCTACGGAGAGCGCTATGACCGACACAGACACCCAAGCCCAAACCGGCCTCGCCACTTATCACGACCCATCGCACAACGCTGCAGCGCTCATCCTCGACCCGGGCACCATGAAGTCGATGAGCGATCTCGCGATGATGATGTCAAAGGGCGTTACAACAGTCCCTAAGCACCTCAAGGGCAACCAGGCTGACTGCATGGCGGTAGTGCTGCAAGCGATGCAATGGCAGATGAACCCATTCGCGGTGGCTCAGAAGACGTTTATCGTCAACGGTGGCGCTTTGAGCTATGAGGCCCAGCTCGTGAACGCAGTGATCACCGCCAAGGCGCCGGTAAAGGGGCGCCTGAACTTTGAGTGGTTCGGATCCTGGGAAAACGTCATCGGGAAGATGCGCGAAGTAACCAGTAAGACCAAGAAGGACGAGGATACAGGCGAGCCCAAAAAGTATCGTGTCCCGGCCTGGAGCTTTGACGACGAAAAAGGCCTCGGGATCAAGGTCTGGGCAACTTTCAAAGGCGAAGACGAACCGCGCACTCTTGAGCTGTTGCTGACCCAGGTTCGCACACGCAACTCTACGCTCTGGGCGGAAGACCCGAAGCAGCAAATCGCATACCTGGTCACCAAAAAATGGGCGCGACTCTTCTGCCCTGACGTGATCCTTGGTGTTTACACCCCTGACGAATTCGAGGATTCGTACGGCGGCGAGATCGACATCACCCCCGCCAAACAGACTGCGAACACCGCTGCCGCGGCGGGAGTGTCATTCGGGCCTAAATCTCCATCGCCTGAAATCGATGGAGTATTTGCTGACCTTCTGGTCGTCGCGAAGCGCCAGGACATCGAAGCCTACGCAGCAGCTTGGGCGGGCCTTAAGCCGAAGCAGCGTGCGGCAATCGGTCTGGAATGCCACGAAGCACTCAAGAGCATGGCGGCGACCGTTGATGCTGACTTCACTGACATGAGCAGCTCCAACTCAGACCAGCCCCATACAGAGGAGGCTGCGTAGTGAGAACTGAGCTTCAGGGCACGGACAAGTGGCATGCAGACCGATCTGGTCGCGTGACAGCCAGCCGCTTTAAAGATGTGTTGGCCTGGGGAAAGCCTGACAAACATGGGAAGCGCGAGCCGATGGGCGCGCGCACCTCCTACATGCGCGAACTGTGCTTCGAGAGGCTGGCAAAGAAGTCCAAACACAACGTCAGCAGCGCCTCCCTGAAATGGGGACACGCCGAAGAACAAAAGGCCCAGGACGCCTACGAGATGCTGACCGGCAACATCGTCCTCCCCTCCGAATTCATCGTCCACCCCAAGTACGACTGGCTTGGCTGCTCTCCAGACGGCCTGATCAACGATGACGGCGGTACTGAATCAAAGTGCCCTTTCAACGAAGCAATTCACATCAGAACCTGGCTCGAAGGCATGCCCGAAGAACACATCCCGCAGATTCAGGGATGCATGTTCGTTACAGGTCGCAAGTGGTGGGACTTTATTTCGTTCGATTCTCGCCAGGATGAAGAGTGTCAGCTCTATATCGAGACGATTTACCGCGACGAGGACTACATCGCAAACCTGCACAAGGAGCTGGTCCAGTTCAACCTGGAACTCAATCGCATGGTCGACGAGGTCGCAGACAAGGCGCGGGCGCAAGCCCACCGCCTGGGAGCCTGAGCATTCGCCGCATAACCCGCATCCAGCAACGCAAACGACAAACCTGGCTCGCACTGCCGGCCAGCGGAATAGAAGAGGTAGGCCATGGCCGAGGAACAGCAGCAGCCGACGGCGGAAGCGTTGAAGCAGCGCCGCAAGCGCGAGAAAGCGGCGGCGAAAGATGCTGCATTGGGCGTCGAGAAATTTACGATTGAGGTGGCTGGCATCTTCAAGGCCGACCTCAAGCGCCTGATGAAGCAGCACGGCTTCAACAACCAGCAGGAGGTGCACCAGACCCTGCTGCGCAACGTGATCGCCGCCGAATTTGAAACGGCAGCGCAAATGCTCAAGTGTGTCACGACACCTTTTGTAGTGACTGAAAAGGTGTCTCGCCTAATCCGGGAGGCCGGCCTGAAGTCGCTCGCCGACGATCCGCCAGAGCCTGACGACGACATCGAAAGACCAGCCTAACCCACCCTACCTGCTAAATTCGGTAAAAATGAAAAGCTGAAGCTAAACATTGTAATCCTGAAGATCGCTGCTAATGCCGGCGTGCTTTGAGAATTGGGTCCAAGAATGGGTGGACAAATCAACATGAGTTATGATAGCAGCGTAAGTTTCCTCCAATTTTTCATCCAAGCTTTCAATCATGTACTGATCAATTGTCGATTGGAGCTTACTCATTGCACCGATTATATACATGCAATTAATTACTAACCCTGCACGACCTAGCTCATGCACCGGAAGAACCTTTAAGGCTTCCAGTGAGGCTTCAAATGCCCCGCTCATGTACTGCCAAAATGCGGCGAACGCTAGCTTGGGCGGACGTTTCGCTGCGAAAACACGTGTTGACTCTAGATGTTCTGCGGCACATCTGACCACGGCATACATAGCCTGGAGCCGATTCTCTTCCTGTTGATCCTGTTGATGCTTCTGCTTCTGGATTTGCCAATTCGCGACCGCATATGCACCAGCAATCGCGCCTATCGAGCCAATTGCCTGGACCCATGCCGCAACGTCTGAACTTTTGACAGAGCCGGCAAACCTGAGCGTCAGCACCACCAAAATTAAAAAGAAACTAATAAAAAAACACACCCAAAAAGTTCTAAAGGCGAAGCCTAAAGTTGAGCGAAAAAAATCTCTAAAGCCTTCCATAATTAGATCACTCCATCAAAATTTCTCACCGTATACCCCAACCCAATCCAAATTGCCACCACCGGCCACCGTGGGCGGCGCCTGACTGGAGATAATCCATGGACGACCAGTTCTACCTGCAAGACAGTCGCAGCCACGCCTATGTTGGCGACGGGTTGTCGTTCTGGGGCTTTGGTGGCTCTGGATATGTCACCGATCTTGCCAAGGCCCAAGTCTTCAACCGGGATGGCGCTTGCGATCACCGCGACACTGACATCCCTTGGCCCAAGGCCTATGTCGACGCACGGGCGCGAGTCGGTGTCGATTGCCAGAATGTCACCTTGAGCGAGGCGCTGGACCAACACCCCGCCGCAGCCGAGTTTTACATCCAGAAGCCGCAGTGCTGGAACGGCAACAACCTGATTTGGCTTTGCGAAGATGGCGTGTTCACAAGCGACTTTTCCAAGGCTGTGGTGGTGCCGAGGGCCCACACCGTGACCTGGATCGGTAAGCTCGGTCAATCAGGCGCGGTGGTCTGGCCCAAGCCCTACATCGACGCCCACTCACGGCGCCTTGTTGAGCGAGACGACGTGAATATCAAAGACGCCCTGCGCGGCACCGGCATCAAGCTGGCGAAGCCGAAAAAGCCCAAAATGATGATGTTCAATTGTGATGGCTGCGGCCGGTTCATCAGTGATGCCCAGCGCTATCGCGAGGACTGCCGGAACTGCGGGGCAAGCAACACGCCCTGATCCAGCCTTTCCCATTACGCTGGACGCCTACGGTCACTCTGTAACTGTGAAATCGCCGAGATTATCGTTCATGTATTGAGCGATCTCCAAGGCCCGAGCAAACGACGTCCCAGGCTTAACGTCAAAACCGAACAATTCAGTCGGCATACCGTCGTCAGCAGTTGCATATTCAATGCAAATGAATGGGACGTGGCTTGCGTATTGCTTCACGGTGAACAATGGCTGAGCGCGCTTCGTCATTTTGACCTCCTTGAACCGGCCCCATGCCAGTCACCCGTAATACCCCATATCAACGAACTGTGCCAGCCGGATGAAAATCAACTGACAATCAGTCGCCCTATGCGTTGGTCAACGATTTAAAACATTGTCAAAATCTCAAGAGCTTCTACTTAACTTCTTTCAAGAGTCTCTTCTCAAGCTCAATAGACATCGGACTTACTAATTTTTCAACAAATACCTTTGAAGATTCAGCATTATCAATTCCGTTAGTTGCGAATTCTGCCCAAGCTTTAACAGAGCCCTCAGATATTTCTATAGCCTCTTCATCGTATCCGATGCAAGACATCAAATAGAGATAACTATGTATACAGCTTGAACACATCCCTTCAAATTGATAAAGCTTTTGGAAGCCTTCTACGAAAACCCCACCAAAAATGGCCGCGCACTCAATGGCAATAGGCTCAAGGTCCGCCCTTGCTTGTTCAGCCTTATCAATATGAGGTTGGTAAATAGACCTTGAATATGCATCTTCACCCATAGAAGCCACCCAATTTTCATCCCTAGTGTTCATTGCTGCTGAACTGGCATAACCCCACAACAGTATAAGTGCGGTTTTATACTTGTAGATAGCTGTCGCAGCGTCCCTCGCCAGCTTGTGGTCCGCAGTCCCTCTTAACTGGCGCTTCCATGTAGACAAGCCAACAAGACCAATATAGAACGCCAAACCAACACCAAACACACTTGCAATTGTTCCAACTATCGAAAAAACATCTTTAGTTAATTGCCAGTCAACGTCTGATATCGCCATACAGATAGACATCCTTCACCCACCCTAATCCTAAATCCAACTCCAATATACCGGCGAGGACCATCAATGTCTGCTCACAAGAAAAAACGCCCCTTCGATTTCAAAACCCAATACGGACTCGGCTTCAACCCTGAGGACGATGAGATCGTTGTCGACTTCTTCTGTGGTGGTGGCGGCGCCGGTACCGGCCTGGAGATTGGCCTGGGCCGCGCGGTGAACGTGGCGAAAAACCACAGCCCGCAGGCGATCAGCATGCATACCGTTAACCACCCGGGCGCCCAGCACTTCACCACCGACGTTTTCGAGGGTGACCCTGACACGGAGTGCGGCGGCAAGGCCGTGGGCTGGTTCCACATGTCCCCGGACTGCACGCACCACAGCCAGGCGGCCGGCGGTCAGCCGCGCAAACGCGAGATCCGCAACCTGTCGTGGATCGGCTTGAAGTGGGGAGGCAAGAAGCGCCCCAGGGTGATCAGCCTGGAAAACGTGAAGCAGATCCTGCAATGGGGCCGGTTGATCGCCAAGCGCGACAAGGCCACCGGCCGCGTGGTGACGCTGGACCAGGTTCCGCACCCGACCAAGAAGGGAAAGACCACCAACCGCGTGGCAGCGCCGGGTGAGCAAGTCCCGGTGTCGAATCAGTTCCTTGTGCCTGACCCAAAGCAACGCGGCCGCACCTGGCGCCGCTTTGTGGCCCTGCTGGAAGGCATGGGCTACGTCGTAGAGTGGAAGGTGATCAGGGCGTGCGACTTCGGCGCCCCGACCAGCCGGGAGCGCCTGTTTATGATCGCTCGGCGCGACGGCCAACCGATTGTGTGGCCTGAGCCAACTCACGCGAAGAACCCGGTAAAAGGCCAGCAGAAGTGGAAGACCGCCGCTGACTGCATCGACTTCAGTGACCTGGGCAAAAGCATCTTCGGGCGCAAGAAAGACCTTGCTGACGCCACGCTGCGCCGCGTCGCCAAGGGCATGAAGAAGTTTGTCATCGACAGCCCGGCGCCCTTCATCGTGCCGATTGCGAACTGGTCGGGTGAGTCCGTGCAGTCCGCCGGCGAGCCGCTGCGCACGATCACCTCCTACCCAAAGGGCGGGGCGTTCTCCGTAGTCAGCCCGGTTATCGCGCCTGCAACGCACCAGGGCAGTGACCGGATCAACGACCCGCTCGAACCTCTGCCCACGGTGACGTGCGCGAATCGCGGTGAGCTGACGCTGATCAGCCCAGTAATGGTTGGTGCTGGTGGGCCGGTGTATGCCGGTCACCCAGTAGCAGCAGACCAACCGGTAGGCACGGTTATGACTCGCAGCCACCGCGCGGTAGCATCAGCCTGCATTGTCCAGGCTGGTCACGGCGAAGGCTCGGGCGCAAACAAACGCCGCTCCCACGGGGTGAACGATATCTGCGGCCCGGTGGGCACCGTCACTGCCAGCGGCGGCGGCCAGTCCGTCAGCGCGGCGGTGATGATCCAGGCCAACGGCGGATTCAACACCGTGCACGCCAAAGATATTCGCGAACCTATGACCACGGTGACCAACACCGGCAGCCAGCAGCAACTGGCGACGGCGCACCTGGTGCATATGCGCGGCAACTGTGATGCACGGGACGTGGGCGAGCCGCTGCACACAATCAGCGCCGGCGGCCAGCACCACGGGTTGGTCAGCGCATTCATGGAGCGGGCATTCGGCGGAAGTATTGGCCAGGGCCTGGAAGATCCGGCACCGACCATTACCGCCGGCGGTGGCGGCAAGAGCTCCCTGGTATCGCTCACCCTGTCGCCTGAGCATGAAGCTGGTGCGTTGCGCGTTGCAGCCTTCCTGATCAGCTACTACGGCACCGAGAACGTCAGCGCTTGCGATGCACCGGCTCCCACGATCACCACCAAGGATCGCCTGGCACTCGTCACGGTGATGGTCCAGGGCACGCCATACGTGATCGTCGATATCTGCCTGCGGATGCTCAAGCCGGTTGAGCTGTACAAGGCCCAGGGGTTCCCAGCCGACTACATCATCACCCACGGCGCCGACGGCAAGCCCTTCACCATCACTCAGCAGGTGCACATGTGCGGCAACAGCGTCAGCCCGCCGCCGATGGCGGCGCTGGCACGGGCCAACGATCCATGGCGCGCCGAACAAGGTCAAGCGCAGGCCGCATAACTATTCTAATTTACAGGCTGGACATGATCGTTTAAACAATATCCTCTCTCTCACTTTGCACTGCGCTTACGGCCCTTATCGGCTCAAACCAAATGGAGTGCACACTAGATGGTCTCTTAATAAAAAACCATAGAACAGCGAACTCCAACAACAAGTTCAAAATAACAGTGAAAAGAATTAACCAAGAAACAAAAGAAATACCTAGATCAAACAACCAAACAGCAGCGATCATCGTATACATATTTAGAGCATTACCGGCACCGTGCCTGAGATACCAGTCCGTAGGGGTTCCCCATAAGTCTCGTTTATCCGGCATCCACCTAGCTATCATCTTCGCGAAAAGCGCAGTAAAGACAAATGGAAACACAAACGTTGGCGATGATATTGCCACCGCCAAAACGATTAGCTTTGAAAAATCAATTGAGAGAAATGTCACTGGCTCATACTGATAAAACATCAGGAAACCAGGAGCCACAAATGAAAGGAAGAAAATTGCTAAGTTCGTGGACAATGACACATCCAACTTCTTCAAATCCCCAAATTCCATATAAATAAATCTCCTACACCTTGATTATCACTGCAAATAAAGACAGGAGGCTAATTAAAAAAACCTACTATCCAATTAGGGCTTGAAATATCGGAATCTCCCATTTTACTCCAATTCACCGCTAAGTGAATCCTCCCTCTCCCTAAAAGTCAGCCGCTATAGCGGCAAGGACGAAGTCATGCCTAAAGAAACTCAAAAAGCCTGGCCGGATCACTTCCGCTACATCGACACCATCGGCCCGGATGGTCTTGAGGTCCACTGCATCACTTATCAGGTCATTGGCGAAACCGAGCAGTGCTACTACATAGGCGACACCCACACCTGCGACCTGGTCAAAGGCCCGCAATACAGCTGGACTGCTGAGGCGATCAAGAAACGTCGTAAGCGCGTGCTGAAAGAGGGTGCCGAGTGGGGCCGGCGCTTCGCCTACACCGACAAGGCGCTGGCGTTGCGCTCCTACAAGGCACGCAAGTCCTGGCAGATGAAGCATGCCCAGTTGTCCCTGGAGCGCGCCAAGGCGGCTATCGGGTATTTCGGCAGCGCTCAAGTCGAAAGCGCGATACCAGATGCGGCCGTCACCATCCCGAACGAATACATCCAAGGCTTAAACTGGGAGGACTATTGATGATCGCCACCCTCTGCCTCGCCTACGTCTTCATCTACAAGGGGCCGAGGCCATGAAACAGCATCACGTTTTGATCGGCGACTGCATTGAGTCGATGCGGACGCTTCAGGATCAATCAGTGAACACCTGTGTCACGTCTCCGCCCTACTTCGGGCTGCGTGACTACGGTATGGCCGGACAGATAGGCCTTGAGGAAACACCTGCAGAATTTGTCGGGCGTCTCGTTGAGGTGTTTCGCGAAGTGCGCCGGGTGCTGCGTAATGACGGCACGGTATGGGTAAACATGGGCGACACCTATGCATCAATCGCAGGGGGATACGCACCTGGTGGGTCAGCAGGTAAGCACGACATGGTTTCTCAGGCTACACGCGGAGCGGTACTGCGTGGAAAGCGACGATCACCGCCGATAGGGCTTAAACAGAAAGACTTGATGGGCATCCCCTGGCGCCTCGCCTTCGCCCTTCAAGATGATGGCTGGTACCTGCGCCAGGACATCATTTGGCACAAGCCGAACCCCATGCCTGAATCCACCAGAGACCGGTGCACAAAGTCGCATGAATACCTGTTCCTGTTGAGCAAGTCACCGCGCTATTACTATGACCAGGATGCGATCAAGGAGCCTGTAGCATACAGTTCGATCAAGCGACTGGCGCAGGATCTCGAGCAACAGCTTGGCAGCGACCGAGTGCCCGGAAAGACGAATGGGCCAATGAAAGCTGTGCGTAGCAAGCGGGACAGTTTCAAGCGTGATGATTCAAAGCGAGAGCAACCTATTCCTGGTCAGTCGCTGGGAACACACCGGCCAGACCGAGAGGAAAGCGACTGGCCATTGGATACACGCAATAAGCGCAGCGTGTGGACAGTGCCAACGCAAGGATTCAAGGGCGCCCACTTCGCCACCTTCCCGCCAGACCTGATTCGCCCATGCATCCTGGCCGGCGCGCCACTCGGCGGCGTCGTGCTTGACCCTTTCGGCGGTGCCGGCACTACGGCGGTGGTCGCCATGCAGGAAGGCCGCAAATCGATCCTGTGCGAACTGAACCCGGAATATGCCGCAATGGCTGAACACCGGATCGCGGCCGCCTGGCTCGACGGCGCGGCGCAGATGGATGTTTTCCGCGATACAGCGCAACACCCAGCAGCCTAACCCCAATCCCCCTACATGCCTGCCGATGAGCGGTGGGCAACGAAACACACAAAAGAGTTCACCCAGCCATCTGAGGCCACTCAGCGTTTGCTCTGAAACATCTGGCTGGGCGAACAACAGAAGACTAGCTGCCTTTGATGGCCGCGTCCCTATCCACTTTCTGAACAATTCACCCTCACCTTCTGCCGCCCAGCGCGGCAAGGACACCCCATGTACGCAACGAAACTCACCCTGCTCATCACGGCCATCGTGCTGTACGTGGCGGGGTCCACCTTCTGGTTTTTCTGGCAGGTGCCGGAGCTGCTCTCCACCGGTACCGACCAACACCTTATCGCAGCATTCGCCGGCACCGTCGCCTGGATGCTGCTCACCTTCGGTTTCATCATCCACATCATCAAGACAGCGCGGCCTACAGCGGGCGGCGGGAGGTAGGCATGGACGACATTCAGTTTCTGTCGCATGAAGATGTCTGTGAGCTCACAGGCGCTAAGACAAAAGCCGGGCAGATACTTGTCCTGTCCCGAAATGGCATTCGCCACACCATCAAACGCAATGGCTGGCCATGCGTGATCTCCGCATCACTACTAGTTGGAAAACATGACCGGCAGCCTGAGAAAGTCGAATGGCAGCCTCGGATGGGAATTCAATAAATGGCAAGACGACCCACTAACCCCGGCAGCATTCCCCGGTTGAGAAAGCGACTGCGCCCCGGGGGAAGGGTTTATTACTACTACGACGCAGGTGATAAGCCGCGCCGGGAGATCGCTCTAGGATCTGACTACGGTGCCGCAATTGTTGAGTATGCCCGACTTGAAAAGAGCCGGGCCGCCAATGCAATCGTCGCCCAGGTGCTGACATTTGAGTACGTAGCGAACAAGTACATGGATGAAGTGGTACCGACAAAGTCCATGGCCACCCAAAAAGACAACATTCGCGAGCTGAAGCAACTGCTGGTCTTCTTCAATGACCCACCCGGGCCGTTAGAGGCAATCGAGCCCAAGCATGTTGTTCAGTACCTCCGCTATCGGTCGAAAACGGCAAAGGTGCGAGCCAATCGGGAAAAGGCTCTACTCAGCGCAATCTGGAACTTCGCGCGCCAGAGCGGCTATACGTCACTCGCAAACCCTTGTGCTGGCATCAAAGGGAACAAGGAGACCGGCCGGGACACCTACGTCGAAGACGAGATGCTCGCTGCGGTGTACCTGCATGCGGACCAGCCACTCAAGGATGCACTAGATCTGTTCTACCTCACCGCCCAGCGCATTGGTGACACACTGAAGATGGACGAGCGCGACTTACTCGATGGTCAGCTGCTCATCAAACAGGGAAAGACCAGTGCGAAGCGCAGGATAGAGGTTGTTGGTGAGCTGAAGGTGGTCATTGACCGTATTCTTGAAAGGAAAAAGGGGCACAAGATTCGATCAACCAAGCTCGTTGTAATGGACAACGGCCAGGCGATGACGGCGAGCATGCTCAGGGGAAGATTTGACGCGGCCAGGTTGAAGGCCGGGATTGAAAAGTCTGCGTTTCAGATGCGCGACCTGCGCGCAAAAGCTGCAACGGACAAGGAGGAATCGACAGGCAGCATCCGTGATGCGCGAGACCAGCTGGGACATACAACTGTCGGAATGACAGAGCAATATATTCGGCGCCGTAAGGGCCTGAAAGTGCTTCCAACCAAGTGAAAATCCGTTCCGCAATTAATTTGGCACCCTTGAAAACAAAGGCCTTCAAGGCCTCCTTTTCAAAACAATTGCGGGCCGGATACGACGATAACTTATTGATTTATATACCTTTGAATGCGGACTTAAAATCCCCCGCTCGTAAGGGCGTCCCGGTTCGATTCCGGGTTCGGGCACCATAGATATCAAGGGCTTGCATGATGAACTTCATGCAGGCCTTTATCTTTTCTGTTCCGCAATTTTAGACTCTACTCCGCAATTATCCCTCCCTCGGCGTCCTGCCGACCGAACACGAACTACCAAATTGCCCACGATTCGTGGTGCTTGTCGTATGGCCGCGTTCGGCCAGAAGCGGGAGTTCAGGTCATGGAAAATAAATCTGTCCCGTTATGACTGGTTCCGTTATTACTGCATCGCTTAGATACAGTGAAAAGTTCGCGACCGAGAGCTCGTGCAGTGTCCATATGAACCTTCGGATCCTGCATTTCTGACTCTAGTAGGAGTTCGGACGTCACTACGCATGCGCCGCAATAGTCGAAGATCCCATGGTCAATCTGCGTCTTCATGGCGTCGGCATAACCGTGCCGCTCATAGGTTCCCCCATCGGCACCGCCGACACCGACAAGATGAACGCGCAGGTGACGAAGCTTCTTCACCAGCTTGGCATCCGAACTGTAATCAAACGCCCAGCCATTGGCGAACACGCGATCGATCCATCCCTTGAGAAGCGCTGGCATCGACCACCAGTAGATGGGATAGACCAGCACAAGGGCATCGGCGCGATCGATCCGCGCCTGCTCGGCGGCAACATCAGCGGGAGGCGGTTCCTCCCTGTGATGGACAGCGAGATCAGCCGTAGTGAACCTCGGATCGAACGCTTGCGCCGAGAGGTCCGCGATTTCGAAGGAGTTGCCGGGATCTGCCAGGGATACGCCTTCGGCGATTTGCGAAGCGAGGCTATGGGTGAGGGACTGGGGATCGTGATGAGCAACAACGATAAGCGCGTGCATGTCGAAAACTCCTGCTAGTGATTGAGGGCGAAAGGGCGAACCCTATATACTATTGGTAAGTTACGTACAGTAAGTTACTTTTGGTATATAGCCATGTCAAGCATCGAGACAAGAGAGCAGGGTTCCAGACCGCAGCCGCGTCGGCGCATGTCAAGGGAAGAAAGGCAACGACAGTTGCTGGACGTCGCCTGGCGGCTAGTCCGGGAGGAAGGCACGGAAGCTTTGACGCTTGGACGGCTCGCCGAACAAGCTGGCGTGACAAAACCCGTGGTTTACGATCATTTCAGCACGCGGCCCGGGTTGCTGGCGGCGCTCTATCAGGAGTTCGATGCTCGCCAGACCGCACTCATGGACGCCGCGCTTCAGACGAGCGAACCCACCTTGCTGGAAACTGCGACGGTCATCGCATCGTCTTACGTCGACTGTGTGCTTCTCCAGGGCAACGAGATACCCGGCGTGATCGCGGCGTTGGCCAGCTCACCAGAGCTCGAAAAGATCAAGCGCGAGTACGAAGCGATCTTCATGAACAAGTGCCGGATGGCCCTCTCCCCATTTACCAGAGAGGGTTCTATCGCGCCCGCGAGTCTTCGGGCGATGCTCGGTGCGGCCGAGGCCCTATCCCATGCCGCCGCAACCGGAGAAATCACACCCGAGCAGGCGCAGGACGAACTCTTCGAAACGATCATCGCAATGGTCGACAGAAGCCCGCGCGGTGGCACGTAAAGTGTCGACGAGAGCGGTGAGTTGAGCGTTTAGTGAATCGGAGGGCCAAACACGAATCTATCGGACGTTGCACCGGACGTCCGAAAAGGGTCGATTGTAGCCGGTCGCGAAAGACCGGAACTGGCCCAGAGTGTGTAAAAACGCTCAATGCCTCATGGTCTTGGATCATTGACGTTCGTGGCTGAACGATCCCATGGCAAATGCTGCGTATTGCATCAGTCGCGACCTGGAACACGTCAACGCTGTTTTACAGCCTCTGGGATGGGCCAAAATCAGCTCTTTTATGCCGATAGCGCCTTCATCAAACCGTGAGTACCTATGATTTTCATGACCCGTTTCATGTTGTAGGCGAGCACATTTAAACTCATCTCCGCGCCCACCCCGGCCAGCTTTCGCGTCAGGAAGTGCGTCGCACCCATCCATTGTTTGAGCGTCCCGAAGGGATGCTCAACCGTCCGCTTTCGGACTCGCATCATCTCCGGTGCTTTGCTCAGCCGAAGCTGCATCTCCTCCAATACGGCTTCATGCTCCCAGCGTCGAACCCGCCGTTGTGTGCTCGGTGTGCACTGCGGCTTCATTGCGCAGCCCCGGCATTTCGAACTCCAGTAACGGTGCAACGTCAGGCCTTTTTCAACGTTGGTATAGCGCCAGATCAGCGCCTCTCCAGCCGGGCAACTGTATTCGTTTTTTGCCGCGTCATAGATGAAGGCATCGTTATTGAAACGCCCGTCTGCCTTGGCTCCAGAGGTCATCGGCTTGGGCACATAGGCGGTGATACCTGCATCGTGACAAGCCAGGATTTGTTCGCTTTTGAAGTAACCTCGGTCAGCCACTACCGACAACGTATCTGACGCCATCGCCTCGCGGGCCTGCTTGGCCATTGAGCTGAGTTGATCCCGGTCGGAACCGACGTTGGTCACCTCATGTGCAACGATCAAATGGTGCTGAGTATCGACCGCTGTCTGCACGTTGTAGCCAACGATTCCTGTGCCGCGCGTCATCATGGAACGGGCGTCTGGATCGGTCAGTGAGACCTGCTTATCCGGCGATTCATTGAGCTGGATTTCGATCGTTTGAAGCTCCTTCATTTGAGTTTTGAGCTTGGCGATTTTCTCTTCCAGCCGCCCGGCACTGGGCTCGGAAGCTGTGGGTTCTTGCCGATCGGCAGCATCGAGTGCCGCTAGGTAACGGTTGATACTCGATTCAATTTCTTCCATGCGCCGCTTCAGTTTGGCGCTGGTGAAATTGCGGTCGCGGTTGTTGGCTGCTTTGAATTTACTGCCATCAATGGCGACCAGATGTTCTCCGAACAGTCCCAATTGCTGACATAGCACAACGAACTGGCGACAGACGCCTCTGATGGCCTTGCTGTTGTCTTTTCGGAAGTTGGCGATGGTCTTGAAGTCCGGCATCAAACGCCCGGTCAACCACATCAGTTCGACGTTGCGCTGGGCTTCTCGCTCCAAACGTCGGCTCGACTGGATGCGGTTGAGATAGCCGTAGATGTAGATCTTCAGCAGGATCGCGGGGTGGTAAGCCGGCCGGCCAGTATCAGCTGGAATGGCACCTTCAAAACCCAGATTGACCAGGTCGAGCTCGTCGACGAAGACGTCGACTACCCGCACCGGATTGGTATCGCTGACGTAGTCGTCGAGGCTCTCTGGAAGTAAGGTGCCTTGGCCTCGATGTTCACCTTGGATAAAGCGCTTCATGGGCGATCCCTGCGATGAAATCCTCAGAAATCATAGCAAGAGTTCGCGAAGGCGTTTTTACACACTCTGGGCCAGAAGCGAACACTCAACATAACTCCTAGTCACCATGGTGCAGAATGCCCTTCCAAAGAGCGGCGGCCTCGATTACCGCCGCCATAGATGATCCTGATACCAGCCATCAAGGCAGATAGCCCGGCAGCATAAAGCGTTGGCGAATGCTGACTCAGCCATGCAAGCACGATGAGCCAGGTGTCTGGTTTGTCTGGCATGTTGGGCGTCGTACCTGCGCTGATTAAAGGTAAGTCGCTGATAAAGTTCAGGCTCGGAGAAGAGCATATGGCCACGTGTTACGATCGGCTGCGTTAAACGGATATGTCCCCCAGGAGAACCTGGTACACGATCTAATGAGCTGCAAAACGAGAGGCGAAATATGCAATTTAGAAAACACTACCCAATACTGATCGCTATGAGCTGTCTTCTCTTAACAGCGTGTGACACGAAGAAAGATCAGATTTATCAGGTCGTCCGTTGCGTTATGGCAACAGAGACTGTGGCCGGCGGCGCCCCTGGTGAAGTGGGGATCAAAACCGGGCAGGCGGTTGCTCAATATCAGAAGGACCATGGCCTAGATATGAACTACGAAGAAATTAAAGATCTCGCAGAAAAAGCACGAATAGAAATAACAGGAAATCCGGAGTTGCCAATGCCTGCTCAGATTGATCGAGCAAAAAAAATCATGGCTTCGGATCAATGCAAAAATAGTCATCCCTGATTAACTTGCTTCGCAAAATAATTTCGCAAATAAAAAACCCGACTATGTGGTCGGGCCTCTATCAAACTCGCCGTAGGCAAAATATTAACTATGGGGAAATAATGTTCTCAGCCGTGCGGGAATTCAAGCGGCCTCATTCATCTTGTAAGTTATCCCACCAATTGGGTGTAATGCCTTGGCGTCAATGTCATAGCAGGCATCGAAGCAGAGCTGCACAAAAGGCTCCCAGTCGGTATGACTCACCCACATGGGTTACAAATCAGTTCACGCACATAGGTAACAGTTACTGACTGGCAGGCAATTACTGATCGTCGGGTACCTTCAAATACCTACAAGACACCGACCAAAGCTGATCAAGTCTTGTCGTATAGCTCTGACTCATAAGCTCCCGCCGCATCGCTCCGTCAGGATTCGCCGGCACCGAACAAAGGGCCGGTTCTGAAGCCCTGACATACGCCTGGCACGCCTGCAGCGCGATCAATCCTTGGTCGTAGGCGTTGATATTGCCTATAATAGGCGACCTCAAGATAAAGACAGAGGAGCAAATTTGAACAAGAACTCGTATCGTTATTTGGTGCCTTTGATTTTTGGAACGCTGCTCTCTGCCTCCTTGCTTGTTACATGGCATAGCCATATTTACTCCAGAACCTTCTTCAAGCCAGATCTACAACAAAGCTACCTTATCGCCTCATCAGTACTAGCAATCATAACTTCGCTGGGCATGTTATTCTTTAAAGCAAACATCACACCAGGCAACACTCTCAAAAATATAAAAATCATTATCTGCACTCCAATAGCCGCACTTATAGTATGCATGCTTATATTAGTCATTCCATTTTCACTTTCAATCTACCTTTCCACTGGGACTCAAAGCAGCTACACGACTGCCTATAAAAAAACCTCAGGCGGCAGAAGAAGCTGTAGTGGGATTGAATTCTTCGAGCCAGAACTAAATAAGGAAATCAAAATATGCCGATCAAACGTTATCGACAATACTGGACAGGTAAGCGTTTACAAAACCAGCACTCATAACGGCATAGTCATAATAGGCACAAAAATTTAATGGTGTTCTTAGGCAGAGAATTCATATTTTAGGGAGCTGTAAACTATCCCCTCCCCTATCCGACAGGGTGAACACCTGGCCCTGGGCCCAGTCAGTCATGCCCCGGTAGATCGCCGAGATGTCACGCAGCAGCGACCAGGCATCAGCCTTGCTCTGCAGGTTCAGGTTGCAGATGAAACGCAGCTCCAAAGGCCGAGACTTTGACCGGCCTGCCATCACCCGCAATGACAGGAAAACTGCACGAAAAACCGAGCGTGGGTACAACAATCAGTTTGCGCAAAACGCCACCTGTCGACCCAATACTGTTCACCCTCTTCCCCCCGGCACCCCAACGCCCTGCAAGCTGGTGAACTCCAGAGCGACGGTAAAACGCTGCTGCTCAAGAATTACATCAATCTGCCAGCCCAATTTTGCACATAACTGACGCATCAACTGCAGCCCCAGGCCGTATCCATAATCGCTGGATTCCTCCCTCGGCTTGGCCTCCCTGATGTGGTTGGCAATTACCAGGCGCGGGTAGTTGAAGCTGATTTCTACCTGGCCCTCTTCCGCGTATTGCAGGGCGTTGCGCAGGAAGTTACCGATCACGATGCGGCACGCGGTGGGGGGTAGTCGGCAGGGTTCGCTGTGGATGTCGACAAGCAGCTCGATATCCCGGTTGCCGATCAGGTAGCGATGTTTGTCAATCAGCTCTCCGACCAACGCGCTCAGGTCTATATCTTCCTCAGGCAATGGTTCTGGGCGTTCGCGGCTCATCCACAGCAAGGTCTCGGCGATAAGTTGCATGTTCAACACCGAGCGCTCAATGCGCTGCAGGGAAGATGGCAAGACACCGCCGGCCTGCAGGGTCAACAGTTCTATATTGGCCTTGAGCACCGCCAATGGGGTTCGCAGTTCATGGCTGGTGTAGCGCAACAGGCGGCCTTCACGCTGGCTGGCAGCTTGTACTTGCTCAACACTCTGGGCCAGCGCATCGGCCAGGGTATTGAACTCCTTGAAGCTGAAATCCGGGCGCTCGCCGGCCCGGGCATCCGGGTTGTTCAGGGTACTGGACCATTGGGCCAGGCGTCCGAGCGGCCGCACCAGCCACCAGACCAACAGGGCGATGATGATCAGCGCCGGCACGAACACCGCCAGGCTGACGAACACGACGCCCTGCAGTACCTGATCAAAGTAGGCATCGGACAACGGCGTCTCGACCTCACCGCCCTCTTCGTGATCATGGTCAATGTCATACATGTAAAGGGTCTTGCCGTCACCCAGGGGCTGGGTGAGGACTGCCCGGATCTCAGCATCGTCATCATCGGAGTCTGTATCACCGAAGACCTGAACGGCACCGAAGGACATGCTCGGCGGAGCCTCGAGCAGTTGGCGCACGCTCGCCGGCAAGGCTTCCTTGCCGATGACGGCCTCGAAGAAGTAGTTGCGCGGCGGTGGCGTGGTCGGATCCTTCTTGTAATGCCTGACGAAATACTGAGCCTCTTCTTCCATCATCGCGCTGGCGGTGTAGAGCAGGCCACGCACGGTGTATACCGGCAGCAGTTGGCTGTAGATCAGTAACACCACAGCAATCAGGAACAGGAAGCTGCCACTGATCACCCACTTCAGACTCAGGCGGTTACGCATGGGGCTTCACCTGAACACCGACCCCAGGCAGGGTGTGGATCAGCGGTCGGTCAAAGGGTTTGTCTACCGCCTTGCGCAGCCGGTGCATGTGGACTTTAAGCGTGTTGCTGTCCGGCGGTTCATCGCCCCAGATCGTGGTTTCCAGGCGCTCCCGGGGCACGAGCTCAGGGCTGGCGCGCATCAGATACTCCAGCAGGGTCCAGCAAATGGGCGACAAATGCAGCTCCTGCCCGGCGCGGCTGACTTTGCGGGTGGTCAGCTCCATGACCAGGTCGTCCACCTGCAGGCGGCTGGTCTGGCCACTGCGGCGCACGCTCAGGGCGCGAATCCTGGCGACCAGTTCGGCCAGCTCGAAGGGTTTGACCAGATAGTCGTCGGCCCCCGCCGCAAAGCTGGCGAGCTTGTCAGGGAGCGCGTCCAGTGAAGTGAGCATCAGGATCGGCGTCTGGCTGCCTTGCTGGCGTAGCCGTTCGCACACTTGCTGGCCGTCCAGGCGCGGCAACATGATGTCCAGGAGAATCACGTCGTAATGCTGGTCGAGTGCCAGGTTAAGGCCGGCCTGGCCATTAGTGACGTGGTCGCAGACCATGCCGCTGATTTCCAGGTACTCGATGATGGTCGTGGCCAGGTCAAGGTTGTCCTCGACCAGCAGCAGGTGAATATGCACGGAAAAGTCCCCTCGGACAGGTGTTGCGCAGAGGGTTGAAGGATAACAGAAGTCGGGCGATTTCCCGTGGATGTTTACCTCGCGTTAACCCGGCACTCTCTAAGCTGGGGCTCTTCCTATCCTGAGCTCATCACCGTCATGAACCTTTACTCGATGGTTAAAAGAGTCCTGTTGGCTTTGATTCTATTCGGCCTGATGGCCAGCGTCCTGCCGTCTCGCGGGCAATTGGTCAACCTGGGAGGCGGCAGCCGGTTTCTGGTGGGCGGGCATCTCGAACAGGCAGCTGCGTGCTGTGTCGCCAGTGCGTTCCGATAACGTAGGCGCCAGTTACAGCTGGCAGGTGCTGATATGCCTGGGGCTGATTGTGGGTGTGTCGATTGCGATGGGTAGCTACATCGTTCATTTGAATGCGCGCATTGATAAGCAGCGAGAACTGTCGCCGGTGTATCTGCACCAATGTGGCAACGGGCGCGGGGGGTTTATTGTGTACCCCGACGGCAGGCGCAGCAGTGATGACTGCTACCCCGCCGATGACCTTGAATCGACGAGCACTGATCAGCCACAGGACGTACCAGGCACACCCCGCGAGCAATGGCTCAAATACATCCTGCCTGCCGTTGAAGGCCTGCGCAGAATGACCTCCAACAGTCTGATCAGCACCTCCAGGCCCCGGCCGAAACCCCGGCACGCCAGCCTGCCAGACACATCTGATATGCTTTTTTCTTTAACACCTGCATCTGTACCGAACAGTGCACAACCCGGACAATGGCTCATCGGCAGGAACTCTCCGGCCGCCCTTCTTCCTTTTGGAGGCCCCATGGCTAAGATGGCATTTTTTCTTTTAGGGTTTCTGGCACTGACCGTTGGCATTGGCCTGCTGGCCACGATCTCACCGGTCTGAGCCCCGGCCCGTAAAGGCCTGGACTCTTTAGCCGGCAAAAAACATCGGGTACAACGACAGCACCAACAGCCCCGCCATCGACCTGTTGAACAGCTTCAACCAGCGGGGCTCACGCAGGACATTGCGCAAGCCGGTGCCACACCCCGCCCACACGCACACACTCGGCAGGTTGACCACGGCAAACACCACGGCGATGACCAGCACGTTAGTGAAGTAGCCTTCAGCCGGCGTATAGGTGGTGATCGCGCCCAATGCCATGACCCAGGCCTTGGGGTTGACCCACTGGAACACCGCAGCGGCGAGAAAGGTCATGGGTTTGCGCTTGCCGTCGATGTCGTCCGACATTGCGCTGGAGGTCGCTATCTTCCACGCCAGGTACAACAAGTACGCCGCCCCGATATAGCGCAACGCGGTGTACGCCCATGGCAACGCCTTGAACACCTCCCCCAGGCCCAGGCCGACCGAAATCACCAACAACATAAAGCCCACGCTGATCCCCAGGGCATGGGGAATCGAGCGGCGAAAACCGAAGTTCACCCCCGACGCCAACAGCATGGTGTTATTGGGGCCAGGGGTGATCGAAGACACGAAGGCAAACAGCGCGAAGGCCGATAGCAAGCTGGTGGACATGAACATGGTGCGTCATCCGGCGAATTATTGTCGCCCTGACAGTAGAGGGTTCTGCCGCGCCTCGCCCCGTACAGCTAGGCCCAGATCGAGAGATACAATTCATCAAGGGTGGGAGCTGTCGAGCCCGGCGAGGCTGCGATGGCGGCTGCACACCCGCACAACTGCAGCTTCGCCGAAGCTCGACCGCAGATGCGAAAGGACTGACGCTTAAACCGGCATTGGCACCTGACGATAGGTAACGGTCTGCCCCAGCGCGATGGCACTGGCCTCAAGCCGCAGACGCTCGGCGTCAAGAAAGCCATGCAACGTTTTGAGATGACCGATCTTGAGTTGAATCTCAGCCATTTTGTCGGCCACCAACGCAGCGCCCTGGGCACAGTCAATCGTACTTTGCCGCTTGGCTTCGAGGATTTCGCCGACCTCAGCCAGGGAAAACCCCATCTTCTGCGCCATCTGAATAAACGCCAGGTCCAGTGCCGTCTGCTCACTGTAAACGCGGTAGTTATTGGCTCCCCGCTGCACGGTGATCAGCCCCAGCGCCTCGTAATACCGCAAGGTATGGCGCCCAAGGCCGCTCCTACGCTCAAGCTCTGCGACTTTCACGGTAAATTTTCCTTGACTGTAGAGGTAGCTCCACAGTTTAGCCTGCGCACCTTATCCAACCAAGGAATGCGCCATGAGTACTCAATGTTTTGTCACCGGCGGCAGCGGATTTATCGGGCAGCATTTGCTGGCCCACCTGAGCGCTACAGGGCACGAGGCCTGGGTGCTGATGCGCCACGCCGCAAACCTTGAAACGCTCAGGGAGCAGGTGCGCCAACTGGGGGGAGAACCCTCGCGCATTCAGGCCATTCAAGGCGACCTCAATCACCCGAACCTGGGGCTGAGCGCGACTGACCGCCAGCGTATTGCCTCAGCCCGCGTGGTATTCCACGTCGCCGCCCAGTTCGCCTGGGGCCTGTCTATGGAGCAAGCCCGTGCGGTCAACGTCAAAGGTGCTCTGGAGGTTGCCCGGTTATCGGCAAGCCAGCACAGTCGGCTGCTGATGGTGGGTGGCTACATGCTGCAAAACACCGCGCACTTGACCAGCATTGGCATTGATCAGCAATGCCCCGAACACACCGATTGGCCCGCCGTGTACAGGCGTGTGGGTGGGTACGAGGCAAGTAAGCTGGAGGCGCATTTTGCGGTCATTCGCTACATGCAGGCGCAACGGGCCGACTACACCATCGTGCACCCGGCAACGGTCTGCGGGCATAGCGAGAGCGGGCATATCCTGGCTGGTCAGCCGGTAGCAGAGCTGATTCGCAACCTGGCGACGGGCAAGTTGACGGCGATTCCTGGATCAACCCGCCACTGGCTGCCATTGGTCAGTGTCGATTACCTGGTGGCGTTGATGGTCGCGGCGGCATTCGACCCGGCAATGGCAAATCAGCAGGCCCTGGCACTGGACGAGCTCAGCCCCAATCTGCAAGGACTGGTCACACACATCGCCCACACCCTGGAAGTGCAGACTCCCCGCCGCCACCTACCACTGGGCCCACTCGGATGGCTGCTGAAAATACCGGGCGTGGCTACGCACTTTGGCACTAGCCCGGAATCCCTGAACTTCATCCGCACCGAGCGATTCGACATGACTCATAGCCGCAAGCTGGAAAGCCGATATCAGCTCAAGCATGCTGATTTGGCATTAACGCTGGAGAAAACTGCGCGATTCGTCAGGCATGGACTTCTGAACTGAAGGAGGTTTTGCCCCCCAACAAATGACATGAGCACTGTTGAGTGCTGGCGTAGAATCCAGCCCAAAGCACAATCATATTCAGGGAAATCCGGATAATGCTCTTCGAGAACCTCGCGCTGTTTTTGTTGATTGTCGAGAAAGGCGGATTGTCGGCGGCAGGCCGCGAGGTCGGGCTTTCGCCCACGTCTGTGTCGGAGCGGCTCGGGGCCTTGGAAAGGCACTACGGCGCGACCCTACTGACCCGTACGACCCGCTCAATCAGCCTGACGGACGAAGGGCGGACGCTGATGGAGGGCGCCCGGCGCCTGCTCGCAGAAGCTGAAGACATCGAGAGCACTATCAAACTGGGCACCGAACGAATCTCGGGGCTGATACGCCTGAGCGCCCCCGTCGACCTGGGCCGCAACCGCATCGTGCCCATCCTCGATGATTTTCTGCAGGAGCATCCCAACGTCAGCCTCGACCTGAACCTGACCGATGGCTACCTGGATCTCGCGGGGCAAGGGATTGATTTCGCCATTCGATATGGCGCCCTGTCCGACAGCACCCTGCGCGTCAGAAAACTCAGCGAGGGCCGTAGGGTCGTGTGTGCATCCCCCGCCTACCTCATGGCCCACGGCACGCCCCAACACCCATCGGACCTGGCGCAGCAACAGTGCATCCTGATGCGCTTTGGCAGCAGCATCCACCGTGAATGGCAGTTCCGCGCCGCTGGCCGTACGTTCAAGGTGCTGGTGTCGGGCAGGCGTATTGCCAATGATGGCGATCAGGTGCGCCAGTGGTGCCTGGCCGGCCACGGCATCTGTATCAAGTCCTACATCGATGTGCGTGATGACTTGGACGCCGGCCGACTGGTCGAGGTGCTGGAGACCTACTCCCTGCCGGGCGTGGACTTGCAGATTGTCTACCCTTCCGGCCACGCGATGCCGCGCCGGGTCAAACTGCTGATGGACGAAATCTCCTTGAAGCTGGCGACCTGAGCGCGCCCCAAGGAGATTTTTTTGGAGACCTACCGCTTTCAGCCCTGCTGAGCCCAGGCGGCAAAGTCCGAGTAACCACGTTCGGTACCGCCAAACAACTCAGCGCCTTCCAGACCGGCTAACGGGTAACCCTTCTCCAGCCGCAGTGGCAGATCCGGGTTGGCCACAAACTTGCGTCCGAAGGCGATAAAGTCTGCATAGCCTTTTTCCAGGACCCACTCAGCAAGCTCCAGGTCGTACTTACCGGCCACCACAATCGCATTACGAAAGCGCTCGCGCACGGCTTGGCGGAAGTCTTCGGGAAACTTGGGGGCATCATCCCAGTCCGCTTCGACCAGGTGCAGATACGCAATATTTTTGCCCTGCAAATAGCGGGTCGCTTCCAGCAACGTCGGCAGAATGTCCGGGCAAGCCATGCCACGCGCCGTAAGAAACGGCGCAACCCGGATCGCTGTGCGATCGGCCCCCACTTCATCAATTACCGCATCCATGACTTCCCTGAGAAAGCGCAGACGGTTCTCGCGCGATCCGCCGTACTCATCCGTACGCGTGTTCGACGTGGTGCGCAGGAACTGGTCGATCAGGTAGCCGTTGGCCCCATGCACTTCGACACCGTCGAAACCTGCCGTCATGGCATTACGCGCAGCCTTACGATAATCGTCGACGATGGCGTGGATTTCGGCGCGCTCCAGTGCCCGTGGTGTCGGGCACGGGGCCATACTGCCGACACCCGACGCGGCATCTACTTTCCAGATGCTGCCATCAAACGCAATTGCAGACGGCGCGACCGGTAATTCGCCATTGTGGAAGTCGGGGTGCGACATGCGCCCTACATGCCACAACTGCAGGAAAATTCGTCCGCCAGCGGCATGCACCGCATCGGTCACCAGGCGCCAGCCGGCGACCTGTTCGTCACTGTAAATCCCTGGGGTGAATGAATAACCCTTGCCCTGGGGCGAGATCTGCGTGGCTTCAGTCACAATGAACGCAGCCGACGCCCGCTGCGCGTAGTACACCGCGTTCATAGCGTTCGGCACATCGCCAGGCTGGGTGCTGCGCGAGCGAGTCATGGGCGCCATGACGACACGGTTGGGCGTGCTCAGTTGACCAACAACGCCTGGGGTAAAGAGTGTGGACATCGGTGTCTCCTCGTAGATAGTCGGTGGTGCCAATGACCACAGCGTATCTGCGAGGGGATTTCTTGATAATCGACTCAGTTCGGGAAACATATTCCGGCTAATCCGGATAATGCGATGGTAGGCAGACGCAAAGCCCGCATGATCAAAAGACGGTCGGCAACTCAAGCGCCAAAATTAAAGGCAATAGAAATGCGCGGACGCGCCCCTTCAAAACGTCTTACGGAATGCATCAGCCACGACGGAAACATAATGAATGTTCCACTGGTAGCGGCATAAGTCGTACTAAAGCCAGCAGTAACACAATCTTCCACCCTCATGCGCAGCGCAGGATTGTAGGTCGATGCAACCATCCCGCGGGGGTCGATAAACTCCAGGTCACCGCCAACAGCCGGATCTTCCTCTCGCCCGCCGGCATCCACCCAATAAACCCCCGACCAGAATGCCCCCGGGTGGCCATGCAACGCATTGCTGTGCCCTGCCTGGTTAACGTTTGCCCAGGCATTGAGTTTCCATGCAAAACTCGGCTCAGTTAAGCCGTACTGCTCGCTATGCACCGCCGTCAGTTGAGTGGCGAACTCGGTGGCAAAGCCGACCAACGCATCGCAGGCCTGCCCGCCCCATTCCGGGAAGTCGCTCGCCGACTGCCAGCCGCCGTCATTACTACGCTGCGCGCCGCCCAGATCGTCCGCCATGCGACACGTGATCAGGGTTTTCAGCTCTGCGTTGAGTTTTTCTGCATCGGGGTACTGGAGACTGGCCAGGGGAGTTGCAAACAGCCGTCTGATGTTTATCAGTTCAGGGTTTAGCGGGTTATTACTGGAGTGCATTACGATGCTGACCAAGTTGCGCTAGTTGCAAAAAACTTTACCCGACCCACTAAATAACAGCTGTAAACCTTTGTTAAAATTTACTGGACATTAGTTAACCACACCCTATCAAGTTGCCGAAAAGTCGAATTCAACCTCAGTCCATATAAACCCCCACCGACACACTCAAGCTGAATACTGAGTGATTACCAGCAGTATCCCGAAGCTCACCAGCAAGGCGCCAAAAGCCCGGTCAATCCATTGTCGTGCAGCCATCAGTTTTTCGCGCACCCTCCCAGCGGAAAAGCACAGCGCAATAAGGCTGAACCACAGCACATGCGCCCCCGCGATAAATAGCCCATAGGCCATTTGCACGGTCAACGCGGTGTCCGGTCGTACGACCCCCATAAACAGACTGACGATAAAAATCGATGTCTTGGGGTTCAACGCATTCGTGAGAAACCCGGTACGCAACGCTTCCAGGTCAGACATCGCGGCAGGTGGCGCGTCCAGCTGTTCAGTCGCTGGCCGGGAACGCAGCATCTTGATCCCCAAGTAGACCAGATATGCCGCTCCAGCCAGCTTCAACGCATTGAACAACCAAGGAGTCTGTTGCAGCACCAACCCTAATCCGAGCAGCGTGTAGCCCACATGAACCAGCACCCCCAGGCCGATTCCCACAGCGGTGAGCACACCTGCCCGCCGGGACAGGAGCAAGCCGTTACGAGACACCATGGCGAAGTCCGGCCCTGGACTGATGCATGCAAGGAGTGTGATGGTGATTACTGCTATCCATTCGCCCATGTTGTAGCCTTTGAATTATTGGTTGTGTAAGGCAATATTTGCAGATCCTCTGCTTGGGTAATAACGATGATTTCTGAAGAAAATAGTGACTACAACTCACTTATTTCTGAGACGCGCATGCCCTCCCTGCTTGCATTGCGCTGCTTCGAATCCGCTGCACGCCTGGAAAACTTCGCCCGTGCGGCTGACGAACTGCACCTGACACCCGGCGCCATTAGCCGCGCAGTGCGCCTGCTGGAAGAGGATTTGGGCGTTGACCTGTTCGAGCGACGCAGCCGAAGGGTGTTTTTAACGGAGCCCGGAAGACGCCTGGCAAAAGCCGTCAGTGAAGGGCTCGGGTTGATGAACCAGGCCGTGCGCGGGATACGCAGCGACGCCCGTCGAGCGCGCCGGCTTGTCTTATCCTGCGAGCCAACGCTGCTGATGCGTTGGTTGATCCCTCGCTGGAGCGACTTCCAAACACATTATCAAGGGCTGGACATTCACCTGGTTGCCGGCGGTGGCCCCTTCTCATTCAACCAGGGCATCGACCTGGCCATACGGCGGGACGATTTCCCACGGCCTCCCGGCTACCATGCCGAGACACTATTCCCAGAGAGGGTCGGCCCTGTATGCCGGCCGGACAAAGTAGCTGAGTGGTTTGGTAAAAACGGCAAATCCCTGCTCGCCTCGGCCCCGCGCCTACAGACGACTAGCCGGCCTACGGCTTGGCAAGAGTGGGCCAACGCAAAAGGCCTGCCCACTCCGACCATGGAAATGCAATCCTTTGAGCACTTTTACTTCAGCATCCAGGCAGCGGTTGCAGGCCTTGGAGTAGCCATTGGCCCGTGGCACCTGGTGCGCGACGATATCGAAAGCGGTGTATTAGCCGCTCCATTGGGGTTTGTTGAAGATGGCTCGCGGTACTGCCTGCTATCGCCGGCAGCCCCCAAGCCAGGCAGCATGGAAATGGCGTTACTTAACTGGTTGCAGGAGCGATCCTAAATGCCAGGCAACATTCACCCAGCGAAGGACAGACAGTGCTTATAGTATTCAGCGGCCTTCCCGGCACCGGAAAAACCACTCTCGCCAAGAACCTCGCCGCGACGACAGGCGCCGTCTACCTGCGCATCGATACCATTGAGCAAGCAATCCGAAACTCCGGAGCGCTTGCCCAAGACGTGGGACGCAGTGGTTACGTGGTCGCTAATGAGCTTGCACTGAGCAATCTCCTGCTAGGCCGCACCGTCATCGCCGACTGTGTAAACCCGGTAAGCGAAAGTCGAGTAGCCTGGAGCGAAACCGCCTCAAAGGCCGGTGTTCGGCTAGTCAATATCCAAGTGATTTGCTCTGATAAAAATGAACATCAGCGACGGGTAGAAACACGGAGGGTGGATATTCCGGGGCTGACGCCACCCACCTGGCAGTCGGTGCTCAATCATGAATATGAAGCGTGGAACCCCGCCCCGTTTTGCATAGACACTGCCCTGGCTTCGCCGGCGCAAGCGGTGTCGATGATCACGAACCAATTCCTGCCCAGGGGAGAAGGTGTGATTAGCGAGCAATGACATCGACAGGGCTGCAAATGTAGGATTTATGCAAAATGGTCTGGAGAGGCATATGGACGTTGCAACACTCGCATTATTCCTGCCCGCCTGCTTTGCACTGAATATGGCGCCAGGGCCCAACAACCTGCTGTCCATCAGCAATGCAACGCGCTACGGATATCGCACAGCCTGCATCGCAGGCGTGGGGCGCTTGCTGGCATTCGCCATCATGATCGCACTTGCTTCGGCGGGCCTGGCGGTGGTGTTGCAAACGTCAGAGCTGATCTTCTACGGGATCAAAATAGTCGGCGCGGCGTACCTTTTCTACCTGGCGTATCAGCTGTGGAACGCCGCACCGCAAGCAGCAGCCGAATCAGAAGCCTCTGGGACGGGGTTGTGGGGGCTGGCCAGGCAGGAGTTCCTCGTCGCTGCCGGCAACCCTAAAGCCATCCTGATCTTTACCGCGTTCCTACCTCAATTCGTTGACCCCACGGCAGACGTTGGCGCTCAGTTCCTATTGCTCGGGTTGCTGTTTCTGGTGCTGGAGTGGATTGCCATTGGCGCCTATGCCTATATCGGGCTGCATATGCGCCGCTGGTTTACGCAGCCTCGCGGCAAGAAGATTTTTAATCGTTGCTGTGCCGGTTTGTTGTCTGCGGCTGCCTCGGCTCTATTGATGGCGCGGCGTGCCTGATCCTAGAAACAGGAGCGTTTTATTTTCGAAGCAGCTGCACCAGTGCCCCGAACGCATTGTGTGTAGCACACTCGGGCGAAGCCTGTGTCAGGACGCTGGCCCGGTGGCACTGGATTCTTGCTCTGCCACAACCTGGTTACGCCCCTGTTGCTTGGCGCGGTACAGCAATTGATCTGCCTTCTGGAACACATCATCCATCGAGTCGCCGGCTCGCCAGAGCGCGACCCCCAGCGAGACAGTAATGTGACCAACAGCCTCCAAGGCGGTGGATGCGATCGAGAGTCGTAAACGCTCTGCGATGTCTACAGCGGCAGCGATTGAGCTATCGGGAAGCAGCAAAACGAACTCTTCCCCCCCTACACGGCAAAGCAGATCGCTCGGCCGAGAGTTCTGTTTCATCAGTCCTGCTACCGATCTGAGCGTCTCGTCACCTACGTCGTGGCCAAAGGTATCGTTCACTCGTTTGAAATGATCAATGTCCACAGAAATCACAGCAATCGTCTTCTTCGACTCCAACCACACCGTGAGCGCGTCTTGCATTGCACGACGGTTTGCCAGCCCGGTGAGTGGATCACTTTGAGCCTGGTGGTTGAGTCTGCCGATTTTTTCCTGCAGTAGGCTCACGCTAAGCAAAAGTGCCCGACGTAACTGCCAGCTTTCCAGGTAGTCCACAGGAATGGCGCTGATGCGCTCATAGCTTTCCGGCACGTCCAGGCGTCCGGCGCTGTCCGCCAAGCGGGACAACGGGTTGGAGATTCTCGACCCCGACCACCATATTAGTAGCAAACCCAGCAGGCCCAGTGGCACGATCCCTTTAGCCACCTTCAGCGCGGTAACGCTCAAAGTTTCCTGAACAACGGCCATTGGCTGCTGCGAGACAATGCCCCAACGGCTGCTGGGTATGCCCGCGTAACCCGCAAGCATTTCATTCCCATCCCGGTCGACCGCCTGGAGTGAGCCATTAGCCTGACTGAGTGCAGCATCTACAATCCGATCATGGTCAATGAGCCTGCCGATTTGTTGAGGGTCAGGGTGGTAGAGCACACGCCGCTGACTGTCTACGAGATAGACATATGCCCCATTTTGTCGACGGTTCAAATCCATCAGCGCTTGAAGCGTATTCTGCTGCTCCAACCTGAGAGCCCCGCCCACCAACCCGAGGTACTGCCCATTTGCATCGAAGACCGGCTGGGATACGAAAACCACCAGATTGCCAGTGATAGAGTGAAATGCATTACTGACCAGTGGCTTGCGCCGCTCGAGCGGTTCGCGGCTTTGAAGAGATTGGCCGTTTAGCTGTAACCGCTCTGGCGCAGATGCGACGATAGTGCCGTCGGCGTTGGTAATCAGCACTGAGTTGAAGCTGTTGTCTTGCTCAAGCAGCCGTCGAGCCTCGACAGCCAACAGTTGGCGATCAGAGAAGTTCTTTGAAACGATGGCCGAGCCATATTCAAGGCGGTCTAGATCAGAACTCAACACCCCTTCTACCGCTGCTGCGATACGAGCACCGTAAGCTCGGTTGCCTTCCAGCGCGTTTTCAATGAGCTCTCGCTTTTGGATCTTGAACATTACCCAGAATGTATTGGCAAGAGTGACTGCGGCACTGAACAGCGCAAAGGTGAGCAGTACGATGCGTAGGTTCAGTCTGGGTTTCGGCTGAGAAGGCATTCGGTGTTCCAAGGATATGCAGGTCTAATTTGCTGAAGTCTCAGCCATCGGGTAAAGAATGCACGTCCGAGTGCTTCTAGCTATTGGACAACACCTGCAGGATCTTAAATGGTGCAACGTCAATGGTTAGTGTCTCATGCAAAAGCCCCAGTCACCAACGGCTAGGCCCTGATGAACAGGCCTGGCCAGCAACTAAGCACCGTGGTTGAGGCGATTGAAGGCGTCGCCCTCGAGCCAATCGCCAACCGACCTAGAAGCCTCATACCTTGAGCAAACTCGGCTAGGCGCGTTCACGCCGGTATAGCGGACTCTACGGGCGACCGTACTTCCAGGAGCTTTTCCAGTGTCTGACATGCCGACCCATTTTGCTTACACACAACGCTTCAACGCCGTGCTCGCCTACATTGATGCCAATCTCGAAGGCGACCTGTCGGTGAAGACGTTAAGCGGTGTGGCAAACTTTTCGGCATTTCACTTCCACCGACAATTCACCGCGTTCGTTGGCGTGCCGGTCTCACGATATGTGCAACTGATGCGCCTACGCCGTGCGGCACATCGCCTGGCGGCCGTCGCTGATCATTCGGTACTGGACGCCGCACTCGACGCCGGCTTTGAAAGTCCCGAGGCATTCTGCAGGGCGTTCAAGCGGGCGATCGGTATGACGCCGAGTGCGTTCAGCAAGGAACCGAACTGGCAAGTCTGGAATACGGTGTTCGCAATCCCTCACTTTTCCAGGACTATCATCATGCAAGTAAGGATCGTAGATTTCCCTGAGGTCAAGGTAGCAGCGCTTGAGCACCGCGGGCCAGCAGGGCTCGTCAGCGAGAGCGTGCGCAAGTTCATCGAGTGGCGTATGCACAGCGGACAGTCGCCGCAGGCATCGAGTCGCACCTTTGGCATCCCCTATAACAACCCCGATACGACACCTCCACAAACGTTCCGCTTTGCGATCTGCGGCGAGATTCATGAGGCTGTGGCGCCAAATGAGTTTGGCGTGCACGCCCTCGTCATTCCTGGCGGCCGCTGCGTCGTGGTGCGCCATACGGGTTCACCGGATCATATTGGCGAAACGATCTATCCGATTTACCGCGACTGGCTTCCCACCAGTGGAGAAGAACTTCGTGACCAGCCGCTGTTCTTCAATTACCTGAGCGCCTACCCCCAGACACCGATGGATCAATGGCAAACAGATATTTATGTTCCACTGCAGTAGGGGAATAAGCTGCCTTCGACCTTGAGTTGGCGGTAGCGAGCAAAAATCGGGGGCAGATGTATTTTTAGAGGTAAATCTGCCCCTTTTCACTCACATATCCCCTAACGCTCTCGCAATCAGATCGACAAAATGGAGGTTGATGTGGAGGATCGTAAGCAAAGCCGAGTCGTCGTCATAGGCGCGGGCATAGTGGGCGCGTCCCTGGCTTATCACCTGGCAGGCAAAGGTGCAGATGTTACGTTGGTAGACGCCGGAGATATTGCGTGCGGCGTGACGGGGACCTCATTTGCATGGATCAACGTTTCTCACAGCGGGTTCGACCCTATTGCGCAATTGCGCAGCTTGGTCATCAATGAGTTTCGTCGACTCGACATGGAATTACCCGACCTGAACGTTCGATGGACAGGTGCCCTAACTTACGGCACGAACCTGGATGAAACGCTGCAAAGGGCAGGCAATACAACTGCAGAACATTTAGTGTCCCGCCCCCAGATTGTCGATATTGAACCCAATCTCAAGCATCCCCCTGAACAGGCCTTATACGAAACCCAAGCAGGTGCCTTGGATGCGGTACGAGCAACGCACACCTTGATTGCAGGCGCCAAAGCGCATGGGGCCAATGTATTAACCCATACACGGGTTCTCGGATTTAGAATGCTGAATACTCGAGTTACAGGGCTCGAAACCACAGCGGGAATAATTGACGCCGATATCGTTGTAATCGCAGCGGGGATTGGTACCAAGAAACTCACCGACATGCTTAACGTTTCTCTTCCTATAGAAGAATCTCCAGCCATTTTTATTCGTTACAAGGCACCCGCCAACCTGGTGCAGACCATAATTTCCAGCCCCGCAATGGAAGTCAGACAAGAAGAGGATGGGACATTGCTAGCCGCAGAGGATTATCTGGGTGATGCCCTGGACAACCAGGCAGAAGCGATTGCGCTACGAACAGCCCAGGCCATCCGGGACGAACTTCATGGGGCTGATTCCATTGAGCCGGAATTGGCATGTGTCGGGCTAAGACCATTTCCCGCTGATGGCATTCCCATTGTCGGTTACTTGCCCACAGTCAGCGGTGTATATGTTTGCACAATGCACCCTGGCGTTATCCTTGCCCCAATAATAGGCCGTCTGGCCAGCGAAGAGATAATGGACGCCACCGTGGCCCCTGCCCTCGGCCCTTGCCGCCCCGACAGGTTCATTCAACCTTAGTCCGTGCTGGTTGACACCCTGAACCATGGCCCTATGGAACGTTGATCGCCGGCATCGGACACAGTGGTTTATGGTCGGCGTTGGAGCGACAGTAAAAAGCGCGTCATTGCGCGATTTCTATCCAATCCCTCCTTTGGGTCGATTGCTGCCTGTGGCAAGGGGCAGCAATCGAATGTCGTCATCCATCCTGTCGAGCGGCACCTGCCAGCCACATCAGGAACGCGCTCACATGCACCTGCCGCTCCCACCCTGGCACGCACACCGCAACGTAACGCGGACCAGGCAGGCTTACTTCTGGTCTATAGGCCACTAACTCTCCATGCCTGAGGCTGTCGGCTACCAGTACATTGCTTGCCAGCACCAGCCCATGACCCGCGATCGCAGCGCTCAAAGCAAAATGCTCGTCGTCGAACTCACGCATCTGCGCCGTTTCAAGCCAAGCCTGGCATCCTGCGGCCGCGCACCAGCTTTCCCAATTGATTGAAAAGGGTCCCGGAATTTTCCAGTGCAGGTTGATCAGTTCGACCTGATTTACGTTCAGCGAGGCCACCAGACCTGGGGCGCCGTAAACCGAGAACTGCTCGTTCATTAGCTCCTGACAGAACAACTTCGGGTCATCGCGGCTGACCGAGCGAATAGCAAGATCGACACTGGAATCACGCAGCAGATCGACTAGTTCGTTACGTGTATCGACCCGCACATTGAATTGCGGAAAGCTCCGATAGAAACCACCCAGCCGTGGAATCAACCAGGCTGCCGCCAAGCCCGGCGTAGTGGAAATGGTCAGGGTTTGGGGAGCAGTGTCCGGATAAAAAGCCTCCAGGCTGCGGCGAATGTCTAACAATGCGCGATGAGTACGGCGATACAGCAACTCGCCTTCTTCGGTCAACACCACACCGTGTCCAGATCGTTTGAACAGCATCGCACCGAGACGAGCTTCCAACGTCCTGACCTGGTGGGATATGGCCGTGGAGGTGACTGAGAGCTCCTCAGCTGCCGCTTTAAAGCTACCCAGTCGCGCAGCCGACTCGAAGGTCCGCAGCGCGTTGAGCGCAAGAGTCGAAAACACGCATCGTTCCCTAGATGAATTGAATTGATGTGCCTGCAATTTATCTCATTTTTCTTGGTGTGTACGGAGCGATACCGTCGCGGGTATTTGATCTACCCACCCTTCGGAAAACACCATGCAAGGACCTTCGCGAAAAATTCTGCAAGCCATCCTCTATGAATCAATCGCTGTTGCGGTGCTGTCGCCCAGCATCTCGTTGATATACGACGAAGGCCTGGCCCATGCGGGTGCGCTGTCGTTGATGTTGTCGGTGTGCGCGCTGCTGTGGAACGTGCTGTTCAACTACGTTTTCGAATGCTGGGAAGCGCGTCAGCCACAGCGTGCTCGCACGTTGGGCAGACGTTTGCTCCACTCACTGGGTTTTGAGGGTGGGCTGGTTCTACTGTTGGTGCCTCTGGTGGCATGGTGGCTGGAAATTTCATGGTGGGCTGCACTGGTCACCGATCTGGGGCTGTTCGTGTTCTTCTTTTACGCGCTGGCGTTTCAGTGGGTCTTTGATAGGGTGTTTGATGTACCAGAGTCCGCGAAGGAGCAGGTTTCGGTTAACCCGTAATCCGCCTGGAATCCCGATTGGCCCACCTGCAGCAGCACTAGGATTTGTGCATGAAAAACGCCACCAAAGCGATTGAGAACTACATCTTCGGCAAGGACGGAAATCGGCCTGACTTGTTGCGGCATGCTTTCAGTCCAGACGCAACTCTTACCATGCTGGTGCAGACAAGCACCATCCAATTTCCCCCCAACGTCCAGGGGCGCGAAGATATTGCTGAAGTACTGGTACGCAGCTTTAGCCTGCAATATGAGAACGTTTATACATTCTGCTTCGGTGCCCCTCCAAAGCCCGAAGCACATGCTCATAGGTGCAAATGGCTGGTTGGCATGTCAACAAAAGCAACTGGAGAGTTGCGCGTAGGCTGTGGGGAATATCATTGGGTCTTTTCACCGCAAAGCGGCCTGGCCATGCAACTGTCCATTACTATCGAACACATGTTGGAGTGCCCTTCCCAGCATATGCAGAAAATAATGGATTGGCTTCAAGGTCGCAGCTATCCATGGTGTGAACCTGCCGACATGCTCGATTCGGCACCGCCACTCATTTGCCTCCAGCCGGTTCTTGTCTACGTTGCTGCATGACCCCTATGGTTGTAAACGTTCGCGAGCGTACGCGTTCTTTCGTGTAGCCAAACTGGCGCTTGATCACACGAAAGGCATGTTCAACCTTGGCCCGCACCTACGCTTTGGCGTATTCAATCTTGCGTCGCATACAACCCGATCAAGCTCTTTTTTCCGCGCCTTCTATAGCTGCTAGGACGCGCGGCGATCGCCCACATCATCGCGCAGTTCTGATGCTCGGCACGCTTCTCCTCACCGGTACAACCCGCATCGCCGCACACATACGTTTGCCGGCATACTCGGCATCGGCGAAGGACATCTGTTTCTCGGTGCAAAAGCGCCTCGCATAATGGACGTTATGGCTAAATTCAGCGCCGAGACTTCGCTATTATCCCAGCGCTAAATGCCTCGATTCCGACGGCATAGCGACCATAACATCTCAGACATTATGCTTAACACCGATAGCGACCTGGAACACCGCGCGCCAGATTCAAAAGCAGCCACCGTAATCCTCGGCTGACCGGCCTTCGTTTGGCCTTTGGGCCATCGGACTTTTACGGCTAGTCAGCACACCGTTCACCAACACTATGGTGAACTCGATAACTTTGCCCGTCGTAACGCAGCACTGGAAAACACAAGCCCGGGCCACCGACCTCAACATCAGGCCAACCATTACTGCCTTTGCTAGCGAGAAACTCAGCGACACCGCTTTCTTTGAGCATGAGTTTCCAGTGGCCGTCAGGCTGCTGACTTACCAGATAAAATCCAGTACCTGCTTGCCCATAACAGTAAGTGCTGCCTTCGGTAATCAACGCATCCGGTCGGCCGTCACCGTTCAGGTCCTCAACCAATTCCATGGTTACCGGTCTGTAGCTACCAGTTTCCTGAATTTCACACTCCGACGTCTCTTGGTTAAATCCAGCAGCGTGGAATGCTTTTATCTGCTCGCTACGCGGTAGTTCATCTGCCAGCGCCGTAACACTGCTCACGAAACATGCCACCCATAGACCTGACGTAAAACTTCCCTTCATATCGACCGTCCCTTTATGATGCTCAACGTTATTAAGTATCGTGCATGTACCCACACAAGCATCTTGGATAAGTTGGCCGTTTCACATGGGTACGCGTGCGGTACAGCATGCCTTCCGCAGTACCAGCGACGCTAACGACACCCTCAGGAAAAACAAGACCACGGACTGCATTTTTACAGGTGCCAATGATCATTTCGACCGCACCCAAGGCTCGGCCTTCACGGAGGTAAAACCGGCGATTAAGCCACCCTCCAATGGGTAACCTCGCAGCTGATGCGCGCAAGGTCACGGTCAAGCCGATTAACTCAGCACCGTAGTACCTAAAGCTCTTCCTTGCCAAGCCGATAGCCCGACGAAGCTCTAATAAAGCCGCGTCGATAATAAACGCTTCGTAAGGACGACCTCCATGCCCACACTGCGCTCCATCCAGACCCGCTACACCCTGTTCCTGGTGCTGTTCGTCCTGGTGTTATCGGTACTAACCGTCGTCGGCATCGGCCAGTTGGTCGCCCCCACGTTAAAACACACTGAAGAACAGGTGGTGCTCAACCGCATCGCCGAGGTAGCTGTGCAGATCCAGGGCGAACTCAACAAGGTTCAATCCCAGCAACGCAGCATCACCCAAACCATCCCGCTGCTCGACAGTGACGCCATCGACAAGGTGCTGCCCGGCCTGGTGGATCAGTATGGCGAGCTGAAAGTCTTCGGCGGCGGTATCTGGCCGCTGCCCAACCAGCGCACGCCGGGGCGCAACAAGCACAGCACGTTCTGGCACCGCGATGCCTCGGGCAAGCTGGCGGTGAATACGTTCTGGAACAGCGACGCCGCACCCAATTATTACGACCAGAGCTGGTACAAAGGCGGCCTCGCCTCGCCCCGTGGCCAATGCGCCTGGGCCGCCGCCTACAAGGACGACGCCAGCCAGGAGCCGCGCACCAACTGCGCCATGGCCATCCAGCGGGACGGCGCGGCCTACGGCGTCGCCACCATCGACGTGACCCTGGGCTTTTTCAATGAGCTGGTGGCCAGCAAGGAAAAAGACATCAGCGGCCAGATGCTGATCGTCGAAGGCGACGGCAAGATCATCAGCAACAGCACGCGCATCAGTAGCCCGGTGGTGCTCAAGAACATCAGCGAACTGACCGGCACCTCGGCGTTTGCCGCCCAGGTCAGCAAGGCCCTTGCCCATCGCGACCAGGCCCTGCAGCGCGGTGAATTCGACAACCAGGGAGTGGCCAGCACCTTTTACATGCGCCCAATCGAGGGCACCCCGTGGTTCCTCGCCACTGCCCTGCCCACCTCGCTGATCACCGCCCAGCGTGACGATGTGCTCGGCAGCCTGGCGCTGCTGCAAATCCCGATGGTACTGCTGCTGGTGCTGCTGGCGTTCTATGCGATTCGCAATCTGGTGCAACGCATGAAGTCGCTGCGCACCAATATCGACTCGCTGTCTGCCGGAGATGCCGACCTGACCAAGCGCATCACCATCCGTGCTGAGGATGAAATGGGCGCCATCGGCCACTCGGTAAACCGCTTTATCATCTACCTGCAGAACATGATCGGCGAAGTGACCCAGGCCACGGGCGCCATGGCCTCGGGGCTTGAGCAATTGCAGCAGACGTCGGCGCAGACCAACCGGATTCTGGTGCGGCACGCCTCGGAAACCGATCAGACGGTCACGGCCATCACCGAAATGAGCTCCACCGCCGACACCGTCGCGCAAAACGCCGCTGAAACCGCCTCGTTCACCCAGCGCGCCAACGAACACGCCGACCGCTCCCGCGTGGTGGTGGGCGAAGCCTCGACCAGCGTCAGCGCGCTGATCGGCGAAGTGGCCAGCGCCACCCACACCGTGGAAAACATGCGCCAGGACGCCGCACGTATCACCGAAACCCTCGGCGTGATCGGCGCGATTGCCGGCCAGACCAACCTGTTGGCACTCAACGCGGCCATTGAAGCGGCGCGCGCTGGCGAACAAGGCCGTGGATTTGCGGTGGTCGCCGACGAAGTCCGGGCGTTGGCCGCACGCACCCAGGCCAGCACCTCGCAGATCAACGAGATGTTGGCGCGCCTGACCACTGGCGTGAGTTCGTCGGTGACCGCAATGGAAAACACCCAGGCCAGCTGCCAGTCGGCGGCGGATGCCACGGCACGTGTCAACACTGGGTTGGACGAAATGGCCGGCTCGGTCAGCCATATCAACAACCTCAGCACCCAGATCGCCACCGCCGCCGAGCAGCAAAGTGCGGTAACCGAAGAGATCAACCGCAGCATGGTGCAGATCCGACATATGGTCGAAGAGCTGGTGGAAAGTGGCCATGCCACTGAAACCAATACGCAAAGCCTGCTGGATGCCAATGGCCGGGTGATTACGTTGATGAGCCGCTTCAAGGTGCGCTGATGAATGAGTGAAACACTCCCGTGCAAACCACGGGAGTGGGACTATTCTGGCAGCTCCCAGTGCGGGATCTCGCCACATAGGCGGTGTGTCATGCATGCTGCTGGGCATTCTGTCCGTTGGAGCGGATCAGGCAGGAACGCTTTATCCAAGCCCTCATCGAAGTCGTCTACGACTACGTGACCCAACCCGACCGTTGGCACGAGTGGCCCCCCTCCTCCGTGAGTGCCGACACTGGCACCACCGGTTCACTGCCGGTCGGCACGGCACCATCGCCTCGATCAGGCTCATCACCCGCTCACTCATGTCGCCGTACACTGCATAGTTCTGGACGATGCCGTGCGGCTTGAGCGTGTGCTGGATCTGGAGATATGGCTCGCCCGTTTTGATAAAGGGCTTGGCATCGTAACTGCGGGCAATGACACAGCCATCATCGTTGCTCAGTGCCATGCCGGGTAACTGGGGTTTTCGAAAGGAGGATCACCTCTTTACCACGCTTGTACAGGCGCTTGCAGATGGGCTCATTGCTCAGCAAACCCGCGCTCCGACACATGAGCCTCTTGGCATTGTCAGGCGGTACGCTCAAGCACAATCGAGTAAAACCCTGTTAATCCAGTGGTGCCGAACCTCACCCTGCGCGCTACTGGAACCAGTTCGTTTGATGCCACACCCCTTCTACTCAGGGTTATCAAGCGCAGCCAGCCCTTCATCGCCGACATGGGGAATCAGCGCGCTGGCCTCCAGGTCCCGCATCAGGTCGGTGAGCATCTGCCGCTGATTCTCGGTGTTAGGTGTGGGCACGTACCAGGCGGCCACGCTCATGCCTTCGCGCTTGTAGGTGAAGGTGCGCAGTAGCTCACCGTCCTTGTAGACTTTGCCGGTAAGGTTGTGCACATAGCTGTAGGGCATCGGGAACGTCAGCAGCGTCAACGCGTTGAGCGCCACCAGCACCCCGGCGCCTTTGCCCGGCGGCTGGTTGATGACCAGGCCGTAGCCCTTGCGCGCGAACCCGTGGTCGACGAAGGAGAACGCGCCAGACGACTTCACTGCCACGGTCAGTTCGTCACGTTCTTTGACGTCGAAACGCGTGTAGCCCTCCGGCATCACCATCAGGCTCATCGGCACATAGGGCTTTTCCGCGTGGTAGCCCAATGGTTTCATCGATGGATTGCAACCGCCCAGCAATAACAACCCGGCGACACCCAGCCCCACCTTGAACAGGTTGTTCACCGCTGTGCCTCCAGCGGTTTGCCCGCCAGGCCCGTCACCTGCATGTCACGGGCGAAGGCGCGGGCGACCCGACGGATGTTTTCCTCGCGCTCGGGAATGCCGAGGTCGAGCAGCCAGGAATACTTGGCCATGTAGTTTTCATAGTGATAACGGTTCAGCACCTTGCCATCGCGCATCACAGTGAAGTCGGCCTTGGTGTCCATGTCGTTCTGTATTGGCAACAGGAAAAGGGTGGCGGCGCTGAGGAATACCAGAGGCATAGGTGCAACCTTGCGCTGGGCATCCAGCTTGACCATCACCTGGGTTTCCCCTTCTCCAGCGGTGCCGGTATCGACCTTGCTGAACACGCCGCTTTCACGCAGGTAATTGCGCAGCTTGGAGCTGTGCTCCAGCGAATCAACCATCACGGTGATCGGCGGCAGGTAATCCTCGCCCGTCTTGATTTGTGGGTCGGGCAGGGTCTGGGTGCCCGCGCAGCCGGCCAGCAGCAGGCTTGCGGTAAGGAGCAGGGTCTTCTTCATTGCTGGGGTTCCTTGTTGCTTGTCACATTGCCCGCTGTACGGGCCTGCGGCATGGGCATGACGAAGGGAAATGCCGGCGCCATGTTCAGGTTCAGCGGCTGCAGGCTCGGTAGCCCGGGGGTGTAGCGCCGCGCGATAACTTCATCCCGTGGCTGCTGGTCGTCATGGAAGAACAGGCAGGCTGAAACCCCGAGGCAGCGCGAGCGGAACTCGCCGATGTAATAGGCCTTGCCCGCCTCCAGTTCCATGGGCACGAGGAACTGCTCCCGCGCCTGGATGCTGCGGAAGCCGCCGTTGGAGCCGTTCCAGAAGAACTGGAAGTCATAGAATTCGTAGGCTCCGGGCTTGAGCGGCATGACGAAGATGCTAGCTTCGCCGGGAAGCGCCTGCTTGTCGCTGCCGTGCACCGCTTCGATGTCCTTTGGTGTATGCGCCACCTCGGCATGGCCCCACCAGGCTGCTGCGCCGTATTGCGAGCCGCGCTGGCGCAAGAGGATGCGCTGGTTGGTGTAGGCGTTGTCGCGGCCCAGAGGGCCGATGCTGCCGACCAGGTACGCGACCGGGCCACCCGCGGCCGGTTGCAAGGGCTCGCTGACCACGACGGGGGATTTGGCGGCACAGCCTGTGAGCAGGGCAATGGGTAATAGATGTGCGAATGCACGGAAGAAACCACGCATGAAAGGTCCTTGGGGGGGAAAGATCCATTGGTTGCCGGAGGTGAGTCGAGCGGTAGAGGCGATACCTGCGGGCTTTGGGGGGATGATAAAGCGTGGCAAGGCATGAGGCTAGAGTCAGTCATGGCGATGTCCCGTGTTTTGACTCAATCTCAGTCAGCCCTTCAACAAGGGCCACCTAGGTTCCGTGCGTCACAGGCGCAAAAGGGGACAGATTTATTTTCCAACCTTCAAACTCCTATTCGCTAGAAAATTAGAGCACTAAAAATAAATCTGCCCCCTTTTTCCTGCTGATGGGCGATGAGTTTGCTAATCCGCTCAAGTACTTGCTGGCATTGCGATGCGCTATCCTAATCAACTCGTTAAACAAGGAAGAATAATGTGCTCGTCGTCATTTCTGTCGTATCTCAAACTCCCGGCTGTTCTGCTGATTACCTGTCTTACAACCGCTTGTTCCAACTACCACTACAAGGATTACCAAGGCGATTGGGTGCCGGACTTGATGACGCCATATGACCTGTCCAATAACACGGCCAATGCACCGGTGGTGTACTTCGCCACCACCCGCTTTCGCGGGTTGGGAATAAAATTCCATCGACTGTTGCTGGCCACGCATGTGGACGACCAACTGCTAGAGGGCGCCGGGCGGCGCTCGATCCTCGACGTTTCCGGCAAGCAGGCACTGCGCTTGACCCCGGGCAAGCACTCGTTGAGCTGGTGTTGGGTCTCGATGAATGCCTTGGGTACCGGTGGCGCGAAGTGCGGCTTCGGTGCGCGCGATGTGGAGTTCCGTGCAGGCCAGCGATATGTCGTGGACTTCACCACTCGCGACGACATCAATGGGCCTCCTGGGCGTCAGGTCTCGACCATTACTATCGAATCCGAGATTCGAAATCTGGATACCCATGAAGTGATCTACCCGCTGAAAGGTATTGCAAAGCTGGAGAAGGAATAACGATTGCGACGATCACCGTCACAAACTGAGTTGGTCGGTGATCGGAAGCTACGTGGCAGAGAACAGCTTCCGACTGAATGTTGCCCTTAGCGAGAGACTGCAAACGGCCCAAAGCAGCTGCTCTACAAGGCCTGCTATCGACCCTTCACGGCAAGACATGCCGGCCAAGAACGGCCCTAGGACTTCAACTAAATCGGATATGATTACCCGAACGTTGGAGGCATGAATCAGGCTTAGGTCGGTGCCTGGCAACTGCTTAAATCAAAAGGGAGCACGCATGAGCAAATATCTGGTTTTGTTGTTGGTTGGCGCCGCAGGCGTTGCTCAGGCTCAATCGGTGTGCACTTACCCATGGTATCAATCGATCGATAAGATACTGCATACAACTGACGGACAAGGGCATGGGCCGGATATAGGCTCCGATGAATGGAAATCGGTGATCGAATTCAAATTAGGGGTTCGCGATGGGGCAAATGTCCCTGAACGAAGTTCCGATCAGTGGTGCCAATACATTGATCAGCATATCAATGGGAAGCAGGCGACCGGGGGCAGTACGGGGAAATCGTCGATAGTCAATGTGACACTTGGCCCTTCTTACGATTGCGCCAAGGTGAAGCCTGGTGCTATCGAAGCGATGATATGTGAGGACAAGGTGTTATCCGCGCTCGATCGCAATCTGTCGGAAGTATATGCCAGCGCGAGAATCAAGGCCGGCAACGAGCACCCACCCCAGCTTAAAGCAGAACAACGTGGATGGATAAAGGGTCGCGACGACTGCTGGAAGAGTGATGACGTCGGTGCATGCGTGCGCATGGAGTACCAACGCCGCATCGCCGAGTTGCAAGCACGGTACCGATTGGTACCGGGAACCGGGCCTGTCTATTACGAATGCGAAGGCAACCCTGCCAGCGAGGTTGCTGTCATGTTCTTTAAAACCGATCCGCCGACATTAATCGCCGAGCGTGGCGACAGCGTATCGCTCATGTACCAGCAGCCAAGTGACAGTGGCGTAAAGTACCTTGGACGCAATGAAACACTTTGGGAACATCAGGCCGAAACTATAATCACTTGGGGATACGAGGTGCCCGAATTACATTGCAAAAGAAAGCTTTGAGCAACGACCCAGTCAGCTGGGTAATTGCATTTTGGCGAAAGCTAGCAAGTGGCTGGAGGCGGCGTTCGTGAACGGATTTAAACGGTCCAGAGTGTGTAAATAGGCGGAGTTGCAATCCACGGTAAAAATGTTTTATTTCAAACAGTTAAAGACAATTCGATTCCGCAAAATATTATTTGCATGCTATCTGAAAGCCTTTGAAGCCGGGGACCATAATCTAATTGCGGAACTGACCCGTCCCTCCTCCGGTGTCTTTCCGGCCGGAGACGATAACCATTTATTTGATCTCAGACATGTACAACGTTACGGATTCAAACCTCTTCACCGTCGCCCCCAACGTCAGCACCGACAGTTAAGAAACCTTCACCTCAGTCAGCACCCTGCTGCACGACCTGTACGAAGACCTGAACGGCAAACACCGCGACATCGCCCTGGCGCCCCATCAACTGAGCGAACTGGGCGTACTCCTCACCGCCAAATTGCTCGACCGTGAAACGCCCTGCCCTGGCCAACCCGCCCGGCAAGCCGTCTCAGAACACCTGCAACGGCTCGCCGCTATCAATTGACCCCAGGCCAGCTCTCCACATATTCAATAGTGAAGTCCGGATAGGAATCGACAATCTGGATCTTGTAGTCGGGGTAGCTGTCGACGGTTTGCCATTTGCCGACAGAGTCCGGCCAGGAAACAACCTTCTTTACCTTAAGGTCGGGGTAGTGACTCACCACCTTCACCTTGTAGTCGGGATAGCTGTCCACGAACTGGATCTTGCCGTAAATCTTCGACACATCGACCGTCGTACCGGCGTGAGCGCAAAAAGTACAGGTCAACAGCAAGGAAGCGAGGGTAGCTTTGAACATGATCATTTCATCCTGAAAAATTGAGGCGTCCAGTCTATCGATAGCCGCGCGGGGCCGTGCCGAGAAACGCCTATCCCTTCAACTCACCCGCCCGATTGCTGGCGGCGTCATCATACGCCACATACAACGGCTCAGCGATCTGGCTTCTGATGGCTTTGGTCGATTCAAGTGCCAATACAACCCCCCTCAGCCTTGCTGACTGCACGATTGAGCTCTTTATGAGAGCAAGCGCCAGTGATGGCGTCGAGCTGCTTGGCCGGTTAAGGCTTGCTCGTGCAGTCATTTTACTAGCCCGAGCATCAGTCTCTACTTGTAACAACGCCACACTAACCGAAAAATCACCGCATATTAAAAATCAATTTTTCTGCCGCCGATCTGAGTTTCCATATCATTCTGACCAGCAATGATAGCCGACGCGCTAATTGCATTTTGATTAGCCCAATCACGAAGTTTTATAAACTCATCCTTACGCATTTTGCTCATGGGTACTAAACGCGAAATAGTAGTTTCAAAGTCAACCATACTCAGATCGCTTAGATCATCAGAGCCATTTATCCGCCGCGAGAACGCTTCAATCAGGGAGTCTCCAACCCAAGCTTCGATTTCAGCACCAGATAGCACAACGTCTTTCCCAAAATTCGACTCGCCCCCCAAAGCAGACAATCGATCCAAATCAAATTTTTCTGGGTCACGTTTCAATTTTTTCAAATGTATTTCAAGAATCTTCTTTCTTTCTAATGTCGACGGAAAATCAACAAAAAATATTTCGTCGAATCGCCCCTTTCTCAATAACTCCGGAGGTAAGCTGTTGATGTTGTTAGCGGTAGCAAACACAAAAACAGGCGCCGTCTTTTCCTGCATCCAAGTTAACAGTGTGCCGAATACGCGTGTAGCCGTTCCACCATCAGATGCCCCTCCGGAAGAACCGGAAAGTCCTTTTTCAATTTCATCGATCCATAGGATGCAGGGCGAAACAGCTTCGGCAGTGCGTAGTGCGGAACGAATATTGGACTCTGAAGAACCAACCACCCCTTGGAAAATTTTCCCCATGTCCAAACGTAATAAGGGCATATTCCATGACGACGATACGCATTTCGCTGTTAAAGACTTACCGCAACCGGGAACGCCAGTTAAGAGCAAACCCTTCGGAGTTCCAACACCGAATTCCTGAGCAGTCTGCCCAAAACACTGGCTACGCAAGTGGAGCCATTTCTTAAGAGTTGCCAGGCCTCCAACATCTTCAAGACTCACCTTTGAGTCAATGTATTCCAAGATACCTGTTTTTCGTATGATTTGTTTTTTTTCGGAAAGCAAATCTTTTACAGTATTTTCATTTACACTCAGACTGGATACCAATGAGCGAGATAAGCTATTGTCAATTTCCAACCCCGTGAGGCCCAATGCAGCATCAATGAGTTTCTCTTTGGTTTCGGCAGAAAGATCAATCTTAACGCTACTATTTCCTTGCCATGAATTAACAAAGCTATTTATCTGATCCTTAACCTCATCTCTTGATGGCAAAGGAAAATCAATCAACGTGATTTCCTTTTGAAGATCGTTGGCAACTTCAAAGCTGGGTGCCACGATAATGCAATTGCTTCGATATCCGCGTGAGCGAATATTTATGGCTAAATCTCGAAGTCGACGCCGATAGACAGGATTTGAGCTTGAGGCAAGGTAGTTATGAGCATCACAAAAAACAAAAATATTTTTGCTGCCCTCCTCCTTCGCCTTTTCTTCGCAAAAGTCCAAAGCCATTTTCAAATCAAAGGTTTTATCCCCAGAAACGACGCCATTTATCTGGACACCTACCGTCGAGTTCCAAACGAACAACCGATGGCTAAGAGTCTTAGCGATTTCAGAAATTTCACTGAGTGCACGTTCCTCCTCGAAAGTTTCAATGACCAAAATCGCATAACGCGCCTTGAGGTAATCTGTTATTTGCTTGGTACGATTCATGCCTATTATCCCTATTCTTGAACTGAGTTATACATGCATCGGAAGACCAGTTTTGGTAACACCAGAACTTGAAACAACAAACTCGACAACTCTTCCAATACGGAAAAAGTCAACATCGACCCTGTCGCTAGCTTTGATAATCTGCTTGTGCTGATAGGGATGTTTCGCGTTATGCCGATACCGACCAGCCAACGTCATGTCAACGGCTTTAACTACTCGGATCATGGCCTCATTCTGGAATATCTCTTTTGGCGTATAGCCTGTATAAAGTATCCAGTTTTTCTCACCATTGACGGCATGTATTAATTGCTCCAAGGCTGGCGCTTGGTCGAGGGGCTCCCCCCCAGAGAGGGTGACGCCAGCGATGTCCAGTGCATTTATCTTCTGTGCCAACTCATGAATAGACATCAACGTACTCGCTTCGCGAGCATGGGTTCCCTGATTGAAGCACCCCTTACAATTCAGCGCACAGCCTTGCACCCATAATGTCAAGCGCAACCCAGGGCCGTTAACGCTGCTCAACTCCATATGGTGTACATTTATTTCCATTTATAAATTCGCGCTGAGAATTTGAAGGGTTTGTTCTTCATGGACGACGGTATACTCCGGCTTCCACTCAGTCACAAGTTCCGTAGTTGGGCTAGAAAGTAGAGATTCGAGCTCTTCAGTAAGCTTTGTACAAATATCACCTTTCACGCCATACACTTCCTCCGTAATCTCATTGCCCGTAAAGGTGACATGAATACCGTATTCGTAGTTAGATCCAAATTCAATCTCGAATCCTTGAAAAGTTTCTTTCACTCTTGCTGGGACACCTGATGCGTCTATGCGTTTGATGGTTTCATCGATGGCTACGCTGATATACGCTTTCTGAAAGTTTAAAGCCAGGTCAGCCATTATCGCTTCATCGTCGGCCGAAATCACTCCCCGCTCAATGAGAAGCTTGTAAGAGCCCTCCTCAATTTGGCAAACAAATAAATTGAATTTATCAGCCGTTTGGCCACAAATAGCTCTAAATTGCTGCTTGCCCATATAACCTATTTTGCCCAACACCTTTTTACTGAAGTCGCTGGCAAATACGGAAACCAGATCAGTCGTTGGGTTAATGCCCATTTTACCGAAAGCTTTGGCAATGGCCTCTTCATTAACATAAGAAAATTCAAACTTTGTACAATGAGACATTGTTAAAGCTCCAACCTGCGACCGGGAACAATTTCTTCAGCGTTCTGTATAGCAACTAATACGTCAGAGACAACCTCAATATTGCGCATAGGTGCCACGGATGCAAGCGTAGCCTCAGATGCAACATTTTTTCTGACCTCAGTTGAAGTTCCAGGGTTGGCAACCACCCGACGTCTTTGTACAGCTTGTGATGCGCCACTACCACAAAGAAGACTTGTATCAATCGCTTCCAATAGCCTTCTGATTACTAGAATGGGATTTGATGTTAGCTTTTCATATAGGCCAATGCGCAACAACGCATCAAATCCATCATTGAATTGTAGTTTAACAAAGTAATTTTTATTTTCGTCACCGATGATACCAATGCGCGAGACTTGATTAAGGTCCCGCGACAGCTTGCTCCAACAATATCCATCAAACGACGCCACAATTAATTTTGTCGCTGTTGCGGCAAAAGCATTGCTACCCACTTGAAACCCGTCAGCATCAAAATCCTGGTAGCTGACTAGAACTTTCTCCCCGACAGGAATCCCCAAAGCACTCGCTAAATATTCATTTGCTGAATAATCGACATCTGCGTGAAATTTTAAGCTTTTTGACAAAGTATAAAGACTAAAGGCACCGCCAACCCCATAGCATATTGCACTCAGCACGTCTTTTGATGCTAGGACTACAAAAGCCACGACAACAAAAGCAATGATTCCGTAACCGTATTTTATAGCTGCCTTTGTACTGAGCTTTTTATTTCTATAACCCCGAAATGTTTTGCCGGGAATATACTTTTTTGAAGGTGCAAATAGTAAGGCACACACACCAAAAAAAACCAGACAGATAAGCCCCATTACAGCTTGGCGATTTTGCCCATTTTGCAACCCTTCGAGAAACATCCAAGCACCTATAACGATGAAAGCAGGTAAGGAGGCCAGTACTGCAAATCCCGCCGCCTTACCTTTGGTGATCATCAGCATTTTCCACATCGGGATAGTTTTTATCATTCATAAACCTTCTAGAGTCGGTGCAGAAGCGCGTAGTGTGAGGATGACTGTAGAACTACTCTTTGGTCTATGCTACATGATGATCTTTGGTTTATCACGCCTCCTAAGATGCTTCCAGACCTGAAGAAAACCTCCTAACTAGAGATAGCAAATCAGTGCGGGTCGCAGAAACGGTCCCGAATTTCAGGCAATAAAAAACTCCGTAGACGTTAATCTACGGGGCTTTCAAGAATGGAGACCGAGGTCGGAATCGAACCGGCGTAGGCCGATTTGCAATCCGATCTGGAAACGTAAGCGGGCTGTGACCTGTAGAGATATTTACTTCCGAAACCAGCACAAAAAATCCCCTCTGGAGACCGCGTAGAATGCGGTCTATCTTCTTTATTTGGGAACTGATTTGCCCCTCCCCTAGCGTCCTGCCGACCGAACACAACCCACCACCAAGCAACCCAACTGCTACGCTGTTCACTCCAAGGAGGAACACCGATGCCGAACTCAGACCTGCTCCCTTACCTGGTGCACCGTCGCCCAGATCGCCTGAAATAGAAGGAGGCGCAGACGGAGGATCACTGGACCCAGGTCGAAGAGCTTGGGTGAGCCTGACTGGCGGCCATGGTGCTGATCGGATTCATGAGACCACTACACACTCTTTCAGGCGTGGATGGCGTCACCCAGTACCTAACCGAGCCAGAGCAGAAACGATGCGGGCCCCCCTTCCCTATGCAGGACGATGAAGCAATACCGAGGGCATGGCAGCGTCCCCCACCTATCCGCGTACTTAAATCGGCACCTTCTACTGCATTGCAAACCTTCCTCGCCTGCTTATAATTAAGATCAATTCTTATCCGCATCTTGTAACTAGGAAGATCTAGGTGTCCTACCCTCAGTCTCCCGAATCCTCCCCCCAGGATGATATGCATGCGCTCTATCGCGACCACAGCCAATGGCTTCAGGGCTGGATTCGTCGGCGCCTAGGTGATGCAGATCGTGCCGCGGATATCACCCAGGACACGTTCTTGCGCCTGATCAGCAGCGCACTGCGCCAGCCAGTGAGAGAGCCGCGCAGCTTCCTGGCCACGGTGGCCCGAAGGGTGATGATCGACCAATTGCGCCGACGCAATCTGGAGCAGGCCTACCTTGAGTTTCTGGGCAGCCAGCCGCTCCTCGAGGAGTGCTCCCCCGAACAGCGCCTACTGATGCTGGAAACCCTGATGCAACTGGATGCCATGCTCGACGGCCTGGGCCAGAAAGTGCGAGATACCTTCCTGTACGTACAGCTCGATGGCCTGAGCTACCCTGAGGTCGCGCAGCGCCTCGGGGTGTCCGTCAGCTCGGTGACCAAGTACATGGCCAAGGCGACAGAGCGGTGCCTGCTGTTCGCTTTCGATGCGCAACTATGAATCCTTCCGATCAACGTAAAGCCCTGCGCGAGGCGGCGCAATGGCATGCGCGCCTCCACGCGGCGCGTGACTGTGCGGATAACCGCAGGCAGTGGCAGGTCTGGCTCGATCAGTCGCCGTTGCACGGTTGGGCGTGGGAGCGCCTTGAGCGGTTGCAAGCAGATCTTGCCGGTGTTCCCGGTCCGCTGGCACGGCACACCCTTGTCGCAGGCCATGGGGAACTGGGGCGGCGTACGCTACTCAAGGGCCTGGTGCTGGGTCTTGGCGTTTCAGGGGCTGTCTGGACGGGTTATCGCCACTCGCCGGTTTGGTTGGCCGACGTGCGCACCATCAAGGGCGAACGCCGCAGCCTGACCTTGGAGGACGGTACGCGGCTGACGCTCAATACAGATTCTGCCGTCGATATCCGCTACAGCGCAGACCAGCGGCTGATAGAACTGGTCGAGGGAGAGATTGCCGTTTACACCGCTAGCGACCCACGCCCGTTGCGCGTGCACACGGTGCATGGCCGAATGCGCGCCCTCGGTACCCGCTTCAACGTGCGCCTGCATGCAGACCGCACAGAGCTGATCGTCATCGAACACGCTGTCGCGGTGCACAACGCCGCAAGCGAACACGAAGTGCGGGTCGATGCTGGCATGGCCCTGACCTTCAACAGCGGGCCGCTATCCGAGCCCCGTGCGGCTGACCTTGCTAGCACTGAGTGGCGCGAAGGTCAGTTGGTGTTGGACGGCTGGCCGCTGCGCCGCGCTCTGGCCGAACTCCAGCGTTACCGCCCGGGCGTGTTGAGCTGTAGTGACGATGTGGCGCAGCTGCGTCTCGCCGGGGTGTACCCGTTGGATGACACCGACCGCGCACTGGTGGCAATCGCCGGGGCGCTAAAGCTGAAGGTCAATACCTGGACGCGCTATTGGGTCAGGCTCACCCCGGCCGCTTAAACAAAACGAATGAAAAAAATTCTCAGTTGCATTGTCGGATTGGCCACTCTCGTACGAGCTCTTCTGAAAACCGCCCAAACAGGCATTTTAAGGAGCTGTCATGTCTAGAGCGACAATCTACCCACACGCGCGCCGAAAACACCTCCCCCCCCTGCTGCTTGGCAGCGCCATAGCGCTGCAGGTGGGGATGCTGGCCCCGCTGCTGTCAACGGATGCCCAGGCCCATGCCGAACAGGTCAGCCGCGTTTACGACATTCCCCCGGGGCCGTTGGTAGCAACCTTGAACCGCTTCGCCCGCGAGGCCGGGGTGCTGCTGTCGTTTGATGCGACGCTGACCCAGGGACAACAGAGTCGCGGGCTAAAAGGTCGCTTCAGCACCGAGCAGGGGTTTGCCCAACTGCTGGCTGGTAGCGGGCTGGAAGCTCTGCTGGTGGGTAACAATTGGGTGCTTGCGCCTCAGGCGCAGGCCGGTTCAGCGCTGCAACTGGATGCAACCAGCATCACCGGCCAAAGCTTGAGCGTCACCACAGAAGGCAGTGGTTCCTACACCACCGGCGCAACTGCCGCCGCCACACGCCTGGACCTGAGCCTGCGCAAGACTCCACAGTCAATCAGCGTAGTGACACGCCAGCAGATGGACGACCAGAACCTGCAAAGTGTTTCCGATGTCCTGAAGCAAACCCCTGGCATCACCGTCAACCAGGAAAGCTCCGAGGCCTTCACTTTCTATTCGCGCGGTTTCAAGCTGGATAACTTCCAGTTCGATGGCGTGCCCAGCCTGTCCTCGGACGGCGGCTCATTGCGCGACAACTACAGTATCGGCAACAGCCTGATCTATGACCGAGTCGAAGTGCTCAAGGGTGCGACCGGCCTGGTCAACGGCTCCGGCAATCCTTCGGGGGTCATCAACCTGGTGCGCAAGCGCCCGACTGCCGAGGCGCAGGGCCATATCAGTGTCGGCGCAGGCTCCTGGGATAAATACCAGGCCGATTTTGACTTCGCCGGGCCGTTGACCGACAGCGGCAATATCCGTGGCCGCATGGTCGCGGGTACGCAGTCGCAGCGCAGTTATGTCGATTACCTGACCGGCGAACAAAATACCTTCTACGGTGTGCTGGAAGCCGACTTGAGCGAGAAAACCCTGCTCACACTCGGCCATGACGTACAGAAAAACTATGACAACGGCAGCACCACCGGTGCCCTGCCCGCGTTCTTTATGGATGGCCGCAGGGCCAAGTTCGATCGTGACACCAACGCTGCCGATCGCTGGACCTGGCGCAATCAGGAAACCCAGCGCACTTTCGTGGAGTTGGCCCACAGCTTCGACAACGACTGGGTCCTCAAGGGGGTCGCCAGCAGCCGCGACTACCGTTCGAGGGAGCTGATCTCGGGCATCAGCAGTGAGGCCATTCAGGCCGACGCAAGCATCTCCCACGGCTTCATCGCCGGCAACGTCGACCGCGCCAGCGGCTATGTGAACAACAGCGGCACCGCGAGCAAGTTCAACACTACCAGCAAGGAAAAAGGCCTGGACCTGTATGCCCGCGGCCCGTTTTCGCTGGGTGGTCGCATGCACGAAGCCGTATTCGGCTACAGCATCGCCCATACCGAATCCACGTCCAAGCGCCACGACGGGGTTACCAATGGCATCATCAACGATGTATTCCAATGGGATGGCTATGGCGATACACCGAGGGACTTCGAATGGTGGTCGACCTTCAATATCGAAGCACGGCAGAAAGTCGGGTTCGCGGCCACCATCCTTAAACCGACCGACGCGCTGGCAGTGATCCTGGGCGCCCGTATCGTCGACTACAAATGGGACATCGACACGATCAACGCCATCGGTCGCCGCCTTCCGGCCAGCGCCACCAACTCCAGCGAAGTCGTGCCTTATGCCGGCATCACCTACGATCTGGACGCCTACCACACGGCCTACGCCAGCTACACCGACATCTTCAAACCGCAGGCCTACAGCCTCGGCCCGGACGGTAAACCTATCGACCCACTCTCCGGCGAAAGTCATGAGGTCGGCATCAAGGGCGCCTACTTCGACAACCGCCTAAATGCCAGCATGGCGCTGTTCGAGCTCAAGCAGGACAACTTCGCCGTACCCACCGGCGGTAGCACACCGAGTGGTAGCAGTGCCTATCGAGCAGAGAAAGGCGTCACGACTCGCGGCGTCGAGCTGGAGGTGAACGGCGAACTGATGAATGACCTGCAGGTGATGGCAGGCTACACCTTTGCCGAGTCCCATAACGCGGATGACCGGCGCGTGGCCACCAACCAGCCGCAGCACCTGCTCAAGATGGCAACCAACTACCGCTTGCAGGGCGATTGGCACAAATTCACCGTGGGCGGCAATGCCTACTGGCAGAGTTCGACGTTCTTTAAGCCAAGCGACGAGGATTGGTACGAGATCAAAGACCCCACCGCCAAATTCGAGCAGAAGTCTTACGCACTGGTGGGGCTGGTTGGCGGCTATGATGTCACCCGCGACCTGAAGGCGACTCTCAACGTCAACAATCTGTTCGACAAGCACTACTACAGTGGTATTGGCAATTACGGCACAGTGTTCTGGGGGGCGCCGCGCAACGTGATGTTCAATGTGAAATACAGCTTCTAGGCGGTTTCTCGGTAGTACGCTTACCCCCTGGGCCAAGGCGCCGGGGGTACGACGAGTACGTTCAGGCCTGGGAAAATTTAGCTCAAGCGCTTGAGGCCACGCCGAAAACACTTTTGAATCGCCCCTTATTTCATCGACGCGTTCAATTGTCTGACTTTTGCCAATTAGCCTGTTCTGAATGACGGAAGCGGGTCATAAGCCGCCTGACCCGATCGGCGGCTTTTGGCCGAATGCGGCCCCTCATGACAGACAGCAATCGGCCGAGGCCGTGTAAAAACGTTTTTGAGCGCGCCAGGTGCTCAAAACCGGACTGGAAATCGCGTTTCTACGCGAAATCCACATCTGCAGACGTGCCGATAAATTTCAGATTTAACGTAGACGCGCACACTTCAATTTTGGCGAAGCGTTTTTACACACTCTGGGCCAGAAGCGTTCATCTAAGTTGCGCGCTATCCGGAATGACTTAGGCCTCGACGTTAAACCTGCTCAACAATGCGGCACCGTCAGTGACACCAAGAATCTGATCGATTGCAGCGATTTTAAAGCTTGCCTTGGCGATCTGAAAATCTGCGTTGTTGTATGCAGCCTCCGCCTCATTGTGGAGCGCATAGGCCATATGTGCCGCGACACGGACACTCATAGGAGCATCTACATCTCTGCCCAGGTAATCGGCAAGCAATGTCCTGATCTCAAGCAGTGCGAGCGCGAGTAGCTTGGTCTGGTCAGTCTGCATAAAGTGATCCCGGATTCTAAAAGCGAGAGTGCTAGCGGATTCGTGAGGTTACATAAACTCTTGGTCAGTCAAAAGCGGACGCTAATGAACGGAAATGCTTAACTATTAACCGATTAAAGACCTGATGCCCACAAATTCGTATCCTGAATGTAGAACTTGTCACTTTTCTCCTTTGCCCGTGTTGAGCTACTGGCACTCGGCTCAAGACTCGTGGATTACATACGACGAGGGACGGCCTGCGACACAGGTGGCGTAAAAAATTTATCATTTGTATCGCCCACTTCTAGTTAGGTGTTGAGACTATGCGCATCCAAGATCATAAATTGGCGTGGCGCTGGACCGATCCAGCGTATGCCGTGTTGCCAAATAAAGTCCTCGCGCAAATGCACTCAGTGACCTCCGATGAGGCGAAGGCGTTGTATAAGCGGGCGCAAGGGTTCATGGGTAATCACGGCCTGAGCACCGAGCTACGTCCTGAAATGGTCAGCGCCGAAGAGGCCGCCTCGGAGGCCGGTTCCAATTGGCTGAAGCAACATCAGCCACATTTAGAGCAGCCAGTATCGCTTTCTTGGGATTCAGAGACCGCGCTGCGTACAACCTGGGGAGTGTTCATTTCATACTGGCCGGAGTTCTGCTATCCGGCTTCAGACAATCTGGTCGTGTTTCCAGAGTCAGAGGCGTGGATGCTCTTGTACCATCATGAGCGTGAGTTTCACTTTGGTAGACGAGCCGCCAAAGCCTAGCCAGTTGTTCCAACTGAGTACTCCGCCGCCGCTTTACTCCAACGCAGGATTCCACGCATGCATCACATGAAAAAGGCAATTGTTGTACTGGCAATCACGGGCCACATCGCAGGGTGCCAAACCTCCAGGCCGCCAAGCTCCTTTGAACAAACTCTGGCCAAAGTCCAATGCATACTTTTTGAGGGCGTAAAAAGCCCCACTGCAGAAGATGTTCAATACATTCGTAAAGCCAGCGATGACGGCAACGTGCGTTGTAAGATCGCGCTCGGCGGTTTGTACGAATCCGGCCGTGGCGGTCTGCCACAAGATTTTGGCAGGGCCAAATCGCTCTATGAATCCGTCGCTGCCGTAGATGGCGTCGGTAACGAGAGACTGGCGCGCATGGCCGAAGAGGGCCATGGGCAAGCACGCAACGACGTGGAAGCGCGACGGCTTTATCAGTTGGCGCTGACCAACAGCGACAGCGATAAAAGTAAACTCGCATTGGCCAGATTGATGGAGGAAGGCCGCGGTGGCCCGCAGGATTTGTTCGGGGCAATGATGTATTACGTGGAAGCCAGCCAACATTCCGGCGATGTTGCCTGGAAGGGCATTCAGCGGATCCGCTCTCAAGGGTTGGTGCTGACGGCTGCACAGACACAGCGCTACAACGACGTCTGGAGCGATACCAGCCGCAAGAGTCTAAACCGTACGACATTGGACATCGAGATTGCCTTGAACAAGCAATTCAAACGCGGCAGCGCCAGCAAACCGGTGACGCTGCAAGTGCAAGGCAAGCCGGGTTCAAATGTGCCGAAAATCGCATTGATAGAAAGCTCGGGCAACGCCGACGTAGACCAGGCCGTCGTCAAGGCATTCGGTAAATACCGCATTCCTGCCGAACCAACATTGCAAGCAGGCCAGGACTCCTGGTCTTCCGAGCGGTCCATCAAAGTCGGCTTGAATTGAAGCGCTAGCGCCGTTTACCTAGACCGAAAAGGAGACGGATTTATTTGTTTCTTAAGTCCGCTGTCGCTTAAATGAACCCGCCTTCTTTTGCCTTTAGGTTGATGTCGCTCGCTTGTGCATGAAGCTGGAAAAGGCGTTCTGCGGGAAAGGGGCCGGGGTGGATGTTGACGCATAATGCCCGGCCGCTCCTTTTACTTCGCTGTAGAGACTTCTTTTGCGTAGGCCTGACAGGCTCGCCGCGCGATCAATCCTTGATCGCCGCTGTCGGTAATGGCGATAATTCGTTGAGCATGCGCTGGGGCAAGTTGGGCTCGACGGGCTGCATGAACCACGCCGACGCCGCCGGTGGTGGCAGGCACGTTGAAGTCACTGGCTGAATCCGTGGCCTCGAGAAGGACTGACAGCCGCACATCAGCAGTAGCAAGGCGGTCACGCAGGAGAGCCTGGCGGCGTTGAGCATCGGAAAGTTCTCGGGTGTGTTGTTGATCGGATGTGGCCAGCGTCTGCTCCAGGTCCAGGCGCCCGCCCTGCTCAACGCTCACCTGATTGGCGGCGGCCGCGCTGACGGCAGCCAGTTCGCCCTGGTGCAGGCCGACCTGCTCGGACAGCCTCTTGCCCGTGCGCCATTCCTGCACCTGCCAGGCGGAGCCGGCGGCGCTGGCCATCAGCACCAGGATCAGCACCATCAGCCCGGCCAGCTTCTGCACGGGCGTCATCACGGCACATCCTTGAAAAAAACGTGATGCCCGAAGCGCAACGTCTGCTTGGCCTTCGCCGCCCAGGCCGGAGCCTTGGGCATCGTGGTTGCGTAGTAGTGCGTGGCCCCGCCGGTTGGATCCGGTATTGATCAGCTCCGCTTCGCTCCGGACGCCATGGACGAAAAGATCAAGGCTGCCGAGGCAACGCCAAAACGCGAGGTTTGGCGAGTCTGTCGTGGCAGCGTATGCGTGGGCAACTACCCAGAGGATCAGTACGAAAAAGCAGCCGACCACCTGCTGCACATCTTCAAACCGAAATTCATGGAAGAGGCAGCGGGCTACGTGAAGAAGCCCTACGGCACCGAGACGTTCCGCCGCGAACTGCCAAGCATCGAGATCAATGCGAGTTACCCAGTTCGAATACGACACCGAGTGGCTCCCCTCCAAATCCTAAACCACCTTCTGCTGCCCAGCGCAGCAAGAACGGGGATGCGCGTGTCTCAACAAATGCTGCGTAACAGATGGGACGACGCCCGAGAAGCTGCTCGCTCTTTGGCCGCCAGTGAGGGACGAGTTGATGACGCGGAGAAGATCCAACAGTTTCAGTTCAAGGATATCCGACCGAAGGCGGCATCCGAAATTACAGATATCGCAGACGCCAGCCTCCTGCTCGGGCACTCGGAGCAGGAGATCACCAAGCGCGTTTACCGGCGCATCGGTGCGGTCGCGCAGCCTTCAAAATGAGATAGTTTCGGAACTCCACTCTCTAAAGTTTCGGAACTCCAGCACTTTCCTACAGGCAATAAAAAACCCCGTAGACGTTAATCTACGGGGCTTTCAAGAGTGGAGGCCGAGGTCGGAATCGAACCGGCGTAGGCGGATTTGCAATCCATAAATATCCTGTTATTTATCAACCAGTTACGAACAAATCAATTCCGCATCGTCAATATTTACACGGCGCTGGAGCCCTTTGAAATCGGGCGGTTCAATTTTAGTTGCGGAACTGATTTCCTACGCTTGGTCGCCTACAGTCGAGCCCCCCTGGCTCGTCATCGCAAACCTTTATTACACAGGCCCATGGATGGGGATTCGAACCCCTTCCAATCCACCTTTAGTCTGCTATGGACCATAAAAACGGGCCTACAAGCTCGTTTCCAATGGCTTAACGCGGCCTATGGCGGCCCTGAATATGCCCTAGCGGATCGCCCTCTAGCTAACATAAGGGAACTGATTTACGCGCCTCAGTATTTGTATATAAACACAGTATCAATGAGGCTCAGCTATGACTGGAAAACTCGTAGACCTGAATAAAGCTCGCAGCCTGAAACAGGACGAATTTAATTTTAGAGCGTACGACGGAAGCTTTTTTGTAGCTGCTCAAATCGCACAGCGCAACGCCCCTCCTTGTACACGACCACTCCTCGTTCTAGTCAGACTCACTATGCCCCTTGTTCGTGGTGCCGCTTCCCAACCGCTAAAAACCGGAGTAACGTAATATACATTACAAATTATATAGCTATCTCTACATGAATAATTGGCTAGCTCTCATTCTTGGCTTACCTACTGCCAATGCCACCGAACGCATGCGAGCTTGGCGTGCGTTGAAAGCTTCGGGGGCTGCGGTTCTGCGCGATGGCGCGTATCTACTGCCAGACATTGGCGCCTGCCGTGAGGTATTGACGTCTGTCGAGCGCGATATCCTCGCCATCAATGGCACGGCCTACGTTCTGCCGGTTGTCGACCCCGGCGGTGAGCGCTTCGTCAAGTTTTTCGACCGTAGTGATGACTACGGCAAGCTTGGTGCGGAGATCGAAGAATGCCGTGGACAGCTGAATGCTGACAATGCGCTGGCGACGACGAAACAGATCCGCAAGCTGCGCAAAGCCTACGATCAGATAGCGAGCATCGATTACTTCCCAGGTGAACCAAAGTACCAAATTGATTCGGCTCTGCAGGAGTTAGAGACGGCAGTCAGTAGAGCCCTGTCGCCGGATGAGCCACACAGCTGTAATCAACCGATATCGGTACTCAATCTCAGCGATTATCAGGGCCGTATCTGGGCAACGCGCAAACGTCCCTGGGTCGACCGGCTCGCCTGTGCCTGGTTGATCCGCCGCTTCATCGACCCGCAAGCTCAGATCCTCTGGCTGAGCACTCCACAGGACTGCCCAGTCGACGCCTTGGGGTTTGATTTTGATGACGCAACCTTCAGCCATGTTGATAACCGCGTCACCTTTGAAACCCTACAAGTCAGTTTTCAAATCCAGATACAAGGTCTAGGTCGCATTGCTGCCCTTGTGCATTACCTCGATATCGGGGGCATTCAACCGGTGGAGGCTGCCGGCATCGAACGTGTACTGGCAGGGCTACGAGAAACCATTACCGACGACGACCAGCTGCTGGCTGCCGCGAGTGCCATTTTCGACGGTCTGCTCGCCGGTTTTGTGAAAGAGGAGCAGCCCAATGAGTAAAGTTATGGCACCAGCGGTTGAAGCGGATCCGTTGAGGCCTGAACAGATTAGTCTGCGCGAGGCGTTCTGGTTCTGGTTGAAGCTCGGCTTCATTAGCTTCGGCGGGCCTGCGGGCCAGATCTCGATCATGCACCAGGAGTTGGTGGAGCGGCGACGCTGGATTTCAGAACGCAGATTTCTGCATGCCCTCAATTACTGCATGTTGTTGCCAGGGCCCGAGGCTCAGCAACTGGCGACTTACATTGGTTGGCTGATGCATCGGACCTGGGGAGGCGTGATCGCCGGTGCGCTGTTTGTGTTGCCCTCATTGTTCATCTTGATCGCGCTTTCGTGGATGTACATCGCGTTTGGCGAAGTACCCGTGGTAGCCGGACTCTTCTACGGCATCAAGCCCGCCGTGACGGCCATCGTGGTGCAGGCGGCGCATAGAATCGGCTCTCGGGCACTGAAGAATAATTGGCTGTGGGCGATAGCAGCGGCTTCATTTGCCGCGATCTTTGCATTCAATGTTCCGTTCCCGTTGATCGTCTTAGGGGCAGCATTGATTGGATATCTTGGCGGGCGATTGGCACCTGAGAAGTTCAGAACCGGTGGCCATAGCGCCGCCAAAAAATCCTTCGGCCCGGCTTTAATCGATGACGACACGCCGTCCCCTGAACATGCTCGGTTCAGCTGGTTGAAATTGGCCTCACTCGCACTGATTGGTGCCGTGCTATGGGCTTTGCCGATGGGTGTTTTGACCGCACTCTTTGGGTGGGAAGGAACCCTGACCCAGATGAGCTGGTTCTTTACCAAAGCTGCATTGCTGACCTTCGGCGGGGCTTATGCCGTACTGCCGTATGTCTATCAAGGCGCAGTCGGTCACTATGGCTGGCTAACCCCGACACAGATGATCGACGGCCTTGCGCTGGGGGAAACCACGCCAGGGCCGCTGATCATGGTGGTGGCTTTCGTCGGCTTCGTCGGGGCCTATGTCTCGCAAGTGTTCGGGGCTGATCAGGTGTTTCTGGCCGGAGCTGTCGCAGCTGCCCTGGTGACCTGGTTCACCTTTTTACCCTCATTCCTGTTCATCCTTGCGGGTGGCCCTCTGGTTGAGTCGACCCACGACGAACTCAAGTTCACTGCACCGCTTACCGCCATCACCGCCGCCGTAGTTGGGGTGATCCTCAATCTGGCGTGCTTCTTCGGGTATCACGTGCTTTGGCCGAAAGGCTTCAGCGGTAACCTCGACTGGCCCTCTGCATTGATCGCCATCGCAGCGGCAATAGCATTGTTCCGCTTCAAGCGCGGCGTCATTCAGGTACTGATGGCCTGTGCGCTCGCTGGTCTAGCAGTACATCTGTTGCGCTAGCTATCACGAGCGGATTAAACAGCGTCCGTCAGACACCAACGCCCCTTCAGATCTGAAGCGACCAGCTCACACCAAAGCCCAGCCTGACGCTGGGCTTTTGCCATTTAATGGCAGTGGTAGTCGTTGGTTTTATGGTTGCGATGGCAACCTTTTGAATCAGTACCGCCGCTGTGCGCGAAGGCAGCAACGGACGTAATCGAAAGTAAAGCGGCGATCAAAATGGCGGACAGTTTCATCAGGGCTTGCTCCTTGCTCATATTTTTATATCCGTGAGAGGTCTCACGCCCGGCAGCGTATGGCTAAGTGCCTTCACTGAGCAAGCTACTTCTCCGGAGACTCGATAAAAGGTCGAATGCTTATTTCTTGAGCTACTTCTAGCTCTGGTTTAGGATGAATTCATATCCCCCTAGGGGGGATACAAATTCATCTGAAAACGAGAATCTCGGAGTTCTTTTATCTTCGGGAAATCTCAGTAACCAGATAGTCGTACGCGCTTCCTTTTGAGATTTCTCATGCTGAAAATCCTAGCCAACCGGACCTATCGCCATCTTTTCCTGGCTCAGGTGATTGCACTCGTAGGGACTGGCCTTGCCACCGTCGCGCTCGGTTTACTGGCGTTCGATCTAGCAGGCGCCCAAGCAGGTGCCGTTCTCGGCACGGCGTTGGCTATAAAAATGACGGCCTATATTGGCGTAGCGCCCATTGCAGCGGCTTTTGCAGAGCGCCTGCCTCGCAGAGCCATGCTGGTCGCGCTGGATCTGGTGCGGGCGCTGGTCGCGCTTGCTCTCCCGTTTGTGACCGAGATTTGGCAAATCTACGTGCTGATTTTCGTCCTTCAGTCCGCATCGGCAGCGTTCACTCCAACGTTCCAAGCGACCATTCCAGACATCCTGCCGGATGAAGACGACTACACCCGTGCCTTGTCGCTATCGCGTCTGGCTTACGATCTCGAAAGTGTCGCGAGCCCGATGCTCGCTGCCGCGCTCCTGACGGTGATCAGCTTCCACAACCTTTTCGCCGGCACGGTCATCGGCTTCCTCGCTTCTGCCGCCCTAGTCGCCACGGTGTTGTTGCCAAAGGCGAAGCAAGTACCACGACGCAGCATCTATGAAAGAACTACCCGTGGCATGCGCATATTCCTAGCGACGCCCCGCCTGCGAGGGCTGCTGGCTCTCAACCTTACGGTAGCGGCTGCCAGTGCCATGGTCATCGTCAACACCGTGGTGCTGGTTCAGTCGCGCTTCGCTCTGCCCCAAAGCTCAACGGCATTGGCGCTGGCTGCGTTTGGTGGTGGTTCCATGATCTCGGCCCTGGTCTTGCCTCGCCTGCTGAAAAATATCAACGACCGAACGGCCATGTTGTTTGGCGGAGGAATACTGGTCGTAGGCTTGGCCGTTGGCATCAACCTGACCACCTACAACTTCCTGCTGCCGTTGTGGATGGTGCTCGGGGTGGGCTATTCGCTGGCTCAGACTCCGAGCGGTCGCCTGTTGCGTCGCTCGGCACATGCCGAAGATCGCCCGGCGTTGTTTGCCGCCCAATTTGCGCTGTCCCATGCTTGCTGGTTGATTACTTATCCACTGGCGGGATGGCTGGGAGCCAACATCAGCCTCACGGCGTCGTTTGTTGGCCTCGCCGTGGTGGCAGGCGGTGCACTACTGGTCAGCATCGTGATCTGGCGCCCAGCTCATGATCAGGAGTCGATCAAACACACCCATGAGAATCTGCCGGGCGATCACGCGCGCATCGACGGCCAGGACGGTGTGGATCACGAACACCCATACGTGATCGATGATCAGCATCGCCGATGGCCCAACAGATGATCGTGAGTTCCTAGGGCTTGCTAAAGCTGGTGACCGGTATTCAGACCAGCAACCGTAGCGCTTGCAAAGCGGCAAGGTGGCCCGGATAGAACCAGTATCCCCATTGACGCACCGGCCAGACCTTAAAGGTGAAGGTCTGACGTAGTAGCCAGAGTCCGATCAGCGGCGCCGCGAACGCGGTGCTCAACGCCACCAATGAATAGACTTCCAAGTCCAGCGCCCTAGTTACGATGCTACTTCGCGTATTGCTCATCAGGCATAAAGCCGCTGGCAGCAGCCAAAGAACACCGGGGCCTTTGATTGCTATTAAGACAGCCGCTGGAACAAGTGCACCGTAGAAGCCGTACATCAGTGGATCATCCAGCACATAGGCAATCGCGGCGGCCATCAGCGCCATAGCGCTGCTCGACAGGGTGCGATGTTGCCATCCCCAAGCAATCACCAGTCCCAATGCCAGCGTCACCAACACGTTGAATGATCCCGAGGTGCTGATGTAGCGATAAGGCACTTCTGAAATGGCGGCGAACACCAGCATCAAGGCAAGGTATCGACCATTCGCCGCCGTCAACAACTCGCCCTGTTTGGAGCGCGCCACGTTGGCGGCAATGGCGACACAGAACAACGGAAAGGAAAGTCTCCCCGGAATAAACAGGTTGCTCATCTCCGGCCACACCAACCGCAAGTGATCGATAACCATGGTCAACATCGCCAGCCACTTGATCAGATCCAGGCTACTGCTTCGGCTCTTGAGTGGGGAAAGCGGGACAGTAGGCATCGTCATGCCCACCCCAGTGTGACGGCGGTCAGCACGAGATAACGTACGCCCTTGGCCAGGGTGACAATCAGCAGGAAACTCCAGAGTGGCTCGCGCATGACTCCAGCGACGACTGTCAGCGGGTCGCCAATGATGGGCACCCAGCTCAACAACAGTGACCAGCGCCCGTAGCGCAGATAGGAATGCTGGGCTTTTTCTAACTTGCTCTCGCTCACGGGGAACCAGCGCTTGTGGCGGAATCGCTCAACAGAGCGGCCCAGAAGCCAGTTCAGTGCGGAGCCAAGCACGTTGCCAAAAGTGGCGACTGCCAAGAGCGTAGAAACGACGTACCGGTCGGAGAGCAACATCCCGACCAGCACGGCTTCAGACTGCATCGGCAATAACGTCGCGGCACCGAATGCCGCCACGAACAGACCAATGTAGCTCGTGAGTTCAAACACGAAAGACTTGCCTCAAGCGTTCAGGCCGATCCAGCCATGGAAGCCCACGTACAGACCAACACCAATGATCAGCACGCTGGACAGGTACGGAGCACGACGAGCCACGGTGCCCAGCCAAGGCCAACGGTTGGAGGCCTGCTTAGCACCAATTGCCGCAGCAGCACCTACAGTGACCAAGGTGAGCGCCAATCCGATGCTGAAGCACAGGACAAGCATGCCTCCCAGCGCGACTTCTTTAACCTGAAGACATAGCAACAGAACGGTAATGGCTGCCGGGCAAGGAATCAGACCGCCAGTCAGGCCGAACATAACGATCTGGCCCGTGGTGACCTCGCGATTGGTGAAGCGCTTGCGGATATCGTTGGCATGCGCACGTTCATGCGCATCCTGGTAGCCATCAATCGACAACTCTAAGCCTTCCAATTCGGAATGAGCATGCCCGTGATCGTGTTCCTGATACTGGAGATCGTAATCATGGGAGTGACCTGCATGCCCAAGACTCAAGCGAGCACTGAACTCATGTGGTTCCGGAATATCGATTGTCGATTCCAGGAAGCCTTCGCGCTCAACGAAAGAGAACGATTGGGTGCTACCGTCCGGACGCGTCGTCATCAGGCGAACATCTGAGGCTGCCCAGGCGTGCCCGGTCAGTGTCTTCAGGCGCCAGTGCGGTGGCATGCCTTCCTCGAAGATCGACAGCTCGATGCGGCCATGGCCGGTATCGATTCGATGGGTCTCATCATGATGACCATGGTCGTGCTCGCCGTGGTAGTGATCATCACCTTGCTCGAACTTGAACATCTGCTCGCCGCGCCAAGTACGCCAGAGCATCCATAGCGCAATCACGATAATCAGTGCAGAAGAGGCAAGCTGGAAGTACGGCTCAGTGGTTTGCGCATCCAGGCCTTTGCCCAGGTACATGCCGCCGATGGCGACCAACCACACCACTGCGGTATGCGACAACGTCGCGGCCAAGCCTAACAAAACAGCCTGTTTGACCGAGCCACGGATGGCCACGATGAAGGCCGCCATCATGGTTTTGGAATGTCCCGGCTCCAGGCCATGCAAGGCACCGAGCAGGATCGCGCTCGGGAAATACAGCCAGGCGTGAGCCCCGCCTTGTTGCAGCAGTTCAGCGAAATTGGGCATGTCAGACCTAGAGGTACTTGGTGATTTGCTTGAAAGCTTCTAGTGGTGCGCGCTCGCCATTGCCTAGCGCAGAAACGGTGTCCTCCAAGCAGTGATCAATGTGATCCTGGATGAGCGTACGTTTGGCTTGGCACACTGCTTTTTCAACCGCATGCAGCTGCTGGGCGATGTCCACGCACTCACGACCCTCTTCGATCATGGTGATGATGCCGCGTAAATGCCCATCCGCCCGTTTGAGACGTTTGATGATTGCCTCATGACTTTGGTGGGTGTGGGGATGGCTATGTTCGTGTTCGTGCTCACTCATGACTTGAGCCTCAGGCCTCAATGAATTACGCTAGCATCCTATCCCCCCTAGGGGGATACGGTCAAACGCGTAAAAGCCCTATAAACCGAGTTAAAACCCTAACGCCATGTTCAGCAGAACACTGACAACGACGGTGGTAATCGCGCTTGCTCTCGCCATGTTGGTGGCTTGGGCCGGGCATACCTATACGTTGTCAGTGATGTCGAAACCGCCGGCCTGGGAAATTGCGCAAGACGCCCATCACTCCCACGGCGAAGAGGCTTCATCCAGCTACTCGAGTCTTTCAGATCACTACCATTCGCCATTGACCCCTGATCACCAGCACGAAACACCGCAACTCACAGCGGCGTTGATGCTGGCGACATCCCCAATGCTATCCATCCGGGTCGATGCGCTTCGAGACTCTATTCCCCTGCCGCCGATATTCTTGATCGAGCGTCCACCCCGTCCTTCGTTCGCATCTTGACCTTGGCCGCACTGCGGCCTTCGATCTCTGCAACGTAGGATTGATCTATGCATTCGTACTCGATGAGCGGCATCGGCGCGTTTACTGCGCCTTTGCACCGCCCCGTATTGCTGTTGTTTTTACTTGTCGCTGCACTTTCCCTCGGAATGCCCGAGGCGATGGCTCACGCTGTTGCGGAAGGCGACAAGGGCTTCATTCAGGAAAGCTCCGGCGTCATGTTGCTGCCCTTCATTTACATGGGCGCCAAGCACATGATGACCGGGTACGACCACATGCTGTTTCTGTTCGGGGTGATCTTCTTCCTCTATCGCCTGAAAGACGTGGGGCTGTATGTCACGCTGTTCGCTGTAGGCCATTCGGTCACGCTGCTGCTTGGCGTACTTACAGAGTTCAGCATCAGCTCGTACATCATCGACGCCATCATCGGCTTCTCGGTGGTGTACAAGGCGCTCGACAACCTGGGCGCATTCCAGCGCTGGTTCGGTTTCCAGCCCAACACCAAAGTGGCCACGCTGATCTTCGGCTTGCTCCACGGTTTTGGTCTGGCAACGAAGATCCAAGAGTACGAGATCTCGCCTGATGGCCTGATTCCGAACCTGATCGCCTTCAACGTTGGTGTTGAGATCGGCCAGTTGCTGGCCCTCAGCGCGATTCTTATTTTGATGGGTTATTGGCGGCGCACCGGCAGTTTCTGGCGCCACGCCTATACCGCCAACGTCGCCATGATGAGTGCCGGTTTCCTCCTGATGGGTTACCAGATCACCGGCCTGTTTGTCTCCGTGTAAGGAATTCTGACCATGTTCAATACTCCGCTTCCAACTGTTAATGAATTGCCCAGCACTCGCAAACTGGTGCGCTCCACTGTTATTGCCCTTTTGACTGCGGTCGGCCTGCTGGTGACAGTGGTTATGCCTTCGGAATATGCCGTCGATCCAACGGGTCTGGGCCGAGCACTGGGACTGACCCAAATGGGCGAACTGAAGATCATCCTTGCTCAAGAAGCTCTGGCGGATGCCGCGCCACCTCAACCAGCTACTCCAGCTCCAGCTCCAGCTCCAGCTCCAGCTCCAGCTCCAGCTCCAGCTCCGCAGGTTGCGCAAGTCCAGCCTGTTGCGAAACCTGTTGCTCAGCCGGCGCCCACACCCACATCAGCTTTGAAGACGAATCAAATGAGCGTCACGCTCAAGCCAGGTGAAGGGACGGAAATAAAGCTGGAAGTCTTGAAGGGTAAGTCTGTCAGCTATGAATGGATTGCGGTTGGGGGGCCTGTGAACTTCGATACCCATGGTGAGCCCTACAACGGTGAAAAGGGTTACTTCCATAGCTACAACAAGGGCAAGCAGGTCAAAAATGACAAAGGTGAATTCACCGCCATTTTTGACGGCACCCACGGCTGGTTTTGGCGTAACCGCAGCAATAACGACGTGACCATCGCACTAAAAACGACCGGCGATTACTTGAGCGTCAAACGGTAATCCGAAGCAGCGAGGGCTGTCCTACTGCCAAAAGTTCGGCAAACAGCATGGCCGCAAACAATTAATCTCACCTATTTCTTGAAGAGTCTTCCCATGAAAACCCCAACCACGCTGATTCGCTCGATGCTCCTGATCTGCTTCCTAGGCCTGATGACGGCCTGCGGCGTTGATGAGAAAGACGCAACTTCCGAAAGCGCTGAGCACGGACATTCACACGAGTAACCGCCTAAAAAACGAGGTCGCATTGCGGCCTCGTTTTTTCTGCGTGCCGAAAATACCGGATTCAAACTCCGCGAACAAATGACTGCTTTGGATCGTCTTCTGCCGGTCATTATCAAGAAGTGTGCTGGTCGCATCCGCCACAAAGGACTGGTCAAGTCAAATGCAAACGGGCAGGCAATTCTGCTCAACTACCCAGGCAGAAATTCGATTGCCGCGTGGAGTCCTGACATGTCCCTCCATACCTGATGTTGGGAGCTACATGGATAGTGGATGGAGAGAGGGCATGCAGAGCCCGATTAACGTGGTCGACAACTACCTGAAAACAAAAAATAAAAAAACCACCTAGCCTAACCGACTGTATTATCTATATAAAATCGAATATAACTGTTAGTAACGCCCGGAAGAGTTGCAGTCGATCAGAGCGAAGGTCGGCTCGTGCTTAGGCATGGCTACGCACTGTGCTGGTGATCACGCCCCAGATAGAAAGCTCGTCCCCCTCAAGGATATGTCGCGCCGGGTACTTGGGGTGTTCCGAAATGAGGATCACCTCTTTACCACGCTTGCACAGGCCTTACAGATAGCCCCCCCTTGCAACGCCTCATAAAGTCAGCCCTTCGCTCGTAATTCTCAAAGGGAAAATCTACCCCGTAGCCGGCCGTCTGCCTGTAGGTCGGGTCCATGTAGTGGAAGGTATGGGGCGGTCATAGCGCTCGGCACACTCAAGCCAGCCCAGATTTTCAACATAGGTGCCGGACATACGCTACCACGCTGCTGAAAGGTTCTCCTCTATCCGCAGCAGGTTGATGGCCGGGCCGGTTGTTGACGCATCCTGCCCGGCCGCTCCTTTTACTTCGGCGTAGAAACTTCTTTTGCGTAGGCCTGACAGGCTCGCAGCGCGATCAATCCTTGGTCGCCGGCATCGGTGATTCCGATAATTCGTTGAGCATGCGCTGGGTCAAGTTGGACTCTTGTGGGGCCATGAACCACGCCGGCGGCGCCGGAGGCGGCAGGCATGTTGCAGCCACTGGCTGAATCCGTTGCGTCGAGAAGGACTGACAGCCGCAGATCAGCAGTAGCAAGGCGATCACGCAGGCGGGCCTGAATACGTTGTTCATCTGAAAGCTCTCGAAAATGTTGCTGGTCGGAGGTGGTCAGCCTCTTCTCCAAGGCCTGGCGCGTACTCAACTCGCCGCTCAACTGCTTGGCGGCCGCCGCGCTAACCAACCCAAGGTCTGTTTGAAACTGGGCGCCCTGCTCCGCCAACTGCTTGCCCATGCGCCAGTCCTGCACCTGCCAGGTGCCGGCGGCGCTGATAGCCATAGCCAGCAGAATTGCCGCCAGGATCTGCCCGGGGGTCATGCCAGCACCACCTGCGCCTTCTTCCACAGCTCCAGTCGATCATCTATGCCATTGAGCCCGCCGTTGATTCGGCGAGTAATGGTGAGGAACTGCCCCCGTTCGGCCAAATCATTCAGTCCCTTCATTTTCCAGAACCAAGCCGCCGACATCGAGGCGTGCTGCGGCTGCTCTAGCAACTCCGGGTGATTGACCAGATCAAGGGCCAGCGCTTCGCCGCACGCAGCGTAATTGGCCCGGCCGGTAATCTGGATTAGGCCCCGGCCACGGAACTTGGAGCCGTCCCCCTTCATGGTGTTACCCAGGTCAGCACGGCCTTCATAGCCAGCCTGCTGCGCGGTTGGCCCCCAGATCTCGCGCACATGACGTAACTGGCCGGACTCATGCCCGACCTGGGCGATGAACGCCGCAATGCGTGCAATGGTGACAATTCCGTGTTTGCTCATGGCCGTGTTCAGCACTGGAACGAAAACGCCGGCTTGACGGCCGGCGTTAGGGAGAATGCGCAGCAGCTGCTGCTCGGTGATCGGCATAGTTTTCTCCAGGCAAAAATAAACCCGCTCGGTGGCGGGTGTGATGCGGCGGCGGTACAGTGCTAGGGCGTGACAGGCCAATCGATTTTCTGAGGATAGCCTTCCTGCTCATGCACACGGCTCAACGCCACGCGGTACTTCTTCCAGGCTTTGAGTGTTAGCAGTTCCGCTTCAGTCCCCTCACCGATATCCACCGCGTCCTGCAACGGCGCGATGGCAAAATCAGCAACGGCCCGCAAACGGTTGTACTCCTGGTTGGCCGCTTCCTGTGGGTCAGGAACCTCCGGTACTGGCTCAATAAACTCAGTAACAGGCTCCCCCTGCTCGACCAACAGCAGCACCTTTTCATAAATCTCGGGCGTTTGCTGTTGTGTGGCGTGGTACGGGTAGCCGTTACACTGGACCAGGTAGCTGCCATCAGCCTTGCGTTGAATTTGCTCAATCACATCAGGATCGACCGGGGTGATGGGAAGGTCTATTACGATCTCTTCGTCATTTGTGATCATTACTGAATTCTCCAGGCAAAGCCCACCGAATAAGAACTTGTAGAGAGAGTGGTACCACCTGCCGCTACCCCCGCGTTACCACCGTAAGGGGTACCGTTCTGGTTAAAGTCAGTTTTGAAATATGCCCACGTCCCGCCCGGAGGAAGCACCGGCGGCGAACCATTGAGCAGCACCCACTGACCCGACACCGGCTTCATAAAGGAATCCATCGTGTGCGTATCGGCTGACGCTGCAAGCCTCACGATGTCGCCACTTGCGGTCGCACGAAAGTAAGGGGCCCGCTGATTGCCGTTGATAAAGCCGGCCCCCGTGATTGAGTCTGCGCCCACCCGCTGTGCCAGCAGCCCGTCCATGTAGGTAGCCGTATAAACATCCTGAATGCCATACCCACCCAGCGTTGTCGGCTTGTTTTTGAGGTCTGCGAAAGAGTGCGAGTGGTCAGCTAGCGCCAAAAGAACCAACCCAGGTGCAGCCGTAGATAAAAAGTAAGGTCTCTGCTTATCGCCATCAACGAGACCTGCTCGGGTAATGGTATTTGAGCCAACCTTTTCGTTCAGCAGCCCATCCATGTAAGTAGCCGTGTAGACATCCTGGATGCCATATCCACCCAACGTTGTGGGTTTGTTTTTGATGTCTGCGAAAGAATGCGAGTGATCCGTACGAGCCAAGGGCACTATCGCTCCCCCAGCAAGTGACCTGAAATATGGTTGCTGGAGACTCCCATTAATAAGACCCGCCGCCAAAATCCCATCAGAAGCGACCCGTTGCCCCAAAAGCTCGTTGGTTTCATCTTTGCTGTAGGCGTTACCCGCAACGATGCGAGAGATCGCTTCTGAGAGTTGGTTGTGCTTCAACTCAACAGGAACAACCTGAGCCGCCGACAGTACGTTCAAAATTTCATTCGTTACCGCGTTTCCCCAGACCGCAGGGATGAGCGAGCCGGGCTGCCCTGTTCCTGTGTTTTCATCGACAAACTGGCCATTGACCAGCCCCACGTTGGGCACGCTTTTAGGAAAGTCCACTATTCGATATCCCCGTAATTGATAAATTCCAGTGTGTGTGCAGGAGCGCTCCGGCGGATGACGCACTCAAGCGCACCGCTCGGGTTGGTACCGAAACGCTCGCCCCAGAAGCTGGCACCGAAACGACGACCGAGCCGCCGGCGAGGCCCAGAGTTGAGCGTCCACATGAATTGCGCGGCCCAGGTTCCAAAATGCGCCGATCCGAACCGCGAACGCCCAAAACGTGGCGCCCGGCGCTCGGTAATACCGGCCGAGGGATAGCCCTGTTGAATGGCGATTTCGATGAAGTAGGCGCGACTCTGGCCACCCACCGCCACCAGCCGTTGGCGTACTGCCAACCGGCGGTCCTCAAACGCCGGGCTTTCACCCAGGCATGGATCAGGCAAGTTCATTACCTGCTCCCAATCTGGTACCAACTCGCTAACGCTCGCCGGGTCCATCTCGTTGATCAGGTCGAAAGCACGGGCATCGATGCGGGCCAGTTCGAGGGATACTCCCGACAGGATGGTTTCCAGCTCAGGTACCAACGAGGGATCCCACGCGGGACCGGCGGGTAGCAACGCATGCAATTGCGCACGGTATTGCGCAGCGTCTCTCAGTCCAGCCATACGCAGCCTCCGAAAATCAGTAGCTGGTTGGTGGCCGCCGGAACATCAGCGGCCGGCGCGATCAGCTTGTGATCCCTCTCGCCGGTTGAGCCGCTGATGGCCTCGGCAATATGAGTCAACAACAGACCATCGCCCAGGCCAGCCTCCCGCCTGTGCAAGTCAATTAGCTGGGCTTCGACGGCTGCGCGTGCCGCCGCAGTATCCGGCAACAAGCGAATGCGGTACGTCACAGGCACTGGAATGGGAGCGAGCACGTACAGTTCCGCCGTCACCGGCCGTACCTGCTCGATGTAGTCCAGCACGTCAGCCAGTTGAGCTGCATCAGGGATCGGGTTGATGTCGCCGTCACGCATGAAAAACACGGCGACCGTTCCTGGGCCCATGTACTTGCGACGACACCAGGCCCGTGTGACCCCTGGACATTCCAGCGCCCAGGTTTCGTAGTCATCATTGTTGCCGCCGTGGGGAATAACGCGGTAGGAGCGCGAAACCCGCTCCCGTAAAAGCTCAATGCCTTCCTGAGCAATGCCGCCAACCAGGCCCGGCGCCAAGACCGTGAAGGTCTCGGCAACACCCTCTACGGGCTGGACCAGGGTCAGGACCAACCCCGGATCAGCATTACCCATCACACCGGCATCAACTGCCTCGACAGGGATCGTGTTGATACCCGCCACGGTGTTCTTGCCAGCGGTCACCTTGTAGCTGCGCCCGTCTCTGGACTGCAACACGGTGCCAACATCCATCACAGCGTTAGCGGCTGCGGTGAAGCTGACGTAGCCTTCGGCAGGTTGTGCTGCTTTGCGTGGCTGTTTCAGGCGTAGATCCGCCATCCGCTCCAGGGTTACTTCGTCAGCGGTATCGGGCAGGATCTGGTCGGCAATCCAGGCCAGGTACCCATACAGCCCATAGGCGGTACCGCTCACCGCACGGGCCAGCACCTGGGCATCAGATCGCCGTAAAGCGTCCCCGGCCAAGTCACTCTGGGTACGGTTGACCAGCACCGGGAGTGAAGGAGTATCAAACGGCATAGATCACCTGCCACAGTTGGCTTGAGTTGATTTGCAGACGGGCGCCGCTGGGTACGGTAAGGGTCACCCGAAGATTGAGCCGGTGACTGTCAGCCCGCTCACTGAGCACGTCGACCTCCAGCACCTGCTGATCATCGAGCAGCCATTGCAGCGCTTCCCGTGCGTAGAATTCGGCATCACGTTGAGTGTCCGTCGTGAGCTTGACTCGCCGCAGTAGCCAGAGCCGCGAGCCGATACGGTCATCGGCGATGGTGGGATAGCTGTCGCCCCACCAGCCGAAGCGCTCATCGTCGTCTACCGGGTCATCGGTCGCGGCGCGGCGCCAGGTGAACAGGCTGATGACCACGGCGCGAATCAGTGAAGCCTCCAGACTGGGTTCGACGATCATCCGCCACCCCCTATCGGAGACCCTGACTGATCACCGCCACGAAGCACACCGCCATGCGGGTGATTAATCTGGCTTACACCACCGGCCACCTGATCGCCATCTGAGGTGATCGTGCCGGTCTGGGTGATGGCCGGCGTGTCAAAGTTCACCGCAGTACCGGCCTTGAAGTTGATGACGTCCGCCTCGATGTCGATGATGCGCCCGCGCTTCAGATGCACCTTGGCGCCTTCGTCGGTGTAGATGGCCACCTCCCCCGGCTTCATTCCCTGTATCCGGTACCGGCGATCCGCCACCACCAGCAGCACGCCGTGGGAGCGGTCACCGCCGATGAACGCGGCGATCCCCTCGGCACCCGCTAGCGGGTTGCTGGTGAAGCCATAAGGCTCAAAATGTTCCAGGCCGTCCTTGACCTCACCAGCAGTGAGGCGCATCTGCAGGGCTTGCAGCTTTCTGGCTGAGTCCACCAGCACCACGGTGCCGCGCACCAGCATTCGGTTGAGTAGGCTCATTCGGTGGGTTTCCAATCAGCAGGCAGCAGGTATTCGAAGTTGTCGGCCTTGCCGCCCTTCTTGAGTTTTCTGCCTTTGTGCGGGTCATGAGGTTCGGGCTCAAACCCATCCGGCGGGCCCACCAGCATGGTGGTGATCGTGCCTTCGGGGCCCAGGGAGTAAGTCACCTCGGCGATCAGCATGTCGCGGTCGAAGCCGATCACCGGATCGACGACACGCACCAGCATGTTGTGACGCCACAATGCACCGTTCGATTGCCGCCAACCCTGCACCGTGTATGTGGTGCCCAGCGCCTTGCCCATCCGCTGGCCACGCTCCCAGTTGGCCCGGCTCTGGGCCAGGGCCGAGGTCATTTGCCCACTTTCATGGATGACCAGCACGCGCTTGCGTGTGGTGCGATCATCTGTGACCGTTGCCGTCACCTCGGCGGCCTGTTCACCGAATTCGTCGTCGGTACCGCTGCGCTGACCCAGCACCCGGTATTCGGAAAACACCGTGGAGAAGTCCAATTCTGCATTGGCCTTCAGTACGTTTTTGCCCATCTCCAGGGCGTCCACTGCCCTGCCCTCACTTCCAGGCTTGGCCAACACCACCATGCCCTTGGCATCATCGGTGGAGAACACCCGAAACAGAGTCAACAGCCGGTCGATGGATTCAAACGCGGTCTCACCCGGCTCGATGGTGTGATCCGAGAGCTTGCCGGTTTCGGCTATCTCGCTGCGCACGGCCAGCCCGTAGGGCGCCGCCAGGGCCTTGACGATGGTGAGGACGCCTTGATTCTTCCACTGCCCAGGCTTGTTCACGGCCGCGCAGTCAACCAGGTCAGCGGTCAAGGACCGGCCGGAGATCGACAGAGTAATTTGTTTGTCGTCGTAGCTGATCGGCGTGGCGAACACCCAGCCGGTCAGAATCAAATCCCCACCAATACGCACCATGCATTTGGCGCCCTGACGGATGGGGACCGAAACCGCCTGCCCTGGCCAACGCCAGGTGATCGACAGATTGAAGTCACGGGCCTGACGTTCCAGGCCCGCCGATATCGATACCGATTTCCAGCCGCCATAATCCAGGCCGTCAACGGTCAGGCTGACGGCATTCACGGTATCAAGCATGGGTTACTCCTGAGCGATTTTCAGCGGTACCGCCGGCACAAAGCCTGGGTGTTGAATGCGATTGCGCTGGACCACCTCACCGGCGCGCGTGGCGTCACCGAAGCGCCGGTAGGCCAGCACCAGGGCCGGCAAGGTTTCAGCCGGCGTGATATCCACCAGCCGTACGCCCGAGGCCGCTACGGCGGTCAGGTGCTTGACCAGAGCCTGGCGCAGCGTGTTGAGCGCCTGGTAGTGCTCCGGATCTGCCTTGAGGGAGGCTTCCCAGATGGCCTCACTCAGGGCGTCACGCAGCTCGATCACGTCATCAGCCACCGGCACTTCGGGCCGCTCGACCGGCTGCACCGCCTGATGGTCAATCGACGGCGTGGACTCCACCGTCACCGGCTGGGTGGCCACTGGCATTTCGCTGATGATCAAGGCCACCTGCACCAGCAGCGCGTCCTGTACCAGATCGGCCACCGCCTGGGCTGCGGCGGTGGTGTCAGCACCGCCGGCCGGTGGGACTGTATTGATACTGGTCACTGCCTCAGCGTGCTGAGAAGCCACCGCAACCGAGCTGCGGTAACTTGGTGCCGACACCGTGCCGGTAACACTCGTGCCCTGCCCGCTGGAGCTGCTGGAGCGACTGACACCAGTGCGGAACAGCCCCGACGTGGAGAAGTCGCTGAAGTAGCTGGAAAACAACGCACTCAACGCCGATGGAGAGTTCACCAGCGACTGGATGAACCCGCTGAGGTTGGTGAAAAGCCCCAGGAACGGCGTGAATTGCCGCTGGATGATCGCGTAGACATTCGACAATCCATTGCGCAGGCCGATCATGTTGATCCGCGCCTTGTCCACCAGCGCCATCGCCGCCTTGTAACGGCGTAGCGCCGATTGCAGCAGCGTCTCCGACGACTTGACCACCTGCTGCTGGGTGTTCGCGGTGCCCGTGGGAAACTTGCGCGGCTTGCTGGGGTAGAACGTTAGCTCCAACCGCGCCATGCCGCCTTCGGGCCGGCTATGGGAAAGGTCACACTCGCCCACATCGACCTGCATCCGGCCCAGCCAGGGGTGGACCAACTCGCCGGGGCCTTCCTTCTCCAGCGCTTCCAGCAGCTTGTCACGGCGCTCAAAACAGTCGTCGCCGATGACGAACGCGCTGACCTTGTGCACCTGGGATTGCTTACCCAGCGATTCGAAAAACGGCTCATCGCGCTGGGGGTATTCGTGTAACTGGCCTTTGCGGCCAACCGGGACCGTTGCCTGCTCGATCAGGAATTTGATTCCCCTGAAAGATGCAGGCAACAAGTCATCGCGCCAGGTCTTTGTCACTGCGTTCCTCCAGAGCCCAGTGTGCGATAGCCCACGCTGGGCTTGACGCTCAGTCCGGGCTGATTGGTTTTCGGTGGATCCACCCGTAACCCGGGCGGCGCGTCGGTGAAGCGGATGTTCATCTCACCACTGAGTTGAGCGCGATTGTTTTGGGCTGCTTGCTGCGGGACGCTGCCGGGCGCAGCCAGTGTTCCAGGTCGAGTCAGCAAAGAGCCGGAGTTGCTGGCCGCCAACAGGTTGACCGACGGCGACTGGTCGGGCCGACGGAGCAACTGCGACACATCAGCACCGCCCTGCGTGACGTTGCGAAACGCCTGTTGATTCCGGACGACCTGCGCGGCATTGGCCTTGAGAAACTCTCCAGTACCACCGCCCTCACCTGCGTTGCGGATCCGCTGCGCTTCGGCGAAGTCATTCGCCTTTGCCGTGGCGGTTTTGATCAGGCCATCACCGCCCTCGCCACCACCGAAGAACTTCATCATCGGCTCGATGATGGGCCGAAGCTCATCCCAGAGGCTCTTGAACCAAGCGCTGATAGGCTCCCAGTTCTTGACGATGAGCCCCAGCGGCGACCAATCAAACATCACTTTTAGGAAGTCCATCACCGGCGTCGAGAGCGCCACAACAACACCCCACAGCGCTTTGAAGAACTCCGTGAGGGGCCCCCAGTTGGCGATGATCAAGCCTATGGGCGTGTACGCGGCAAAGGCCTTGACCAGCTCCCAGACCGCCAGGGTGGGGCCACGGATCTTGGCCCACATGGCAGTAAAGTATGGGGCAAGGGTTGACCAGTTCGTAACGATCAACCCTGCAGCAAAAGCGATCGCCGTAGCGGCAATGCCAATTGGATTGGCCTTCATCGCAAACGACAAGAGCTTGGTGGCGACGATGGTCGTAACGATGCCAAGGCGCAGCGCCGTAAACGCAATACCCGCTGCCGCCACACCACGGACCACATCCGGATTGGCTTCGATCAGCTTGCCAAACTGCACCACCATAGGCCGCACCACATCCACCACCGCGTTGACCGCAGGCAACAGAGCATTACCAATGGCCTTGGACACGTTGCTGGTTGCATTGCGCAACAGCCCCAGGTTGTTTTCGGTGGTAGCTGCACGGGCCGCATACTCTTTCTCCATTGAGCCCGCATACAGGGATGCATCACCTACCTTGTTCAAGTTGCCCTTGAGCAAGTCGAGGTTGGTGAGCAGCGAGGCAATCGAGGTCACCGACTCCGACCCGAACAGTTGCGTTAACAACCCCACCCGCGATGCTGCGTCAACCTTGCCGATCCGCTCAAGGATGTTCAGGATCGTGCCTTGCGCATCTGTCTGCATCGACTTGGCGACTTCTTTGGAGTCCAGGCGGATCGCCTTGAACGCCTGCGACTGAGCCTTGGTGGCCGAAGAGCCTTTGGTCATCGCCAACATAAAGTTCTTGATGCCGGTGGCCGCCACTTCCTGTTCCACACCCACACCAGCCATCGTCGCGCCCAACGCCGCGATCTGCCCCGAAGCGAGGCCGGCGACCTCACCCAGCGGGCCGATCCGGGTGACAATGTCGGAGATTTTCTTGGTGTTCGCCGGGCCAGTGTTGCCCAAATAGTTGATGCGATCGGCAAGGCCGATCACATCGCCCTGAGTCATTTTGAAAGACGTGCGCCAGGTGGCCATCATGTCGCCGCTTTGATCGGCGGTCTGGTCAAAGGCAACGCCCATTTTGACCGCTGCTTCAGCGAAACCCAGCAGCTCATTTTGCGCGAAACCCGCCTGGCCACCAGCGGCGACAATCTTGGCGATATCACCCGCCGCCATGGGCAGCACTTCGGACATGCGGGTGATGTCCTCCCCCATCTGTTTGAATTGCTCTGGGGTGTTGAAGTCGACGACCTTGTTGACGTTGGCCATCTCGGACTCAAAGGCAACCGCCGATTTGATACCGACCGCGAATGGGGCAGCCATAGCTCCGCCGGTCACCAGATCCTTGATACCGATTTTCCCAAGACCCGTCTTTTCGAGATTTTTCCTGAACGAACCAACATTCTTCTGGATGCCGGCTAATTTTGGCGACAACTTGTCGACGCCGGTAATTAACGCCTTGAGCTGAAATTTGTCCGCCATTATGGTTCCTGCCGGTGTGCATTGATTCGCAGCGCCTGATCCTGCGACTCGATGATGAGGTCCAACGATCTGGACATCATCACTTCAGGGTCGACCCTCCAGTACCAGGCTAGGTCGTAACTGACGGCAATCAGATCTTCGGCTGAGGTGACGCCGACGTCATGAAAAAACCGGCCACTTCCCAACACAGGGTATTGAAGTCAGCGAGGTCCAGCTGGTTGACTGAGGAAGGTGGAATGCCCGCGCAAACGGCGATGTACTTGGCTGCAACATCCGTGTCTAGCGTCACCTCTTCATCCTTCCCGACTTTGTACGGCATGGCCTTGATCGCCCGTACCTCCTGCACCGTCGGCCGCCGCAGGGTCAATTCGCTCAATTGCTCACCATGGGCATCAATCGGCCCACTCAGCTTGATCGCTTCACTCATTGCCATGTCCCCTTGATCCCATCGAATTGCAGCTCAATGCTGCCGTCGTCGCCCTTGGAGCTGGGCTCGTCCACCAGGTAGGCACCGGCCAGCACGTAGACCTTGCCGTTCTTGAACTCAACGGTCACCGTCATATCCGTGCCATTGACCAGTTTCTTGATGTCCAGGTCCGACGTGTGCACCGCCGTGAACTTGACCCAAGGCGCCACGTCTTCTTCCTTGAAGAACCCTGGCACCACCGTCTCACGCTTGACCTCCATCAGCGGCGCCTCGGCGCCGCCGTTGATAGTCAACTGGGAGCCGTCTACTTTGACGTAGGCGGTACCCGCTACTTTTTGTCCCATGGTTTATCTCCGCGCATAAAAATGCCCGCGCTCGGCGGGCCTGGTGTTCAGGGGCAGCGTTACGCCGCAGCGTCGTACTGCAGGCGGAACTGGTTGAGCAGCGCGAAGACACGCAAGCCGTTGATATAGTCCGGCGGAAACAGCACGTTGACCCGGCTAGGGTCATTGCCATCACGCTCGACAATCAGGTGCTGGGCGAACAACTCGGAATTCTCCACATGCCCTTCCAGCTCCAACTTGGCGTACTGGGCAATCAGTTCGCCGCGGATAGTGCTCGGCGTCACGATCGGAGCCCCTGCACCGAAGCGGGTGCCATCGTTCGCCAGCTTGTGGCGGCCGTACTTGCTGGTGATCACACCTTGGAGCCGGCGAATGATGAACGCCGACTGATGCATCGTCTCGCTGTCCAGATAGGAGTTGTCCGGCTGCCCATAGGCGTTCTTCTGGTAGGTGGTGATCGACCGCTGGATGCGAACGTAACCGCCCTCAAAGTACGCTGTTGCCATGCCGTAACTGAGCAACGATTGCCGCTCGGTCAGGGTGAAACGCTCACTGGCAGGCGCCGGATCCAGGCCGGGCATACTGCCGCTCTGGGTCGGGCGACTGGGGTCTGCTGAGATAAACACCGCCGTGCGGGCCGCCAACGAGGCGGCCTGTACCCAGAACGGTTGCGGCACACCCGCTTCCATGGCCTGGATGGTCATGTGCTGGTCATTGCGCACCTGGCCCGCCGCCACCAGCGTACCGAGGGTGCCACGCTTGGCATTGTAGACGTGGCCGAACAACTGCTTGGCCCAGCTCCAGCGGCCCACGCTGTCGTCCATCGCTGCCCTCCAGGCGTTGAGGCTGGTGGTGTCGGACCAGGGCATGCAGATGAATTCGAAAGGCTCGTCGCCCAGAGCAGCAAGCGCTGCCATCTGATCGGGAGAACCTGCACCAGCGCTCATGGGGGCAACCACAGCAGTGAGACCGGCTGGCACTACTTCACCATTGGTTTTGCCCAAGCGATTGAGCTGCAAGCTGATGTCGTTGCCGCTCTCGCCCTTCCATTTGCAGGTAAGGGTGACAACCGCCTCGGCCGCTGCGGCAGTCACCGGTAGGTCTGGGGTCGCGTTGATCCGTACAGCCAGCGCAGCGGCCGCCAGCGCGGCGGTCGCGGCACTGGTAATAGTTGTCTGGACCCGAACGCCAGCGACATACAGGGTGAGCAAACCGGCCTCTGTGGCAGCGCCGCTCAATGTCACGGTGGCCTTGGCTGCTGCGCCTTCGGCACTCTGCAACGGCAAGCACCAGACCTCACCCACAGGATCGACCTTGCGCCAGGCCTCATACATTGAGGCCAGCATCGAGCCCTGACCGCCGATGGTCTTGGCCAAGGCCACGCTGGATACCAGCACCAGGGAGCCAATATCGGTACTGTCAGCTGCGTCATTGACCTGGCCAACAATCAGTCGACGCATGGTCGACGACGCACTGTTGGCCGCCGAGTTGTCCATCTCCGCATAGAACAGCGGCACGCGTAGATCGGCCGGGATATTGCTGAATCCGATGGACATTATTTTGCCCCCTCTTGTTTCGCCACTTTCGCGGCCTTGGTTGTCACGTCGCCATCCGCCAGACGGCGGCGCCACCAGGCGTTGTCTGGAACTTCCCGCCCCGCAGCCGGCAACAGGTCGCCCGCCTCAGGATCAGGTACGGCCCGGCCAGCAGCCGGCACCACGGTGATGCGTTTGGTCATGGTGTTACATCTCCTGAGAACTTCACTTCGATACGCCCATCGGGGCCGGGGGATTGCAAGTTGGGGTCTGCCGGGTCGATGCAATCCATGTTGATGGTCATGCCGGTGAACGGCGGTAAGCCGTCAAGCTCGTACTCGTGCCAGGTCTCGGCGGGCTGATCGGAGTTGTTACGCCCCAACTGGAAGTCCGAGGCGAAGGTGAAGCGGTAGATGGTGCGATTGCGGTTGATTGAGATCAGTTCGCCACCTTCGTACTCGATCAGGTCGTATTCAGGCCCGGGTTTCCAGCCGATCAGCGCCCGCCACAGTTCCGCGCGAAACACATGCACCAGGTCCGCAGCTTCCTGGCCGCGCTCATCCTGAGTGTCGAGGACCAGCACCACATCGAACTTGTCGCTGATATCCTGCCGCACACCAGTTTGGATATCGTTGGTCCCGGCCTTGTCTCCGATTGGAATCACATAAGCTGAAGGCCGACTCAGTTTTGCACTCGCAGCAACGGCCTCAAAATCAATCCCGCCCGCCACGCGCTGGGCGAAGCTGGGGCAGTACTCGCGCAAGTGCGCAACTATCGGGGTGACCTTCATCGGCAAAATCCAAGAATAAAAAAACTCGCCAAGGCGAGTTTTTGAGTGGGTAAGAACCTTCTATCCAAGCGCATCAGCAAATGCCCTGGACAGAATCGCCCGCACATCCGAGCCAGCGTCCTGCAGCGCATCGCTCATGTAATTCGCCCGAGGTTCAATCCGCCATCCATTGGCCTTGCGAACCGCCACATGCTTGGCCCGCTCCCCGCGCGCGCGGCGATTGCTCTTGCCTCGCCCCGCGCCCGCAGCTAATGGTTTCAGGGCATTGCCATGCCTGACCCCGTAATGCAGATAGGCGGGGTAAAACTCCTTACCCATGGCGGAGGTCAAGTACGGCGCGACCTTCACCAGAAAGCCAGAACGGGAAAGCTTGAAGTTGATGGAGTCCTGTAGAGCTCCACTTCGATTGACCGGGTAACTGTCTTGTCCACGAGCCAGACCGACGTTCATCTGGGCTTTCTGCCGTACCAGCTTGCCGACCTTGCGCATCGCGGCGCGGATCTTCTTCTTGTCGAAGGCTTCGCGTTCGAACTTCTCGAAGCCCTCGATGTGAATGTATCCGTCCACTCCCACTGAGTTAGCCATAGATGCTGTCTCCCGCCAGGGATTCACCCTGTTCCTCAACTTCCAGCATGGTGAAACGGTGGGTACCGTTCATGTCAGCACTGCGCTTGACCCGGTAGATGGTGCCTCCATGCACCACTTCATGGGCATCGGTGACGCCCTTCAGGAACCGCAAGGTGATGCGGTGCGTGAGCTTGTTGTCGGTCTGGACGCCCTCGGCATAAACCGCTGTGCCGACCGGCTCGATCCTGGCCCAGCGTACCTTGCGTTCGGAGAACACAGAGTCGAGCCCCATATCAGCGGCCGGCAGATCCGCGCGGCGCCGCACCCTCACCCGCCGGTTCAACTCACCGGCACCCGGTTCACGAATCGCCATGTCAGATCCTCGGCGGAACGGTGATGCCATCCACCAGTGTCAGCAGATAACGTTCCGGCAATTCGTGGAGCGTCTGCCCAATGGACAGCAGCTCACGGTGCCGATAAGCCCAAGCAGCGGCCAGCAACAGGTAATGACGTACCGAGGGGTGCTGGTCGATATCGATGCCAGCAAGATAGGTGACCATCATCCCTTGGGGGCTACTACCCGCCACATCGCGCCACGGTTGACCTTGCTGGGTGTAGAGCAGCGATTCCTTGCCGATGTTGACCAGGTAGCAGAGCGCACCATCCAGCGCCGGCGCCCCCGGCGTAACGCCCAAGACGACGCTTTCCAGCTCATAAGCCTGGCCCGTCGTGATTGCAAACACGTTGCTGGCAGGAATCACCGGCAAGTGATCGCGGTACCGCCCCTTGCGGATCGCCGCACCCGTGGTCCGCTCGACCAGCCCGCGTGCCGCCGGGATGATTATTCGCTCGATCAGATCGCGCTCGGCCGTGTCCTCATCATCAGGGTCGAGGTGGCACTGGATCACAACGTCCTCGTAAGTCAGGGGCTCGGGGCCCGTATGGGCGAGCAGCACGGACATGGTTAGGGTTTCTCTTCTTCAGGCTCATCCTGCTGCGCGTCATCCGCAGGCGGCTGATTATCTTCATCTTCGGGCAGATCAGTATCGTCTGCGGGAGGGGTTTCGGGATCCACCACTGAAGACTTGGCCACCTCGGGGGCCTTGGTCTGTTTCTTTGTTTTTGCAGCCGGTGGCTTCGATGCAGGAGCGACGGGCCTGGTCTTTTTCGCATTGACCTGCGCATCGGCGTCGTACTCGACCGCGTATCCGCCCTCAATCAACGATTCGGCTGTTGCCTGGTCAAAACCAGCGGTTTCGCCAGCGGCGTAAGCCCGCCAGTTTTTCGTGAACAGGACAATTATCAGAGCAACGATTGCTTTGGTCATGGGGAGTAAACCTCTAAACAACAATGAAGGATTGGCCCGGCTCCCCGGGCCAAGGTGTGTTAGAGCGTGGCGCCCCACTTAACGCCGGTCATCACCGCCACCGACTCGACGTGGCGCGGCCCGAAGTCATGCTTGGCGATAACACGCACCAGCGTTTGGTCGCGCTGGAACGCGCTGACCATGTTGCCGCTGGAGTCCTTGTAGGTAGCTTCCTTGCTGAAGTCGATGACCATGGCGTCGTCTTCACCGATGAAGCAATCGCCGAAGTCCGCAAAGTGGATCTCCGACTCATCACCATCAGTACCCAGGTTGATAGGCACCTGAGTGGTGGTGCCGACCGGAAAGCTCTTGAGCATGTTCAGGTCCAGTTCGGGATACGCCTTGGCGCCGTTACCGTCGCGCAGTGCAGCCAACCAGCGCTTGGTGCGTGGGGCCATGATGAAACCCGGGGCGATCATGTTGGAGTTGGCATTCTCCAAACGCAGGATCAGCGCGGACAATGCGAACTCAACCGCCGCCAAGGTCATCTCGGCCGGCGCCGCAAACACGTTGAACGCCGGGGCCCAGAAACGCAGGCCCTTCGGCAGGTTGCCGGTGCCCGCCCCACGGATGAACGACAAGTCCTCGGCAGTGGCAACAGAGCTGGTCAGGTCGTTGACCACCATGCGGTCTACGTTCGGGTTGACCCCGGAGTAACTGAGCAGGTCATTGCTGATCGGCACCAGGGCAGCGAGTTTTTTCGACGACAGTTTCAAATCGTCGAACTGCATACCGGTAGTCAGCATGTCATCTTCGCCGCCAATGTAGCCCACCACCGCCCCGCCCTTGATACGGGGAATGGTCAGGTTGCCGTTGTGCAGCGGCAGCGACACAGCGCCGAGGTTGCGCACCACCGATTTGGGTCGCAACAGCTCGATGACCTCCGAGGAGAAGCCCTGGGGCACCAACACCCCACCAGCCCCTGGAGTGACGGTGCTGAGGGCCATGGCAATTTCCGGGTTCATCCCTGCGTCGTGGGCCATCTTGGCTGCCGCATGTTGGTCGCCACGGGTGGCTGCCAGTACGCGAACCATCTGCGCCATGTTAGCGCCGAGCACCGGCTTGGCGGCATGTGGGCCGCTGATATGGGTTTTGGGTGGGCCGGTAATACCCTGGGCACTGACATCAACCTCTACTGCCGCACTGGCCGCCGCACGCTCGGCGGATTCGGCCCGGGCGATCTTGTCACCGAGGCTGTTGAAGTCAGCACTGAGCTGAGTGAATTGGCCGAGCTGCTCGGCGGTGAGAGAGCCTCCACCGGCCTCGATCTGGGCCAGGGCCTGGATCTGTCCATTGAGCTGGGCGCGTTCGCTACGCAGTTGGGTTACTAAGGACATGCTGCCTCCTGGGCATTAAAAAACCGCCACTAGGGCGGTCGGTATCACTGCCGCGAACGCGGTCAGAGTGTGTCGGTGTTAGAGCTGCGCCTGGATGTTCATGGCGGCGGCCTGGACGCTGATGCGTTGGCGGGCCTGCACGCTGCTCTGGCGTTGGCTGCGGCTGGCCGCGACGGCGCGGGACAGGTTGTCAACGGTGAGCTGCGGTGTTTGCAAGCGATCCGCAAGACCAGCAGCGAGTGCCGCCGGGCCTCGGTAGCAGGCCGCTTCGGTGGCGATGATGTCGGCCACATCACGGTTGCGATACTCGGCAACATGGCTGGTAAAGAGCTGATAGCTCTCCTGCACCAACGTGTTGAGTACCTGCAGCGACTGGTCGGTGAGCGGCTCATCGGGGCTCATGTCATTCTTATGAGCCCCTGCATACACAGTGGTCACTTTCACACCCGCCCCTTCCAACATGCGGGAACGGTCCATGTGACTGGCGATCACGCCAATGGAACCGACACCCGATGTCAGGCTAACCACCACTTCCGTACAGGCCGCCGCCAACAGATAGCCGCCGGAGTAAGCCATGAAGTTGACCAGGCCGGTGATGGGCTTGATCTGAGTGGCCGCACGGATATCGGCGGCCAACTCAAAGGCTCCGACCGCGCTGCCGCCCGGGCTGTCGATATCGAGCACGATATGCTCGACCATCGGATCGGCCACCGCTGTGTTGATCATTCGCCGCAAATCTTCGTAGCTGGTCATGGTTTCACAAGCAGCCAGGTGGCTGCCGCGACTGACCAGTACGCCAGAGACGGGAATCACTTCGACACCGGTTTGCCCAATGGCCGCCCGGCGTTGCTCTTCCCGCTCAATCACTCGGCGTTCGTAGTCATCATCGTCATAGAACAGCTTGGGTTCGGCAGACATGCCCGACAGTGCGCCCATATCCAGATTGACGATGTTCAGGCTCATGGTGTTGTTGGCCCAGCGCATGCCCAAGTCGAGCATGTCCGGGGTGACTAGCAGCGGCTGATTGAACAGCAGGCTGGCAGCCCTGAGGTGTCGTTTCATGCGGCAAGCATCCTCACGATGTCGTCGCGCTGCTGCTCCAGCTGGGCGCGGACGTTGGGGTTGTGCATATTGGGCAGCTCATTGGCGACGTCGGTCATGTTCAGCGGCTGCAGGTAAATATCGCCATTGGCCACAGGCGGCATGTTCTCCAGCCGGCGGATGTCGTTGATTGACAGCCAGCCCCACTGACGGCCAACGGCGTAGGAGTCGTAGCGACTCTTCTGGTCGCCGCGCAGCAACCCGGAAAGGTTGAACTCGATGAAGTATTGGCGGCGCTCCCCTGGCAGCAGGAAGTCCCGCATCATTGCTTCTTCGTGGCGCTTGACCCAGGGCATCAGGGCGAAGATCACGTATTGGATCAGCAGCTGTTCCAGGCTGTTGTAGCTGGCCTTTTCCAGGTCGTTAATCATGTGCGGCGGGATCTTGTAGATCCTGGCCAGGTCGGTGCCGGTAATCTTGAGAATGCCCAGTAGCTCGGCATCGACGTTGCTCATCGACAGCGGCTTAAAGGTCATACCCTCTTGGAGCATCGCGACCTTTTTAGCGTTGTCGACGCCGGAGAACTTCTCGCCCCACTGGTCAACGATGCGTTGGATGCTGCTTTCGTCCTTGATCGCCACCGACTCTTTCGGTCGTTCGATCACGCCGCTGACCGCCGTGCCGTTGGCAAATGACTTGCTCGCGTAATGCCGGACGGCCTGTGCCAGACCCACCGCATCGGCGTGTAACTCAATGGGCGACATGCCGGTGTAATGGTTTTTCGTGTGCCAGCGCACGTGATGCACCAGGCGCATGGGCAACGGGTCATGACCACCCACGCGGTAATACGGCAGCAGATCCGGGCCTTTGAGCACCGTCACCTTGTCGTTGTGCATCGGATACAGCGCCTTAACCGATCCATCGTCGTGACGCTCGATGAAGCTGTAGGCGTTCCCACGCAGGGCGCATGCGAGCTGACTGCACTCGCGATACTCATATGGCGTCTGCCAGGGGTTCGGCTGGTACCGCAACACGTCATACAGCGGGTGATCTGACGCTGACTCGCGCTTGCCATCGCCCAGGCGGCGGTACATCTCAAGAGGCAGTTGGGCCACGCTCTCCGCCAGCAGCGTGACGCAGTTTTGCAAGACCGTGATTGCCAAGGCGCTGTCCGGCGTGACCTTGACCCCGGCGGCCGACCTGCTCCGACCGATCATGCTGCTCCACAGGCCGGTACCGTCATTGGTAACCAGACCTTGGTCAGCGCCACGCAGGTTGCTGAAGAACATGATCAGCCACCTCCTGGCGAGGGTTTACGGCTCATGGAGGCGGCTGCTCTATCAGCGATGTACGCCCAGCCCAACAAGCCAATGCCTGCAACGATGAACGCGGCAGGAACATGGATCAGCGCGATGCCGGCGATCAATAGGCCAAAGCCCAGTAAGCCGGCGAGCCAAGAGGCCCAGGTGATAAGTTTCAAATGCCAACCCCTTGGTCGTAGATGGATTTGCCGCTGTCGCTGGCCGACACCGAGTTGCTGATGCCCACCGACATGACGGCGCCGACGATGCCGTCGATTCGGCCAATGGCTTTGGCCTTGTCGACCTTGCGGTTGTTGGCCGGGTCAGCGGTGACCACGGCGTTACCGGCGCACCAGGTCATCACCGGGTTACCATCGTGACGTAGGGTCTCGACCGTGCTTTCAGCGATGATCTCCGCATCCTCAACATCAGGATCGATGGTGGTGGCTTTCGTCTGGGCCAGGCCCAGCAGACGTCGCTCGAACTCATCCACGGCCGGGCCCATGTCCTTGTATCCCTGACCGAAGGGCGCCATTTCCGGCAACGCGATGTCGTGTTCATCCATCAGCTGTTTCAAGTCCTCGATGCGCCAGCGGTCATAAGCGATCTTGCGCACACCGAAGTACTCGCAGATGGTTACCAGGCGGCGTAGCACAAACAGCTTGCTGATGGCCCGACCGGGTGTGGTTTCCAGATCCCGCGACTTGATCCAGGCCTTGTACGGCACCTTGTCGCGCTTCTCACGCTCATCCAACTCAAAGTCCGGGATCCAGAAATACGGCAACAATCGCCAGTGCGGATCCTCATACGTCGGGTAGAACAGGATGACGAACGCAGTCAGGTCCGTGGTGCTGGCCAGGTCGAGGCCGGCAACGCAAGTGCGGTTGCGCAGCATGGACATCGGCACCCGCTCCTGGGCCTGACTCCAGACATCCCACGAGATCCAAGCCGTGGTGGCCTGGGTCCATTCGCAGAAGTTGAGCCGCCGGACCACCGCCTCTTTCGATGGCATTCCACGGGCTTCAGCGACCTGCTCGCGCAAGTACTTGCGACCGGGAATGCCATCGGCCTGCCCTTCCAGCTTGAAATCCAGGCTCGGGTTGACCTTGGCCCAGCAGTCTTCGCTCAGGAACGGGTCATCACCTTTGTCCAGGCTGCAGATGAAGGCGAAGAAGCTGTCGTTTTCTTCTTTGCCGGCGCAGATCCGCGAGCCCAGCTCATGGTGCTCCCAGCAAACGCTGTTCTTGTCCGAGCCGCTGTTGGTGATCATCACAATCAGCGCTTGCTTCCGGTGCTTGGTACCGGCGCGCATCATGTTCACGACAGTGGCGGTTTTGTGTTCGTGGATCTCATCGAGCAGCGCCATGTGCGGACGCGGTCCGGACTGGCCGTCGTCGGCGCTGATCGGTTTGAAGAACGACCGGGTGTTCGGGTAGTACAGGTTCCACACCTTGTCGCCGGTACCAGACTGGTGCAGGCGTGAGCCAAGGTGTTTGGACAGATCGACCATGGCCACTGCATCGCGGAACAGGACCATGGCCTGATCCTTTTTCGTGGCGGCGGCGTAAACCTCGGCGCGAGCTTCGCCGTCCGCGACTAGGCCGTACAGGCCGATGCCAGCCGCCAAGGGTGATTTGCCGCTGCCCTTCCCCGTTTCAATGTACGCAATACGGAACCGGCGAAAGCCGTCTTCGGTTTTCCAACCGAACAGGCTGCCCACAACGAAGGCTTGCCACGGCGCGAGGATGAAATTCAGCCCCTCATAATCGCCGCCGTTGAGGAACAGCACGTCTTCAAAAAAGCCGATGGCGCGGTTGGCCGCCTCCAGATCCCAATACAGGCCACGCTTGGTGCCGGTGCGCAGGTCACGCAGGTGTCGCCGGGCGGCGTTGCGTACATCCGGCCCCGCGACAATCTGCTTGGCCTTGACCGCACGGGCGAACGCGGTAACGCGGTCATCCTCAGGAGAAGTACTTGTTGGCGGCGTCTCGTTGTTCATTAGGGAAGAGGTCACCTTGTGGAGGCGCCACCTTCAGGTTGCGTCTCGCCATAGGCGAGAACCCGAACATTGCACCCGCAGCGTTTGCACGTTTCTCGGCATCATTCGCCAACTGGCGCCAGACGGAGATTTGCGTGGCGCCGGTTTTGAATACCTGGATGTCACCTTTGTCGGCGGCACCCTCCTGGCTTGCGTTGGCATCAGCGATGCGGCGGCGGAATCGCTTCCAGTCGGCGACCGCTTCGCAGTAGGTGGCCAGCGCCATCATGTCCAGCTTGGAAATCAGCCCCAGCAGGATCAGGTCAGAAACCAGGCGTTCCCATTCCGCAACGGCGTCGTCGGTCAAACAGTCAGGCATCGGCGGGGCCTGAACAGGAACAGACGGAGAGGTAAGATCATCCATCAACGCGCCGAAAGCCTTTTTGCCTTTGTTACCGTCCAGCAAATGCAAAACAGCCGGCTTTGCTGGCCTTCCAGAGTTTCCATTTCCAGCCATACAAACCTCCTGTTAATCCGTTATTTACCCCCGCCTATTGATACCCCCCCTTCCCATTTTTCGCGGCTTTGCACAGAGAGAGGGGCGATCGGTCTAGAGTGTTTTTGCAAAAAACTTTTCCGCCCCCCTACCCGCTGGGAAGCCTAAAAATGCGCGTTTCTGGTGCAAATTCAGCGGTTCCAGTGATGCCCTGGATCCAGCGGCTTGCCGCCCTGGTCGCACCCGATCTCGCGGCCCGACTTCTCCAGGCGCTGCTTGTACGAGTTGTGGCAAGGACCACAGAGCGACTGCCAATTGGACCGATCCCAGAACAGCGTCATGTCGCCACGGTGCGGGATGATGTGGTCGACGATGCAGGCCGGCTCTACGATCCTTTGACGCTGGCAGCGAGCGCACAGCGGGTGCTTGCGTAGGAAGCCTTCGCGGGCTTGTTGCCAGCGGTAGTTGTAGGGGCTGGAAGGCTTGGCCTGGCCGCTCACTGCCCAGATTCACCCTTTGGCGTTACTACCTCGCAAACACCCAGCCGCTTGGCGGCCCAGCGTTCGTATAAGCCAATCGCGACATCTGCGCCGGCCATCGCCGTGAGACACCCGATGCTACCCGCCGCCAGGACAGACATGCCCGAAGCGTGGAGCAGCATCATCGTGGAAAGCCCGCAGACCACGCAGGCACCAGATCGGAGCAGCAAGCGGCGAACCAATGACCAACCGCTCACCCCTGCCTTGTCGGCCCGCCATGCCTCGCCCGAGATCCCGCCGACCAGGGACAGTACGATCACCATCCAGATCGGCATATCAATTAGCGCCTGCTGTTCGTTCGTCATCGCCCTACCCCATAAACGCAAAAACCCGGCGCGAGGGCCGGGTTTAGTGTGGTGGTGAGTGCCGCTGCTTGCGGTCGCACCTATCGAAGATGGGTACTTTTTACAGGTCGATTCCGGTGGCAGCAAGCAAGTTTTAATGCCATGGCGCAATACGGGTGCAATACAGGTATGACGCAGGTGCAACGCAGGGACAACGCATTCAATCGGCTATCGCTTCTGGTGCCCTGTCTTACCTGTCCTACTATTCTGGATCGAAGTAGGACAGCTACAGGCGCCTAAAAACGGGCCTCTGCCCTACTGTCCTACCTTATTTACTCTTTCCTTGCGTATAGAGAGAAATTTAAAAGCACGCATGCGCGCCACGGGCGCGAATACGTGCCCGCTACGCTCATGTGTGCGTGGGACGGGTAAAAGGTTGGACGGTAGGACAGCCCAGTAACGGCGCGGCCTGCAACTGTCCAACCGCACTAAATGGCAGTCGGACAAGGCCGGACAGTAGGACAGCAACACGCGCAGTGGGGCCAAAGCTCATGCCACTTTCCCCAACAACATGCCTGCGATGTACAGGTGCGCTTCGTGGAGGCGCTGGTAGTAGGTATCGCGACTGCAACCACAGTGGGTGTACTTCTGTGAAAGGAAGCTCTCGTGGTTGCAGTAGTGCTCCCACACCACCACCGATAGCTTCGCTGGCAGGTGTTTGTTGACGATCAGCTCAATGTCAGCCGACTCATCCAACAAGATCCGACTTCCACGCGTGCCGCGTATCAGCTCGCCCTTACACTCCATCAGCATGGCGATCATGTTGCCGCCACTCGGCCCGCCAGAGTCTTCCGGCACAGGCGAATGCAGATCCTGCGCCCAGAGCTTGAGCATCTCGTCGATTCGCTTAATCAAAACAAGGCTCCTCTTCCACCGTCTGTTGCAATGCAGACCCACGCCCCCAGGTCGACGGCTTCTGATAAGCCCACTGCCGCACACCGCTTTTTGCCAATGCTGGCATGCGCTTCTTCCGCCATCCCAGCCGGTGCATGATCGCTCCGACCCGCATCTGTTCGGGTTTACCCCAATGGCCGAAGTCCAGCTTTAGGGCCTGGGTCAGGATCTCGTTGCCGGTGGCGGTTTTCCCGATCTGCGACTCTTCCATCCAGGTCAGGATCGGCCCTTCCCACTCATCCACCACAAAACGTTCGTCCTGGGCTTCGCTGAACATCTTGGTTTCGTCCTTGGTTACCCACCAGATATCGCCAGCTTCGTAGCAAAACAGCGCCTCGGCCCATAGCTGGTCGCGGATCTCACGCAGCTTTTCCAGATCCACCTTATTGCAGTACACCGGCCAATAACGACGGTTGCCGGTGGCGTCCTTGAGGTATTCCTCTTGGTTGGTGGTGCCCACGAACACACACTGGCGTGGCACGTCGTTTGTTCTGCGGCCGTAGCTTTCACGGTAGGTATCAATGGAGGCCGAGAAGAACTGCTTGGCCTTGGTACTTTCTGCCTTGTTGAAGCTGTCCAGCTCCCCCAGTTCGACGATCCACTTGCCGCGAATCGACTGGAAGCTGTCCTTGTCTCCAAGGGCAAAGGGCGTGTCCATAAACCAGTCGCCACCGAGGATGCCCATGGCGGTGGACTTACCCTCGCCCTGCCCGCCTTCGAGGATCATTACCGAGTCGGCCTTGCAGCCAGGACGCATCACCCGTGCGACCGCCGAGATCGGCCAGCGCTTACCGACCTTGGCCGAGTATTCCGTGGCCTGGACACCCAACACATCAGTCAGCCAGGTTTCCAGGCGCGGGACGCGGTCCCATTCCAGCTTGCGCAGGTACTCGCGTACCGGGTGGAAGGAATGGTCATGGGCAACGACGCTCACCGCCTCGATCACATGGGATGCTTTGACCCGCAGGTTGTATTGCTGCGCGAGCCACTTCATCACCCGCATGTCATCGATATCCGCCCAATCGCCGGGACCGCCGCCGTAGGGCGCAGACCGCAGCTTGACGATTTTGGAGCTGAACACGCTATAACCGATGACGCCGGCCCAACGTTCGTCATTACCTAGGATCAGTTCGACGTTTTGCATATGCGCGATCAACGACCCGCTTTCAGTTCGAGCCAGTTGATCCTTCCAACCACCTGCGGCCGGGGGCTTGACCACCGCCAACACCTGGCGGCGGACAGCCTCCAATCCCTCTGCAACATGCAGGTCGTTGAAGTCGGTCCACTTAATCTCGCGCTCGCCAGAAAATATCGGTGCAACCACTTGGCCACCGACGATCAGTGCAGCGTTGCTGGCCTTCTCTTCGCCGGGGTTCCAGGGATCGCCGTTGGGGCGTTTGGTTTTCCAGTCGTCGTCACGGCAGATAATCACTGGGCAGCCAGGGAAGCGCTCGCGCATGGCCTTGGAGACCGCGAGCAAATTGCCCGCGTCGAAAGCAATAGCCACCGGCATAGAAGTCGCCATGTGCAGGCTGGCGCCCGTCGCATAGCCTTCACAGATCAACACCGGCTCGCCGGGGTCAGGGTGGGGGCCAATCAGGTGGAAGGCACCTTCCTTCGACATCCCATAGGGCCAGTAGGCCTTGTCGCGCCCGGTGTCTTCCTGCTTGCAGGGGTAGATCACCTGCAGGCCGACAATCTGGTCACGGACGCTGCACATAGGGACCAGCACCGCACCTGTACGCGGCGCATAACGAACCTTGAAGCCGACGATCTGCTTGCGATCCAGATAGTCGCTCTTGCCCTTCTCTGGCATGCGCATGAATAAACCGGCAGCACGACTCGCCGCCCGACGTGAGGCGTTGGCCGCAATTTCAGCAGCCTTGCGCTTGGCGTCCTCCTGTCGAGCGCGCATAACTTCGCGTTCTTCAGGACTCATGCGCCCCGCCTTCACCTTGATTTTTTGGGTCTCGCCGGAACGCCAATCACCGAAGCTGCCGAAGATCAGCGTCTCGTTTTTCTCGGTGTGGTGTTCATGGACCACGTACCAACCGTTCTTTTCCTTGCCCTTGTCCTGGGAAGTTTTGCAGCGGGTCAGTTTGCCAAACTGCAGTGGCTGGTCAGGCTCAAGACCATAATCCGAAAATTGACGGAGTACCTCATCGAGCATGGCGAGCCCTCCTTGCTTCGTCGATGCTTTGGCAATCAACGCACTGAGTGCAGCCTGGGATAGCAGCACGGCGCGCCAATGGGATGGGCTCCTCGCATTCCTCGCAGAACATGAACGAATGCACGGCCGTGGCGGGTTTACTTGCCCTGCGCGCAGCAAGGGCTCGATCCAGACGCTCTTGCACCAGGTCATTGGCAAAATCAGCGATGTCAGCCATGTTCAGCCCCCCGCGTGATTTGGTTCACGTATGCAGCGCGGTTGACCATCCCCAGTAGCCCCTGAATACCGCGAAACACCTGCAGGCGAATTTCGGCCAGCTCGGAATCACTGACCACCCCATCACCAATGCTCTTGGCCCAGGTATCGGCCAGATCCGCCACCTGCCGGAAATAACCGGCGATACCGGTGGTCAAGGTCTCCGGCATATCGCTGGTGTACGCCTCGGCCAGCTCCTGCCAGGTCGTGTCGCCGACAAGGGCATGCACCGCATCAAGAATGCGCCGATCCTTTGTCAGCTCCAGGATCTCGCCGAACTCCTGGACGTTGACCGTGTGGCTCGGATGGGTGGGAGATAACTTGTGTTGCAAAGTGGTGGGGTTGCGGCCGGTGGTGGCGGCGATTGCAGCGGCGCCACCGGGATAGTCCCGTGCGGCGTGGTACAGCGCCAATTCGAGCGTCAGGACTTCCCTGTGTGCTCGATCAACGCAACTCAGAGCAATTCGGCTCATGGCATTAATCCTAATAAGTTGCCAGTGCCGCGCGGCGTGCAGTGGTGATACATTTGCCGCGTGGCTTGAAAGGGCCCAAACGCCGGCCAGATCTAGGGATCGAAACCGGCACCGTGCCGAGGCGAGCAATCCGTTGCTCACCTCTGGCGCAACAGCTGCCTAATCTGTGGTGGAAAAGGCGGCAACCCAAGGCATCCGTGCCTTGAAAGCGCGGTAAAGGGAGGTGGTTTAGCATGTGGTGTGCCCGCCTACCTTTATCGCGACCCGACAGCACTGTGGTGGTGTGTGCCGGGAGGAACTGGGCGGCCCTTGGGTCGCCTTTTTTCTATCTAAACTGCATTACACACATCGGGACGTTCGATGACGCCGAAATGCTCCAAAACCTCCGCAAGTGAAACGATACCTCCACTTTCTCGGGCCAACGCCTTTATCAGTGAAACGCTTGGATCCTTACTCGCATACTTTACGTGTAGACGCAGGTAGCTAACCGCAATGCCGCAACGAGCGGCGTAAGCAGCAGTTGCTTCCAGATCCAAATGATTGATGTAGCAACGTAATTTCATATGGTTAACCTCCGAAGACATGAAATTAACCTATTAGGTTATTTTTTACAATACCTTCAAGGGTATTCACCTTGAAGGTTAACAACGTCAAGATCACTTCATGAAAATTTCCGATACCCGCCTCCAAAATTTCCGTCGCGTTATGGCAGAGCAGAAGCTCCGGCTGACCGACATCGCTGACCTGCTAGGAAAAGCTCCCGCTCAGGTAAGTGCGTTTGGAGGGAAAAACCCCACAAAGGGGATCGGTGACCAAATTGCTCGGGAAATAGAGAGCGCACTAGGGCTTCATAGCGGCTACTTGGACATGCCGTACGCAGTCGGAGAGTTCAATAACGCGACAGTGCTGAGCCATACGGGTCGCAAGCTACCGGTCATAGGATCGATAGCCGCCGGGGCATGGTGCGAAGCTAGTAGCTCTTTCGATGCTAGAGACGCTGAGGAGTGGATTGATGCACCAGGTCCCGTAGGCCCTAAAGCGTTCATCCTTAGAGTTGAGGGTATGAGCATGGAGCCAAAATTTAAGGAAGGTGACAAAATTGTAATCGACCCTTCACTAGACGCGTTACCTGGGCATTTTGTGGCTGCAAAACGCTCGAGTGATCAAGCAGCGACGCTGAAACAGCTTCGCCAAGAAGGAAACGAACAATACTTATATGCCCTCAATCCAGACTGGCCTGAGCGAATCATACGAATGTCAGAAGAGTGGACCATATGCGGCCGTGCCCGCTGGATCATCTCAGATCTTTAGCCCTCTTTCGCGGCACCCGTAGCAGGCATACCATCGGATCCGGATGTATCACCTTCTGAAGGCATCTTAAAACTAGCGGCTTGAGGATCAAGCTCCGGCAAACTAACTCCACCACCTAAGTTTTTTGCTAAGTGCGACTTTAACATTTCTATCTTCAGCCTCGTGCGCATATGAAATTTTTCTTTATCGCTAACACCTAAATCTTCCGCCGTAGAAAAAACCGTATTCTTGGCCAAAACTAGCAGTTTCGCCAAAGTCAATCGTTCCTCCTGTATAGCAAAAATCTTATTCATAAAGCTTGACCCAATCAGCCATGAATAATAAATTGCCCCCCCTACTGCGGCAGCAAAGGGTACTCTCAACAAAATAGAAGCCATTATATCCTGACTAGTTTCATAATGACCTACGATCAAATTATTGGCCCCATTGAAAAGGACCGCAACGCTCATACCTATAACAAAAACGGGAAGTACCATCAGACGAATATATATATCCGCCTGCCCCTTTCCTTCTTTTACAAAGTCGGAAAACTCGTCAGATATCAAACTACGATCGTTAACTAGCGCTGACAACTGCTGATTTAGATCTGCTATCTCTTTGTTTAAATTCAATGACTCCCTTTCGAGTTGCTGAACATTATTTGATTTAGCGCTATGCTCTGAGTTCAAGCTTCCAAGAATAACCTGTGCCGACTTAACCTTCATGTCTGCATCTGTGACTTCTTGTTTTTTTAACGCTAAAGCAGCCGTTGACTCAATCAACTCGCCATCAACCTCACTGAGTTTTGCTTGAAGCTCCGCGAGTGATGCGACAGCATTAGCACTGCGCAATTCTTGGACAGCCACGGTCTTTTTTGCTTCAGCTAAAAACGTAGTAAGCTCATTATTAATCGCAACAAACTCAGTGAGCGTCGTACGGACCTTTTGCTGCTGTTTAAAGTCGAAACCTGAAATTACAATACTTGATAACTTAGGCTTTCCGAAAGAAACTTTCGAGCGCAGAGTAAATTTTACGCAGAACTCGTTTATTTGGGCCTGATGGACGGTGCTATATTCAATCACAGGGATAGTTCTAGAAACCCCTTCCGATGTAAAAACAATCAATTCTAGATTTTTAGAGTTCGCGCCTGTGAAATTTATGCGCCTAAGAAAGACCGGATTATCACAGGTAAATGTTCTTTCACGCTTATCTATATCGATAGCTGCCCTGGCAGGATCTGCTGGTTTGAGCAATGGTGAGTAATATGCGGTAGTGCTGAACAATTCATTTATATCACTGACATTGAATGTCAATGCTGAAATTTTTGTTGTTAGCTCTTCCAAACCTGCAGAGAATACAGTCATACCTGAATAATCCTTTTCATACGATGGCATCATGCTATCTGTATTCTCACCACAGATCCATCGTGTAGGGCAGCCTCACAAAACAACCCTTAAGGTTGTTTTTTGTTGACGAATTAACCTTTAGGGTTATTATCATCCTCACTCTTTCACCACAGAGCGAGGCAACACCATGCACACCACGGCCACCCTACACGTCCACCCGGCAGCGGCTAACCCCTGCCGCATCTTTGAAATTCGCCGATTAGCACAAGACAGCGGCTGCACATTCATTGCATCCAAACCCAAGCTGCAACAGCGCTCCGCCCCTGCCCCATTTAACCCAAACGGCGGAGGGCATGCCGCATGAGCAAATTCAAACTCGACAACCGCGCCCTGACCCTGCTCAAGGCCCAGGTCAATCTGACCGAAACCTTCAACCACCTCTTGCGCGCCGAAACTCAGCGAGAGTCCCTAGCCTTTCGCCTGAAAGTCGAGCGCCGCAAAGCCGACACGCACTTCACCGTTGAACTAGGAAGCGAACGCCACACGCTGACCCTAACCAACAGCAAGAAGATGCACCTCAAGCTTGCAGACTTCATTGAAGAGATTGTCAACGGACCAACCACCTCTACTGACCCATTGTCTCTGCCGCACGCAGACCGCCGCTATGGCGTGCTTGAGATTGAACATAAGCAGCAGGTGTTCGATCTGGTGCAAACCGGCGGCGTTATCAGTCTCGATATGGGCTTTGAGCAACCGATCAAACTGGCAATCCATCGCAACAAAACCCGCTCCGGCATCACCACAATCATGAGCATCGGCGTCAGAAAGCCGCGTACCAAGTGTTTCACGGTTTACGGAAGCGACGTGGAGATCTACTCCATGGTCGCTGAATCCATCTCCCACCTGGCCGCCGTAGCGACACCCGCCGCGCATGCAGCCTAGGAGGCCGAGATGGAACGTAGCCTGGAAAAAGCTGCCAAGTACTTCGGCCTCACCCGCCCCAAGCTCATCGCGCTCATGCGTCACAAGGGCTTGCTCAACGACCGCAACCTGCCGGCCTTCCCCGTTCGTGACCGAGAGTACCTGCGGGTCAAGGACAGCAACTGGTACCACGAGACGGCCGGCATGCAGTACAGCCAGTCGACCAGGGTCCGACAGGCCGGCATGCGCTGGCTGGCCGAGCAACTGGGGCTCGAACTACCAGTGATCCCGGTAGACAACCGTGACGTGGCCTAGGGAGTACGCCCGCCAGATCGTCGCCATGCGCACACGCGAGGAGCGAAACGCTGCGCTCCTCGAAGTGCCGGTGCATCTGCGGGAGCTGACCAAGCGCCACTGTTTGAATGCTTGGAACCACCCTTCACGACTCAAACGCAAGGAGGCCGATGCCCATGAGTAACGCCAGCCAAACACCGCTACGACTGCTGCCCGCACCGAATAGCTCCACCGTCGAGATGCTGCATCACCTTTTCGGCGACGTGCTTATCCCCTTGGAAAAGCTGCGCGTGCATTACTTCAAAAACCTCAATGAAAAGACCTTCACAGAGGCGATAAACAGCGGCCGGATCCAGTTGCCGGTGACGACCCTGGACCTCAGCGTCAAGGCGTTGAGGTACGTCCATATCAGGCACGTGGCCGCGCTGATCGACATTCGTGCCTACAAGGCAGACGAAGACATGCCACGACCACCGACTGATTCAACCGATTAAAACCAGCAACCAAACGGCTGCCACCACCAGCCAACGAAACCACCAGGAGCACACCACATGACTGCAATTGAAATCTGCGCACTGATTGTCAGCGTTATCGCACTCGCGATCCTTTACTGGACTGGCTACCGAGGCGGCCTGAACGATGGTCGTGTTGAAGGTATCGAGGAAGGGAAGAACATTCAGCAGGCCGACAACTCGGAAGAAATGCGCAACCTGAACCTGCTGCTCGATCAATCCAGAGGGCACCACAAATCGCTCTACGGGCATTACACCCGCGTCTTGGAAGCGACCAAGCTGGGGGCGACTGATCGTCTGCAGCTCATCGCCATCGCTGAAAAGCTCCAGCTCGCCGCTGAAACATTCCGCGCCGTGAACTCGAAAAACCACGCCACCCAAGCGCTTGCCCTGGGGAATAAAGCCCTGGCCATGGCTGCCCTTTTGGAGCCGATTGCACAGGAGAAAGCAGCATGAACTGGATCCTCACCGCCTCAGGTAAACGCTTTGATCTGTTTGAGCCTGACGCCGACATGATCGACCCGCGAGATATCTCGCATTCGCTGGCCCACCTGTGCCGCTTCAACGGCCACACCCGCGAGTTCTACAGCGTGGCCCAGCACAGTTGCATCGTCGCAGACCTGGTGCCGGAAGAACACAAACTCGCGGCACTACTTCAAGACGCGCCCGAGGCGTATCTGGGTGACATGACGCGGCCACTCAAGCAATGGATTAGCACCTTCCAACACTTCGAAGATTGTGTTTGGCGGCGCGTTTGCGAGCGCTTTGACATCGCTCCCGAACTCCCCACCTGCATCTACAAAGCCGACCTGATCGCGCTGGCGACGGAACGACGCGACCTCATGCCAACCGATCCGGCTATCTGGGGTTGTTTGATCGGCATAGAGCCCATGGTTGAAGTCATTCGCCCATGGCCTGCTGCAGAAGCTCGACTCACCTACCACCAGCGGCTGATGGACCAACTTGCTATCGAACACCGGAGGAAAGCGGCATGAAGAACAACCAGGACAATACCGGAGCCCTGTCCGCTTTGCTCCGCGCCGTCGATAGCGTCGACACGCTGGTAACAACCAGCTTCTGCTGCGCAGCAGCAGGCATTATTGATCCTTCCAGTGCCACCACCGACGCACTTATACCCCACGAAAAGCTGCGCGGGGCAGCGCTCGCTGATGCAACGCTGAACGCTCAGGAACGCCCGCTCGCGCAGCCTGTCGTGGGATATATGGGCGCTATCCATAAAGATGGGGAACTACTGATTGCGCTTCATCCGCGCGCGAGTGTCCCCGAGAATATCCTTAAGAATATCTCTATGAGCTTTCATGCCGTCAAGATGACGTCCCAGAGTATCTCTATCCTGAGTACGAAGTGTTCCTCCATGGGACGAAGCATCCTGAAGAATACCGCAGGAGTGGCTAACACTTTGAAGAGCCTTCAATGTGGGCTTCAAAGCTTGTTCGCTCACAGGCTGAGAAATAGCAATCATCAACGCCTGGTGGACACTTTCCAAGCGTTTCAATCCAGATGGAGTCTCTCCTGGCCGATAAAAGTCGCTACAAATCGTAGTCAACGCAGAAACAGCTTCTTGAACAATACCTGCTGCCAAAGACACAGCGCGTATCTCAACGCCCAGGTCAGCCTCGCGACTTTTTCGCTTTTCCAATTCATGAGTTCGAGTAGCAACCATAAACGCGCCGATAATCGCGCCTATGGAACCTATGGCTTGGACCCAAGCAGCAGCGTTATCAAAAGTCCAACGCTGAAACATCAGGAATATAGCCGCAAAAATAAACAACGCTCCTGGGGGCGACAGGGCGGCCTTCAGCAATGTATTAGTTTTGAACCGAATTTCCTCGGGAAACATTTGTGGCTCCTAGCCATCATTCAATTTGTGATTGTGAACAAATCTAGCAATATCGTCCACGGAGGTGTCGTATGACCTCCTTGAATCCTCGACCAGATGTATCAACAGCAAGAACCCAGTACGGCCTCAACTTCGCAGGCGAGATCCGCGTGGACCTCTTCGCTGGCGGTGGCGGCGCAACCATGGGCCAGGAGATGGGCACCGGTATGCCGGTCGATATCGCCATCAACCACAATCCCGACGCCATCAGCATGCACAAGCGTAACCACCCTGGCGCCGAGCACTACATCACCGACGTCTATGACGTGTGCCCTCGCCTGGCGACTCGCGGTCGCCCAGTTGCACACCTGCACGCCAGCCCTGAATGCACCCATCACAGCGTCGCTGCAGGCGGCCAGGCACGCAGTACCACAAGCCGCTCACAGTCATGGGTCATCCTGAAGTGGGCCGGCCAGGTCAGCCCACGCATGATCACCATGGAAAACGTCGTGCAGATCCTCCAGTGGGGCCCGCTGATCGCCAAGCGCTGCCGCGTGACTGGCCGAGTGGTCCGCCGGGACTTGACTGTCGCCGCTAAGGGCGAGCGAGTGCCGGTGCAAGAGCAATACCTGGTGCCCGACCCGAAACGGAAAGGCCAAACCTGGAGTCGTTTTGTCAGCCTGTTGCGATCCATGGGATACGACTTGATGTATGGAAAGCTCAAGGCTTGCGACTTCGGCGCGGCGACCACGCGCGAGCGTCTGTTCAAAATCGCCCGCCGTGACGGACAATCGTTGCGTTGGCCAGAACCTACTCACTTCAAGAACCCGGACAAGGGCCAGTTACCCTATCGCACCGCCGCCAGTTGCATCGATTGGTCGCTGCCTTGCCCGAGCATCTTCCTTACCAAAGAAGAAGGCCGTGCAGCAGGCGTTAAACGTCCACTAGTGAGCAAAACGATGGAGCGCTTGCGCAAAGGTGCCAAGCGCTATGTCATCGAACATAAAAACCCATTCATTGTCAGCGTCAACCACAGCGGCAACGACCTGGCGCGTTGTCACTCCGTGGAGGATCCCGCGAAAACCATCACCGGAGCCCACGGTTTCGCTCTCGTAACGCCACAGCTCGCGCCCTTCATCACCGAGCATGCCAATGGCAGCAGCCAGCGCAACATGCCGGGCGATGATCCGCTACGCACCATCTGCAGCCGCGTCAAAGGCGGACACTTCGCCCTGGCCGTAGCCTACGTGGCGCAGCACAACGACGGATACAACGAAACGACAGGACACCACGCAGCCAAACCACTGACTGCGATCACCACAACTGGCAGCCAACAACAGATCGTTACCGCGCACCTGTCGACCCTTCGTAAAAACTGCATCGGCCGGGGAATGGACGAATTGGTCCCCACCATCACGGCAGGTGCCGAACACCACGCCCTGGTCGAATACAGACTCGCTCCAGAGGTCGAGGCCAGCGCCGTGCGCGTTGCCGCCTTCCTGATGGGCTACTACGGCAGTGACAACACCTACGACCTGCGCGATCCAGCCGCCACCATCACCACACGAGACCGTTTGGCTCTTGTCACCGTCACGATCCAGGGTACGCCCTACGTAATCGTCGATATCGGCATGCGCATGCTGACGCCTCGCGAGCTATACCGCGCTCAGGGGTTCCCCGACAACTACGTCATTGATCGAGGGCACGACGGTCGCAAGTTCAGCAACAAGACTCAGGTGTTGATGGTTGGTAACTCGGTATCGCCCTGGCCGATGATGGCCTTGGTAAGTGCCAACAAGCGCGTGGAGAAAAACCAAGTAATGGGAGAGGCAGCATGAGCACTCATTACGTGATTATCGAGCAGGTGACTTTACAGCGATGCTACAGCCGTCCCGCCAACCCAGCACAGGATGAGCGATGATGGAATTCCAAAGCGAAACACTGGCTGACGAAGAGTTGGCCACCATCACCGGCTACCAAATCCCGTCCAAGCAAATTCAGTGGCTGTCCGACAACCGCTGGGAGTTTGTCCTGACCGGTGCTCGCCGCCCCGTCGTAGGCAGGGTATACGCCCGCCTGAAGCTTGCCGGGGTCAAACCCTCGGCAGTTAACGCCGTGACTGAAACCTGGTCGCTCGACCTCGCGAATGTGAGCTGACTGATGCGCCAGAAAAGCACAGCAAACCGGGATCTACCACCGCGCATGATTCGACGCTGCCACAAGCGCAAGAGTGGAAAAATCTGGATCTCTTACTACTACAACGGCAGAGACGCTGAAGGTAAGCGCAAAGAAATTCCCCTAGGACCCGACCTCGACCAAGCCAGAGTTGAGTGGGCGAGGCTAGAGCGACGGGCCCCACCGAAACCCCGTCACCTTCTGAGCTCGCTGTTTGACAGGTACGTAAAAGAAATCATCCCGACCAAGGCTCCGCGCACTCAGTCCGACAATATGAAGGAACTCAAGCAACTTCGGAAAGCATTTGAGCAAGCCCCAATCGACTCGATCACTCCCCAGGTAATCGCACAGTACCGAGATGCCCGAACCGCAAAGGTCCGGGCAAACCGGGAAATCGCGCTGCTGTCGCACATGTTCACGATTGCACGCGAGTGGGGCCTGACCAGCAACGCGAACCCTTGTTTCGGAGTGCGCCGTAACAAGGAGACTCCGCGGGACTATTACGCGGGCGATATCGTGTGGAATGCGGTTTACGCGGCAGCTGTGCCGGAACTCAAGGACGCCATGGACCTGGCCTATTTGACTGGCCAGCGCCCCGCTGACGTACTAAAGGTAGCCACCACCGATTTGAACGCTGAGTTTTTAATGGTCAAACAGGGAAAGACCGCGAAAAAACTGCGACTGAGGCTGGAGGACAACGGCGTACAGTCTGGGTTAAGCGCCTTTATCAACGCCCTGCAAGAACGCCGAGCCCTAAGCGGAATAAAAACATCGGCACTAATCACTAACGCTTCCGGCTTGCGAATGAGTCAGCAAATGCTGCGCAATCGCTGGGACGAAGCACGCGAGAAAGCTGCCATCAAAGCCGGCGCCGACGGTGACTCAGCCCTGGCAGTGCAGATCCGCCAGTTCCAGTTCAAGGATATACGCCCGAAAGCGGCCAGCGAGATAGAGCTAAAACATGCAAGTCGTTTACTGGGGCATACAACTGAAGAGATGACAAAGAAAGTTTATCGGCGAGTAGGTGAAATTGTAAAACCCACCAAATAATCACTACACCCAGCCTGAACTCCAATGAATGAACGCCTTGAAAAAGAGGCGTTCATTCAAGATTGAAAAACTCAGAAACCTTCCCCTCCGATCAAATCTCTAGGTATAGCGCGATAGGGTCGATGACAATTTGTTTACCCTCAACACGATGAAAGTGCTCTTCAAGTTCATGGAGAGCTTTTGTGGAGTTAACTACAACCTCACTTAAAGTCGGATTCGGCAACTCAAAGTTACTTTCATTCGAGCCCGCCTCACCATCAAGCCCTCTGAGCTGAGTCACCACACCCAACAAAACCAGTTCTACACTAGCAACTCTAGAGTAGGTTTTAAATATAAAATCCTCTGGATCCTTAAGACAACTTCTCTTTAAATCAGTAGTTATCGTGACGTCTTTTAGGGTCATCCGCAAATCCAATCGCCCCTTATAACCATGTTCAAGCACCGAAGATAAATTCTTATACTGCAACCGGTCATTAGCAATTTTATCGCGAGAAATCAGAGACTTGGACAGTTTTTCAAGCTGCCCTTTTAAAGAGCTAATCAGGGCTTTTTTATTGGCATTTACACCCAAAGCCTCTAGCTCAATCAAAATTTCTTCACGCCTATCATTCGCTGCGACGATAGACAGTGCTTCCTGCATATCCACGAGAGTATCCAAACTTTTAAGCAAGTCGGCTGCATCTAGAAAATTTGCCTTAGCCCGCACCCTTACTATCCTACGCCCTTCTTTATCCAGAGCCACATCATCGAAACTAGATTCACCAGAAAGAAAGACTATCTTTTTCAACTCAGTTAACTTTTCTTCAAACAATGAAAAAGCGTAATCATGAAGAAATCTTTTCTCTAAGCTTGCAGAGGCAGTTTCTATGATTTCGGCCATTCGCTTCCCACTCGCGACTGGTCCTTTTTGCTCTTCACTATCGGACGACGAATTTCTCGACTCCTTAAGAACAAAATCCGTCACCCCCTCCATTATTTGCGAAGATAGAGAGTACATTTTATATTCATCTAGATAAACGAAGCTTTTCACGCTCAGACTTCCTTTTCATAAAATCTTTATAATAAGAATTTCTTGTATTAATTACAGACCATACAGAGAACACACATACACCCAACAAAATTACGAAAGCAATAAAGTAAAGCCAGAAGTCAATCATTCACCACCCCCTTCTAAGTTGGAATAGGTCATCCTATCATAAACACACCAACAAAGAATAAAAGAGCCTATAGACAGAGCAACGGATATATTCAAAATTGAAGAAGTATTAATTTGTCGTATTGACTCTGCCAATAGAACAGCCGCATAAAGCGCAGCGTAAAATAGGACTATGAAAGTTGATAGTCCGACTATTCGATGACGCCACGAAACATCTTGAGCATCGTGGTATCTTACTTCATTCAAAAGCGATATCTGCAAAACTATTCCGAACGAAATAAAATCGGAGGGGCTAAATAAACTTACAGCGCCATCATTCATTACTGAGGATATCAGTATGCGAATAAATATTGGGACCATACCAAACAAAACCGTATAAAGAAGCCAAGCCCACTTCCTGTCGCTCAATGCCTTCATCATGTCCTCTTTGTTTACTAGGCTTAAACACTCCCTACTCCCCAACTCTATCTGGAATGATATCTAAACGCCAGAGAGGTTGAATGCACATCGCCCATGCCAAGCAATCTCAAAGGATTCTTGGAAAGAGCGGAAATGCATGGGGGTTGCGGAACGCATGCCAAAAGTTGCGGAACGGTTCTTAAATCGCAGGCAATAAAAAGCCCCGTAGACCATTGATCTACAGGGCTTTTAAGAGTGGAGGCCGAGGTCGGAATCGAACCGGCGTAGGCGGATTTGCAATCCGCTGCATAACCATTTTGCTACTCGGCCTCAAACGATCAATGCCCAAACCACTGACATTCACCGCATATAAACTTGAGTGGGCTATGTGAAGCCTGCCTCTACTCTATCTCATTGAAAACATTGAAGTTTTTTATGCCTCAGTGCGTTCGATGGCGGCAATTATGTACTGATTTGCCGGGGCTGGCAAGCCCTTGATTTCAAAAAATATTCTTCCGTGGAGCAGAACAGGGGCGGTTGGCCCCTGCTCTGCCTGGGCTTAGTAGCCCAGGGACAGTCCGGTATTGCGCCGTGGGTCGTTGGCGCCGTAGAAGCGGTTGTTGCCCACGGGCTTGCCGTCCAGGGACGGGGCGCCGACGAGGATGGCGGCCAGGTGGTTGGCGTCTTGGGGGCCGGCGAATTTATGGCCCCAGCTTTCGAGGATTTTCTGGGTGTCGGGGCTCAGGGCGAAGGTTTCGAGGTTGGTGGTGTCGGGCATCCATTGTTGGTGGAAACGTGGGGCGTTGACGGCTTCCTGGATGTTCATCTTGTAGTCGATGACGTTGAGGATGGTCAGCAAGGTGGCGGTGATGATGCGGCTGCCGCCGGGTGTGCCGATGACCATCACGGCCTTGCCGTCCTTGGTCACGATGGTCGGGCTCATGGACGACAGGGGTGCCTTGCCCGGGGCGATGGCGTTGGCTTCGCCCTGGACCAGCCCGTACATATTGGGCACGCCGACTTTGACGGTGAAGTCGTCCATTTCGTCGTTGAGGATGACCCCGGTCTTGCTGGCCATGACGCCGGCGCCGAACCAGTCGTTGAGGGTGTAGGTCACCGACACCGCGTTGCCCCATTTGTCGACGATGGAGTAATGGGTGGTGTTGCTGCCTTCATGGGGCGCAACGCCGGGTTTGATGGCCATGGAGTCGCCGGCTTTTTGCGGGTCGATGGCGGCGCGCAGTTTGGCCGCGTAGTCCTTGTCCAACAGGTGTTCCACCGGGTTCTGCACGAAGTCGGGGTCGCCCAGGTAGCTGTTGCGGTCGACGTAGGCGTGGCGCATGGCTTCGATCTGGTAATGGGTGCCTTGGGCCGAGCCGTAGCCCAGTTCGGCCATGGGGTAGCCTTCGAGGATGTTCATGATCTGGCAGATCACCAGGCCGCCCGAGCTCGGTGGTGGTGCCGAGACCACGTGGTAGCCACGGTAGTCGCACTCGATGGGTGCCAGCTCGCGGGTCTGGTATTTGTCCAGGTCGGCCTGGGCGATGATGCCCTTGCCGGCCTGGCTGGAGTCGACGATGGCCTTGGCCACCCAGCCTTTGTAGAAGCCATCGGTGCCCTTGGCGGAAATTTCCCGCAGGGTCCGGGCCAGGTCTTTTTGCACCAGCTTCTGCCCGACCTGCAGCGGCTCGCCTTTATTGAGAAAGATGCCACGCAGGTCCTGGTCTTTTTTGAACTCTTCGGTGGCGCTGTGCAGCATGTCGATATCGCCCTGGTCGAGGGCAAAACCGTCTTCCGCGAGCTTGATCGCCGGTGCGATCACTTGGGCACGTTTGAGGGTGCCGTATTTGCTCAGGGCCAGTTCCATCCCGGAGACGGTGCCGGGCACGCCGACCGCCAGGTGGCCCTTGGCGCTGAGGCCGGGGACGACATTGCCGTCCTTGTCCAGGTACATGTCAGCAGTGGCCGCCAGCGGCGCTTTTTCACGGAAGTCGAGGAAGGTCTTGCGCCCGTCCGCCAGTTGCACGGTCATGAAACCACCGCCGCCGAGGTTGCCCGCAGCCGGGTAGACCACCGCCAGGGCGTACCCCACCGCCACTGCCGCGTCCACGGCGTTACCGCCAGCCTTCAGCACGTCCACACCCACATGGGTGGCCAGATGCTGGGCCGTCACCACCATGCCGTTTTCGCCGGCCACCGGGGCCTGGGAGGCGGCCTGCACGCCACTGAATGTCAGGACCAGGGCCGTCGCTATCAAGGTTCGGGTAAGGGGTTGGTAGTTCATCCGTGGATACTCTGTTTATTAGAAGCATTAAACGTAGCTTCTTTCGCACGGCAACCCCAGTCAGGTGGCGCGTTTCAGACAGAGCGTGTCGGTGACGGAATGCTATATTCGCCCCGCCCTCCTCATTACCCTGAGACACACCGATGCCCACGGTCGCCGACCCGATTCATGCGCTGTACCACAAGATCACCTGGAAGCTGATCCCGTTCCTGTGCTTCTGCTACCTGGCTGCCTACCTGGACCGCATCAACATCGGTTTTGCCAAGTTGCAGATGCAAGACCAGCTGCAGTTCAGCGAAACCGCATTCGGCCTGGGCGCCGGCCTGTTTTTTGTCGGCTATATCCTGTTTGAAGTACCCAGCAACCTGATCCTGGAGCGCGTCGGCGCGCGGATCTGGATTGCGCGCATCATGATCACCTGGGGCCTGCTGTCGGCTTGCACGTTGCTGGTCACCTCCACCACGCAGTTCTATGTGCTGCGGTTTTTGCTGGGCGTCGCCGAAGCCGGGTTCCTGCCGGGGGTGTTGTATTACCTGACCACCTGGTTCCCCACCCATCGCCGGGGCCGGGTGATTGCGCTGTTCATGATCGGCCTGCCGCTGTCCAGTGTGATTGGCGGGCCGTTGTCCGGCTGGATCATGGGCCACTTCGACCAGATCGGTGGCCTGCGCGGCTGGCAGTGGCTGTTCCTGCTTGAAGCCCTGCCCAGCGTGCTGTTGGGGGTATTGGCGTTCTGGGCGTTGCCCAATACCTATCACCAGGCCAAATGGTTGTCAGCCGCCGAAAAGACCCTGCTGCAACAGCAGTTGCAGGCCGATGACAGCCAGGCCAGTCAAAGCCCACGGCGTTTTCGCGAAGGATTCTTCAACCTCAAGGTGTGGATGCTTGGCGGGATCGACTTTTCGATCCTGCTCAGTGCCTACGCCATGGGTTTCTGGATGCCGACCCTGATCCGCAACGCGGGGATCAGCGACACCTTCCATATCGGCCTGCTCACCGCCCTGCCCAGTGTGGCCGCGCTGGCCGGCATGCTGCTGATCGGCGCCAGCTCCGACAAACACCGCGAGCGCCGTTGGCACATTATCGTGCCGTTTGTGGTGGGTGCCGTGGCCATGGCCGGCAGCACGTTCTTCACCCATAACGTGGTCGCCACCGTGGCCCTGTTTGCCGTGGCCTCGGCAGCGATCCTCGGCGCCGTACCGGTGTTTTTCAGCCTGCCGGCGACCTTCCTCACCGGCACCGCGGCGGCCACCGGCTTTGCCCTGGCCTGCTCCCTGGCGAATATCGCCGGGCTGGTCAGTAACTCGTTGATGGGCCTGGCGATAGATATCACCGGCAGCAGCGCTGGAGCCATGTGGTTCTTTGCCGCCAGCTTGCTGCTCAGTTGTTTGCTGGTGATTGCGTTGCCGGCGAAATTGGTCAACCGCTAGGAGCGAGCACGAAGCTACATACCCCTGTGGGAGCGGGCTTGCTCGCGAAAGCAGTGGGTCAGTCAACATCAATGCTTGCTGGGCCGACGTCTTCGCGGCGATGCGGCGATCCGACAAGCCCGCTCCCACATTTGATCTTCACTGCTTTGAGCATTGCGTTCGCTCAACTGATCGGCATTAGGGCAAACCCGCTCCCACAGGGGGCTCAATGACCGCTATGGCCCATGCTACTCGGCTGCTGCAACAGTGCCAGGTCAATCTCCTCGAAACGCAGCACCCGCCCGCCGGTATCGGCCGCGATTTTCTGCGCCTCCGCCTGCTCGGCAAACGAGGCCAGCACCACGCCCATGGCGCCCTTGAGCCCGGTGCCGAGCACGTAGTAGGCGGTCTTGGCGTCGATCAGATGGGCATCGTCCGGGGTATCCCAATGGCTGCGCCCCATGTCATGCACATACAGCTTGGACTGGGCATGATGGTTTTCCGGCTGCAACCACCAGCCGAGCATTTCTGCCGTAGAGCAAAACTTCTTCGCCGCGCCCTGCTCCACCACCTCGCCCTTGGGCCCCGGGAACTCGCTGATCACCATGCCACACACATGGCACTCATCAGCCGGATGGAACGCCACCGGCCCGTCACCTCCCCCCGCCGCCACCGGTTTGTCACAACCGACCAACAGCAGGCTCAACAGTAAAACCAACCCCATCTTCATGCTTACATGCTCCACCGATAAAAAATTCATGCCGCGCGCCGGCCGAACAGCCAGTAGGCCCAGGCCAATGGCCCGGCGACCCACGCCGCCAGGCACAGCCATAACGCCGCCTCCGGCACCGCCAGGTCTGCGCCCAGGGCCATCACGCCCATGGACGCGGGGCCGGCATCGAAACCCGACAGGTTGATCAGGCGGTACACATCCGCCGGGTTGAACAGCAACAGCCAGGGCAGCAGCGTCGGGCTGAACTGGCCTTCGCTGAGCACCAGCAGCGCCAGCAACGCCAGGTCGAAGACCAACACAAAAAAGAACCACACCCCCAGGGCCAACCCAGCCGCCGTGGATTTCTCCGCCGAGACGCTGCTCAACACATACGCCAGCCCCAAAAAGCCCCAGCCGAGCAAGGTCGAGGTCAGCATGAAGCGGCCAAAGGCCCAGAGCAGCAGGCTGAACTCGACGTCATCCACCAGCAGCGCGATGGCGAGCATGGCGCAGCCGAATCCGATAAAGGTCGCCAGTGCCAGGATCAACCCATGCCCGACAAACTTGCCGAGCAGGATCTGCCCACGCCCCAGGGGATAGGTGAGCAATAGCAGCAAGGTGCCGCTTTCGTCCTCGCCGACAATCGCGTCATAGGCCAGCAGCAGCGCAATCAACGGCATCAGGAAGGTTGCCAGGCTGGCCAGGCTGGCGATGGTTGCCGGGATCGAGGTAAAGCCCAGTTGCCCGGACGCCGCGGCCCCGAGCCAGGCAATGCCGATGGCCAGCACCGCAAACAGCAGGCTGATGGCCAATAACCAACGGTTGCGCAGGCCATCGCTGAATTCTTTGCGGGCCATGTTCCAGATCGGCGTCATTGGGCACGCTCCACAGGGCTGTCCATGTAATGGCGATACAGGTCTTCCAGGGACGGCACGACAATTTCCACATCGCTGGGGCTGTCCTGGTCGAGCAACTGGCGCAGCAGGTCCAATTTATTGCCATTGAACGCCGCCACTTGCAGCCCTTCCGCGCCCCAGCGCTGGGTCACGTGGCCAGCCTCGCTCCAGCGTTTTTGCAAGTGCGCCGCACGTTGCAGGCCGCTGCTGCGGATCAGGGTGGGCAGCCCGGCCTCTTCGCGCAACGCCGCCAGGGTGCCGAGGGCCAGCAGACGGCCCTGGGTCAAGATGGCGGCGCGGTTGATATGGGCCTCCACACCGGGCAACACATGGGAGCAGAGAATGATGCTTGTGCCCTGCCCGCGCAGGCGGTCGAGCAAGCGATACAGGTCCTGGGTGGCAATCGGGTCGAGGCCCACGGTGGGCTCGTCGAGCAGCAGCAGGCGCGGCTCGCCAAGCAGGGCCTGGGCCAGGCCGAGGCGCTGGCGCATGCCCTTGGAATAGGTCTTGACCCGCCGCCGTGCCGCCACCGTCAGGCCGACGTCTTCGAGCAGGGTCTGGACCTGGCTCATCGGCGCGCCCTTGAGCCGGGCGAAATGCTGCAAGGTTTCCAGGCCGCTGAGTTGCGGGTAGAACGTGACGTTTTCCGGCAAGTAGCCGAGCATCTGCCGCACATGAGGGTCGCTGGGCGCGCGACCGAACACCCGCACCTGACCACTACTTGCCTGCAACAAGCCGAGGATCAGTTTCATGCTGGTGGTCTTGCCCGCGCCGTTATGGCCGAACAGGCCCAGCACTTCCCCGGGCGCCAGGCTCAGGCTCAAGTCGTGCAGCACAGTGGCGTGCCCATAACGCTGGGTCACGCCTTCGATTTCGACAACGGGCATCATGCAGGCTCCTTGAGCAGAGAAAGCGTGGGGTCTTGCATCAGCGGATGGCTGTCCATCACCCCCGGCGACTTGATCACCGGAAACGCCCGCTGCACCCAGCGCAGCAACTCGATGCCGGGGCTGTTCATCAACAGGCGCACCTGGGGATACAACCACAGCAGGCGGTCGACGTTATCGTTGGGCTCGTAGGCCACATCCCCGAGGCCGTCGTTATTGCGGTCCCAGCCCAGGTAGTCGCTCCAGTAATTGCCGCGGCCTTCTGCCGACCATTCCTGCAAGCGGGTGGCCACGTACTTGACCTGGCGCTGGTTGCCGACAAAGGCATTGTTGGCAATCCGGTTGTCTTCGGAGCCGGCCGTGAGGTGAATGCCCACCGCGCTGCGCCCGAAGTGGTTGTGTTCGATGCTGTTGAACAGTGAGTTGTAAATAAACAGCGCCTTGCCTTCGGCCCCGGTGATCATGGTGTCGCCGGTTGTGCCGTCGCGCACGTCGTTGACCACGTTGTCGCGCAAGGTGGAATAGGTGATGTAGTTCATCAGGATCCCGTAGTTCTGATCCTCCTCGGAGCGATTGCCGATCACCGTCAGCTTGCGGCTTTGCATCAGCGCATAGCCGGTGCGGGTGCGGCGAGTAATATTGCCGAGCACCTGGTTGTCGTTGGCGAACATGTAGTGGATGCCGTAGCGCAGGTCTTCCAGGGTGTTGCCTTGCAGCAGGTTGCCATTGGAGGTGTCGATGTAGATGCCATCGCGGGCATCGCGCACCTGGTTGCCGATCACCCGCGCGCCTTTGACTGCGTAGAGGTGGATGCCATTGCCCCGGTCCTGGGAGCGCATGGTCGGGTCGCCCTGGATCTGGTTGTCGATCACGCTCACATCCGCCGTGCCATCGACCCACACGCCAAAACCCTGGCCGCGCAGGCGGTTGTTCTTGATCAGGGCGCCGTGGGCCTTGGGCTGGATGAAGATGGCGGCGTTCATCGCGGTAAGGTCATGGCCCCAGTCGAGGAAGGTACAGCCCTCGACGGTGACGTCGGCAGCGTTGATCAGCAAGCCATTGCCCAGGCCCTGGCTGTGGATCACCGCACCGGGTTCGCAGGTCAATTGCAGGGGTTGGTCGATGCTGAAGGAGCCCTGGTAGTCACCGGCAGGCAGGCGCCAGTGCTGCGGGCCTGCGGCGACCAAAGGCAGGTCGGTAATGGGCAGTACAGCAGCGCCGGCGGCGGCCGAAAATAGCAGCCACACACACCCGGTCCATAACGTGCGGGGTCGAGCCACGGAGTCTTCCTTTTGATCAAAGCCCAATCTGTGGAGCGACACAGATCTGGTGTGAGAGCTGGCTTGCCTGCGATGGCGGTGTACCAGCCACCAAAAACAGTGGCTGAACCGCCGCTATCGCGGGCAAGCCCGCTCCCACATTGGTTGGTGCTCGCCGTTAAGCCCGCTCGACCAACATCCGCCCCACCATCTCCATATGCAGCGCATGGCAGAACCAGCTGCAGTAGTACCAATGCAGCCCCGGTTTATCGGCAATGAAGGTGATGGAAGAGGTCTGCTGCGGGCTGATTTCCATGCTCACGCCATGGTTGGTCATGACAAAGCCGTGGGTCACGTCCTCGATCTGGTCGATGTTGGTGATGGTCACGGTGACCTCATCGCCATGCTTGACGGTGAACTCCGTCAGGCCATAGGTCGGCGCCATGGACGTCATGTACACCCGCACTTTCTTGCCGTCGCGGATCACCTTGTTATCGGTCTCCAGCTTGATCCCGTCCTTGGCCGCAATGGCCACGGTTTCGGCGAAGAAGGGGTCGTTGCGTTCCCAGATTTTCTTGGTCTTGATCTGGTCGCGCCGCGCCATCACACAGTCGTGGGGTTCGGCGAAGGTCGGGCCGTCGTGGACCAGTTTCATTTCATCGCCCGAGATGTCGATCAACTGGTCGTTTTCCGGGTGCAGCGGGCCGGTCGGCAGGAAGCGGTCCTTGGAGAATTTGCTCAGGACCACCAGCCATTGGCCGTCGGCATCCCGGGTCTCGGTGAGCGAGGCATGGTTGTGGCCGGGTTGGTAGTGCACATCGAGCTTCTGCTTGATGTAGTTGACCTTCTCGCCGCCGTAGGCGCGGATGGCTTCGGCGATGTTCCACTTGACCACCTGGCTGTCGATAAACAGCGTGGTGTAGGCAAAGCCCCGGCCATCGTAAGTGGTGTGCAGCGGGCCCAGGCCCAGTTCCGGCTCGCCGACCACCACGCCGCGCGGGTCTTTGATCTTGTCGCTGAACAGGTCGTCGAGCTTGTCGATGGCAATGATGGTGCAGGTCGGCGACAGCTTGCCGTTGGCGATAAAGTACTTGCCGTCCGGCGAGGTGTTGCAGCCGTGGGGGTTCTTCGGCACCGGGATATAGCGGGTGAATTCGCTGTCCTTGCCATCATCGCCCTTGCGCCCGTCCACCACCGGCACCTTGACGCCGTCGAGGTTGATGAACTTGCCAGCCTTGATCGCCGCCTCGATGCGCGGGATGTTGAACACCACCACCCAGTCGCGCTCGTTGCGCATCATGCCGCCCAGGTCGGAGGCTTTCTCCGAGTTGTAGCAGGTGGCCGCCGCGTATTTGCCGGTGTAGTCCATGTCGGCGTTGTCGAGGTTGCCGTCAACGATGACCTGGAAGGCCATTTCCATCTTCTCGGCGTCGATCGCGTTGAACATGGTGAAGCTGTTCTTGTCCTGCAGGTCGAAGGTGTGGCCGTCATTGGGGTGCGGGATGATGAACTCGGCGTTGCAGAACACGTACTTGGTGTACGGCACTTTTTGCAGGCGCAGGCCGTGGATCGCCTGGGCGTTGGGCACGGTGACGATCTTGTCGCACTTCATGATGTCCAGGCGGATCCGCGCCACGCGGGTGTTGGCCTTGTCGTTGATGAACAGGTATTTGCCGTCGTAGCGGCCATCGGTGGTGGACAGGTGCGGGTGATGGCAATCGCCGTTCTGGTACTTGGCGCCCTCGCCCAGGATGCGCTTGCTCTCGTTGGTGAGGCCCCAGCCGGTGGCGGAATCGACGTTGAACACCGGGATACGCATCAATTCACGCATCGACGGCACACCGAGTACCCGCACCTCACCCTGGTGGCCGCCGCTCCAGAAACCGTAGTACTGATCCAGCTCCCCTGGGCCCACATGGATCTTCGACTTGGCTTCTTTGGCCGCCGCCGCAAAGGACTCGCGGGTAAACACCGTACCGCCGAGGGCCGAGGCCCCTGCCAGCACCGCGCCGGTGACTGCGCCGGAGCCAAGGAAGCCACGCCGGCTCATGCCTTCAGGTTGCGGGGTGGCCCCGGCTTTTTTCGATTCGCTGTCGTTCATGATGTGCTCCAGATGGGAAAAGTGAGTGCCCAAGGCCGTCATTCAGGCACCGCCACCTGCACCACCGGGATCAATTGCCCAGTGACGGGTGCGGCCTTGTTGCGTTTCTTGCGCTGGTTGATCAGTGGCGGGCATTTGTGGTCGTTGTGCCAAGTCATCTGGCAATCCAGGCAGTAGTGGCATTCATTGGCGTTGATATGGCCGTCGGGATGAATTGCCTGGATCTCGCATTCCTTGGCGCACAACTGGCACGGATCGCCACACTCTTTGCGCCGTTTGAGCCAGTCGAACAGCCTGAACTTGCTGGGGATCGCCAGCGCGGCGCCCAGCGGGCAGATGTAGCGGCAGTAGACTTTGCGCGTGAACAGGTTGATCACCAGCAGCGCCACCGCGTACAGCACGAACCACCACTGGCGGTCGAAATGCAGGGTGATGGCGGTCTTGAACGGCTCCACTTCGGCAAACCGCTCGGCGGTGGCCATCGACTCCAGAGACAAGCCAAACAGCCCCAGCAGGATCAAATACTTGATCGCCCACACCCGCTCATGCACGGCAAACGGCAGCTCGAACTGGCGTACCTTGAGCCTGCGCGCCGCCTCGTTGATCAACTCCTGCAGCGCCCCGAACGGGCACAACCAGCCGCAGAACACACCTCGGCCCCACAGCAGGATGCTGGCGGCGGTGAATACCCAGAGCATGAAGATCAGCGGGTCGGTGAGGAACAGCTCCCAGCGGAACTGCTGGAACAGCGCATGCACAAAGGTCAGCACATTGACCACCGACAGCTGCCCCAGGGCGTACCAGCCGATAAACACCACGGTAAACAGCAGGTAGCCACGGCGTACCCAATGCAACAGGCGCGGGCGCCGGGCCAGGCTGTCCTGCAAAAACAGAATCACCGTCAGCAGTACCAGGGCTGCGCCCAGGATCAGGATCTGCACGTGTTTCTGGTACCAGATCGTCAGCCACATCGGCCGATTCGCTTCGTCGATGGCAGCCTGCTCGGCGGCAGTCGGCAACGGGCGCTCCAGATACGCCTCGGGCATCTGGTAGGGCAATTCAAAACTGCTGAAGGTGCCGCTGACCGGGCCGGTCTGGCGCCGTACCAGCAGTTCCAGGGTCCAGGCCGAGCCAGGGTCGAACCCGGCCTGGGGGCGCACGATAAACACCGACATCTCGTCGAACTCGGGCATGCCCTCGGCGAACACGTCATACAGGCGCTGGTGGTCCATATCGCGGAAGCTGATGACATTGCCGAACTGGCGCAATTGCACCCGATCAAAAATCCCGCCGCGCACGTAGCCCGAGCCCTTGAACGAAAACAACCCACGCCCCAGCACCGCAATGGCCTGCTCGCCGGGCTTGAGGCCCTGCATCAGCACCCGGTATTGCGCGTCGCCCAACAGGTTGCGGCCGATGGTTGGCGCGTTGAGATCGGCCACATACAGGTCAATAAAGGTCTCGTCGACCTGCCCCGGCCCCGCCACTTCCACGCCTTCGGCCTCGGTGCCCTTGAAGGCCGCGTCCACTTGCCCGCGCGTCAGGTGCAGGCGGCGCACCGCGCCGTTGCCGGTCAACTGCGCCCAGTTGGCCGGCTCGAACAGGTCAGCGCGCACCAGCGCGACTTTCTGCGCGGTACTGGCCTTGTCCTTGATCAGCTTGAGCGACACCGCCACTTCGTGGGCGGCGCGCATGATCACCTCATTGACCACCATGGCCGTGACAGTAGCGCCGGCCACCGCATCCACGGTCACCGCCTGGCTGTCGCTGGAGTGCCCCACCACCACCCGTTGCTTGACGTTGATCCCGCTATAGCGGGCGGTGAAGTCATGCAGCTTGGCCTCGGGAATGCCGATCAACAGAATCGGCTCGTGGTGCTCCAGCACATAGGCATCACGGATCACCCCGGCCGGGTCGAGGATCACCTGGGTGTTGATCGGTTTGCCGGAGTACGCCGGGATATCCACCACGTCCAGGCTCTGGAACACATAGCCGATGACCGCGCCGTTGGCCGACAGCGTGCGCACCTTGAACTTGCCTTCGGCGGCGGAAATGGCGTCGGTCTGCGGGAAGATCTTGTCGATGCGCTGTTGTTCAATCGCGCCGTAGGACTTGGCCTGGGCCGGGCCGGCCAGGCTGAACAGCAGCACCAGGACAACCAACCAGGTGACGGGACTTGCGGCCAGTGTAGCGAGGGTCGAGGGCTTGGTGCGGTTCATGGGCTCACTGACTTCAACGGCCGGAATATGAAGTCGATGGTAGGTGGCAGCTGGCCAGTGAGCCCTTGATTGAAATCAAGTCTGGGGGCGGTGCGGCGTTTGGGCGCTGGCTACATACCCAACCACTGCGGCAGCGCCAGTGAGATAAACGGCACGTACGTCACCAGGATCAGGAACGCCAGGAGGATCATCAACCATGGCATCGCCGCGCGGATCGTCTGGCCCAGGGTCAGGCCGGTCACCGCCGAGGTCACAAACAGGTTCAACCCAACGGGCGGATGCACCAGGCCGATTTCCATGTTCACCACCATCACAATCCCCAGGTGAATCGGGTCGATGCCCAGCTTCATCGCGATCGGGAAGAAGATCGGCGCCAGGATCAGCACAATGGCCGAGGGCTCCATAAAGCTGCCGGCAATCAACAGCACCACGTTGACCATCAGCAAGAAGCCAATCGGCGTCAGCCCTTCGGAAATGACCCAGGCCGTGATTTCCTGCGGGATCTGTTCGGTGGTCAACACATGGGCAAACAGCATGGCGTTGGCGATGATGAACATCAGCATGATCGACAGGCGCCCAGACTCCAGCAGCACCTTGGGGCAATCCCTCAAGCGCATGTCCTTGTACACAAACAGCGCGACAAACGCCGAGTACACCGCCGCCACCGCTGCGGCTTCAGTGGGGGTGAACATGCCGCTGTAGATACCGCCGAGGATGATCACCAGCAGCAACAGGCCCCAGAACGCACGGCGCGCGCAGCCCAGCCACTGGGCAAAGGTCGCCCGGGGTTGTGCCGGCAGCTTTTTGATCCGCGCCACGATGTAGATCGCGATCATCAGCATCAGGCCCAGCAGCAAGCCGGGGATCACCCCCGCCATAAACAGCTTGCCCACCGAGGTTTCCGTCGCCGCCGAATACACCACCATCACGATGGAGGGCGGAATCAGGATGCCAAGGGTCCCGGCATTACAGATGATCCCCGCGCCAAACTCCTTGGGGTAACCGGAGCGCACCATACCGGCCACGGCAATCGACCCCACCGCCGCCACCGTCGCCGGCGATGAACCCGACAGCGCAGCAAACAGCATGCACGCCAGCACCGCAGCAATCGCCAGGCCGCCACGGATATGGCCGACACAGGCGTTGGCGAAGTCGATCAAGCGTTGCGCCACGCCGCCGGTGGTCATGAACGCCCCCGACAGCAGGAAGAACGGAATCGCCAGGAAGGTGTAGGCGTCACTGGTTTCAAACAGCTTGATCGCCAGGGAGCTTAACGAGTCCTGGCTGAACATCAGGATCGACATCGCCCCCGACAACCCCAGGGAAATAGCGATGGGCACGCCGAGAAACATAAACACCAACAGCAGCAAAAACAGACAGAGAATGGCCATCAGTCACGCTCCTTATGGCTGCCGGCCAACTTGCTGGCTTCACCGGCTTCATCGGCCAGCCCCAACCCGACCTGGCGGTGGGTGAACAGGCGGTAGAAAATTTCCAGGTAGCGGATCAGCACCAGGGCGAAGCCGATCGGCACGATCAGCGCGATATGCCCGACCTCAAGACCGAAATGGTCGAGGTCTTCAGCCCCGATCCCGGCCGTCAGCACCGCACTCACCCACTTGTAGCTGGCCACCATGAACAACCCGGCGTAGGCCAGGCAGCACAGACACGCGAGCATCCCCAGCAGGCGCTGGACCCGGCGTGGCGTCAGGCGTACCAGGGCATCCACCCCCAGGTGGCCGGCGGTGCGCACGCCATAGGAAATCCCGAAGAAAATCAGCCAGCCGAACATCGCCTTGGTCAGCGCGACGCTCCAGGTCATGTCCTGGGCCCAGGTCATGGTGCCGTCACCCAGGGCGTTGAAAAAACCGCTGCTCCAGGCCCACTTGTCAGCCAGGGCAAAAAACAGGGTGTAGATGTTGTTGAGCATGACGTAGACAAACGTCACCAGGGTCATGGCGGCCAGCAGGAAGGCGATAAAACCTTCCTCCAGGTGCTCCCAGACGCGCCTTAGGGATTGCATGGCAAAACCTCACGAAGCAGAGATGAGTGGTCGGGGTGGTAACCGGGTCAAAATGTGGGAGCGGGCTTGCTCGCAAAAGCAGTGGGTCAGTCAACATCAATGTTTGCCGGGCCGACGTCTTCGCGGGCAAGCCCGCTCCCCCATTGGATCTTGGTACACCCCGAAATCATTGGTTGGACGCGTCTGCGGCCTTGATCAGGTCAGCGCCAATCGGCCCCTCGAACTTCTGCCATACCGGGCGCATGGCTTCGCGCCACAGCTGGCGTTGCGCGGGGGTCAGTTCGATGATTTCACTGGTCTTGGCGTCGACGATCTTCTGCTTGGCCGACTGGTTCAGCGCTTCGGCCTGTTTGTTCACCTCGACGGTGACCTCGCCCATGATCTGTTCCAGGCTGCTGCGAATATCCGGCGCCAGGCCGTTCCAGAACTTGGCGTTGGTGATCACCATGTAGTCGATCAGGCCGTGGTTGGATTCGGTGAAGTACTTCTGCACCTCGTTGACCTTCTGGCTTTCATAGTTCGACCAGGTGTTCTCGGTGCCGTTGACGGTGCCGGTCTGCAAGCCCTGGTAGACCTCGGCAAAACTCATCTTGCGCGGGTTGGCGCGGATCGCCTTGAACTGTTCCTCCAGCACACTGGAAGCCTGCACGCGGAACTTCAGGCCGCGGGCATCCTTGGGCTCGTGCAGGGCCTTGTTGGCCGACAGTTGCTTGAGGCCGTTGTGCCAGTAGGCCAGGCCGAGGATGTTCTTGTCCTGCATCGACGTCAGCAGTTGCTTGCCTTCAGCGGCCTGGAACCGGTCGACGGCGGCCAGGTCGTTGAACAAAAACGGCAGGTCGTAGATCTGCACCTGCTTGGTGTATTGCTCGAACTTGGCCAGGGACGGCGCCAGCATTTGCACGTCGCCCAACAGCAGCGCTTCCATCTCCTTGCCGTCACCGAACAGCGACGAGTTGGGGTACACCTCGACCTTGACCCTGCCCGCCAGGCGCTCTTCAGCAAGTTTCTTGAACAGCAGCGCGCCCTGGCCTTTGGGGGTGTTTTCCGCTACCACGTGGGCGAACTTGATGATAATCGGATCAGCCGCCTGGGCCAGGCCTGCGGTAAACAACGTGGCGGCGCACAACAGCGCCCGAGAAAGCTTGAGCATGGGTATCACCTTTTTATTGTTGTGGTGGTTTCAGGCAAGGTGCCTGATGTGAGGCGTGTAGTGAATTTCAAATTTTTAAACCCTGCGTTCGGCCAAGCCGAACACCAGCCTTGGGAACAATGCCTATCCAGTGTGGGCACTGGTTTGGTCTGTCAGGGCTGTGCCGCCAGCAGCCTTTGGGCCCGCAGTAACACCGGCGCATCCACCATCTGCCCATCAATCTGGTAGGCCCCTGCCCCATGGGCGCCGGCCTCTACCACCCGTTGTGCCCAGGCCAGGTCCGCCGCGCTTGGCGCCAGGGCTTCATGGATCACCGGCACCTGCTTGGGATGGATGCACAGCGCCCCGGCAAAGCCCATTTCATAGGCATGCCGGATCGAATGGCGCAGGCCCTCCGGGTCGTCGATGGCCGGGTGCACACCGTCCAGCGGTGCCACAAGGCCGGCGGCGCGCGAGTGCACGATCAGCGCCAGGCGCGCCTGATCGAGGGCGAAATTCGCCGCCGCCGAGTGGCTGCTCAGGTTCAGGTCCAGCGCCAGGTCCAGGCCACCAAACGACAGGCGCTGCACTTGCGGCGCATGGGCGATTGCTGCAACCGCCAGCAGGCCTCGCGCGCTTTCGATAATCGGCCAGATGACTTTGCCGGTGGCGGCCACCACCGCCACCTGGGCGGCACTTTCTACCTTCGGCAGCAGCACCCCGGCCACGTTGCCGTGGGCCTTGCAGAACGCCACATCGGCAAAGTGCTCGGCGTGTTCCGGGGCATTGATGCGTACCCACACACAGGCATCGGGGTTGGCCGTTAAAAACGCACCGAGGTTATCCCGGGCCTGGCGCTTGAGCGGTTCTTCCACCGCGTCTTCAAAATCCACGATCACCGCATCGGCACCACTGGCCAGCGCTTTGGCAAAGCGCTCCGGGCGGCTGCCCGGCACGAACAAGGCAGAACGAATCAAAGGCATCACTGAACTCCTTTTTAGATAACGCCGCGCGCGCGCAGGTTGTCGATGGCCTCGCCCGAGTAGCCAAGCGCTTGGAGAATCCCCTGGCTGTGCTGACCCAGCCCCGGTACACCGTCCATACGCGGGGTAAACGCGGCGTTACGCGCCGGTGGCAATAACGACGGCAACGGCCCGGCCGGGCTGTCGACGTCACGCCAGCTGTCGCGGGCCTTGAGTTGCGGGTGGTCCCACACGCCTTGCATATCGTTGACCCGCGCACTGGCGATCTGCGCGTGTTCCAGGCGCTGGATCACGGCTTCGGTGTCGAGTTGGGCAAAGCTGTCAACAATGATCTGGCGCAGCACTTCGCGGTTGGCCGAACGCTTGAAGTTGGCCGAGAAGCGCTCATCCGTCGCCAGCGTCGGGGTGAGCAGCACCTTGTCGCAGAACGCCGCCCATTCGCGCTCGTTTTGCAAACCCAGCATCACTGTGCCGCCGTCGCCCGTGGGGAACGGCCCGTAGGGGTAGATCGTCGAATGCGCCGCGCCAGCACGCGGTGGCTGCGGGGCACCGTCGAAGGCGTAGTACATCGGGTAGCCCATCCACTCCACCAGGCTTTCCAGCATGCTCACGTCAATGCGGCTGCCCTTGCCGGTCTTGCCGCGCAGCAGCAGTGCCGACAGGATGCCGCTGTAGGCGTACATGCCGGCGGAGATATCCGCGATGGAACAACCGGCCTTGGCCATCTGCTCGTCACCAGGGCCACCGGTCACCGAAAGAAAACCACCCTCGCTTTGGATCAGCAGGTCATAGGCTTTCTTCTTCTCGTAGGGCCCGCCTTCACCGTAGCCGGAAATATCGCAGACAATCAGCCGTGGAAAGCGCGCCTGCAGCGCCTCGAACGACAGCCCCATACGCGCCGCCGCGCCGGGCGCAAGGTTCTGCACCAGCACGTCGGCATCGGCCAGCAAGGTGTCGAGGATAGCGCCGGCCTCCTCCTGCTTGAGGTCCAGGGTCAGGCTTTCCTTGGAGCGGTTGGTCCACACAAAATGCGAGGCCAGGCCGCGCACGCGCTCGTCGTAGCCACGGGCAAAATCACCGCTGCCCGGGCGTTCGATCTTGATCACCCGCGCCCCCAGGTCGGCCAGTTGGCGGGTACAGAACGGCGCAGCAATCGCGTGTTCCAGGCTGACCACGGTGATGCCGTCCAGCGGTCGTTGATTAGCAGTCATGACAATTCCTCAAAGCCAATGGGCCATGGATACGGCGCTGCGCAGGTTCCAGACTTTTTCGATCAAGGCGCTGGCCTGGGCCGGTGTGCGGGCGCCGCTGAACTGGCAGAGGCGCTGGAACTTGTCCGCCAACTGCCCACGGTCCAGGGTGTTGCCGGGGTCGCCCTTGGGTTCGTCAATCGCGCCGTGCAACGTGCGGCCATCGACGCTGGTAACGGTGACGCGGCCCAGCCAGCGTTGCGGATAGGCATCGTCGACTTCGCGGTCGAGGCGCATGCTGACCTTGTCGCGGAACGCAGCGACGGCCGGATCGCTCAGGGCCAACTGGTGAAACTCAGTGAGCCCGGCCTTGCCATGCACAGCAATCAGGCCGAGCACGGTGCCCATGGAGAATTTGGCCTGGTGTACGGTGGCCGGCACTGTCACGCGGCCGAGCACATCAATGGCGCCTTGGTAGACGCGGGTTTCGACCTTGGCGATATCCGCAGCGGCCAGGCCTTCGCGCTGCATCAAGTCCAGCAACGCGTCGGCGGCCGGATGGGTATGGCGGCACGAAGCGTGGAACTTGAACGAGGTTTCCAGCAGCGCCCAGCGGCTACCGAGGCCCGCGGACAATTTGCCCGGCTCGGCGTCAGTGGACATGCCGGCCGCCAAACCCTGGTCGCCTTCGAGGATATTGCGCGCACCGCTCAGGCCATCCGCCGTCAGGTACGCGGCCAGCAAGCCATCCGCGGCAGCCTTGGCAGTGTGCAACTGCTTGGAATCAGCCGCATCGCGCAGGAACTCCCAGAGCCCGGCAGCCTGGGTGCCGGCGCTGCCGAGCAGGTTGATGAATTGTTCTTCGTTGAAGTCCAGCAACTTGCCCACGGCCACCGCCGCCGCCAGGGTGCCGACCGTCGCCGTGGTGTGGAAGATGCGGTAATGGGAACGGCCCATGAACTCGCCGATGCGAATCCCGGCCTCATAACCGGCCACCGAGGCCAGCAACAATTCGCGGCCGGATTTGCCGAGGTCTTGCGCGGCGGCCAGGGCGGCGGGAAACACCACCGTCGCCGGGTGCAGTACCGAGCTGTTGTGCAGGTCATCCTGCTCCACCAGGTGCGACGAGGCGGCGTTGACCAACGCGGCAAAATACGCGCTGCTGCTGCCACCGTTGACGATTATCTGCGAAGGCCCGGTGGCCGGGCCCATCTTTTGTGCATAGCGCTCAAACAAGGGAATCGGGTGCGAGCCTTGGCTGGCCAGCGCCGAGGCCAGCCAATCCAGATACAGTTCTTCGGTACGCGCCAGCACCGCGTCGGGCAATTGCGCGTCATTCAACTCGGCGAGGAACCGGCACAAGGCTTGGGTATGGCTCATGCTCAGGCCCTCAGAAGCTGCGTGGCAGCTCGAGCAGATGCTCGGCCACGTACGACAGGATCAGGTTGGTGGAGATCGGCGCCACCTGGTACAGGCGCGTCTCGCGGAATTTGCGCTCCACGTCGTACTCGCAGGCAAACCCGAAGCCGCCGTGGGTTTGCAGGCAGGCGTTGGCCGCTTCCCAGGATGCCTTGGCTGCCAGGTACTTGGCCATATTGGCACTGGCCCCGGCATTGGCGCCGCGGTCGTATTCCTCACAGGCACGCCAGCGCATCAGGTCCGCCGCCTCGATTTCGATATGGGCTTCGGCAATCGGGAACTGCACCCCCTGGTTCTGCCCGATGGGCCGGCCAAACACCACGCGGTCGCGGGCATAGGCGCTGGCCTTTTCGATAAACCAGCGGCCGTCGCCGATGCATTCGGCGGCAATCAGCGTACGTTCGGCGTTGAGACCGTCGAGGATGTATTTGAAGCCCTTGCCCTCCTCACCGATCAAGCTGTCGAGGGGCAGTTCGAGGTTGTCGAAGAACAGCTCGTTGGTCTCGTGGTTGACCATATTGGCGATGGGCTGCACGGTCAGGCCGTTGCCGATGGCCGCGCGCAGATCCACCAGGAAGATCGACATGCCTTCGGACTTTTTCTTCACCTCGGCCAGCGGCGTGGTACGCGCCAGCAGGATCATCAAGTCAGAATGCTGCACCCGCGAGATCCACACCTTTTGCCCGTTGATCACGTATTTGTCGCCGCGCCGAATCGCGGTGGTCTTGATCTTGGTGGTGTCGGTGCCGGTGGTGGGCTCGGTGACGCCCATGGACTGCAGACGCAGTTCGCCGCTGGCCAGCTTGGGCAGGTAGAAGCGCTTTTGCGCCTCGCTGCCATGGCGCAACAGGGTGAACATGTTGTACATCTGCCCGTGGACGGTGCCGGAGTTGCCGCCGCAGCGGTTGACCTCTTCAAGGATCACCGAGGCTTCGGCCAGGCCCAGGCCGGAGCCGCCGTATTCCTCGGGAATCATCGCCGACAGCCAGCCGGCGTCCGTCAGGGCCTTGACGAAGGCTTCGGGGAAACCCTTTTCTTCATCGACTTTGCGCCAGTAAGCGGCGTCGAATTCAGCGCACAAGGCACGCACGCCTTCGCGGATGGCGTTGAGTTCTTCGTTGTCATTGGGGTTCATTAACGGCTCTCCGCCTGTTGTTCTTGGATTATTCGAAATGCACTTCAGCCTGCTGCGCCAAGCCAGCAGCGTTACCGGCCCACAGCTGTGCGACACCTGACGCCGTCACCCGCCCGCCCACCTCAAACGGCTGCGGCGCAATCAACGGGCGCACGCCGCGATAGGCAAAACGGCGCAAGGTGGCTTCGGGATGTGTCCGGCAGAAGGCGCGCAGGCTCAAGGTGGCGATCAGCGGCCCATGCACCACCAGCCCTGCATAGCCTTCACTGCCGGTCACGTAGGGGTAGTCGTAGTGGATGCGGTGACCGTTGAAGGTCACGGCGCTGTAGCGGAACAGCAAGGTGGGCGTGGGCTCGATCACCTCAACCCACTCGCCCCGGGCCAGGGCATCGCCGCTGCCGGCCTTGGGCGGTGTGGGCTCGCGGTAGACGATGTCCTGTTCCTCACGGATTGCCAGGCGGCCCTCCTGGGAGTAGTGGTGGCGCACGGTGACAAACAGCAACGAACCGCTGCGCCCGGTCTTTTCCTCGACCTGGGTGATGGTCGACACGCGGGTCGCCGACTCACCGGCACGCAAGGCGTGCAGGAACTCGATACGCCCACCGGCCCACATGCGGTTGCGGTTATCGGCCGGCGGCAGGAACCCGCCACGGGCCGGGTGGCCGTCGGCGCCCAGGGCGGTTTCCGCCAGCGGGTCCTGGAAGAAGCACCACTGCCATAGCGGCGGTAAATCTGCTCCGTCGTCCGGCACCGCCTCGCCGAAGGTGGCGGCAATACGCTTGAGTAGGTTACGGCTCAAATGGTCGTGGGCGGTTTCGCTTCGGCCAATCCAATCAGTGGCGCTCATCGGGGGCAGGTCCTCGGGCAGTGAGTGTCTGCCCCGGATAATGCAAGCGCCTGGCCGTTCTGAGAATTTGCATTTCAATAAACCAGCGTTCGGTTATGCTGAACGCCGCTATCCTCACCTGGGAGCCTTGCATGCACTTCGACCTGGCCGACCTGCGCCTGTTTATCCATATCGCCGAATCCCCCAGCCTGACCCAGGGCGCCAAGCGTGCGTTCCTCTCGCCGGCAGCCGCCAGTGCACGGATCAAGGCCCTGGAGGGCCAGTTGGATACGCGCCTGCTGTACCGTGACAGTCGCGGCGTGGAAGTCACCCCGGCCGGTGAACGGCTGCTGCATCACGCGCGACTGATCATGCGCCAGGTCGATTACCTGAAAAGCGAATTCACCCAATATGGCGCCGACTCTGCCGGGCATATCCGCATCTTTGCCAATACCACCGCAGTCACCGAGTTTCTCCCGGAAATCCTCGCCGGCTTCCTCTCCCAGCGCCCCGGCGTAACGGTCGACCTGCAAGAACGCCTGTCCCGCGACATCGTGCGCGGGGTGCTCGACGGCACCAGCGACATGGGCATCATCGCCGGCCCTGTGCAGGCGCCGGGCTTGCAGGTCTTGCACTTCAGCACTGACCACCTGGTGCTGACGGTGCCGGTGGGCCATCCCCTGGCCAACCAGCCGTCGGTGACCCTGGAGCAGACCCTGGCCTATCAGCATATCGGCCTGCACGAGGGCAGCACCTTGCTCAGTTTCTTGCGTGAACACGTCGAGCGCCTGGGCAAGCAACTGTCCCTGCGCATCCAGATGTCGAGTTTTGAAGCGATCTGCCGCATGGTCGAGGCCGGGGTCGGCATTGGCATCATCCCCGAGTCCGCCGCCGTGCGGCACAGCCGGACCATGCAACTGGTGACCATCAAGCTTGATGAAAGCTGGGCGGTGCGCGAACGCAGCATCCTGGTACGCGAACTGGATGCCCTGCCGGGCGCGATCCGCGCACTGATTGCGACCCTGATGCCCGCCGCTTAACAGTCTTTGACAGTTTCCCGACAAAGCTGTCAAAGACCCCTGCCCACGCCGTCCCTAGGATTTGAGCCTTCCTTGGAATGACGAAGGCCATCATGCGTTCAAAAACGATTTACCTCGCTGCCACTTCTGTGTGCCTGATCACCTGCACCCAACTGTCAGCCGCCGCCGACTGGCAATACAGCCTGCAAGCCGGGGCGGCCAACCTGCCGCGTTACAGCGGCAGCAATGAGCGTATGACCGCGCCATTGCTGGGCGCAAACGTCGTCAGCCCATGGGGGATTTTTCTCGATACCAACAAAGGGCTGGGCTGGGGTTATGAGGATGACAACCTCAGTTTCAGTGCCTATGTCGGCGCCAGCACTGCGCGCAAGGACCAGAAGAAAAGCACCAGCCTGGGCTCCGACCGGCTCAAGGGCATGGGCCAAATCAAGTCGCGACCGCAGTTCGGTGTGAGTGCCAGCTACACCTTGGGCACGGCCGTGCTGGGCGCGACCCTGGAGCATGCGCTGGAGCAAGACGATAAAAAAGACAGCGGCAAGGCGTTTACCTCCCTGGAGCTGAGCATTGGCACCAACCTGTATGACGGTGACTACGGCACTGTGGACGCCAGCCTCAATAGCCTCTTTGGCGATGGCAACTATGTGCGCACCTGGTACGGCGTCACCCCCGGCCAGGCCCAGCACAGCCGCTTTCGCGCGTATGACGCCAAGGGTGGGATGGTCAGCCGGGGCTTGAACCTCGATTGGAGCGTGCCGCTGGGCGACCACACAACGTTCTCTACCTTGCTGGATGTGCAGTATTTGTCGGGGGATGCCGGCAAAAGCCCGATTGTGGAACGCCGGATGCAAACCTCGGTGATGGGTGTGCTGAACTACAGCTTTTGATTTGCAAACCCGATCAGACAGGGGGGGCTGGCTTGCCGGTCGCTCCATTACTGCGATGGTCATTCGCTCTTTTTGGGTTGTTGGGGGGGTGTACATATCCGTTGCTGCGGTCACGGCGGCTATTGGTTCCGCCCTTACGGCGGCTCACTTTGGAGAAGCGCCAAAGTAAGCAAAACGCTTTTGCCCCACCACTCGGTGCCTCGCCTAGGCTCGGCATGCCCGCAGTCAGGCCTTGCTCCGTGGGCCCGCCGCGATCGGCCATCCATGGCCGTGTCGCGGCTACCCCGGCATCCATGCCGGGGTGCCCACTGCGCAATACCTGCCTGCGGCCATCGTGGTTTAACGGGGCGCCTGAGATCAAGATCAAAAGCCAGATCAAAAGCAGAGCATCAGCAACAGCAAAGCCGGGGTGCGAAGCTGCATTCCCCTGTGGGAGCTGGCTTGCCTGCGATGACGGCCCAATAGATCGCCACAGAGTGTCAGGTACCCAACGTCATCGTTTACGACCATCGCAGCGAGGCGGCGACCCGACTAGCCAGCTTCCACACCCGCCAGCCCCCACATTTACAATCTTCATGGGTTTGCAGAGGATCAGTCGGCGTACGCCCAGGTCATCCGGAACGACGCCCCGCCCCACTGCGAGTCCAGCACCTGCACCTGCCCGCCATGCCACTGGCTGACCCGCTGCACCAGCGCCAGGCCCAGGCCAAAGCCGCCGGTGCGGCGGTCGCGGCTGGCGTCCAGGCGCATAAAGGGTTGGAAGATTTTCTCCCGGCCGTCCTCGGGTACGCCGGGACCGTCGTCGCAGACGCGTACTTCATAACCACTGCCGAACTTGACCAGCGACACCTCGACCCGATGCTCGGCGTAACGAATGGCATTGCGCAGCAGGTTGATCACCGCGCGAGCCATAAACCGCGGTTCGATCTGGATGAAGTCGACTTCACAGGTACCCAGGGACAGTTGCACGCCTTCGGCCTCGGCTTCCAGGGCCACGCTGCCGATCACACTGTCGAGCCAGCTGTGGGCCTCGATGTTCTCGCGGGTGACCTGTGTCGCGCCACGTTCAAGGCTGGCGTAGGTCAACAGTTCGGAAACCATGTCCTCCAGTTCGCCTAGGTCGGCGTACATATCGCCGATCAACGCGCGGCTCTGGCGCGGATCGGCCTCCTGTTTGAGTTGGTCGAGTTCAAACGACAAGCGTGCAATCGGCGTGCGCAGTTCATGGGACACCGCATTGGTCAGCTCGCGCTGGTTGGCGATCAGGTGTTCGATGCGCTCGGCCATCTGGTTGAAGTGCCCGGCCAACTCGCGCACGCTCGAGCGCCGTGGCAGGAGGATGCGCGAACCCAGGTCATTGTCACCAAATCGCTGGGCCGCCAGGCGAATATGCTCCAAGTCGCGCCAGTGCGGGCGCACCCAGAAATACAGGACAATCGCCAGGCACAGGCCCAACAAGCTATAGGCCCACAGGTACAGCCAGCGCGGCTCCACCGGCAGCTTGATCTGAAGCAGCTGCGCGCCACCGTCGATTTCGGTGATGAACTCCATAAAGTCGCCGCGCACCACCAGCTTGCCGTCAGTCAGCAATTGTTGCTCGCGGGAGGTGAGTGCCGCAGCGTCCCGGGCAATCAAGGCCAGGCGCAGGCCATAGTGCTGCTGCAGCTCGGCCAGGCGTGCTTCGCGGGCCGCGCCAGCGGGCAGCGGGCGCAACTGCTCCACCAGGCCGTAGGCCGGGCCGCGCATGGCTTCGCGGTTGTAGGTTTCGTTGGCTTCGGGCAGCAATTCGTCGAAGGTGTAGTTCACCAGCCAGATTGCCCCGGCCAGGCCCAGGGCCAGGATGATGTACAGACGCAGAAACAGGCGCAGCATCGGGCTAGGCCTCCCAGGCAAACGGGTTGAACAGGTAGCCCTTGCCCCAGATGGTCTTGATGCACACCGGCTCGCGGGGGTTGTCATTGAGCTTGTTGCGCAGCTTGCTGATATACACATCGACACTGCGGTTGAGCCCATCGAAGGCGATCCCGCGCATGCGGTTGAGGATATCGTCCCGCGAGAGGATCTTGCCCGCGCTGCTGGCCAACAGCCACAGCAGCTCGAACTCCATGGTGGTCAGGTCGATCTTCTCGTCACCCAGGCTTACCCCCCGACAACTGCGGTCAATCGCCAGTTGGCCGAACGCCAGGGAACCACGCACCGTCGGCTCCGGCAGATGGCGGCGCTGCAAGGCGCGCAGGCGTGCCAGCAACACCGGCGGCTTGATCGGTTTGATCACATAGTCATCGGCGCCGGATTCCAGGCCGAGGATATGGTCCAGGTCGTCTTCCTTGGCGGTGAGGATCACGATGGGGGTGTCGGACACATTGCGGATCTCGCGACACACATGCAGGCCGCTCTGGCCCGGCAGCATCAGGTCGAGCACGACGATCTTCGGTTTGAACGCCAGGAACACCGCCAACGCCTCATCGCCCCGGTGCACCACGCGCACTTCAAAGCCATGCTGTGACAGAAAATGCGCGATCAGCCCTGCCAGCTTCTCATCGTCCTCAACGAGTAGGACCTTGCCCAGACCCAGGTTTTCCATACGTTCTCAGTGTGCAAAAGCGGATTGAAGAGCGAGCATTATAGGTGGCAAGCTGTCCGGCAAAAGCGCCTGGCCAGCAGCGGCTGACGAAGCTTCATGTTTTTAAGAGTTTTTAACAATTAGCCTGCAATGTTTAACGCCACCCACAGGGAGTTGTATGCGCAAGGATTACCTGGCGTTCTTTGTTTCGCTGTTCCTGTCCCGGCTGGCGGACCAGATTCTGCTGTTTATCGTGCCGCTCATCGTATTTCAGACCACCAACAGCGTAGCGTGGGCCGGGCTGGCGTTCTTTATCGAGTCGCTGCCGCGATACCTGGCGTTCCCGGTGTGCGGGGCATTGTGCGACAAGTTTTCGCCCGTGCGCATCCTGCATATCAGCCAGGCCTACCGAGCGCTGGCGTGCCTAGTGGCCGTGGCGCTGTACGCGATGTTCGGCGGCATCCATTGGCTGGTGATCCTGTCGGCGCTGTGTGGAGTGCTGACGACCCAGGGCATCATGGCGCGAGAAGTCGTCATGCCGCATATTTTCAAGCATTACACCTACGCCAAGACCCTCTCCTACTCGCAAATCGCCGACCAGAGCGGCCTGGTGCTAGGGCCACTGATTGCTGCGCTGATGCTGGAGGTGTGGGCCTGGCATTGGGTGGTGCTGGGGATTGCCGGGCTGTTTGTGCTGGCAGACCTGGCAATGCTGGTCTGGCAGCGCACTACCACGGTGAATCTCGAAAACCACGCGCAACACCGGGATATCTGGCTGCAACCGCTACGCATCGCGCTCGGGCATATCCGTAACCTGGCGGAGCTCAAGCGCATTATCGCCCTGGCAGTCGGCGTGAATTTGATTATTGGCGTGACGCTGGCCACCTCCGCCGCCATGGTGACCGGCCTCTACGCGGCCGACAAGGATGCCTATGCACTGCTGCAGGCCGCCGGCGCGGTGGTGACCATCGTCATCCTGTTTTACCTGGCGCGCTCGAGCCTGGCGTTGAAAGTGCTGGGCGGGCTGTCGTATTCGGTGATTGCGCTTGGGGCATTGATCATGGCGATCAGTCCCAACCTCTGGCTGTACACCCTGGGTTTTCTGCTGGTCACCGGTTTCGACAAGATGTTCAACGTGTACATGCGCAGCACCCGTCAGCGGGTCATTCCCGTGCAGGACTTCGGCAAGACGGTGGGCGTGATCACCTTGCTCAATAACCTCGCGCAGCCATTGGCGGGCCTGGCAATTGCCGTGCTGGCGGCACCTTTTGGCACGCAAACGGTGATCCTGCTGCTGACCGGGATCACCGCGCTGATCGGCGTGGCCGTGGCCTCAGGCTGGCACGCCACTGTGAAAGCGGAACTCGATATCGGGTGATTCGATCAATTCCTGCTCGGCCGCCCTCACCCGCTCGATGACCTGGGCAACATCCTTGGCATCGCCGTATTGATAGGCCAGCTTCAGATAGCCCTGGAAATGCCGTGCCTCGCTTTTCAGCAGACCAAAGTAGAACTTGCCGAGTTCTTCGTCCAAATGCGGCACCAGTGCTTCGAAACGCTCGCAACTGCGCGCTTCGATAAACGCCCCGACCACCAGGGTGTCCACCAGTTTCACCGGTTCGTGGCTGCGTACCACCTTGCGCAAACCCGAGGCATAGCGGCTGGCATGCAGCTGGCGCAGCTCGATCTTGCGCTTTTTCATCAGGCGCATGACTTGCTCATGGTGCACCAGCTCTTCGCGGGCCAGGCGCGACATCATGTTGATCAGGTCGACATGGGAGTGGTACTTGGCAATCAGGCTCAAGGCCGTGCTGGCGGCCTTGAATTCGCAGTTTTTGTGGTCGATCAGCAGGGTTTCCTGGTCGGCCAGTGCGGCCTGGACCCAGGCATCGGGGGTGCGGCAACCGAGGAAGTCATGGATTTCGGGCAGGTTCATCGGGCTCACGAGCAAAGGGTCACAAAAGGCCGCCGATTATACCGCCCCCGCCGCAGACCACCAGTCACGGGGTTTGATGTGCATCAACATGCTGTACGGCGGGCAACAACTATAGTTGTTCGAAGCCTTGCCCTTCCCACCCTTGGAGATCTCGCTCATGAACGAAATTGGCAAAATCCTGGTGATCATTGAGCCCGAACACTCGGAAAGCCTGGCCCTCAAGCGCGCCAAGCTGATCGCTGGGGTGACAGGCGCTCATTTGCATCTGCTGGTGTGCGACAAAAAGCATGAGCATTCGGCGCTATTGGCCTTGCTCAAAGAGCAATTGTCGGCCGATGGCTACAACGTCACAACCGAACTGGCCTGGAACAACAACCTGCACGAAACCATCATCGGTGTGCAGCAGGCCGAAGGTTGCGCACTGGTGATCAAGCAGCACTACCCCGACCGCCCGCTGAAAAAGGCCCTGCTGACGCCAGCGGACTGGAAACTGCTGCGCTTGTGCCCGGCCGCTGTGCTGTTGGTCAAGACCGCGACCCCATGGACCGACGGGGTGATCCTGGCGGCCATCGACGTGGGCAACCTGGATAACGAGCATAAAGACCTGCACGCGGCCATCATCGACCATGGCTTTGACATCGCCAGCCTGGCCAAGGGCCAGTTGCATGTCATCAGCGCCCATCCCTCGCCCATGCTGTCGGCAGCCGATCCGGTGTTCCAGCTCAAGGAAACCATCGAGGCCCGCTATCGCGAGCAGTGCAAGGCGTTCCAGGCCGAATTCGACATTGACGACAGCCGCCTGCATATCGAAGAAGGCCCGGCGGATGTGCTGATCCCCCATACCGCCTATAAGTTGAGGGCGGCCGTCACGATCATTGGCACCGTGGCACGCACCGGGATTTCCGGGGCGCTGATCGGCAATACGGCGGAAGTGGTGCTGGATGCGCTGGAGAGCGATGTGCTGGTGCTCAAGCCCCAGAGCATCATCGACCACCTGGAGGAACTGGCCAGCAAGGCACAGTGAAGATCAGACATGTGCGAGCGGGCTTGCTCGCGATAGCGGTGAGTCAGTTGATACATCCCTGACTGAACTGGCGCTATCGCGGGCAAGCCCGCTCCCACAAGGGATCTTGGCAGGGCAGGATATTTTGACCACACCCCAGCTCCCAAAGGGGATCTTGGCAGGGCAGGATATTTTGGCCACACCCCAGCTCCCACAGGGGATCTTGGCAGGGCAGGATATTTTGGCCACACCCCAGCTCCCACAGGGGATCTTGGCAGGGCAGGATATTTTGGCCACACCCCAGCTCCCACAGGGGATCTTGGCAAGGAAGGATATTTTGGCCACACCCCAGAACAAAAGTGGGAGCTGGCTTGCCTGCGATAGCGGTGGGTCAGTTGATAGATGCCTGACTGACACGCCGCCATCGCGGGCAAGCCCGCTCCCACATGTTGATCGGCGACAGTCAGTGACCTAGTGCATCCTTGAGGAAGCCAGGGGCGATATAGCGCTGGTAATGCGCCTCGGACAGGATAAAAAACTCCCGATCAATGGCATCACGCAGTTCCGGCAGGTTCCAGTCGCGAAACTCCGGCATCAGCACCATGCCATAGGCTTCCAGGTTGTTGATCACCCGCGCGCCACGGGCGATCAACTGGTAGGCCCAGCAGTATTCCGACTGGTGCGGCACAAAGCGGATTTTTCGCTGTTCGAGTTGCCAGCGCAGCCGTTTGGGGTCGAATACTTCCAGCTTGCCCGCCATGACCTGCACCAGCAGTTGCTCAAGCCGCAGCCAAACTGCGCGTTTTTCTTCCTCGCCATAGCCGTTCCACTGGATCACTTCGTGGTGGAAACGCTTGCAGCCGCGGCACACGAGATCGCCGTAAACCGTGGAGCACAGGCCGATGCAGGGGGTCTTGATGGTTTGGTTGGGCATGGGTGACAACGCACAAATCAGCGAAACAGTGGCCCATGTTAGCCCTTTGTCTAAGGTTCATCACCCTGCAAACTTGCTGCGGCAACTTACCTTTAGAAATTTTTTGCCGTAGAATCATCCGGCCTTGTAAGGCGCCAAATAATCCGTTGGAAGCTGTTTTCAAAGCGTCACGAGCACAGTCGTTCCTTCAGAACGGTGTTGGCGCTGGTTATTTACCCTCCAAATGACCAGCACCAACCCTCATCAGCTCCGTTCTGCAGGCGTAAAACTTTGAAAGCAGCTTCTGTGAGAAATGCCGGCAGCGCTGGCTCTACGGCCCAAAAAGCCCCCGAGCGCATGCGTGCCGTGCATGTCTGGATGAGCGTCCCGTGGGACCACTGATGAGGGTAATAACTGTGCTTGAAGCCTACCGCAAACATATCGAAGAGCGTGCAGCCCTGGGTATCGTTCCCCAGCCGCTAAACGCCGAACAAACCGCAGGCCTGGTCGAGCTGCTGAAAAATCCCCCGGCTGGCGAAGAAGAGTTTCTCGTTGACCTGATCACCAACCGCATTCCACCAGGCGTTGACGAAGCTGCCTACGTCAAGGCCGGTTTCCTGTCTGCCCTGGCCAAGGGCGAAGTGTCTTCCCCCCTGATCGACAAAAAGCGCGCGGTTGAACTGCTTGGCACCATGCAAGGCGGCTACAACATCGTGACCCTGGTCGAGCTGCTGGACGACGCTGAACTGGCCGCCGTTGCTGCTGCCCAGCTCAAGCACACCCTGCTGATGTTCGATGCATTCCACGACGTCGCGGAAAAAGCCAAGAACGGCAACACGCACGCCAAGGAAGTGATCCAGTCCTGGGCCGACGGCGAGTGGTTCAAGAACCGCCCGACCCTGGCCGACAAGATCAGCCTGCGCGTGTTCAAGGTCACCGGCGAAACCAACACCGACGACCTGTCCCCTGCTCCCGATGCCTGGTCCCGTCCTGACATCCCGCTGCACGCCCTGGCCATGCTGAAAATGGCCCGTGAAGGCATCGTGCCGGACGAGCAAGGCAAGACCGGCCCGATGAAGCAGATCGAAGAAATGCGCGGCCAGGGCTTCCCGATCGCCTACGTCGGTGACGTGGTCGGTACCGGTTCGTCCCGTAAGTCGGCAACCAACTCGGTACTGTGGTTCTTCGGCGACGACGTCCCGTACGTGCCTAACAAGCGCGCTGGTGGCTTCTGCTTCGGCAGCAAGATCGCTCCCATCTTCTACAACACCATGGAAGATGCTGGCGCACTGCCAATCGAATTCGACGTCACCAACATGCACATGGGCGACGTGATCGACCTGTACCCGCATGCTGGCAAAGTCTGCAAACACGGCACCGACGAAGTCCTGACCACCTTCGAAATGAAGACCCCGGTCCTGTTGGACGAAGTCCGTGCCGGCGGCCGTATCCCGCTGATCATCGGCCGTGGCCTGACCGACAAGGCTCGCGCTGAGCTGGGTCTTGGCCCTACCGACCTGTTCAAGCTGCCTGAAGCACCTGTCGACACTGGCAAGGGTTTCACCCTGGCCCAGAAAATGGTCGGCAAGGCCTGCGGCCTGCCGGAAGGCAAAGGCGTTCGTCCAGGTACCTACTGCGAACCGAAGATGACCACCGTGGGTTCCCAGGACACCACCGGTCCAATGACCCGTGACGAACTGAAAGACCTGGCGTGCCTGGGCTTCTCCACCGATCTGGTGATGCAGTCCTTCTGCCACACCGCGGCCTATCCAAAGCCGATCGACGTGACCACCCACCACACCCTGCCTGACTTCATCATGACCCGTGGCGGTGTATCGCTGCGTCCAGGCGACGGCATCATCCACAGCTGGCTGAACCGCATGCTGCTGCCGGACACCGTGGGTACCGGTGGTGACTCCCACACCCGTTTCCCGATGGGCATTTCGTTCCCGGCCGGTTCTGGCCTGGTAGCGTTCGCCGCAGCCACTGGCGTAATGCCACTGGACATGCCTGAGTCGATCCTGGTGCGTTTCAAAGGCAAGATGAAACCTGGCATCACCCTGCGTGACCTGGTTCATGCCATTCCTTACTACGCAATCCAGTCCGGCCTGCTGACCGTTGAGAAGAAAGGCAAGAAAAACGCCTTCTCCGGCCGCATCCTGGAAATCGAAGGCCTGAACGACCTCACGCTGGAGCAGGCTTTCGAGCTGTCCGACGCCTCGGCCGAACGTTCGGCTGCCGGTTGCACCATCAAGCTGTCGAAAGACTCCGTCACCGAGTACCTGAACTCCAACATCACCCTGCTGCGCTGGATGATCGGTGAAGGCTACGGTGATGCGCGTACCCTGGAACGTCGTGCCCAAGCGATGGAAGCCTGGGTTGCCAACCCTGAGCTGATGGAAGCCGATGCCGACGCCGAATACGCCGAAGTCATCGAGATCGACCTGGCCGAAATCAACGAGCCAATCCTCTGCGCGCCAAACGACCCGGACGACGCCCGTCTGCTGTCCAGCGTTGCTGGCGAGAAGATCGACGAAGTGTTTATCGGTTCGTGCATGACCAACATCGGTCACTTCCGCGCTGCCGGCAAGCTGCTGGAACAGGTCAAGGGTCAGCTGCCAACCCGTCTGTGGCTGTCGCCGCCGACCAAGATGGACGCTCACCAACTGACCGAAGAAGGCTACTACGGCATCTACGGCAAGGCTGGCGCGCGCATGGAAATGCCGGGGTGCTCGCTGTGCATGGGTAACCAGGCACGTGTTGAGCCGAATTCGACCGTAGTGTCGACTTCGACCCGTAACTTCCCGAACCGTCTGGGTGATGGCGCGAACGTCTACCTGGCATCGGCCGAGCTGGCGGCAGTCGCCTCCACCCTGGGTCGCCTGCCGACCGTCGAAGAGTACATGGGCTACGCAGCGAAACTGGACACCATGGCCAGTGACGTCTACCGCTACCTGAACTTCGACCAGATCGCCGAGTTCCGTAAAATCGCAGCAAGCGCCAACATTCCGGTGGTTCAAGCCTAACGGTGTGTTGATGTGAAGAACGCCGCGTATCGCAAGATACGCGGCGTTTTTTTATGCCTGGAAAAACCTGACGGGCACTGGCTGTCGACGGCCTTTCTCCAACGACCTACCAGATCAGGTAGTTGTCCCGCCGCGCCTTGAAGGCCGAAACTCTCTACACCCTGATGCCCGCGTCATGGGATCCGCCTGCTTTGGATGTACTCGCGCTGTATGCCGTACGACTTCTAATAAAAACAGCCAAGCCTCGTCGTCGATGCCCGTACCCGGTGGCAGGGGCGCTCTCACCCGTTTTTAAGTGCTTAATGGAGGTGTGTTATGTGGCGCAATCAATATGTGATCAAGAACGTCTTCAAGGACTATGCGGTGTCGGTGGAACAAATCGGCGATGCCCCCGATAAAAAGAATGTACTGCTGGTCAATGGCGCCATGGCCACAACCTCGGCCTTTGCCCGTACCAGCAAGTGCCTGGCCGAACACTTCAACGTGGTGCTGTTTGACTTGCCATTCGCCGGAAACTCCCGGGCTCACAACCCGAATCGGTGCCTGGTGACCAAGGACGATGAAGTCCAGATCCTGCTGGCCTTGATCGAAGGCTTCAATATTCACCATCTGGTTTCCGCATCCTGGGGCGGCCTGTCGACCTTGCTGGCCCTCGCCCAGAAGCCGGACAACGTCGAAAGCTCGGTAGTGATGTCATTCGCTCCCGGCCTCAATGGCCCGATGCTCGACTACGTCAGCGGCGCCCAGGCACTCATGGCCCGGGATGACAACGCGGGTATCGGGCACTTGCTCAACCAGACGCTGGGCAAGCACCTGCCGCCCCGCCTCAAGAGTGCCAATCAACAGCACATGGCGCAGTTGATCAACGCCGAGCAGCATCAGGCGCGATTCCATATCGACCAGGCCCTCAAGCTCAATGAAGGGGCGTACCTGCCCCAGCTTTCGAACATCGACAGCCACGTGCACTTTTTGAACGGTGCCTGGGACGAATACACCAGCGCCATGGACGTGCAGCGCTTCAAGCAGTACATCCGCGACTGCAGCTTCTCCACGGCCGAGAGCAGCGGGCACTTTCTGGATCTGGAATCCAGGGCTGCGGCCAACGGCGTGCACCGCGCGTTGCTCGGCCATTTGCTGACGCATCGCGACGCCCGGCCAGAGGCGTTTTGCATGTCGCCTCCTCACCGAGCGCAGTTGAGCTTCGCCTGAGCACTTTTGAACAAGGATGTGGATGATGCGAGTAATCATGATTGCCATCGGTTCGGCCGGTGACGTTTTTCCCTTTATCGGCCTGGGCGCAGCACTGACCCTGCGCGGTCATCAGGTGACCTTGTGCAGCATGCCGGCGTTTCAACACACCATCGAGGCCCGGGGCCTGGACTTCGTGCCGTTATGCGATGAGGCGACCTACAACGCTGCCATGGGCGATCCCCGCCTGTGGGATCCGAAGACTTCCTTCAGCGTGTTGTGGCAAGCCATCGCAGGCCTATTAGAGCCGGTCTACGATTATGTAACCGCGCATAACACTGACGATATGGTAGTGGTCGGCTCGCTGTGGGCCCTGGGTGCACGTATTGCCCATGAAAAATACGGTTTCCCCTACCTCTCGGTCCAAGTGTCCCCTTCAACCCTACTGTCGGCACATTTACCGCCTGTACACCCCACTTTCAATGTGTCACGTCGCCTGCCCTTGACGGTGCGCAAATTGCTCTGGCGCGGGATCGAATACCTGAGCCTGGACCGGACCTGTGCCCCACAAATCAATGCACTGCGCCGCAAACACGGATTGCCGGGCGCGGTGAAGAACATCTTCAGCCAATGGATGCATGCCCCCCAAGGCGTGATTTGCCTGTTCCCCGAATGGTTCGCCCCCGTCCAGCAAGACTGGCCGCAGCCCCTGCACATGGCCGGCTTCCCACTGTTCGACGGTGGCACCCTGGGGCTCGATGAACAGACTCGGGCCTTCCTCGATGCCGGACCGGCCCCCGTGGTTTTCACCCAAGGTTCCACTGAGCACTTTGACCAGCAGTTTTATCGCTTTGCCCTGGAAGCGCTGCACAGGGTCGGCGCACGCGGTATTTTTCTGACCAGTGATCGGCCGGTCACCAGCGATTTGCCGCCCACGGTGATGCAACGTCCGTTTTTGCCGATGAGTTCGCTGCTGCCTCGCGCAGCTGGGCTGGTCCACCCCGGCGGCATTGGCGCCATGAGCCTGGCGCTGGCTGCCGGCATCCCACAGATTGTCCTGCCGATCGCCCATGACCAGTTCGATAACGCCGAACGACTGGTGCGCATGGGGTGCGGAATACGTCTTGCCCTGCCCTTGGACAGACAAGACCTGCAAGGGGCGATCACAGCGCTGCTACACGACACCCGATTGCAACAGGCCTGTGCTCGGGCGAGCAGCCTGATGCCCGCCGATGCGGCGTCCTGTGAAACAGCGGTCAAGGCCATTGAACAGTGCCACGCGCACCATTCAATACCTCGCCTGTGCCAAGCGTCATAAACACCGGCCTCTTGGGCAAAAGTGCCGTGCCAGAGCCGTCGGCAAAGCACCGGAAAAGTTTGACAGAAAGATCACGTGGGCTAGATTGCCAAAGGTTCCAGGAATCGAGGCGACTGTCCATGGAGAAGGAAAACGACCTCATCCGCTGGTGGAATCGCTTGCGGATAGAGATGCTCAAGCAACAGGGAGGAGCACAAGTGTTCGCGCTGCTGGAGCGGGAAGTGTTGCAATTGGGGTTCGAGTATTACGCCTATGCCGTACGCCACCTGACCCCTTTTACCCGACCAAAAACCGAGATTCACGGCTCTTACCCCGAAAGGTGGCTGGAACATTACCAGGAGCAAAACTACGCGGCTGTCGATCCGTCGATCCTCAGTGGCTTGCGTTCCACCGAGATGGTGCTGTGGAACGACGCACTGTTTGAAAACAGCCGCAAGCTATGGCTGGAAGCTCGGGATTGGGGTCTGTGCATCGGCGCCACGCTGCCGATTCGCAGCCACGATCATTCGCTGCGGGTACTGTCCGTGGCCCGGCGCCAGGATCCTATTTCGCGGGCTGAAAGCGACGAGATTCAATTGCGCCTGCGCTGCATCCTCGAACAGGTGACGCTGCGCCTGACAGATCTGGGCCATAGCGAACGCGCCCACCCGTCGGTCTGCCTCAGCCTGCGTGAGCGGGAAATTTTGCAGTGGACCGCCGACGGCAAGAGTTCAGGCGAGATCGCGCTGATCCTGACCATCTCCATCAACACGGTGAACTTTCACCTCAAGGCCATCCAGAAGAAATTCGGCGCAGCCAACAAGACACTGGCGGCTGCCTATGCCGCCGCACTGGGCCTGATCTAGGCCCGACGATCACGATAAGGACATCCAATGATCAGCATCATCACCCGCCATCACCATGAACTGTCTGCAGCCCTTGAGGACGACCTGGGCCGCTATCGACACGAAGTGTTCATCGAGCAACTGGGTTGGCAGCTGGACTCCACCCACGCCCGGCCCCAACGCGAATTCGATCAGTTCGACCAGGCCGACACGCGCCATATCCTCGCCCTGGACACAAAAGGCCAGGTCTGCGGTTGCGCACGGCTGTTGCCGACCACCCAACCTTATCTACTGTCGGAAGTCTTCGGGTTTCTGTGCGACCAGCCAAGCCCGCGCAGCCGTGACACCTGGGAAGTGTCGCGCTTTGCCGCCCGCGCCCTGGAGAAAGGTACCCTACCGATGCGCGTCTGGTGGAACAGCCTGCACCATGCCTGGAGCCACGGCGCCAATCAGGTGGTGGCAGTGACCACTCCAGCGCTGGAGCGTTATTTTCTGAAAAATGGCGTGCAATTGAGTCGCCTCGGCGCCCCGCAACGCGTGAACAACGACCATGTGGTAGCACTGAGTTTTCCGGCCTGGCAGAAAAATGGCCGAATCGCGCTGCACGCTGATTCGGCCGTTGCCTAGCTAGAGATATGAGTAACGCCGAGGTCGCCGGCGCTGATCACATCAAGGGATCAGCGAGTAAATCAGCGAGGAGATGGCGACCAGGCCGACCAGGGTCACGAACACATTGGACATCTGCCCACGGTACTTGGCCATGGCCGGCACCTTGCGGATCGCGTACATCGGCATCAGGAACAGGATCGAAGCAATGATCGGCCCACCCAGGGTCTCGATCATCCCCAGGATGCTCGGGTTCAGGGTGGCGATGATCCAGCACACCACCAGCATAAAGCCAGCAGTCATGCGGTCCAGGGCCTTGGCGCCCGGGCGGCGGCCGCTCTTGACGATCAGGCCCTTGAGGCCTTCGCTGGCGCCGATGTAGTGGCCCAGGAAGGACTTGGCAATCGCCACAAACGCAATCAATGGCGCAGCAAAGGCGATGGTCGGGTTATCGAAGTGGTTGGCCAGGTAAGACAGGATCGACAGATTCTGCGCCTTGGCTTCGGCCAGTTGGGCCGGTGACAGGGTCAGCACACAGCTGAACACGAAGAACATCACCATCGCCACCATCAACAAGTGGGCACGGGACAGGATCTGCGAGCTGCGCTCTTCGGCGTGGGCGCCGTACTGGCGTTTCTGGTCAACGGCGAAGGCCGAGATGATCGGCGAGTGGTTGAACGAGAACACCATCACCGGAATCGCCAGCCACAGGGTGTGCAGCAGCGCCGACGGTGCCGGAACGGTGCTGGCCGTGCTGAGGATGCCGCCATTCCAGTGCGGAACCAGGTACACCGCCAGAAACAGCAAGGCAACAATAAACGGATAGACCATCAGGCTCATGGCCTTGACGATCACCTGCTCGCCGCAACGCACCACGGCCAGCAGGCCCAGGATCAGCACAAACGACAGCAGCGCCCGTGGCGGTGGCTCGATGTGCAGTTGGTGCGACATAAAGCTTGCGACGGTGTTGGTCAGCGCCACGCTGTAGATCAGCAGGATCGGGAAGATCGCAAAGAAGTACAGCAAGGTGATCAAAGCACCGGCCTTGATGCCGAAATGCTCTTCAACCACCTCAGTGATGTCCGAGCCCGCACGCCCCGACAGCACAAAGCGGGTCAGGCCACGGTGTGCGTAGTAGGTCATGGGGAACGCCAACAGCGCGAGGATCAGCAACGGCCAGAAGCCGCCCAGGCCTGCGTTGATGGGCAGAAACAAGGTGCCGGCGCCAATCGCCGTGCCGAACAGGCCAAGCATCCAGGTCGTGTCCTGGCGGCTCCAGCCCGTGAGGGTTACAGGTGTCGTTGCGTAGCGTTCATCGACGCTATTGGCCTGATCATTCATCCGCTCGGTTCTCCACTTTCATACGATCGCGGCGAGTCAGAAAAACCTGACAGGCAGCGCCACGACCGTAACAGGGGCGCGATTGTCCGGGATTCACTTGAATAAGCAAAGACTTAGCTGAGGAATGGTTGTACGGAGCAGAGCCAGTCGATTGACCACAAATTGTTGGAATCAGGAACGTTACGCCCCCATCGCCCACTCAATGCAAGCTCTACTACAAAACCTGGAGATTCAAGCATGACGACTTCAAGCCTGAACATTTTCAACGCTGGCCAGTTGGTCGATAGCGTATCGACCCACATCGCCGATCAAATCGCCGCCCAAGACAAGCCCAAGCAACAACAGTCTGACACCTTCACATTCAACGGCATTGAATACGCCGCCGCGCCCAAGCCTCGCAACACACTGATACCCACACCGCGAATCGGCTAAAGATTGGCGAAACTGAGGAATGGGGGTGGCGCAAATGCGTTTAATCAGGCAACAACCCTATAGATAGCCGCCCCTTTAAACATAAAATTTATATACCTATCGCAATTTATATCTCACCAGGTTACTTGTAGGAATCCCCCTACTTCACAGCGAGCATTTGAATATTTTTTAAATGATTGCCCGTGGATTTGTTACAAACATATACCCAGGCATTGATAGCACCTGCCAGGTGCATTTATATTCCGTCACTGCCGGGCCCAAGCAATACCCAACCAAATACAAGAATAAAAACCCACGCCCCATGTAGGAATTATCTAATGCGAAAATGCCATGCCGTTTTTACAGGTCTACTTCTCGCTGGACTGCTCGCTCCACTTTCCAGCCAGGCACAATCGACAAACTCCGACATCCGCGCACTCGCTTCTTCGCCCCAGTGGCTGACCACCAAAGTCTATATAGAAGGCGCCCCGCAAATTGACGTCAAGGACAAGTATCCGGGCGTGGTTGGCATCTCCATGTGGGACCCCGAGCGCAATCGCTATGAGTTTTTCTATGCCGACACCGGGCTGTCAAAGTATGACCATGGCGGTGGCGGTTACTTTCTGGTCACAGGCGACAAAACCACCCATATCCTGGTACCAGACAAGGGCCCTGCCAGAACAGTGGTCAGGCGGCTTGAGGTCCTCAACAACCAAGAGTTCACCTATTCGCGGGAAGTGCCCCGGGACATGGTCGAGACCAACGAGAAAGTTCGTATCTACGTGGTCCATGCGCCTTACAACGGGCCGATCAAAACCTCCACCTCCCACTGAGTATTCTTGACCTGCCAGATACCATCAGGCTTTGACTACTTACTTCAAAAATCCATAAAACAATAAAAAGACGCCTCTTATGAAAACTCAACTCAAGTCGTTATTAATATCCACCGTATGGTTGTCCGCCCTTCTTTCCAGCGGCGCCAATGCGCAACCCTCAGCCCCCGCGACAGCAAAAATACCGCACGCCACACCCGAAAATGCAATTATGTTGACGGTATTTCTCAAACATGATCAATCCCGCCCATTAAGCGAACTAAGGGCGCAACTCGCCAAGCAGGATTTCTACAAAGTATTTCCACCGGAGGGAGTAGAAGTCGTCAGTTGGAACATCACCATGGGAATCGGCCAAGTCATCGTCCTGCGCCTACCCGCCTCTCGGTTGTCAGCGGTCAATCTGGCACTGGAAAATACTGCATGGGGCACCTACCGGACCGAGTTTTTCCCCACCTATGATTTCCGGGAAATCGCCCAGGCAGAACAGAACAAGGTAAGACAAACCCAGTAACGCCCCCCACGGATGCCCAGCGTCTGCAGCCTGCGCCGACGCTGGCATCCCCATGCCAAGGCCTCCCATCGAGGAAGCATCTTTCATCTGCGGGCATTCGTACTACAAAAAATACCGCATACTCCAGAGATCAAACCCCACAACAAGAGCTGCCCCATGCCCGCCACTGTTCTGGTCCTGGTTGAAACCATCAATGAATACCTGCCCATCATCGAGAGCAACGACTTTCATGTGATTCTGGCGCCAACCCCCGCAGAACGCGCTCAGGCGATCAAAACCCATGGCGGGCAGATCCGTGCCGTGCTGACCCGTGGTCCACTGGGGTTGTATGCCGAGGAGATCGCCGCCCTGCCACTGCTGGAAATCATCTGCGTGATCGGTGCCGGCTATGAGCATGTCGACCTGCAGGCGGCGAGCAATCGCAAGATTGTGGTCACCAACGGTGCCGGGGTAAACGCGCCCTCAGTGGCCGACCACGCCATGGCCTTGTTGCTGGCGCTGGTACGCGGCATTCCCCAGACAGACGCGGCCGTGCGACGTGGCGAATGGCCCAAGGTGATGCGCCCGTCCCTCGCCGGCAAACAGCTGGGCATCCTCGGCCTCGGCGCGGTAGGCCTGGAGATCGCCAGGCGCGCCGCCCTCGGGTTTGGCATGGAAGTCAGTTATCACAACCGTCAGCCCCGCGATGACGTGGACTACACCTACTGCGCCAGCGCCGTGGAACTGGCGCGTAACTCGGACTTCCTGGTGCTGGCCACCCCCGGCGGCGTCGGCACGTACAACCTGATCGACCGCCAGGCCCTGGACGCACTGGGGCCCCACGGCTACCTAGTGAACATCGGACGCGGCAGCGTGGTGGTGACCGCCGACCTCGTCGCCGCCCTTGAGCAACGCCGTATCGGCGGCGCGGCCCTGGATGTGTTCGACGACGAGCCCCAGGTGCCCGACGCCCTCAAGCGCCTGGGCAATACGGTGCTCACCTCCCATGTCGCTGGCCTGTCGCCCGAAGCGGCCCATGACACCGTGCAAAGGGTCGCCGAAAACCTCGTGGAACACTTCGCCGGGCGCCCGGTACTCACACCGGTTGCCTTGCCCCCGCCCGAAAAATGACCGATCAGGCACGCTGATTGTCGTCCAACACGCTAGCCTATTAAGCCACCACAGCCTTGTGGCAGGTTGGCTGTGCGCATTAGATTAGCCAATAGTCCAAGGCCTCAAGAATAAGCAAAAGGGATAAGCATGGCGCTCAATGACCAATCCACCCAGATTCGCCCAGGCGAAGAACTGGATGCCAGCCTCATCGACCCCTACCTCAAGGCCCATATCCCAGGCCTGAGTGGCAGCGCCAGAATCAGCCAGTTTCCAGGCGGCGCCTCCAACCTGACCTACCTGCTGGAATACCCCGAACAGGAATTCGTCCTGCGCCGCCCGCCGTTTGGCCACAAGGCCAAGTCGGCCCATGACATGGGCCGTGAGTTCCGCATCCTCAACCAGCTCAAGGATGGCTTCCCCTATTGCCCCAAAGCCTACGTGCACTGCACCGACGAATCGGTGATCGGCGCCGAGTTTTACGTGATGGAACGGGTCAAGGGCATCATCCTGCGCTCGGACCTGCCGCCGGAGCTGGGCCTGGACGCGGCGCGCACCGAAGCCTTGTGCAAGAGCTTTATCGACAAGTTCGTCGAACTGCACCAGGTCGACTACAGCGCGTGCGGCCTGGCCGACCTGGGCAAGCCTGAAGGTTATGTGCAACGCCAGATTCGCGGCTGGAGCGAGCGCTACGAAAAAGCCCTGACCCCCGACGCCCCGAAATGGGAAGCCGTGCGTGCCTGGCTCAACGACAAGATGCCGGACGATCATCCGACCTCGAGCATCGTGCACAACGACTATCGCTTCGACAATGTGATCCTCGACCCCAACAACCCGATGCAAATCATTGGCGTGCTGGATTGGGAGCTGACCACCCTGGGCGACCCGCTGATGGACCTGGGCAACAGCCTCGCCTACTGGATCGAAGCCGCCGACCCGGCGCCCGTGCAACTGATGCGCCGCCAACCGAGCAACGCCCCCGGCATGCTGACCCGCCGCCAGTTTGTCGATTACTACGCCGAGCGCTCCGGCATCCAGATCGACAATTTCGACTTCTACTACACCTACGGCCTGTTCCGTCTGGCCGGCATCGTGCAGCAGATCTACTACCGCTTCTTCCATGGCCAGACCCAGGACAAACGTTTCGCGCAGTTCATCCACATGAACACGCTGCTGGAACAGATGAGCCTGAACGTCATCCACAAATCCACCCTCTGACCCGACAAGGAACCACCATGTCCAAGACTCATCTGTTCGACCTCGATGGCAAGATCGCGTTTGTTTCCGGGGCCAGCCGTGGCATTGGTGAGGCCATCGCCAAGCTGCTGGCCCAGCAAGGTGCCCACGTGATTGTCTCGAGCCGCAAGATCGACGGCTGCCAGCACGTGGCCGATGCAATCATCGCCGCCGGCGGCAAGGCCACGGCCATTGCCTGCCACATCGGCGAGATGGAGCAGATCAGCGAGGTGTTTGCCGGCATTCGCCAGCAGTTCGGGCGCCTGGACATCCTGGTCAACAACGCCGCGACCAACCCCCAGTTCTGCAACGTGCTGGACACCGACCTCGGCGCGTTCCAGAAAACCGTCGACGTGAACATCCGTGGCTACTTCTTCATGTCAGTGGAAGCCGGCAAGCTGATGCGTGACAACGGTGGCGGCAGCATCATCAACGTGGCCTCGATCAACGGCATTTCCCCGGGGCACTTCCAGGGCATCTACTCGGTGACCAAGGCCGCCGTGATCAATATGACCAAGGTGTTTGCCAAGGAATGTGCGCCGTTCGGCATCCGCTGCAACGCCCTGCTGCCGGGCCTGACCGACACCAAGTTTGCCTCGGCCCTGGTGAAGAACGAGTCGATCCTGAACATGGCCCTGGCCCAGATCCCACTCAAGCGCGTGGCCGACCCCAGCGAAATGGCCGGCGCGGTGCTGTACCTGGCCAGCGATGCCTCGACCTACACCACGGGCGTTTCGCTGAATGTGGACGGTGGCTTCCTCTCCTGACCCACGCTTGTGTGGGAGCGGGCTTGCTCGCGAAGACGTCGGCCCAGCAAACATTGATGTTGACTGACCCACTGCTTTCGCGAGCAAGCCCGTTCCCACATTTTTGATCGGCGCGGCCTGTACATACGAGTAACCTTGGCAGAATTGGCCGCCTCGGAATGAAACATGGAACTGCACGTCGTCATCCAGGGCCGCAAGGACCTGGCCGAACAGCTTTACCAGCAACTGCGCGACGCGATTGAATCAGGACGCCTGGCCGCTGGCGCGCAGTTGCCCCCCAGCCGCTTGCTGGCCGAGCAGTTGGGGGTGTCGCGCAAGACCGTGTCCGACACCTACACCACCCTGACCTACGAAGGCCTGCTGATCGGCAAGATCGGCCGTGGCACCTTCGTCACCCCCCATGCGCTGCGGCCAAAGGGCCTGCAAAGTGCGGCCGACCTGGCCTGCGCCGCCAACCTGGCCAAGTGGCAGGCCCTGCCCTCGCCCATGCGCCATCCGACACGCGAAAGCACGTTGCGCTGCGAGTTCATCGGTGGCGCCACCACCCGCAGCCTGTTCCCCCAGGACGAATGGCGACGTTGCACCCAGGACGCTCTGCGCCGCATTGCCAAAAACAGTGGTTTCTACGGCCAGCCCGAGGGCTTGCCGGCCTTGCGCAATGCGATTGCCGGGCATATCGCCTTTTCCCGTGGGGTCAACTGCCGCGACGACGACATTGTGGTGTGCAACGGTGCCCAGCAGGCACTGGACCTGATCGCCCGCGTGGTGCTGGAACCGGGCAGCATCGTCGCCATGGAAGACCCCGGCTACGCCCCGGCGCGCCTGCTTTTCGAAGCCATGGGCGCCACGGTGGCCGGCGTGCCGCTGGACGCGCAAGGGATCCAGGTCGAGTTGATTCCCGAAGGCACCCGACTGATCTACGTCACCCCGTCCCACCAGTTTCCATTGGGTATCCCCATGAGCCTGCCGCGCCGCGAAGCGCTGCTGAAACGGGCGCTGGCGCTGGGCGCAATTGTCATCGAGGACGACTACGACAGTGAATTCCGCTACGAAGGCCGCCCCACTGACGCCCTGCAAAGCATGGATACACGAGGCATCGTCGCCTATGTCGGAACCTTCTCCAAGACCCTGCTCCCAGAGCTGCGCCTGGGCTACACGGTGCTGCCACCGGCCATCCGCGGCGCGGTACTCAAGGCCAAGCAACTGAGCGACCAGCACAGCTCGACACTGCCGCAATGGGCCCTGGCCAAGTTCATCAGCGAAGGCTATTTGCTCAAGCACATCCGGCGTTGTCATGCGGTCTACACCACCCGCCGCGAACGCATCCTCAGCCGCCTGGCCGGCGACCTGTCGCCCTGGTTCGAAGCCGTGCCCAGCGTGGCCGGGTTCCACTTGGCCGCACTGTGCAAAGTGCCCGTGAACATCCCCCTGCTGATCGAACGGGCGCGCCAGGTGGAAGTCGGCCTGTATCCACTGGACGTGTTTTTCCATCAGGCGCCGGTGCGTAGCGGCTTGATCTTCGGCTTCGGCGCCATCGAGACCCTGGATATCGACCCGTCCCTGGACAAGGTGCGCGATATCCTGTTGCAGATTGGCTGAGGAGTAAGGAGCTCCTGCCAGTTCAGAATTCAGGGGCGCCGGAACTGGCGGCGCAGGTCTTCAATCGGCTGCCGACAGGCGCAGCCTTCCAGGTGGTCATTGACCATCCCCATCGCCTGCATGAATGCATACATCGTCGTCGGCCCGACGAATGTCCAGCCGCGCGTCTTCAAGGCCTTGGACAAGCGTACCGACGCCGGCGACGTCGGGTTGCCCGTCCAATAGGCCATGTCCACCACCGCCGGGCGCTCGTCGGCCGCCGGCTCGAATGCCCACAACCAGGCCGCCAGCGAGCCATATTCATCCACCAGTTCACAGGCCCTGCGCGCATTGTTGAGGGTCGAGAGGATTTTCGCCCGGTTGCGCACAATGCCGGGGTCGGCCATCAAGCGCTGGATATCCTGCTCGGTGTACTGCGCCACCCGGCGAAAATCAAAACCCTCGAACGCCCGGCGAAAATGCTCGCGCTTGCGCAGGATGGTGATCCACGCCATGCCGGCCTGGAAGCCTTCCAAGCAGATTTTCTCGTACAGCGCCCTATCATCGGCAACCGGTACACCCCATTCGTGATCGTGGTAATCGGGGTACTCGGCAGCGGCCGTTCGCCATGTACAACGGGTCAGTCCCGTTTCATCGGTTGTCAGTCCAGGCTTGTCCATGCATCACCTCAGCAGCCAAGCCGGGGATGATAAGCGAAAAATTTTCCAGACCGCCAACCGCTCAAGCATCACGGTTACCGAGCAACTGGTAAGACCGGACAACCTAAACAGCCCCTCCCCCCCTTGTAGTTTGCAAAAAACCGAGCGTAGACTGGCCGCGCACTGGACTTACCGGTAAGACCACAACAATTAAGCCCTGGACCCACCAGGGCACCGAATAGAGATCCTTCCCATGCTCAGATGGTGCTCGCGTTCGATTTTCCTGCAAGTCGTCATAGGCCTGATGCTCGGCATCGCGTGCGGCTTGGCCCTTCCCGAATTCTCCTCACAACTCAAACCCCTGGGTGACGGCTTTATCAAGCTGATCAAGATGCTGATCGGCCTGATCGTGTTCTGCGTGGTGGTCAGCGGCATTTCCGGTGCTGGCGACCTGAAAAAAGTCGGGCGCATCGGCCTCAAGTCGGTGATCTATTTCGAAATCCTCACCACCATCGCCCTAGTACTGGGCCTGGTGCTGGCCTTCAGTACCGGGATCGGTAGCGGGGCCAATATCCATCTGGAACAGCTGTCTTCCGCCGGCCTCAATGAATTGGCGGATCGTGGCCAACATATCAAGGGCACTAGTCAGTTCCTGATGGACCTGATCCCCAACTCGGTGATCGGCGCCTTTGCCGACAACAACGTACTGCAAGTGCTGTTGTTCTCGGTGCTGTTCGGCAGTGCGCTGAACCTGGTAGGGGAAGCGGCGTCGGGCATTTCACGACTGATCAACGAACTGAGCCATGTGATCTTCCGCATCATGGGCATGATCGTGCGCCTGGCGCCCATCGGCGTATTCGGTGCCATCGCCTTTACCACCAGCACCTATGGCCTGGATTCGCTACAGCACCTGGGCAGCCTGGTGGGTCTGTTCTACCTGACCTGCATCGCGTTTGTCGCGCTGATCCTGGGCGCGGTGATGCGCCTGTCGGGCCTGCGCATGCTGCCGCTGCTCAAATACCTGCGCGAAGAGCTGCTGATCGTGATGGGCACCGCGTCATCCGATGCAGTGTTGCCACAGATCATGCGTAAACTGGAGCACCTGGGCATCGGCAGTTCCACCGTCGGCCTGGTGATCCCCACCGGTTACTCGTTCAACCTCGATGGTTTCTCGATCTACCTGACCCTGGCCATTGTGTTTATCGCCAACGCCACCGGTACGCCGTTGTCGATGACCGATCTGCTGACCATCCTGCTGGTGTCGCTGATCACCTCCAAGGGGGCCCACGGCATACCGGGTTCAGCCCTGGTGATTCTGGCCGCGACCCTCACCGCCATTCCCGCCATCCCGGTGGTGGGCCTGGTGCTGGTGTTGGCCGTGGACTGGTTTATGGGGATTGGCCGTGCACTGACCAACCTGATCGGCAACTGCGTGGCGACCGTGGCCATTGCCCGCTGGGAAAAGGACATTGATCTGCAACGGGCCAACAAGGTGCTGGAGGGGCAGCAAGGGTATGCGTTCCAGGCCAAGAAGCCGGTGTTGCCGGCTCACCAGGAGTTCTAGCGCAGATCGAGTGTGGGAGCGGGCTTGCTCGCTCCCACCGTTAATCGTCGCCATTTTTACCGTTTGTGTTTGCAACATAAGGAGCCCGGCGTGATCAGCACCTCAACCGTCGTCAATTCAGTCGTAGAAAAACTACGCGCCGCCCTGGCCCGAGGCCAATGGCGGCGTGGCGAAATGCTCCCCGGCCAGCGCGAACTGGCCGAACAATTGGGCATCAGCCGCCCGAGCCTGCGCGAAGCCGTGATCGTCCTGGAAACCCTCGGCCTGGTGCGCTCGATGCCCGGCAAAGGTGTGGTCGTGCTGGAAACCAGCGTCAACGAGCCCCAAGCCCATGATGCCGTGGCCGACGCCAGCCTCGCCGACATCCTGCAACTGCGCTACACCCTGGAGCCGTTTATCGTCGGCCTGGTGGCCCAGTCCATCACCAGCAAGGAAATCGGGCAACTGCGCCTGACCCTGATGGACATGCGCGAAGCCCTGGACGCCAACGACAGTGAAGCGGGGATGAACGCCTACATCGCCTTCCACGAAGAACTGTTCGCCCTGACTTCCAACCCGATCTTCCAGAACGTGGTGCAGCAAACCAGCAACGCCCTCAAGCAAAGCGCCCAGGTGTTGCGCAACTCCCCCGAACACCTGGCCGAGCGCCTGCAGGAAAACGAAGCGGTGGTGCGCGCGATCCGCAGCAAGAACAGCGCCCAGGCCAGCGCCGAAATGCGCCGCCATATCCTCAACGAAGGCCAGCGCATGGGGACCGCCCTGAACATTCCCGACGACCATCTCGGCAACTGACTTTGGAGGCTGGCCATGAGCGCTCATGCCCTGCAACGCACTAACGTTGTCACCGCCCCGCCCCCCATGCGCCTGGTGCCCGGTAAACGGCCCTCGGTGGATGACCTCTACCCACGGCTGTTCGATGCCATCCTCGAACAGCGCATCGTGCCCACCAGCCGCTTTACCGAAGAAGGCCTGGCCGAACAATTTGGCGTCAGCCGCAGCGTACTGCGCCGGGTCCTGGCGCGCCTGGCCGAGCAGCAAGTGATCATCCTGCGCCCCAACCTGCGTGCCCAGGTGGCGGCGCCCGATGCGCAGCAGGTGCAACACATTCTCGAGGCGCGGCGCTTGATGGAAGTGACCGTGGTGCAATTGGCATGCGCACAGGCCAGCCCCGGCCAGATGCGGCGCTTGCGCGAACTGGTGGCGCGCCAACGGGCGTGCGTCGAACAGGGCCAGCAAGGCCCGGCCATCCGCCTGTGTGGCGAGTTTCACCTATTGCTGGCGAGCATTGCGGGGAATCGGCCACTGGCGCAGTTTCTCAATAGCCTGGTGCCGTTGACCTCGCTGGTCATTGCGCAACAGGGAGCGTTCGCCGGGACCTGGCGTGAGCAGTCGGAGATGATCGAGGCACTGGAGCGCAGGGATGGGGGCACGGCCGTAAGCCTGATGACCCAACATCTGGATCATCTGCAAGCACAACTCTCGTAAGCCAATGGAGATTCAACTGTGGGAGCTGGCTTGCTTGCGATGGCGGTGGGTCAGCTGCCAGCAACAGTGACTGGACTGCCTCTATCGCGGGCAAGCCCGCTCCCACAGGGGATCTGCGCGGCGCAGAGAATGTTGGTACCACCACAAATCAAATGTGGGAGCTGGCTTGCCTGCGATCGCGGTGGGTCAGCCGCCAGCAACAGTGACTGGACTGCCGCTTTCGCGAGCAAGCCCGCTCCCACAGGGGACCTCACTGGCGCAGAGAATGTTGGTACAACCACAAATCAAATGTGGGAGCTGGCTTGCCTGCGATGGCGGTGTATCAGCCGCCAGAAACAGTGACTGGACTGCCGCTTTCGCGAGCAAGCCCGCTCCCACAGGGGATCTGCGCGGGGCAGAGAATTTTGGCCCCACCACAAATCAAATGTGGGAGCTGGCTTGCCTGCGATGGCGGTGGATCAGTTGCCAGAAGTAGTGACTGGACTGCCGCTATCGCGGGCAAGCCCGCTCCCACAGGGGACCTCACTGGCGCAGAGAATGTTGGTACAACCACAAATCAAATGTGGGAGCTGGCTTGCCTGCGATGGCGGTGGGTCAGTTGCCAGAAGTAGTGACTGGACAGCCGCTATCGCGGGCAAGCCCGCTCCCACAAGGGGCACCAGGGGCAGCAAATTTTGCATACACCCCACATTGAATCGAGTGAAAACAAAAAGCCCCGTCTCTCGCGAGACGGGGCTTTGTTTTAACGCGCTAGCAGCCGATTACAGCACCGCTTGACCACTCATGGCCAGGTCCAGCAGTTCCCGGTTGGCCACCGCGTACATGGCGTAGTCCGTGCCGACCGCAGCCCGGATTTCCACCATCATCGCGCGCCAGCGTTCGACCATGCTCGCGTTCTGCTCAAGCCACAGGGCCACGCGGGCTTCCATGTCTTCTGGCGCATCGGCCATTTGCAGAACCTTGATGGTGATCGCCCGTTGCTGCCAGTCCACGTCATCGCGGAAGGCTTCGCGGGCCTGGGCCTGCCAGTTGTTGCCCACCGGCAGATCGCTGATCTGCTGCAGGTACCACGGCAAGTCCAGGGCGCTGCCCACGGCGAAGTAGGCCTTGGCCACATCGGCAGCGCTCTGACCGGTAACGTCAGCAGCCTCGATGATCGGCAGCAAGGTGTACAGGTGCGTGGTGCCGGCAACCATGCGCGCCAACAGCTCAGGCACACCGGCTTCGACATAGGCCTGGTAACGGTTCTGCCAGCCTTCGCGGGTCGGGCCTTCCAGCAGTTCGTCGAGCTTGAGGCCCAACGCCGCCAGGTGCGGACCGAAGTGCGCCACGTCACGCGCGGCATCCTGCTCGTTGCGACGGCTGCGCAGGAACCAACGGGTAGCCCGACGGCCCAGGCGCATCAGTTCGTCCATCAGCGCCAGTTGCACTTCAGCCGAGACCTGGTGATCCAGGGCTTCGATCTGACGGAACCAGTGCGGGAGGTGGAAGATGTCGCGCACGATCACATAGGCGCCCGCCACGTTCGCCGGGCTCATGCCGGTCGACTCTTTGAGGCGTTGCACGAAGGTGATGCCCATGTGGTTGACCAGGTCGTTGGCGATCTGGGTGCTGACGATCTCGCGCTTGAGGCGGTGGCGACGCATGGCCTCGCCGAACTTGGCCACCAGGCTCGGCGGGAACGCGGTCTCCATGTCGCGGGTCAGGTAGTCGTCATCCGGTACCAGGGACTTGAGCAGCGCTTCCTTGAGGTCGATCTTGCTGTAGGAAATCAGCACCGACAGTTCCGGACGGGTCAGGCCCTTGCCGGTCGCGGCGCGCTCGACGAGCTGCTCCTCGGTCGGCAGGTACTCGATGGCGCGGTCCAGCTTGCCGCGGCCTTCCAGGTCGCTCATCAGACGCTTGTACTCGGCCGCACGCTCGTAGGCTTTGCGCGCCGCCAGGGACAGGGCCTGGGTCTGCTTGTAGTTGTTGCCCAACACCAGGCTGCCGACTTCGTCGGTCATGCTCGCCAGCAACTGGTTGCGTTGCTTGTCGGTCATGTCGCCAGCCTGCACCACTTCGTTGAGCAGGATCTTGATGTTCACTTCGTGGTCGGAGCAGTCCACACCACCGGCGTTGTCGATAAAGTCGGTGTTGGAACCGCCGCCATTGAGGCCGAATTCCACGCGACCCAGCTGGGTCATGCCCAGGTTACCGCCCTCGCCCACTACTTTGCAGCGCAACTCGTTGCCGTTGACGCGCAGCGCGTCGTTGGCCTTGTCGCCGACATCGGCGTGGCTTTCGGTGCTGGCCTTGACGTAGGTGCCGATACCGCCGTTCCACAACAGGTCCACCGGCGCCTTGAGCAAGGCGTTCAGCAGCTCGGTCGGGGTCAGCTTGTCGGCCTGGATGTCGAAGCGTTCTTTCATCTGGGGCGAGATGGCAATGCTTTTGGCGCTGCGTGAGAAGATCCCGCCACCTTCAGACATGATGCTGGTGTCGTAGTCCGACCAGGCCGAACGCGGCAGCTCAAACATACGCTGGCGCTCGATGAAGCTGGTTTCCGGGTTCGGGTTTGGATCGATAAAGATATGCAGGTGGTTGAAGGCCGCGACCAGTTGCAGCTTGTCGGACATCAACAAGCCGTTGCCGAACACGTCACCGGCCATGTCGCCGACGCCGACCACGGTAATGCTGTCTTTCTGCACATTGATGCCGCGCTCACGGAAGTGACGCTGCACACCGACCCACGCGCCCTTGGCGGTGATGCCCATTTTCTTGTGGTCGTAACCGGCCGAACCACCAGAGGCAAACGCATCGCCCAGCCAGAAGCCGTAGTCGATGGCGATGCCGTTGGCGATATCGGAGAAGGTCGCGGTACCTTTGTCGGCCGCCACTACCAGGTACGGGTCGTCGTTGTCGTGGCGGACCACGTTCAACGGCGGCACCAGGGCACCGTCTTTCAGGTTGTCGGTAATGTCCAACAGACCGGAAATGAAGATGCGGTAGCAGGCGATGCCCTCGGCCGCGATCTCGTCCCGGCTGCCGCCCAATGGCAGGCGACGCGGCAGGAAGCCGCCCTTGGCGCCGACCGGCACGATCACCGAGTTCTTCACCTGCTGGGCTTTCACCAGGCCCAGCACTTCGGTGCGGAAGTCTTCTTCACGGTCGGACCAGCGCAGGCCGCCACGGGCAACGTTACCAAAGCGCAGGTGCACGCCTTCGACCCGCGGCGAGTAGACGAAGATTTCAAACTTCGGCACTGGCTTGGGCAACTCGGGAATAGCGTGGGGGTTGAACTTGAAGCTGAAGTACGACTTGTTCTGGCCGTTGGCATCCGCCTGGTAGAAGTTGGTGCGCAGGGTGGCCTTGATCAGGTCCAGGTAGCGCCGCAGGATCCGGTCTTCGTTAAGCACCTGCACATCGTCCAGGGCGTTGAGGATCGCTTGCTCCAGGCGCTGCTGCTTGTCTTCCAGGTCGTCGGCAGTCAGCTTGCGCGCCAGGTAGAAGCGCGTCTTGAACAACCGGGTCAACTCGCGGGCGATGTCGGTGTGGTTGTTCAGGGTGCTGGCGATGTAACCCAGGTCGAAGCCCAGGCGGATCTGCTTCAGGTAACGGGCATAAGCACGCAGCAGCGCCACGTCACGCCATGGCAAGCCGGCAGTCAGTACCAGGCGGTTGAATGCATCGTTCTCGGCATCGCCATTGACGATGTGCACGAACGCATCCTGCAGGGTGTCGTTGAGCTGCTGGATATCGAGGTTCAGGCCTTCGGCGGCGGTGAACGCAAAGTCATGGATCCAGAACTCGCGGCCATTGGCGTGGCGCAGGCGGTACGGGAACTCACCGAGCACGCGCAGGCCGAGGTTCTCGAGGATCGGCAGTACATCCGACAACGCCAGCGGGGTGTCAGCGTGGTACAGCTTGCAGTGCAATTCCTGCTGGCCGGTCACGTGGCCCAAAGGCTGGTAGAAGCTCATCACCAGTGGCTTGGCTTCGGTCAGGTTCAACAGGTGCTGCATGTCGACCACGGCCGAGTGCGCGGCAAAGCGCTCGCGGTAGCCTGCCGGGAAGCCTTTCGGGAAATCCGCCAGCACGTTGGTGCCGTGGGCTTCGCCGAAGCTCTCGACCACCAGGCTCGCGTAGTCGTCCTGCCAGCTGCGGCAGGCCTGCACCACTTCTTTTTCCAGGAGCAGCGGGTCGATATCCAGGCGGTTCTTCGGATCGACCCGCAGAATCAGCTGGACACGGGCCAGTACGGACTCGGAGAAAAACGTCCAGAATTCGCAGTCCGAGGCTTTCAGGCGATCCATCAGCACTTGCTGGATCTTCTGGCGCACTTCGGTGGAGTAGATATCGCGCGGCACGTAGGCCAGGCAGTAGCAGAAACGGCCGTACGGGTCTTTGCGCAGGAACACGCGGATCTTGTTGCGTTCCTGGATCTGCACGATCGACATCACGGTGCTGAACAGCTCGTCCACCGGGGTCTGGAACAGGTCGTCGCGGGGCAGCACTTCAACCACCTGGGCCAGCTCCTTGCCCAGGTGCGCCTTGGCCTGGAAGCCCGAGCGGCGCTCGATTTCCGCGACCTTGCGGCGGATATAAGGAATCACCCGCACGCTTTCGCCGTACACCGAGGAGGTGTAGAGGCCCATGAAGCGGCATTCCTTGACGACCTTGCCATCAGCATCAATCTGGCGGATCGACACGTAGTCAGGGTAAGCCGGACGGTGTACACGGCTTGGGTGCGCGGCCTTGGCGAACGACAACACGGTCGGCTCGCGCAGGTAGGCCACGGCGTAATCTTCGATGCGCAGGTCTTCAGCGGTGAGGCCGGCGCGCAGCAGTTTGGTCAGGCCGAGGAAGGAGTTGGCGTCATATTCCAGATGACCGCCGTCCTTCTCGTCACGTACCACAAATTCTTCATAGCCGAGGAAGGTGAAGTGGTTGCCCACCAGCCATTCCAGGAAACTCTTGATCTCGGCCTTTTCTTCACCGTCGATGGTCAACGGGCTGTTGTCGATGCTGTCCAGCAGCTCCTGGACCTTGGCTTTCATCGGCTCGAAATCAGCCACGGCCACGCGCACTTCGCCCAATACCTGCTCAAGTTCCTTGCTCAGGACGTTCAGCTCGGCGGCGTTGGCGCAGCGGTCGATCTCCAGGTACATCAGGGATTCTTGCAGGACGTCTTCGCCCTGGGTGCCCTTGGGCAGGATTTCCAGCAACTCGCCCTTCTTGCCACGGCGCACGCTGAGTACGGTGGTTTGCAGGGTATGGATGCTGTAGCCGCGACGGTTCAGCTCAGTGCGCACCGAATCCACGAGGAACGGCAGGTCATGGTGCAAGACCTCGACCGCAGTGTGGGTCGACTGCCAGCCGTGGCGTTCGTAGTCGGGGTTGTAGACCCGCACTTGCGGCTGGGTGTGATCAAAGCGCTCAAGCAGGCGCCAGGCAGACAGGGTGCAACCGGCCAGGTCGGACATGCGACGCTGGGTCAGCTCGTCCAGGGAAATGATGCCGAAGAATTGTTCAGCGAACAGCGCCACTTGTGGCAGTGCCTGTTCACTGATGTGCTGCGCCAGTGCCGCTTGCAGTTGATGCTGGAAGTCGGCTTTGCTGGCTGCGGTGAAGAACGCCATCTGTGGTACTCCGCTTGGGCTTGTTATTGATGGAAGCGTCGCGTGTTGTCCCCTGATGGGGAGGCCGTCATGTCTGTTCGCAGGTGCTGATGATAAGCACCATAGACGAATCAGGGTGACAGGTGGGTGAAGCTGGACAAGACCCTGAGGTCACATTCGACGTCCACTGGATGCACCACCGGCGGATGACGACACGACGGGCAGGCCAGAGTCACGCAGAAGGTACACCCGTTGCGCAGCTTAACGAGTGCGGCGAGCAGGCTGCTTACTGCACTGCGACATATTCGGTCAACACCCGGCAATGGGCGGTTGCACCAAGAGCAACCCCTCCCGCCAGTAAAGGGGTGGCTAGCGATTGAAAGTGGGTGGCCATGCAGGCACGGCGAGAGTGCTGACAGGTAAATATTCATACACTCGTACAATCTAATTCCCAGCTCCACGCAGGAACCGTATTTCAAAATTCAGTCACTTAGTGTGCGTAGGCAGTCATACCCATGAAGGCCCTATTACCACTCAACGAGGCTCAATTGAACGTACACTCTTCCTCCCTTAACGTCCCACCCGGTGGGAACCGTGGCTCTTTCTTCCAGCCCACTGCACGATCAAGTTCGGACAATGCCCCCGTTGCCTCCACGCCGCACTTTCCGGTGCCCTATTTCAAAGCGCCCCTATCCAGCAACAAGGCCGTCGAACAACTCATCAGCCAGTACAAGCAGCCCAAGACGGCAGATGAAATTACATCCATGGAAGTAAAGCGTCAGATAAAGGAAAAGTTCGGTAAAGATATTGACCCCGATAACACCTACTTAGTGAGCATTCAGTATGATCACCGCACCAATACCCCACCTTACAGCGGGGTCATTGTTCAAAAAATATCCCTGACTCAGGCAGCGAGGCTCAACCAGCAGGAAGAGCCTGACTTCCACGGGGCGATACGTTCAAAAGAGGACGGCCCTTTTGAAATAAGGAAAAGTTCAAAACATACAGATAAGCCTGACGCCTTTGGTAGGTTCCCGCGCCCAAATGAGACGGGGTTCACCAGCCACTTTCAAGGGATTTACACGGAGCCGCAGCAGGGGTCTGCGAATACCTATGATGCGAGCAACAGAGTCGATATCCCGGCAACTGAGTTCAAACAGATGGTATGGGATAACAGTTATAAATCCCCTTATGACCAGTACCTTAACAATTACTGGAACGGCAACTCCCGCCATGCCTACTCCGAAGCGGCGAGAGGTGCGTTTTTGAAAGCGTCACACGTTCAACACCATGACAAGTCTCTTACCGAAAACGATCGCCAGATTGCCATGGGTGTCGCGGGCATGCCGGCCGACAAAAGTTACCTATCCCTTAATCAAAATGACCTGACACAGCCCTACAAGGCTGACCCGAATCTGGAAACCAAATTCCTCACGTTCAAAGGTTTCCCCCTGCGCGCTTTTTATACCCAGGATAAGACCACGGGCAGGGTCTTGTTGTATCTACCTGGCCAGGCGTCTCCGTTGAAAGGCTTCGACTCCAAGAAAGAAATGAATAAATGGCTGGCCGAGCAAATGAAAGATCCGCAATTCGTCGAAAGTTTCAAACTTTACTTCCGCCCCGAAGACCTCGGTAATGAATTCCTGTCCAAAGGCATTGATGCACTCGTGGACAACACCCGCAATGTACTTAACGGTGACCTTCCTGCCTCCACGCAAGAAAAGCTCGGTTATTTTGACGAGGGTGGCCTATTCGATGGCCAGGTTGTCCAGGGAAGTCCATTCGAGGAACTCCAGCATCGCACCGAGGTAGACCTGAAAAGCGCCACTCGTTTTCAATTCGTCCTCAATCGCGACGTCAACGCGAAGACTGCGTTCAAGTACTTGAACTGGGCAAAATATGGGCTACTTCTTTTAGCCCCACTCGGAATCGCTTTCCCGCCGCTGGGCATTGCCCTGACGGCCACAAGCACAGCGGTGGGCACCGCGCAACTCGGCATTGGCATAGACAGCTATATCCACAGGCGCCCTGGGGCAGACAAGCTCATTGGCGAAGGTTCCGTGAAAACCCTTCTTCCTGTGTTCACCAGTGGTTTGGGGAATGCCTTTAAACCGTTAAGCAGCGCAATCAGTGCCTGGGCCTCCAAAACCTGATGCCCGCTTGATACAAAAGCCGACACAAAGCCCGATGCAATGGCAGAATCAAGGCCTGCCGGCCTTGAAGCCGCCTTTCCAGACAGGACTCTACATGCAACTGACCACCACCCACCTGCTCGCCACCCCCTGCGACGACGAAGAAGACAACATGGCCATGCTCTGCTGCCACGGTACCCATGGCGAGATGTTCATGCTGTCGCGTTATCCAGATGAGGACGAGGTTGAACTGACCTGGGACTACGAGCCTTCGACCCTGGAAGGCTTGAAGATCACCCTGAGCGCGACCACCCTCCTGGTGGAAATCGGTGCGGCGGACAAGGACGCATTGGGCGGCAGCGACCACCTGCAGATCAATCACGGTACCGCTGAGGCGGACCTGGCCGAGGTAGAAGAAACCCTGCAGAACATTCTCAAGGGCACTGGCACTTACATCCGCACGCCTTGATGGGCACCTGCTAAATCGCCATCGCGGCGATGCGGCGACCCGACAAGCCCGCCCCCACCTGTGGGAGGCCGGGCTTGCCCGCGATGAGACCCTTATAAACGCCAAAAACCTCAGACCTTTCCTACAGATCGCAAAAAAATACCCCCTGGTTCATTAGTCGCCAGCCCCTCCAATGCATTAAAGTAGGCCCCCCAGGCCTTGGCATTTTTCCCAATCCCCAGGCTCATCTTTCCAGGAACCGTCTTTGATGGAACATCGTGAAGCGCTGCTCGCGCTGCGAACCTTTCTTTCTACGCAGATTCTCGGCCAGGAAAAACTCATCGAGCGTTTGCTCATTGCCCTGCTCGCCGACGGCCATATGCTGGTAGAGGGCGCTCCCGGCCTGGCCAAGACCAAGGCCATCAAGGAGCTTGCCGAAGGGATCGAAGCACAGTTCCATCGTATCCAGTTCACCCCCGACCTGTTGCCCGCCGACATCACCGGCACCGAGATCTATCGTCCGGAAACCGGCAGTTTCGTGTTCCAGCAAGGGCCGATCTTCCACAACCTGGTGCTGGCGGACGAGATCAACCGTGCTCCGGCCAAGGTCCAGTCGGCCCTGCTCGAAGCCATGGCCGAGCGCCAGGTCAGCGTCGGCCGCAGCACCTACGAGCTGTCGCCGCTGTTTTTGGTAATGGCCACGCAGAACCCCATCGAGCAGGAAGGCACCTATCCCCTGCCCGAAGCCCAGCTCGACCGCTTCCTGATGCACGTCAAGATCGGCTTCCCCGATGCCGCCGTGGAGCGGCGCATCCTGCAACAGGCCCGTGGCGAAGCGCTGAATGGCGAGACAAAGCCCGAGCGGCGGGTCAGCCAGCAGGCGATTTTCGCCGCGCGCAAGGAAATCCTCGGCCTGTACATGGCCGACGCCGTGGAGGAATACCTGGTGCAACTGGTCATGGCCACGCGCACCCCGGCCAAGTTCGACGCGGAAATGGCCGAGTGGATTGCCTATGGCGCCAGCCCCCGGGGCTCGATTGCCCTTGATCGCTGCGCCCGCGCCCACGCCTGGCTGGCCGGGCGTGACTTTGTCAGCCCGGAAGATATCCAGGCGGTGCTGTTCGATGTACTGCGCCACCGCATCATTCTGTCGTTCGAGGCCGAAGCGGCCGGCATCGACCAGGACCGCGTGGTGCAGCGTATTCTCGACGTCGTAGCCGTCGCTTGATCTCCATGAATGCCGGCGACGGGATCCATGTCAGCCTCAGCGAATTGATCGAGATGCGCCATCGCGTGCGCGAAGTACAGCTGTTTTCCACGCCCAGCCAGCGCAGCCCGTTGATCGGCCTGCACCACTCCAAACTGCGCGGGCGCGGCGTGGACTTCGATCAGGTGCGGGTGTACCAGGCCGGCGACGATGTGCGCACCATCGACTGGCGCGTCACCGCCCGCACCCAGGAGCCCCACACCAAGCTGTTCCACGAAGAGCGCGAACGGCCGATCTTTATCATGGTGGAGCAAAGCTGCCGGCTGTTTTTCGGCTCCGGGCTGATGTTCAAGTCGGTCCTCGCCGCCCAGGCCGCCAGCCTCATCGGCTGGGCCGCGCTGGGCCACAACGACCGGGTCGGCGGCCTGGTGTTCGGCGATAACGAGCACTACGAAATCAAGCCCCGGCGCAGCAAGCAAAGCCTGCTGCAACTGCTCAACCGCCTGGTACGGGTCAACCAGAGCCTCAACACCGAGAGCCGCCCCGAAGCCGACGCCCTGGGCATGGCCCTGCGCCGAGGCCGCGAAGTGCTGCGCCCCGGCAGCCTGGTGATTGTGATTTGCGACGAGCGCGCCCTGACCGAGGGCGCGGAGCAGCAACTGAGCCTGTTGTCGCGCCATTGCGACCTGTTGCTGCTGCCGGTCTCAGACCCGCTGGACCACGCACTGCCCGCCGCCGGGCTGCTGCGTTTCGCCGAGCGCGGCGCGCAATTGGAAATCGACACCTTGAACTTCGAGCTGCGCCAGGCCTACAAGGCCCAGGCCGAAGCACGCATCGCCCGCTGGGAATTGCTCGCGCAAAAACTGCGGGTACTGCTGATGCCATTGAGCACCCAGAGCGAAATGGTCGAGCAACTGCGCGAATACCTCAACCCGCAACGCCCGGTGAAAAAGCCATGAGCAGCCTGGACCAGTTGCAACCGCTGATCGCCCCACCGGCCATTGGTTTCTGGCCGCCGGCGCCGGGCTGGTGGCTGTTGCTGGCGCTGATCCCCCTGGCGGGCTGGGGCTTGTGGCGGCTGCGGCGCTTCCTGCCGAGCAAACGCCCCCTGGCCCGGGCCGAACAGCCCCTGGACCCGCTGCGTATTGCCGCCCTCGCGGAACTGGCGCTGATGCCCAAGCCCTACGACGGCGCACCGGCCGGCGCCTGGCTGCAGCAGCTCAACGGCCTGCTCAAGCGCCTGTGCCGCAACGACTACCCCTACAGCCAGAGCCACACCCTCAACGGGCGCAAATGGCTGGCCTTTCTCGACAACCGCTGCCCCGCCGCCGGCCTCACGCGCTGGATGGTCCTCGTCGAGGGCGCCTACAAACCCGAATGCAAGCTCGACGACAAGGCCATCGCCGGCCTGACGCAAGCGGTCGACACCTGGATTCGCAAACATGTTTGAGTTCGCCTGGCCGTGGGTCTTTGCCCTGCTGCCCCTGCCCTGGCTGATGCGGCTGATCCTGCCGGTGGCCGACAGCGGCGAGCCGGCCTTGAAAGTCAGCTTTCTCGGCGACCTCGAAGGCCTGGCCCGGCGCCGCGCGCGCATCAACCTGCCAGGCTGGCGCCAACAAGCGCCGTTCGTGGTGCTGTGGTTGTTGCTGCTGACCGCCGCCGCCCGCCCGGAATGGCTCGGCGAACCGTTGCCGATTGCCGCCAGCGGCCGCGACCTGTTGGTGGCGGTGGACGTGTCCGGCTCCATGGACTTCCCCGATATGCAATGGCAGGACGAAGACGTCAGCCGCCTGAACCTGGTCAAGCACCTGCTTGGCGACTTTCTCGAAAGCCGCGAGGGCGACCGTGTTGGCCTGATCCTGTTTGGCAGCCAGGCCTACCTGCAGGCACCGCTGACCTTCGACCGGCGCACCGTGCGCACTTGGCTGGATGAGGCACGCATCGGCATCGCCGGGAAAAACACCGCGATTGGCGACGCCATTGGCCTGGCCCTCAAACGCCTGCGGCAACGCCCGGCACAAAGCCGGGTGCTGATCCTGGTCACCGACGGGGCCAACAATGGCGGCGAAATCGACCCATTGACCGCCGCCCGCCTGGCCGCCGAAGAAGGCGTGAAAATCTACCCCATCGGCATTGGCGCCAGCCCCGAACAGACCGGCAGCCTGGGCATGCTCGGCCTCAACCCCAGCCTGGACCTCGACGAGCCGGCGCTCAAGGCCATCGCCCAGACCACCGGCGGGCAGTATTTCCGCGCCCATGACGGCGCCGAGTTGCAAGCGATCAAACAAACCCTCGACCAGTTGGAGCCGGTGGCTCAACAACCAACCCAGGCCCGCCCGACCCAGGCGCTGTATAGCGGGCCGCTGGCCCTGGCGCTGTTTCTCAGCCTGCTGCTGGTGATCCAGGAACGCTGGCCGGACAACGCCCTGCAACGGCTGCTCAATAAACTCTCGACCAAGGGCCATTTCCTGCAACAGCACCCGCAATGGCGGCAACGCCTTAAACGCCTGCGCTTGCGGAGGCGTCGATGATCGCTTTATGGCCGCACTGGTTCCGCCCCTGGTGGCTGTTGCTGCTGCCCGTCCTCGGCTGGTTGCTGTGGCAACTGTGGCATCGGCAAAAACGCGCCGGGCGCTGGCAGATGATCCTGCCGCCGGCCTTCCACGCCGCCCTGCTCAGTGGCGGCAATGGCCGGGAAAGCAAGTCACCATGGCTGTTGCTGGGCCTGGCCTGGCTGCTGGCGGTGCTGGCCTTGCTCGGCCCCGGCTGGCAACGGGTCGAACAGATCAGCCAGAAGCCCGCTGACCCGCTGGTGGTGCTGCTGGAGCTGACGCCGGAGATGCTTGCCACCGACAGCCCGCCCAACCGCCTGGAGCAGGCGCGGCGCAAGCTGGTGGATCTGCTGCAGGCGCGCAGCGATGCGCAGACCGCCATCGTCGTGTATGCCGGCAGCGCCCACACGCTGGTGCCACTGTCCGACGACCTGGCCACCAGCCGCAACCTGCTGGAAGCCCTGCGCCCGTCGATCATGCCCGAGGCCGGCCATCGTGCCGACCTGGCAGTAGAAAAAGCCCTGGGCCTGCTCAAGCACGGCGGCCTGGGCCAGGGTCGCCTGTTATTGATTGGCTCGTCGCTGTCCAAGCAGGAGCGCCAGGGCATTCGCCTGCTGCTGCAAGGCCAGGCGCCGAGCCTGTCGATCCTCGGCATCGGCAGCCGCGAAGGCACGCCAGTGACCCAGGAAAGTGGCGAGTTCCTCAAGGACGAACAAGGCGCGATCCTTATCCCGCGCCTGGACAGCCCGACGCTCAAGGCCTTTGCCAGCGAAATGGGCGGCCGCTATCGCCAGGCCCGCCTGGACGACAAGGACCTGCGCGGACTGGGCCTGCTGGACGGCCCGCAAAACCTGCGCGACGACGGTCAGCGCCTGCAACTGGACACTTGGGCCGACCAGGGTTACTGGCTATTGCTGCCCTTGCTGCTGCTTGCCGCCTGCGCCGGGCGCCGTGGCTGGCTGTTCTGCCTGCCGTTGCTGCTCCTGGCCGCGCCGCAGCCGAGCTACGCGTTCAGCTTTGACGACCTGTGGCTGCGCCCCGATCAACAGGGCCAGTACCTGCTCAAGCACAAACGCCCGGCCGAAGCCGCCGAACACTTTGAAAACCCGCAATGGCAGGGTGTCGCCCTGTACGAGGCGGGCAACTATGCCGAGGCGGCCCGGCGTTTTGCCGAAGGCAGTGATGCCTATTCCCACTACAATCGTGGCAATGCCCTGGCCCGCACCGGTGAGCTGGAAGCCGCGATAGACGCCTATGAGCAAGCCCTGGAAGCCCAGCCGGACTTGCAGCCCGCCCTGAAAAACAAAGCCCTTGTCGAGAGCCTGCTGCTGGAAGAGCCAGAACCTGAGCCGCCCGCACCGGAAAAAAACGAGGATGACGAATCCACCCAACCCGGCCAAACTGCACAACCGGGCGACAGCGGCCAACAGGCCAACGGCGGCGAGCAATCGCCCCAGGGCGCGGGCCAGGCAGGCACGGCTGACACACAAACCGGCACCCCGCCCGTTGCCGGCAACAACGAAGTACCCGGCAGCGAACTGGGCGACGAACAAACCACGACGCCGCCCTTGCGCCCCACCGAGAGCAACCTCGACGAGGAGCACCGCCAGGCCCTGGAACAGTGGCTGCGACAGATCCCGGACAACCCCGGCGAGTTGTTGCGACGCAAATTCTGGTACGAACAGCAACAACATCAGGACAAGACTCGATGAGCCGCTGCACCCCCTTTGTCTTATTGCTAGCGCTGTGGGCCGGTCACGCCCAGGCGGCCGACCTGGCCGCCAGTATCGACCGCAGCCGAGTCAATTCCGGGGAAACGGTGGAGCTGACAATCGAGTCCAACGACGTCACCCAGTTCGGCAAGCCGGACCTGGCGCCCCTGGACCCGCTGTTCGACGTGCGTGGCACCCGCCAGATCAACCAACTCACCACCCTTGACGGCAGCAACCACGCCACCACTCGCTGGATCATCACCTTGCAGCCCAAGACCACCGGCACCGTGGTGATCCCGCCGCTGCAACTGGGCGAACTCAAGACCCAGGCGATCAGCCTGCAAGTGGACGAAACCCTGGGCCAGGACAGTGACAATCAACTGGAACCGGTATTCATCGAAGCCAGCCTCGATGAGGGCAGCGTCTATGTACAGGCCCAGGCCCTGCTGACGGTGCGCATCTACCACTCGGTGGCGCTGTATGACGACAGCAGCCTGACGCCGTTGCAGTTGTCTGACGCGCGGGTCGAGCAGGTGGGCGATTCGCGCACCTATGAAAAAGTCATCAACGGCGTGCGCCACGGCGTGATCGAAATGCGCTATGGGATCTACCCGCAACACAGCGGGCAACTGCTGATCCCGGCGCAAATATTCAGTGCCACCCAAGTCGAACCGCGCCCGGCCCAGGGCACCACGCCCCAGGCACCCAGGCCCGGCAAGCTGTTGCATGTCAATTCCACCGAAATCCCCCTGACGGTCAAGCCCAAGCCGGCCCTGTACCCCGCAGACGCCCCCTGGCTGCCGGCGCGCAGTCTGAGCCTGGGTGAAAGCTGGAACCCGGAACCTACGAACGTGCAGGTCGGCGACTCCCTGACCCGCATCCTCACCCTCAAGGCCGAAGGCTTGGCCAGTGCCCAGTTACCGGCGCTGCCGAGCACCGAAATCGCCGGCCTGCGGCGTTACCCCGACCAGCCGGTGTTGAGCAACCAGAGCAGCGAGCGCGGGGTGATCGGCAGCCGCGAAGACCGCGAGGCCCTGGTGCCCAACCGCGCCGGCGCCCTGGAGCTGCCGGCGGTGGAGGTGGTGTGGTGGAATACCCATGAAGACCATCTGGAACGCACCAGCCTGCCGGCCCGCACCCTGCAAGTGGCGGTCAACCCGAGCCTGGTGGTCGACACCCCGGCCACCCCCACCGTAATCACCGCACCGGACGATGGCCGCCTGTGGATCTGGCAACTTACCAGCCTGCTCCTCGCCGGCACCACCCTGCTCGGCTTCGGCCTGTGGTGGCGGGCCCGCTCCCGCCCGGCAATCCAGCGCGCCGCCCAGACGGGGCCCAGCCCCCGCACCTTGCTCGACGACCTCAAGCGTGCGAGCCAGGCCAATGACCCCCAGGCCACACGCCAGGCGCTGGATGCCTGGGCACGCCAACAACCGGAAACCCTGGCGGACATGGCGGCGCGGTTTGTGCCCTTGTCCGATGCCCTGGATGGGCTGAACGGCGCGCTCTACAGCGAAACCGGCCAGTATTGGCAGGGTGAGGAGCTGTGGCGGGCGATCAAGGCCATTCCCATGGCCGAGCGCGAACAGGCGCCGGTGGCCGACAGCACCAGCTTGCCGCCGCTGTATCCCAAGTAACTGGCCATGCTGTAGCGACATTGAGCTCGGCGCAGGCATATTCGTTGGGGCATGCGTGGACTGCTGTGGGAGCTGGCTTGTCGGTGATGGCGGGGTTGTGTACATATCCGTTGCTGCGGTTACGGCGGCTATTGGTTCCGCCCTTACGGCGGCTCACTTTGGAAAGCCCCAAAGTAAGCAAAGGGCTCTTGCCCCACCACTCGGCACCTCGCCTAGGCTCGGTGTGCCCGTCATCCGACATTGATTTGGGGGGCCGCCGCGATGGGCCATCCATGGCCCAGCGCGGCTAAACCGGCGTCCTGCCGGTTTACCCCCCAAATCAAAATCGGATAACGGCCAGCGTGGTTTAACGGGGCGCCTCAGATCAAAAGCAAAGCGAGGCGGCCTGACAGCCGACCTGATCGTCAAAGCGTGCGCGTACTCCTGTGGGAGCTGGCTTGCCTGCGATGGCGGTGTATCAGTCGATAAATGTATTGGCTGATGAACCGCCATCGCAGCGATGCGGCGACCCGACAAGCCAGCTCCCACAGGGGAATGCAGCTTCCCGCTCTGGCTTTGCTGTTGCTCTGTTTTTGATCTGGCTTTTGATCTTGATCTCAGGCGCCCCGTTAAACCACGATGGCCGCAGGCAGGTATTGCGCAGTGGGCACCCCGGCATGGATGCCGGGGTAGCCGCGACACGGCCAGGAATGGCCGATCGCGGCGGGCCCACGGAGCAATGCCTGACTGCGGGCATGCCGAGCCTAGGCGAGGCACCGAGTGGTGGGGCAAGAGCCCTTTTGGTTACTTTTGGCTGGGCCGGCACTCCGGGCTCTTTTCCAAAAGTGACCCGCCGTAAGGGCGGAACCAATAGCCGCCGTGACCGCAGCAACGGATATGTACACAACCCCACCATCACCGACAAGCCAGCTCCCACAAAGCCCCGTAGCTTTGCGCTCTGGCTTTGCTGTTGATCTTGGGCGCCCCATTACCATTTACAGGTAAACTCCCCTCCTTTCCCTATTCCCCACGGAGTTCGCCTTGCGTCTGTTTCACACCTCCGACTGGCACCTGGGCCAAAACCTCCACGGCCAGGAACGCGACTTCGAGCACGCCTGTTTTCTCGAGTGGCTGCTGGGCCAGATCAAGCTGCACTGCCCCGATGTGCTGTTGATTGCCGGCGATATCTTCGACACGGTCAACCCGCCGCTCAAGGCCCAGGAGCGTCTGTATGACTTCATCATCAACGCCCATGAACAAAACCCCGACCTGACGATTGTGATGATCGCCGGCAACCACGACTCCGGCTCGCGCATTGAGCTGCCGGCGCCGTTGATGCGGCGTTTGCGCACCCATGCCCTGGGCCGGGTGCTGTGGCTGGATGACGGGAAACTGGATGTGGAGCGCTTGCTGATTGCTCTACCGGACAAAACCGGGGCTGTGGCCGGCTGGTGCCTGGCGCTGCCGTTCCTGCGCCCGGCCGAGGTCACTGGCGCACTGCTGGGCGACGATTACCTCAAGGGTATCGGCCAGGTGCATGAGCGCCTGATCGCGGCGGCCAACGCCAAGCGCCAGCCGGGCCAGGCGCTGGTTGCCATCAGCCACGCACATATGGCCGGCGGCTCGGTGTCGGAAGACTCCGAGCGCAGCCTGATCATCGGCAACGCCGAAGCGCTGCCGGCCAGTCTGTTCGATGCCAGTGTCAGCTATGTCGCCCTCGGCCATTTGCACAAGCCGCAGCGGGTCAATGGTGAGGAGCGCATCCGTTATTGCGGCTCGCCGATCCCGCTGTCGTTCTCCGAAATCGGCTATCAACACCAGATTCTCGACGTGCAACTGGACGGCGACACCCTGATCAGCGTCGAATCGCGCCTGATCCCCCGCGCCGTGCATCTGCAACGCCTGGAAGCCGCACCCCTGGCCGAGATCCTCAAGCAACTGGCGGAGCTGCCCGATGTCGACCTGCTGGCCGAAACCCAGCGCCAGCCGTGGCTGGAGGTGCGGGTGCGCCTCGACGAACCCCAGCCCGACCTGCGCCAGCAAGTGGAAAACGCCCTGCTGGGCAAGGCCGTGCGCCTGGTGCGCATCGCCGCCGAGTATGCCGGCAGCGGCGCAGGCCAGGACCATGGCCAAGAGCAGTTGATCGAACTCGACCAGCTCACGCCCCAGGAATTGTTCAGCCGTGCCTGGCAGGAAAGCTACGGCAATGACGTGGACGAACAGACCCTCAAGGATTTCGCCGTGCTGCTCCAGGAAGTACAACAGGAGGAGCAACTGCCATGAAGATCCTCGCCATCCGCCTGAAAAACCTCGCGTCCCTGGCCGGGCCATTCGAGATCGACTTTACCGCCGAGCCCCTGGCCAGTGCCGGCCTGTTTGCGATCACCGGGCCCACCGGCGCCGGCAAAAGTACCTTGCTCGACGCCCTGTGCCTGGCGCTGTTTGGCGCCGTGCCACGCCTGGGCGATACCGGCCAGGCGAAAATGCCCGATGCCGATACCGATATCTCCATCGGCGACCCGCGCACCCTGATCCGCCGCGGTACCGGCGGCGGGTATGCCGAGGTGGACTTTATCGGCGTCAGCGGCCGGCGCTACCGCGCGCGCTGGGAAGCCAACCGTGCCCGCGACAAGGCCAGCGGCAAGCTGCAGAACAGCCGGCAAAGCCTGATCGACCTGGACAGCGAGCAACTGCTGGCCAGCCAGAAAACCGAATACAAGACCCAGCTGGAACTGGCCCTGGGCCTGAACTTCGAACAGTTCACCCGCGCCGTGCTGCTGGCGCAAAGTGAGTTCAGCGCCTTTCTCAAGGCCAACGACAACGAGCGCAGCGAACTGCTGGAAAAGCTCACCGACACCGCGCTCTACACCCAGTTGGGCCAGCGTGCGTTCGTCAAGGCACGGGAGGCCAAGGAAGCCCACAAGCTGCTGCAAGACCAGGCGACCGGCGTCACGCCGTTGCCGGCCGAGGCCCGCGCCGAGCTGGATCAACAGTTGAGCGCAGCCCAGCACCAGCTCAAGACCCAGCAGGCCCAGCTCAAGCAACTGGAACTGCAGCACACCTGGCTCAAGGAACTGCGCGAGTGGCAAGAGCGCCAGCACAGTGCAGCCGAACAGTTGCAGCAAGCCCAACAGCAATGGGACAGCCAAGGCCAGCAGCGCCAGGACTTGAACCACCTGGAGCAACTGGCACCGCAGCGTCATCATTTCGCGCGGCACAGCGAATTGACCGGCCAACTGGAACCCCTGGCCGCGCAGATCCGCCAGCACCTTGAACAACAAAGCGCCCTGCACACGCGCCAGGAGCAGCTGCAACAGCAGCAAGCCAGCGCACACAGCGCCTTGGCCGCAGCCCTGCAACAACAGACCGACGCGGTGCCGCTGCTGCGCCAGGCCTTCGAGGAACAAAGCAGCCTCGCCCGACTGACCCGCGAGCTGGCCCAAAGCAACGAACAACTGCAACTGGGGCAAACCGCCTGCACCGAGGGCCAGGCCGCGCTCGATGCCTTGCACGCCCAGCAACAGCAGGTCACCAGCCGCCTGCAACAACTGGCGGCACAGCTTGAGCGCAGCGCCGGGCTGGCGCCCTTGAGCGACGCCTGGAACGCCTACCGCGACCGCCTGCAACAGCTGATGCTGATCGGCAATCGCCTGAACAAGGGCCAGGCCGAACTGCCGCAACTGGAAGAACGCGCCAACCGCGTCAGCGAGCAATGGACTCAGCAGCGCGCGGCCCTGGACCTGCTGTATCAGGAAGCCGGCGCCGAACCCCATGCCGTGGCCGAGCAGATCCAGTTGCTCGACAGCCTGCTCAAGGACAATCGCAAGCAGCAACGGGCCTTCGAAGACCTGACGCGGCTCTGGGACAGCCAGCAGCAGCTGGACCAGCAAGCGACCTTGCTGACCCAGAGGCTCGCGCATGCTCAGCAACAACGGGAAAATTTGATTCAGTCAGGACTTCACACAAAGACAGAGCTGACCACCGCCGAACAGACATTGGCGGTCACCAAGCAACTGCTAGAGCGCCAGCGTATTGCACGTAGCGAAAGTATTGAAGAGCTAAGAACACATCTTCAGGACGACCAGCCTTGCCCTGTTTGTGGAAGCCACGATCACCCCTATCACCAACCCGAGGTGCTGTTGCAAAGCCTTGGGCGACATGATGAGAATGAGGAGGCAAATGCGCAGAAAGCTGTCGAGGCCCTTAATCAAAAACTCATCGAGTTGCGCGGTGATCTTGGTGGAGTTAACGGGCAAATAAAGGAGTTTCTGAGCCAGCAAGAACAGCTGACCAAAAGTCAAAAAAGTTCAGTGTCCAACATTGAAGCCCATTCGCTCAGTGCTTCGTTGCTGAACCAAGACAGCGACAAACGCAGCGCCTGGCTGGCGCAGCAACTGGGCCAGCTCAGCCAGAGCATCACCCAGGACGAACAGCGCCAGGGCGCCCTGCTCAACCTGCAACAAAATGCCGGGCGCCTGCAGCAACAACTGCAAGCCGCCCAGGATGCCAGCCAACAGGCCCGCCAGCAGTTGATCGACCAGCAACGGGAGCTGGCCAGCGACCGCGAGCGCCTGGACGAAGAGCTCAATGCTTTCGCCAGCCTGCTACCGGCCGAGACCCTCGAAGGCCTGCGCACGGAGCCCGCGGCCACGTTCATGCTGTTGGACCAACAGATCAGCCAGCGCCTGGAGCAGCTCGGCTACCAGAAGGATGAACTGGCCGAGCAGCAACAGCGCCAGCAAACCCTCGAAAAAGAACAGGACCGCCAGCAACATCGCCAACAACAGCTGGCCGTGTTGCAACAACAATTGGCTGAGCTGAGCGCCCAACAGCAGGCCGCCCAGGCACAACTCAGCGCCCTGGTGGGTGAGCACAGCAGTGCCGAGCACTGGCAGCAGCACCTTGAGCAGGCGGTGGAACAGGCACGCCAGAGCGAAACCCTGGCCAATCAGCAGTTGCAGGACACCCGCAGCGAACTGATCCAATTGGCCGCCGACCTCAAGGCCCGCCAGGAGCGCCAGCAAGCCCTGGACAGCGAACTCCAGGCGTTGCACAGCCGTATCAGCGAGTGGCGCGCCCAACATCCGCAGCTTGACGACGCCGGCCTGGCGCACCTGCTGGCCTTCGACGAGGCGGCTGTCAGCGCGCTGCGCCAGCAGGTGCAGCACAGCGAAAAAGCCATTGAGCAAGCCAAAGTTCTGCTGCAAGAGCGCGAGCAACGCCTCAAGGACCACCAGGCCCTGCACAACGGCAACCTCGACGCCGAACAGCTGGACGCGGCCCTGGCCGACCTTAATCAGCAATTGCACAACGCCGAGAAACACTGCGCCGAACTGCGCGCCCAACAAGCCGAAGACCAGCGACGCCAGGACGCCAACCAGAGCCTGGCACTCACCACCGCCAAGGCCTATGAAGAGTGGCAGCGCTGGGCGCGGCTGGATGCGCTGATCGGCTCGGCCACCGGCGACAAGTTCCGCAAGTTCGCCCAGGCCTACAACCTCGACCTGCTGGTGCACCACGCCAACGTGCAACTGCGCCAACTGGTGCGCCGTTATCGCCTCAAGCGCGGCGGCAGCATGCTCGGCCTGCTGGTGCTGGACACGGAAATGGGCGATGAACTGCGCTCGGTGCACTCGCTGTCCGGCGGCGAGACGTTCCTGGTCTCCCTGGCGCTGGCCCTGGGGCTGGCGTCGATGGCCTCCAGCACCTTGAAGATCGAGTCGCTGTTTATCGACGAAGGCTTCGGCAGCCTGGACCCCGAATCCCTGCAATTGGCGATGGATGCCCTCGACGGCCTGCAGGCCCAGGGGCGCAAGGTGGCGGTGATTTCCCATGTGCAGGAAATGCACGAGCGGATACCGGTGCAGATCCAGGTCAAGCGCCAGGGCAATGGCCTGAGCACCCTGGAGGTCAAGTGAGCGAGACGCTGCTGTTTTCGTTCCGCCGTTGCCCCTACGCCATGCGCGCGCGAATGGCTCTGCGGTATTCAGGGGTGGCGCTGCGGATTGTCGAGGTCAGCCTCAAGGCCAAGCCGGCCGAGATGTTGGCGCTGTCACCCAAGGGCACGGTGCCGGTGTTGTGTGTGGGTGGCCAGGTGATCGACGAGAGCCTGGCGATCATGCACTGGGCGTTGGCGCAGAACGACCCCGAGGACTGGCTGCTCGAGGCTGATCCGGCGGCGCAGAGGCTGATGGCGCAATTGATTGGCGAGAATGACCAGGCCTTCAAGGTGCATTTGAATCGCTACAAATACGCCGAGCGCTACCCGGAGCAGCCGATGGAACACTATCGCGCCGAAGGCGAGGTGTTTTTGCGCCAGCTGGAGGGATTGCTGGCGCAACGTGATTACCTGCTGGCCGATCACCTGAGCCTGGCGGACGTGGCGCTGATGCCGTTCATACGCCAGTTTGCCCATGTGGATCGGGAGTGGTTTGCAACAACGCCGTATCCGCGTTTGCAGCAGTGGCTGCAGCGTTTTTTGGCGGCGCCGTTGTTTACCGCAGTGATGGCAAAAACCTGAAGCCGAGTGCTGCTCACTGCTGGGTCTTGTGATCCAGGGCGGCGTAGAAGTTGGCGCTCTGTTGCAGGTATTTCTGGGTGTAGGCGCTGGTGCTGGATTTTTTGCTGCTGATCTCCACGCTGGCGCTGGTTGGCAAGGCGACGGTGGCGGAAACAGCGGAAGCGGCAATGATCGAGAACAGATTGAAGTTCATGGCGGTAACCCTTGTGTTCAGTTGGCTGGATGGCTTGTGAAGGCCTTGGAGCAAACTTACGCCTGGGTTCCGGCTCGCTGAAATGCTTTGAAACAGTAGCCGTTATCACTGGGATTAATACAAGGAGTCAGGCCCCGCACGCCGGGGCCTGTGGCTTATTGACGCACCAGAAACTTGAGATCGCTGGGAGCATCAATCGGCAGTTTTTGTACCGTTTTGCCCAGTTGGCCGGTCTGGCTATCGCGCTCGATCACCACGATCTGGTTGCTCTTCTGGTTGGCAATCAGCAGGAACCTACCGCTCGGATCCAGGCTGAACTCACGGGGATGATCGCCGTCCACGGCGCGGCGCTGGATCTCTTTCAACTGTGCGTTGGCCGGATCAATGGCGAACACCACGATCTGATTGGCGGTGCCACGGTTACTGACGTAGAGGAACCTGCCGTCGCTGGAGGCGTGCAATGCCGCGCCGGCCTTGTCCGACAGCGGTTGCCCGGCGGCAAAGTCCACCCGTTGGCGTTCGCTCAGCTTGCCGTCCTGGTAGTCGTACACCGCGACCTGCGCGCTCATCTCGGTGGTCAGCCAGGCATGCTTGCCATCGGCACTGAACAGCAGGTGACGCGGGCCACTGCCCGGCGGCAACTGCACGGAATCCGGATCGGCGGGGGTCAGCGGCCGCTCAGGGTTGGCCTTGGGGTCGTAGCGGTAGGCAAAAATCCGGTCCGCCCCCAGGTCCTGTACAAACACGTACTTGCCATCCGGCGACGACACCACCGAATGCACATGGTTGGACGCCTGGCGCTCGGGGTTGACGCCGCTGGCCGGGTGCCCGCTCAGTTGCACCGGTGGCGCCAGCCTGCCCTCGGCATCGACCGGCAGGGCCGCCAGGCTGCCGCCCGGATCTTGCAGCACCGAGTAGTTGGCAACAAACAGGTAACGCCCATCGGCGGCCAGGCTTGAGTGGGTGGGCTCGTTGCCCAGGCTCTGCACCTGGTTGATCAGGGTCAGTTGGTGGTTGGCCGGGTCAATGCGATAGCTGCTGACACGCCCGACTTCGTCCTGCTGGCCCGGGCCGTTTTCATTGACCACGAACAGGCGTTTCTGGTCCGGGGACAAGGTCAGCCAGGACGGGTTCTGCGCCTTGGCCGCCAGCACCGGCGGGCCGCTGAACTGGCCGGTACGGCTGTCGAACTGCAGGCGATAGATGCCTTCGCTGGTGCCGGCGGTGTAGCTGCCCACCAGCAGATCAAAGGTATCGGCCGTAGCGGCCTGGACCGACATCGCACCGACACTGCCGGCCATCAGCAGGGGCCAGAATTTACGCATCAGCATGTTCGTCGTCCTCGTCTTCGTTGCTGCCGGTGATGGCGCTCAGGCACACCAGGCGGTGCTCGCCCGAGTCACCGGTGAGCGTCCAGCTTTGCAAGGCTTCATCAAACGTCGCGGCCTGCACCTGGGCGATGCTGAACGTCCAACGTTTCTCGGCCCGACCGTCCATGCTCTTGATCAGCAACTGCCGGTCATCGAAGGTGAAATCAAAAGCATGCAGGCCATCGATTTCGAGCATGTCGCTGGTTTGGAGTGCAGTAGGCAGAGTGGCAGCAGTCATCAGGATCATTCATCAGTGGAAAAACGTTGATGATAGGCCAAACCGTGTTCGCCGTCGTGTCGCGATAACCGGCTACCACACTGCGGCCCCAGCGGCTTGCCATTCTGCGGAGGAACCCCATCGCGCAGAACGGAATCTTTTATGCCGGACACTTTACCCGCCCCACCTCCTGGCCCATCACTGTTCACTCACCGCAGCAACACCCCGGCCCTGGCCGTCGCCCGCCAATTCGCCGATCGCCCGGGCTTGCGCCAGGTGCTTGAGCAACACCTGCAGGAACGCCTGCTGGAACACTTCCCGGTGCTGCGCATGGATGTGTCTACGGTCAGGCTGGCCACCCCCAACCAACGGCGCGGCTGGGATCTCAAGCGCCTGATCGACGTCGTCCTCGATCACCTGGGCAAGGGCACGGCCCTGAACCTGACCCTGGTCATCGACGAACGCCGCTGCTTCCTGTCCCAACGACCGCCGTCGCGCCTGACCTATGAGGCCAATGGCCCCCGCGAGCCGGATATGACCGTCATTGAACGGGTGATTCTGGACCTCGCCTTTACCCTGCCTATCGCTTTGCAACACGCCCTGACGAGCTACTGGAACCTCGACGCAGAAACCGGCGTCAGCCGCTGGCAATGGCTTGGCGACCTGCTGTGCGACACCCTGAAAAACACCGCAAGCCTGCTGCCGAGCGGCCCCGCCCGGAACATGCTCGATAGCGTGACCGGCGAGCCCGATCGCCGCGAGCGCCAGGCCGCGCCCGCAGGTTTCGTGCATGCCTACTGCCTGCAAGCCTGCGTGAGCAACCAGGACCGCGAAGCCCGCCTGCTAAGCACCGACCTGCTGTTGGTGCAGGGCACCCAGATCCTGCTGTGCCAGGCGTCGGGCAATGTCGAGCCCTTTGCCTCAATCGAGGCCTTCACCCACACCTGGGGCCAACGCCTGGCCAGCCGCTTGCAAGCGGACACGCTGGTGGTCAAGCGTTACGAGCCCGATGGCAATCTCTTCGATACCCAGGCCGCCTTACTGCTCAACCAGCAACTGGACGACCTTCAAGCCATCCGTTTGCCGGCTACCGAAGGGGTACGCGCCCTGGAGCAGCAGGTCGCCGACGCCAGCGACCCTGTGCCCTTGTTTATCGCCGCCCCCGCGCCGGACCCGACGCTGCAGCCTGTCCTGCAGGCGGCGCTGCCCCCCTGGCTGCTGGCAGCCGATGCCGAGCAGCGCTTTGCCTATCGCCAAGGGTTGTTGGACCAGGCGCGCCTGCAACGGCAAACCGGCGGGGCGTCCTTTCTGACCGGCGTCGAAAACCTGCAAGCCTTCACCACCCGCACCCTGCGCGAGCAGATGCGCCGCGACCACCCCGAGTCCAGCGTGGAGCCGGACAACCTGGCGCTGACCTTCCATGTCCCGGTGGGAGACCTGCGCAGCGGCTATCTGGCACAGCAGACCATGAGCCTGAGCGAACTGGCGATCAACAACCTCGCCGCCGCGCCCCAGGGTCGCCTGACCCTGCGCGACACCTCGGGGGCGGACGTTCCGCAGTGGCTGACCGAAGACTACGTCCTGGGGGAAAAGGGCCTGCTCCATAGCACCCCAGGGCTGATCCGCCAGGTGGACGTCGGCCGGCACTACCCGCAGACAATCCGCGAACAGCTGTTGGAGGACACCGCCCAAGCCCGTCGGCGTGAAGCGCTGTTCGGCCAGGAGCTGGCGGTACAGTTGCCGCGCCAAGCCCTGGAGTTGGCGATTCGCGGGCAACAGGGGTTTACCTTCCTGGGTTATCGCTACGTCAAGGCGGTACTGCACAGCAACCTGTCGGGGCGGGTGGTGGATGCCCAGGACATCGTGATCCGCCCTCTGGCCTTCGCCCATAAGCCCGGTGCCGTGCCGGATATCGTCAGCAACATGTTTATCATCGAACCGCGCGCTAGCGACGCCGGGCCGCCGATTCTCTACCGCCCGTTGTACCAGGACGCGCTGCAGCAATTCAGCAGCCGTGCGGCCCTGTTCGACGCCATCGCACAACCCGGCGCGCTACAAGACAGCGTATTGTCCTGGATGACGGACAAGGCCCGGCCGATCTACAGCCATAATGGCTTTCACAGCCCACATATCCTGCGCTTCGGCCAGGGTGACGACAGCGTGCAATGGCCTGCCCCACCGCCCGCCCAGTTGGCGCAGGACAGCCATGGCGGCGAAATCCCCGGCTCCCTGGCGCAGGCACTGGCCACGGGCAACCTGACCCAATACCTGTACGGCAGCAATGCCCGGGCACTGGTGGACCTGGCAGACCGGGACTCGGTGTCCAATGCCGAAAGCCGCTGGAAAGTACTGCTGGAAGGTGGCTGGCTGCTGTTCAACGCTCTGCTGCTGCCGCTGCTGCGCGGGCCGGCAATGGCGGCGGGCTGGATGGCACAACTGGCGGTCAGCCTGCGCCACGATATTCTCGCCCTGCAAGGCAATGACGCCGCTGCGCGGGAACTGGCCTGGGTCGATGTGCTGCTCAACATCGGCCTGATTCTGTTGCACGTGGCCTCCCGGCCCACCCCCACCCTTGAGCAGGCG
>NZ_MSAJ01000001.1:0-216338 GCF_044510355.1 Pseudomonas sp. DD1 | reverse complement strand
GGACTTCCTGCGCGAGCATGGCTGCGACGAGGTGCAGGGCTACCTGTTCGGGCGGCCGATGCCGGCCAATCGGTTTGAGGCGCAGTTCAGTAACGACGCCCTTTTCATGTTTGACTGAGGTTTTGCGGTGGGGCTGATGGCCCCTTCGCGGGCAAGCCCGCTCCCACATTTTGATTTGCAAACACAGTTAAATGTGGGAGCGGGCTTGCCCGCGAAGGGGCCATCAAATACGCCATCCATCTCTGGATGAACGCCACTTGTCCGCGACATGATGTCCTTTCATATGCCATCTAAAACCCATTGGGTTAGAATGCCCCTCTTTTCTGCCCCCGATCCTTGAGGACCGCCATGTTCAGCCGTGATTTGACTATTGCCAAGTACGACGCCGATCTCTTTGCCGCCATGGAGCAAGAAGCTCAGCGCCAGGAAGAGCACATTGAGCTGATCGCTTCGGAAAACTACACCAGCCCTGCCGTGATGGAGGCTCAAGGTTCGGTTCTGACCAACAAGTACGCCGAAGGTTATCCGGGCAAGCGTTACTACGGCGGTTGCGAATTCGTCGATATCGTCGAGCAACTGGCTATCGACCGCGCCAAGGAACTGTTCGGCGCCGATTACGCCAACGTCCAGCCACACGCCGGCTCCCAAGCCAACGCGGCCGTGTACCTGGCCCTGCTGCAAGGCGGCGACACCATCCTGGGCATGAGCCTGGCCCACGGCGGTCACCTGACCCACGGCGCCAGCGTTTCCTCCTCCGGCAAGCTGTACAACGCTGTCCAGTACGGCATCGACGGCAACGGTCTGATCGACTACGACGAAGTCGAGCGCCTGGCCGTCGAGCACAAGCCAAAAATGATCGTGGCCGGTTTCTCTGCCTACTCGCAGATCCTCGACTTCCCACGCTTCCGTGAAATCGCTGACAAAGTGGGCGCCTACCTGTTCGTCGACATGGCCCACGTGGCCGGTCTGGTCGCCGCTGGCGTCTACCCGAACCCGGTGCCTTACGCTGACGTGGTGACCACCACGACCCACAAGACCCTGCGCGGTCCACGTGGCGGCCTGATCCTGGCGCGCGCCAACGCCGATATCGAGAAAAAGCTGAACTCCGCCGTATTCCCAGGCGCCCAAGGTGGCCCGCTGGAGCACGTGATCGCCGCTAAAGCGATCTGCTTCAAGGAAGCCTTGCAGCCTGAGTTCAAGACTTACCAGCAACAAGTGGTGAAAAACGCCCAGGCCATGGCCACTGTGTTCATCGAGCGCGGTTTTGACGTGGTGTCCGGCGGTACTGAAAACCACCTGTTCCTGCTGTCGCTGATCAAGCAGGACATCTCCGGTAAAGATGCTGACGCTGCCCTGGGCAAAGCCTTCATCACCGTGAACAAGAACTCTGTACCGAACGACCCACGTTCGCCGTTCGTCACCTCGGGCCTGCGCTTCGGCACCCCGGCCGTGACCACTCGTGGCTTCAAGGAAGCAGAGTGCAAGGAACTGGCTGGCTGGATCTGCGACATCCTGGCTGACCTTTCCAACGAAGCCGTGATTGACGCGGTACGTGAGAAGGTCAAGGCCATCTGCAAGAAGCTGCCGGTATACGGCGCTTGATTGCAGTTGCTTGAATAAAAAGCCCGGCTCTTGAGCCGGGCTTTTTTATGCCTGTTGACCGCGTTTCAATTCAGGGTTGGTAAACCCGCTGGAAGCCTTCGCGGATCTTGTCTTCCGGCAACTCATCGGCAATAAACACAATCACACTCTCCCGCGCCTCACCCTCGGCCCATTCGGTGTCCCAATCGAACCCGTAGAGCTTGAGCACGCCCTGGAACACCATGCGCCGATCTTCCCCGGCGATGTTCAGCACGCCCTTGTAACGCAGCAGTTGTTTGCCGTGTTCTTCCAACAGTTCGTTCATGAACTCACTGAGCCGGTCGATATCCAGCGGCTGGTCGGTGCGCAGCACCAGGCTGGAGATACGGTCGATGGACGGCGCCTGGCTGACCGGGCGCAGGGTCATGCCGGCGTTGAGGTTAAAGCCGCGCACGTCCAGCAGCTCAGCCAGGTCGATCTTGCCATGTTCCACCACACGAATCGGCGCACGACGGTTGATGCGGGTCAGGCGCTGACTGAGCGCCTCGAAGCTGGCGTCGTCCACCAGGTCGCGCTTGCTTACCAGCAGGCGGTCGGCAAAGCCGATCTGCGCCTGGGCGATGGTCTGGGTCAGGTGGTGCTCGGCGTGGGCCGCGTCCACCAGGGTGATGATGCCGTCGAGGAGATAGCGCTCGCGCAATTCCTCGTCGATAAAAAAGGTCTGGGCCACCGGCGCCGGGTCAGCCAGACCGGTGCACTCGATCACCAGGCGGTCGAAGGCGATCTCGCCGCTGTCCAGGCGTTCGAGCAGCAGGTACAGGGCTTTGGTCAGGTCGGTGTGGATGGTGCAGCACACGCAACCGTTGGACAGGGTCATGACCTGGACCGGCTCATCGCCCAATAGCTGGGTGTCGATGCCGGCGTCACTGAATTCGTTTTCGATCACGGCGATTTTCAAGCCGTGCTCGGCCTTGAGCAGATGGCGCAACAAGGTGGTCTTGCCAGCGCCGAGGAAGCCGCTGAGGACGGTGACGGGGATGGGAGAGGACAAAATATTCTCCTTGAGGAAACACAAAACAAATGTGGGAGCGGGCTTGTGTGGGAACGGGCTTGCTCGCGATGCAGGCAACTCGGTCTATCTGGTATACCGAGGTGATGCTATCGCGAGCAAGCCCGCTCCCACACAAGCCCGCCCCCACAGGGGATCACATAGGCCCAACCCTATTGGATCAACAGCACTTGGGCCCGCCCTTGCCGCCGTAACGGGCTTCCTGGCGCTCCCGGAAGAACGCCTTGTAGTCCATCAACGGCTTGTCCGGGTGCTTGGTTTGCATATGCTCGACGTAGGTGTCGTAGTCGGGCATGCCGACCATCAGGCGTGCAGCCTGACCGAGGTATTTACCGAGGCGACCGATGTCATTGAACATGTCTGCAACCCTCTATCACGCGTCCGGCATGGCTTGGAATGGTGCTTCTTTATCCGTACGTTCCTTGGTGCCCCAGGCGGCCACGCCGACCTTGATGGCATAGAACAGGATGCTGAAGACCACGAACAGGAACAACACCGTCAACGTCGCGTTGGTGTAGGCGTTCCAGATCACGTGCTGCATCTGGTCGATACTCTTGGCCGGGGCCAGGATCTGCCCATTGGCCAGCGCATCGCTGTACTTCTTGGCCAGCGACAGGAAGCCGATCGCCGGGTTGGCGTCGAACAGCTTGATGAAGCCTGCGGTGGTGGTGCAGATCAGCAGCCAGACAGCCGGCAGCAGGGTCACCCAGATGTAGCGCTGGCGCTTCATTTTGATCAGCACAACGGTGGCGAGCATCAGCGCGATACCGGCCAGCATCTGGTTGGAGATGCCGAACAGCGGCCACAACGTGTTGATACCACCCAGCGGGTCAATCACGCCCTGGTACAGCAAGTAGCCCCACATCGCCACACAGCCTGCAGTGGCGATCAGGTTGGCCGTCCAGGACTCGGTACGCTTGAGCGCCGGCACGAAGGAACCGAGCAGATCCTGGAGCATGAAGCGCCCGGCACGGGTACCGGCGTCCACAGCGGTCAGGATGAACAGCGCTTCGAACAGGATTGCAAAGTGGTACCAGAACGCCATGGTGTTTTCACCCGGCAACACACTGTGCAGGATTTGCGCGATGCCGACCGCCAGGGTCGGCGCACCGCCGGCACGGGCCAGGATGGTGGTTTCACCGATGTCATTGGCCACCGCTTGCAGCGCTTCCGGGGTAATCGCAAAGCCCCAACTGCTGACGGTTTGCGCAACTGTCACCACATCAGTGCCGACAATCGCCGCAGGGCTGTTCATGGCGAAGTACACGCCTGGCTCGATCACCGAAGCGGCAACCATGGCCATGATGGCGACGAACGACTCCATCAACATGCCGCCATAACCGATGTAGCGCGAGTGGGCTTCATTGGCCAACAGCTTGGGCGTGGTGCCCGAGGAAATCAGCGCGTGGAAACCCGATACCGCGCCACAGGCGATGGTGATGAACAGGAACGGGAACAGGCCGCCCTTCCACACCGGGCCAGTGCCGTCGATAAACTGGGTCAGCGCCGGCATTTTCAGGTCAGGCATGGTGACCAGGATGCCAATCGCCAGGGCGATGATGGTGCCGATTTTCAGGAAGGTAGACAGGTAGTCGCGCGGGGCCAGGATCAGCCACACCGGCAGTACCGCGGCCACGAATCCGTAGCCAACCAGCATCCAGGTGATCTGGATCCCGGTGAAGGTGAAGGCCTTGGCCCATACCGGATCAGCGGCAATCTGCCCGCCGAGCCAGATCGAACCCAGCAGCAACAGCACGCCAATGATCGAAATTTCGCCGATGCGGCCCGGACGGATGTAGCGCATGTACACGCCCATGAACATCGCGATCGGGATGGTCGCCATCACCGTGAAGATGCCCCACGGGCTTTCGGCCAGGGCCTTGACCACGATCAGCGACAGCACCGCGAGGATGATGATCATGATCAGGAAGCAGCCAAACAGCGCGATAGTCCCGGGAATGCGGCCCATTTCTTCGCGAACCATGTCCCCCAGGGAGCGGCCGTTGCGACGGGTGGACAGGAACAGAATCATGAAGTCCTGCACCGCACCCGCCAGCACCACGCCGGCAATCAGCCACAGGGTACCGGGCAGGTAGCCCATCTGTGCAGCCAGTACCGGGCCGACCAGAGGCCCCGCGCCGGCAATGGCGGCAAAGTGGTGACCGAAGAGAATATGTTTGTTGGTCGGCACATAGTCCAGACCGTCGTTGTTGATCACTGCGGGGGTGGCCCGCCGTGGATCGAGTTGCATCACGTTATTTGCGATGAACAGGCTGTAGTAACGATAAGCCACCAGATAAATGGCGACTGCCGCGACTACAATCCACAAGGCGTTGATTGCCTCGCCGCGCCGCAAAGCCACTACGCCCAGGGCGCACGCTCCTACGATTGCCAGCAACAGCCAGGGTAGATGGCGGAGCAGGCTATTATTATTTTTCATTTTTATATTCCAGCCAGGGTGGACAGAAAGACAGCCAGTCCGAGTTTAGCGCGCTGTGCCCTAAAGACCAGCCCCCTACGTTGGTCTAGAGCCTTGCCGGGGCGAAAAAAACAGAAATAAACGCCCGATAATGGCGCAAGGCTACAATCCCTGGACTAACAGAGGGTTTCACCATGAGCGACCAGCCGTCAGATCGACGCCGTTTTCGGCGGATTGCCTTCAATGCCAAGACCGAACTTAAGCAAAACGGCCAGCAATGGCCGGTGCAACTGGTGGATTTATCGCTCAAAGGGTTGCTGGTGCAAAAGCCTGCGCCATGGCTGGGCAAGGGTGACGAGCCCTTTGATGTGGACATTCACCTGGACGCCGACACCGACGTGAGCATGCAAGTGCGGCTGAGCCATGACGAAAAGGGGCAACTGGGGTTCGTCTGCGAATATATCGACCTGGACTCGATCAGCCATTTGCGCAGGCTGATCGAGCTGAACCTGGGGGATGAAGAGGAGCTGCATCGGGAGCTGGGCGAGCTGCTGAACATCTGACGATGTGCACACATCAATGTAGGAGCTGGCTTGCCTGCGATGGCGGCGTGTCAGTCAGGGACGCAGCGACTGATTCGAGACCATTGCAAGCAAGCCATCTCCTACAGGGTTCTGTGGTATTTCGGGTTATTCGAACAAGGCATCCAGTGCCTGTTCCAGCCGCGTCACCGCAATCACCTGCAACCCGGGCGGCGCCTCCTTCGGCGCGTTGCCCTTGGGCACGATGGCACGCTTGAAACCATGCTTGGCGGCTTCCTTGAGGCGCTCCTGGCCGCTGGGCACCGGGCGTACCTCGCCCGACAGGCCCACTTCACCAAATACCAACAGGTCATGGGGCAACGGCCGATTGCGCAGGCTCGACATGACCGCCGCCATCAAGGCCAGGTCAGATGCGGTTTCCAGCACCTTGACGCCGCCGACCACGTTGAGGAACACGTCCTGGTCATGGGTCGGAATCCCGCCATGGCGATGCAGCACCGCCAGCAGCATCGCCAGGCGGTTCTGATCCAGGCCCAGGGTCACGCGGCGCGGGTTGGCCAGATGGCTGTCGTCCACCAGAGCCTGGACTTCCACCAGCATTGGCCGGGTACCTTCCCACGTTGCCATCACCACGCTGCCCGGTACTTCTTCCTGGGCGCGGGTCAGAAAGATCGCCGAAGGGTTGGAGACTTCTTTCAGCCCCCGGTCCGTCATGGCGAACACCCCCAGCTCGTTGACCGCGCCGAAACGGTTCTTCACCGCCCGCAACAGGCGCAGGCGCCCATCGGACTCGCCCTCGAAATACAGCACCGTATCCACCATATGCTCCAGCACGCGCGGGCCGGCCAGTGCGCCTTCCTTGGTGACATGGCCCACCAGGAAAATCGCCGTGCCGCTCTGTTTCGCGTAACGCACCAGCAACGCCGCACTTTCCCGCACCTGGGACACCCCTCCCGGCGCCGATTGCAGTTGCTCGGTGAAGATCGTCTGGATCGAGTCGATCACCATCACCTTGGGTTTTTCCACGCGGGCGGTGGCGATAATGCTTTCGATACAGGTCTCGGTCATGACCCGCAATTGGTCCTGGGGCAAGCCCAGGCGGCGGGCGCGCATGGCCACCTGTTGCTGGGATTCTTCGCCGGTGACGTACAGGGCTGGCATGCGGCTGGCGATGCTGCACAGGGTCTGCAAGAGGATGGTCGACTTGCCGATGCCCGGATCGCCGCCGATCAGCACCACCGAGCCGTCCACCAGGCCACCACCGAGTACCCGGTCGAGCTCGCCGGACGCCGTGGAAAAGCGCGGGATTTCCTCGACGCTGACTTCCGCCAGGGTCTTGATCTGGGCTTGTTGCCCGGTCCAGCCGGAGCGCCCGCTGGGAGCTGCGGCGCCACCGCTTTCAATCATGGTTTCCGTGAGGGTGTTCCACGCCCCACACTCGCCACACTGGCCCGCCCATTTGGGAAAGGTCGCGCCGCACTCTGTGCAGCCGTACATGCGCTTGGCCTTTGCCATCTGAGAACCTCCAACCGAAAAACCGCGATGATAGCTCAGCGTGGCGCTGCGGTACGGATTTCACCGTTGGCCAATCGTGTAGCGCTGTTGCCCAGCGGGTCTTCGGCATTCAGGTCGGCGCCCTGGGCCTTGAGCGCATCGAGCAGTTCGACGCGCTTGAACAGCCCGGCATACATGGCCGCCGTCTGTCCGGCGCCGTTGCGTTGGTCGGGGTTGCAGGCGGTGCCCAGCAAACGCCGGGCAATGCGCAACTCGCCCTTGAAGATAGCGCCCATCAGCGCCGTATTGCCGCGTTTATCCTGCACACAGGCATCGGCACCGGCTGCCAGCAGTTGCTCCACGGCCGGTTCGTGCCCGTGATAGGCGCTGAGGATCAGCGCGGTGTAGCCCTTGTCATCGACGGTATTCAGGGAATAGCCGGATTCGATAAAAGTCTTGAGCATTTCCACGTCGCCACGTCGGGCAGCGTCGAAGTAGTAATCCTGTAACTGCGCCTTGAGGGCCTGCGGGTCGGCGAACACACTCAAGGACCAGCAGGCCAGTAGCGCCCCTATAAAGCTACGCATCATCAACATCCTCTGCAGGTCCCGTAGGAGCGAGCTTGAACTGGCGGCGACAAGCTCGTTCCTACAGGAGGGGTGGATTAGTCGGTCAGCTTTTCAGCCAGTGCCTTGACCCGCGCCAGATCGCCCTTGGCCACTTTGGCCACGCCCGTGCCGTACTCCGGGTCGGCCTTGTAGAGGAATGACAGGATGATGTGCTTGCTGACGTCATCCGTGGTTGCCAGGGAGCCACCGAAGTTTTCGATCAAGTCCTGGCGCTCTTTCTTGCTGTAGGACCGATACAAGTCGCCCGCCTGCTTGAAGTTCTGCTCGCGCTGGATTTTCGCCTGCTGGGTGCTGCCGGCCAGGGGCATCTGACTGTAACGCGCACTTTGCGGCTCTTCCCGAGGCATCAGGCGGCTTGGCTGGTAGTTCACGCCCGTGCTGGTCTTGCCAAAGTTCATCGCACCATCCTGGTTGCCGTTATTGACGGTGACCCGTGGAGCGTTGATCGGCAGTTGCAGGGCATTGGCGCCCAGACGGTACATTTGCGTATCGGCATAGGAGAACACCCGACCTTGTAACAAGCGGTCCTCCGACGGTTCGATACCTGGTACCAGGTTGGCCGGGGCCATGGCCACTTGCTCGGTTTCCTGGAAGACATTGGCCGGATTGCGGTTCAGCACCATTTGCCCGACTTTGCGCTCGGGAACATCGGGCCAGATCTTGGTGGCATCCAGGGGGTCGAAATCAAACTTGGCCAGTTCTTCAGGCTTGAGCACTTGCACATACAGGTCCCACTTGGGGAAGTCGCCCTTGTTGATGTGAGTAACCAAGTCGTTGGTCATATGGCTGTAATCACGCCCTTGCACTTGCACGACCTCCTTGGGGTCCAGGTTCTTGATGCCTTGCAGGCTCTTCCAGTGAAACTTGACGTAGTGCACTTCACCCTTGGCATTGATCAACTTGTAGGCATGTACGCCATTGCCGTCCATCTCCCGGTAACTGGCCGGTGTACCGGAGTCCGAGTACAACTCGGTGAGTGTGCGGGTGGACTCTGGAACATGGGAGAAGAAGTCGAAACGACGGGAGTCGTCATCCAGGTTAGTGCGCGGGTCGGGCTTGAAGGCATGCACCATGTCCGGGAACTTGATGGCATCGCGGATAAAGAACGTCGGGAAGTTGTTGCCGACCAGGTCCCAGTTACCTTCGGCGGTATAGAACTTGGTGGCGAAGCCGCGCGGGTCGCGCAGGGTTTCCGGGGAGTGGTTGCCGTGGACGACGGCAGAGAAACGCACAAACACCGGCGTGGCCTCACCGGCGGCAAACACTTTGGCCTTGGTCAGGTCGCTGAGGTTGTCGGTGACGGTGAAGGTGCCGTGGGCGCCGGTGCCGCGGGCATGCACCACGCGCTCGGGGATACGCTCACGATCAAAACGCTGCAGTTTCTGGATCAGTTGCACATCCTGCAGCAAGACCGGGCCGTTTGCGCCGGCGGTCTGCGAGTTCTGGTTATCACCCACCGCTGCACCATTATCGCGGGTCAGGTTGGCGGCACTGACGGCTAACGACAACAGGCTGGTACTGGCAATCAAAAGCACATTGCGCGCAGCAATAGACCTGCGACTAATAAGGTTTTTCATCATGCAATCCTCTGGTTTTTTTAATGCACTTTTATGGGTGCTTGCCAGAGGCTAGTGATGCTGACGCCAGAAGATAAATAGAAAACCCACACCATCACGATTAAAAAAATAGTGTGGTAAGGCCCTGAAATAACGGGTATTTCGCGCGCGACTGATGGCACTTTGCAAACTATTTGCGTTTTAATGTGTCGATTACAACGAACAGTGTTAACCGTTGTGTCGAGCAAGCTCTTGCAGACTGATTTACACTGAGTTCCTCTCCTCTCAACTGTAACAAGGAATAACCTATGGGCGTGATCAGTGAGTTCAAGGCCTTCGCGGTCAAAGGTAATGTGGTCGACATGGCGGTCGGTATTATCATCGGCGCCGCCTTCGGCAAAATTGTTTCGTCCTTTGTAGGCGACGTGGTGATGCCGCCTATCGGTCTGCTGATCGGCGGTGTGGACTTCGGTGATCTGGCAGTAACGCTCAAGGCGGCCCAGGGCGATATTCCGGCGGTGGTCCTGGCCTACGGCAAATTCATCCAGAGCATCATCGACTTCGTGATCGTCGCGTTCGCGATCTTCATGGGCGTCAAGGCCATCAACCGCCTCAAGCGTGAAGAAGCGGCTGCGCCAAGCCTGCCACCGGTGCCCACCAAGGAAGAGGAATTGCTGGGGGAGATCCGCGATCTGCTCAAGGCCCAGAACAACAAGCCGCTGTAGCCGATCCGCAATACCTGTCAGCTACTAAAAAGGCGCCTCTCACCGGGCGCCTTTTTTTACCAGTAGTTTTCTACCGCCACCTGCCCTGGCCGACGCGTCAGGCTTAACTGCATATCGCGTTGCTTGAGCAATTGCCGGGTGTCATCAATCATCTGCGGGTTACCGCAAATCATCACCCGCGAATGTTCCGGTGTCAGCGCCACGCCCGCCGCGCGTTCCAATTCGCCATTTTCGATCAGGGTGGTGATACGCCCATTCAATGCCCCTGGGTGCTGCTCCCGGGTGACGATGGGCAGGTAGGTGAGTTTATGGGCGTGTTCGCTCAGGTACTCACGCTCAGCCAGTTCCTTGATAAGGGTCTGGTAAGCCAGCTCCCTGGCTTCCCTGGCGCTATAGACCAGGATAATCCGCTCGAATTTTTCCCAGACTTCAAAGTCCTGCAGGATCGACAGAAACGGCGCAATCCCGGTGCCCGTGCCCAGCAGCCACAAGTCGCGGCCATCGACAAAGCGGTTCAGGGTCAAGAAACCCGTGGCCTGTCGCTCCACCAGCAGCTCATCACCCACCCGCAGGCGGCTCAACTCACTGGTGAACTCACCGCCCGGCACCACAATCGAGAAAAACTCGAGGAACTCGTCGAAGGGCGACGACACCACCGAATACGCACGCCACACCAGGCTTCCATCGGGCTTGGTCACACCCAGGCGCACAAACTGCCCGGCGACAAAGCGAAAACCCGCGTCGCGAGTGGTCCGCAGGGTAAACAGGCTGGGGGTCAACGACTGCACATCAAGCAAGGTCTGGCGTGTGAATTTTTCCGCACTGGCCGTCATGGGGGGCTCCGGTCTACAGGTAACCCCTAGTGTGGCCCAAAGCGGAGCCTGGAAACACCGCTGGTTTGTAGTGACATCCATCCAGGTGATTTATCCGCGCAGAAAAGCCGAACGCCCTACGCTTGAATATGAAAAAACAGAGCAATAGCAATATGATTTCAACTAAAAACATTTAGCTATTACCTTCTCCCCACAGGCGCTGCTTCCCACTAACAATCATCGGTGCCACGCCACCAGGCTTTTCGGCAAGCCAATGAAAAATAAGTATTAAATCTGAATCACGGCCACCACCCGCCACGTCTTACAAGGCGCGAGGAAGATTATTAACAATAAGAAACGCCCTGCTAAGTGCGAAAATTCCCACCCCAGTTTTGCATGCTGTCCTACACTCGATTCGGTGACGCTATGAGGACGTGCGTCGCAAACAATCAGCGTGAAACTCAGGGAGTGTTACCGATGGTCAACTGGCGAAACACACGATTACCCAAACTTGAAGGTGAAGATGAGGTAACGACGATGTTTGAAGCCGCTCTGAACATTACCTATGAGCTAGGTTTTGAATATTGCGGTTTTATCATGGGCTCCAATGCTCTCTACCGCCCTAACAGAAGTATCCATCTCAACAACTATCCGGATGAATGGAACAAAATCTACAAAACAGAAAACTACTTTGAAATCGACCCTTTGGTTGTTCACTGTAAGCGCGATGTGCTGCCGCTTGTATGGGAAGAGAAAACCTTTTCCGCAGTACCTGACATGTGGGCTCACGTACAAGCCCAAGGCCTGAATTTCGGCTGGGCCCAGTCGGTGCACGATTTCCGGGGCTTCTTCAGTATGATCAACCTGGGACGACGCAAGGGGCCGGTGCAGGCCCATGAGCTCTATGAAAAAGCGGGCCAGGTTCTGTGGATATGCCATGCCTTGCATGCCGTGGCGGCGCAAACCTACAGCCTGGGGCCGACTTTCCAGTGCCCCACCAAACTCACCAGCCGCGAGACAGAGATCCTGCAATGGTCGGCACTGGGCAAAACTGCGGCTGATATCGCCACAATTCTCTGCCTATCGGAACGTACCGTCGGTTTTCACATCAGCAGTGCGATGAGGAAGCTGGGGGTCAGCAATAAAATCGCCGCCGTGATCAGCGCCGTGAGAAACGGTCTTTTTTAAGCGCAACCGGCTCAAATCCTCTTGAAAACACCGAATGTAATCCCGGAGAAAAAAACGTAACATTTACGGCCAGTTCTGAGTGATGACGCCGCTCGTCAAAGCCCGCGTCGCAGTCCACTCAGAAGGTTCCTCGCATAGCCTGGAACACCCGTCGATTATCCAGAGTTTCCCCCGCCATGCCCCTGCTCGATAGCCCCTTCGCCCAACTCGACCTGATCCGCCAGCCCGAGCAGCCAAACGAACCGCTGCAAGCCTTCGATGCGGCTGACGAGTATCTGCTCGCCTACCTGGCCGAGCAGCAACCGGCCAGCAGCACGCGCGTGCTGGTGCTCAATGACAGCTTTGGCGCGCTGGCGGCCAGCCTTGAAGGGCAGATGCGTGTCACCACCAGTGGTGATTCGTTTCTAGGCACCCAGGCGTTGCAAAAAAACCTGGTGCGCAACCACAAGACCTTCGATGCCGTGTCGTTCGTGCCTGCCAGCCAAGTGCCGAGCGGGCCCTTCGACCGCGTGCTGATCCGGGTGCCGAAAACCCTGGCGCTGCTGGAAGAACAACTGATCCGCCTGCAAGGCCAACTGGCGCCCGGTGCCGAAGTGATCGCAGGCGCCATGGTCAAGCATCTGCCCCGCGCCGCCGGTGAACTGCTGGAGCGCTACATCGGGCCGATGCACGCGTCGCTGGCAGTGAAAAAGGCCCGGTTGCTGATTGCCACCCTGGCTGATCGGCCCCGGGTGGTCTCGCCCTACCCCACGCGTTATAGCCTGGACGCGCCGGCCATCGAGCTGCTCAACCACGCCAATGTGTTCTGCCGTGAAGGCCTGGACATCGGCACCCGTGCCTTTCTGCCGCACCTGCCCTCCAACCTGGGCAGCGCCCGCGTGGCGGACCTGGGTTGCGGCAATGGGGTCCTGGCCATCGCCAGTGCCCTGCAAAACCCCGAGGCGCAGTACACCTTGGTGGACGAATCCTATATGGCTGTGCAATCGGCCACCGAGAACTGGCGCGCGGCGCTGGGTGAGCGGCCAGTGACGATTCGCCCCGGCGACGGCCTGGCGGACCAGGAGCCGCAATCGTTGGACGTGGTGCTGTGCAACCCACCGTTCCACCAGCAACAGGTGGTGGGGGACTTCCTCGCCTGGCGCATGTTCCAGCAGGCCCGCGAGGCACTGGTGGTGGGCGGCGCCTTGTATATCGTCGGCAACCGTCACCTGGGTTATCACAGCAAGCTGGCGCGGCTGTTCCGTGGTGTGGAGCAGGTAGCGGCGACGCCCAAGTTCGTGATCCTCAAGGCACGCAAGTAAACCCAGGCAAAAAAAACCCTCCGTGAGGAGGGTCATAAAGGTGCGGGATGTCAGTGGGTGCTCAGGCCCGCGGCGTTCATGAACATGCGCATCAGGCTGGCCACCACGAACAGGGCCAGGACGCTGCCGGTCCAGATCATCGCCAGCCAGCCCAGGCGCTGCCACAGCGGCTTTTTCTCGGCCTGTTCGATCTCGTCCAGTGAAGGTTTACCGGTCATGGTCCAAGCCTCCTAGTGATAGCCGTCTTCATGGGTCACCTTGCCGCGGAACACGTAGTAGCTCCAGAAGGTGTAACCCAGGATGAACGGGATGATGAACAGCGTGCCCACCAGCATAAAGCCCTGGCTCTGTGGCGGCGCGGCAGCCTCCCAGATCGAGACCGACGGCGGGATGATGTTCGGCCACAGGCTGATGCCCAGGCCGCTGTAGCCCAGGAAGATCAACACCAGCGTCAACAGGAACGGCGCGTAATGGGCATTGCGGGCCACCGCACGCACCAGCGCATACATGGTCACCAACACCAGGATCGGCACCGGCAGGAACCAGAACAGGTTCGGCAGGGTGAACCAGCGCGAGGCGATGTCCGGGTGGGCCAGGGGCGTCCAGATGCTGACAATGCCAATCACCGCCAACACCACGAACGCCAGGGGCCGCGCCAGGTTGTGCATCTGCTCCTGCAACTTGCCTTCGGTCTTCATGATCAGCCAGGTGCAGCCCAGCAGCGCATACGCCACGATCAGGGCCACGCCGCAGAACAGGGCAAACGGCGAGAGCCAGTCCAATGAGCCGCCGGCGAACTGGCGGTCAACCACCGGAATGCCTTCAATGAATGCCCCCAGTGCCACGCCCTGAAAGAAAGTCGCCGCCAGCGAGCCGCCGATAAACGCCTTGTCCCATAGGTGGCGTTTGTCATCCTTGGCCTTGAAACGGAACTCAAAAGCCACACCACGGAAGATCAGCCCGATCAGCATCAGGATCAGCGGCAGGTACAGCGCCGAGAGCACCACCGAGTAGGCCAGCGGGAACGCGCCGAACAACGCCGCGCCCCCCAGCACCAGCCAGGTCTCGTTGCCGTCCCACACCGGGGCGACGGTGTTCATCATTACGTCACGGTCGGTCTTGCCCGGGATAAACGGGAAGAGAATGCCGATCCCCAGGTCAAAACCGTCCATGACCACGTACATCATGATGCCGAAGATGATGATCACGGCCCAGATCAGCGGAAGATCAATACCCATGACTCAATTCCCCTTGTTCAGAGTGTCGCCGTGATCGGCGTCGCCGCTGTCATCGGCCGCCGACAATGGGCGCGCCGGGGTGCGTTGCTGCCCAGGGCCGCCGTGGGCCGGTTCGGTGCTGTCGTGGGTGACCGGGCCTTTGCGCACCAGGCGCATCATGTAGCCCAGGCCGGCACCGAACAGAGCGAAATACACCACCACAAACAGGGCCAGGGTGATGCTCATCTGCACAAAGCTGTGGTTGGAAGAGGCGTCCGCCGTGCGCATCAAGCCGTAGACCACCCAGGGCTGGCGCCCGATTTCGGTGGTGAACCAGCCGGCCAGGATCGCAATCAACCCCGACGGGCCCATCCACAGCGCCAGGTACAGGAACGGTTTGTTGGTGTACAGCCTGTCGCCCTTGCGCAGCCAGAGGCTGAACAGGCCGGTGAAAATCATCAACAGGCCCAGGCCGACCATGATGCGGAACGACCAGAATACGATGGTCGAGTTGGCGCGATCCTCAGGCGGGAACTCCTTGAGGGCCGGCACTTGCTTGTCCAGGGAGTGGGTAAGGATCAGGCTGCCCAGGTAGGGGATTTCCACTTTGTACTTGGTGCGCTCTTCCTTCATGTCCGGCCAGCCGAACAGGATCAGCGGGGTCGGCTCGTTACCGACGTTTTCCCAGTGCCCTTCAATCGCCGCAATTTTCGCCGGCTGGTGCTTGAGGGTGTTGAGGCCGTGGAAGTCACCGATCACCGCCTGGATCGGCGCAACGATCAAGGCCATCCACATCGCCATCGACAACATGGTGCGGATCGCCGGGTTGTCCTTGCCCCGCAGCAGGTGCCAGGCCGCCGAGGAGCCGACGAAGAACGCGGTGGCGACAAACGCTGCCGTGGCCATGTGGGCCAGGCGATAGGGGAACGAAGGGTTGAAAATCACCGCCATCCAGTCGGTTGGAATCACCTGACCATTGACGATTTCAAAACCTTGGGGGGTCTGCATCCAACTGTTGGAGGCGAGGATCCAGAAGGTCGAGATCAACGTACCGACGGCCACCATCACCGTGGCAAAGAAGTGCAGCTTGCGCCCGACCTTATTCCAGCCGAACAGCATCACCCCAAGAAAGCCGGCTTCGAGGAAAAACGCGGTGAGTACTTCATAGGTCAGCAAGGGCCCCGTGACGGAGCCGGCGAAGTCCGAGAAACGACTCCAGTTGGTACCGAACTGATAGGCCATGACCAGGCCCGAGACCACCCCCATGCCGAAGTTGACGGCAAAGATCTTCGACCAGAAATGGTAGAGGTCACGGTAGGTATCGTTGTGGGTCTTGAGCCACAGACCTTCCAGCACCGCAAGGTAACTGGCCAGGCCAATGGTGATGGCCGGGAACAGGATATGGAACGAGATGGTGAATGCGAATTGAATTCGGGCGAGATCTAGCGCCTCCAAACCGAACATAAGTCTTCCTCTGTCAGGTAATACCGGCTGCTGGCTGGGGGCCTGCACCCACTGCCCCCACGGATATGGAGTGTGGCGAATTGCAATTCGTTCTTTTTTTACCAACCACGTAGGGATTCTGGCCTGTTGGCCGCCACACCAGCGCTGCAATCAGCATTGATCTGGATCAAGCATCGATGAAAGAGTAGTCCCATTTTCCAGGTTGGACTGTGTGGTCTTTTGCCGCGTGACAGGTTGACTCAGCGAAATAGATGTCTTGCTAAGGATATTTCTTTTCCAGCAACTATTTGTTACAGCTTGATGCTAATCTCGGCGCTTCCCAGGTTCAGTCCAGTCCTTGCCGATGCCCAGTGAAACCCCGCTGCTGTTACGTCATCACCGCCCTTTCATCGCGTTCTGGCTGGCGCGGATTTTTACCGCCAGCGGCTTCCAGATGCTCACCGTGGCCATCGGCTGGAACCTCTACCAACTGACTGGCAATGTGCTGGACCTGGGGCTGGTGGGTCTGGTGGAATTTGTGCCGCGGGTGCTGTTTATGCTGCACACCGGGCATGTGGCGGACCGTTATGAACGGCGCAAAGTCGCTGCCATTTGCCAGACGTTGCAAGCATTGATTGCTCTGGCGCTGGTGATTGGCAGCCTGACGGACAATGTCACCCGCGAGATGATTTTTATCCTCGCCTTCCTGCTGGGCTCGGCCCGCTCCTTCGAAATGCCCACTACCCAGGCCCTGCTGCCGAGCATCGTGCCCAGCGCCCTGTTCCCTCGGGCAGTGGCGGCGGCGCAGTCGGCCCAGCAATCGGCAACCATCGTCGCGCCGGCCCTGGGCGGCCTGCTTTATGCCTTCGGCAGCGCCTGGGTGTATGGCCCGACGGTGCTGCTGTACCTGATTGCTTGCATGCTGACCCTCAACCTCCCCGCGCGGCAGACCCCGCTGAACAAGGGCAAGGCCACCCTCGACTCGCTGCTCGCCGGGATTCGTTTTATCCGCAGCCGGCCGGACATCCTCGGGGCAATTTCCCTGGACCTGTTTGCCGTGTTGTTGGGCGGCGCCACGGCGTTGCTGCCGGTGTTTGCCAAGGACATCCTGTTGACCGGCCCCTGGGGCCTGGGGCTGCTGCGCTCGGCGCCGGCAGTCGGCGCGCTGTTGATGTCATTGTGGCTGGCACGGTTTGCCGTGGACCGGCACGTGGGCCGGGTGATGTTTACCGCCGTCGGCGTGTTTGGCGTGGCGACCATTGCCTTTGGCCTGTCCACCTCGTTCTGGTTCTCCCTGGCGGTGCTGGTGGTGCTGGGGGCGGCGGACATGATCAGCATGGTGATCCGTGCCTCATTCGTACAGCTGGAAACCCCCGATGAAATGCGCGGGCGGGTCAGCGCGGTCAATGGGCTGTTTATTGGCGCGTCCAATCAGTTGGGCGAATTTGAGTCTGGCGTCACGGCCCACTGGCTGGGCACGGTACCCGCCGTGGTGCTGGGCGGGGTCGGGACGCTGGTGGTGACCGGGGTGTGGATCAAGCTGTTCCCGACCCTGGCCAATCGGGATCGCATGCATGTGCCGGCCGAAGCGCCCTGAACCTGCAGGAACCTTCACTGGATGCGTAACTGAGTCACCAGGGTATTGCGGGGCGCGTTGATCGACGTGTTGCTGTACTCGAACCAGCCTGCGGCGCGGATATCCACGTCAAATACATAGATGTAGCCCATCAATGTACCAGCGCCATTGCAGGCCTGGCTGACGGAGCCGACCTGGCAAATCGCCGTCTTTTGTCCTGCAAGCCGCGCCCGATCAAAGGTCGCGATGGAATTATTGCCCAGCCCCACTTCCATCACCGAGACCCGCGTCGCCCCACGGTGCTGGCACTGCCGGGTACGGTCGGCGCCCTCGGCGATGGACTCGCTGCAGCCCTGGGACTGCACCTGGAACACCCGCACTTCGCTCAAGGCCGGTGCAGGCGCGCCCCACGCCGGTGCCGCCGCCAGCCACAGGCCGAGACAGGCGAACGGAGCTAGACTCCACGCGATGGCTTTTTTCATGCTCTGGATGACCCTGGACTGAACGTCGACGGAGTATGCCTCAAGGCCACACTCAACAAAACCGAGGCCGGGCGCCACAGGTCGTCGACCTGCTGGTATGATGCGCCGCTTTTTCCGATCCTCTGTAGAAAACACGCGGCGCTTGGCGCAGTTTGTGCTTTGACTTTGAGGTCAACAAATCACGGCGCCGAATGCGCCACAGGGAGCAGGCATGCTGGAAAAGCTGTTTCAACTCAAGGCACACAACACTAACGTGCGTACCGAGATTCTGGCCGGTATCACGACATTCCTGGCCATGGCCTACATCCTGTTCGTCAACCCGAGCATTCTCGGCGAGACCGGCATGGACAAGGGCGCGCTGTTTGTCGCCACCTGCCTGGCAGCGGCCATCGGCTCGACGATCATGGGTCTGATCGCCAACTACCCGATTGCCCTGGCACCGGGCATGGGCCTGAACGCCTTCTTTACCTACACCGTGGTCCTGCACCTGGGCCATACCTGGCAGGTGGCGCTGGGTGCGGTATTTATCTCTGCCGTGCTGTTTTTCCTGCTGTCGATCTTCCGCATCCGCGAATGGATCATCAATGCCATCCCCCTGCCCCTGCGTTCGGCGATTGCTGCCGGTATCGGCCTGTTCCTGGCGCTGATCGCCCTGCATAACGCCGGGATCGTGGTCAGCAACCCGGCGACCATGCTGGGCATGGGCGACCTGGCGAAGCCGGCACCGATCCTCGCCACCCTGGGTTTCTTCCTGATCGTGGCCCTGGAAGCGCTAAAAGTGCGCGGTGCAGTACTGATCGGCATCCTCGCGGTGACCATCGCCGCCATCGCGCTGGGCGTCACCCCCTTTGGCGGCGTGGTATCAATGCCACCTTCCCTGGCCCCGACCTTCCTGCAACTGGATATCGCCGGCGCCCTGGACGTGGGCTTGATCAGCGTGATCTTCGCCTTCCTGTTCGTGGACCTGTTCGACAACTCCGGCACCCTGATCGGCGTTGCCAAGCGCGCCGGCCTGATGGGCAAGGACGGTCACATGCCGAAAATGGGCCGCGCCCTGATCGCCGACAGTACCGCGGCCATGGCCGGCTCGCTGCTGGGTACCTCGACCACCACCAGCTACATCGAGTCGGCTGCTGGCGTGAGTGCAGGTGGCCGCACCGGGCTGACCGCCATCGTCGTGGCAATCCTGTTCCTGCTGGCACTGTTCTTCTCGCCGCTGGCGGCCAGCGTCCCGGCGTTTGCCACCGCCCCCGCGCTGCTGTTTGTCGCGGTGCTGATGACCTCGGGCCTGGCGGAAATCGACTGGGACGACATCACCGTTGCAGCGCCCGTGGTAATCACCGCCCTGGCGATGCCCTTCACTTACTCCATCGCCAACGGCATCGCCTTCGGCTTCATCGCCTGGACCGGAATCAAGCTGCTTACGGGCCGCTACCGTGAACTCAACCCAGCGCTGGTGATCCTGTCGATTCTGTTCGTGATCAAGCTAGGCTGGTTCCCCGCATGACTTTTGACGCAGCAAGTTACGCCCTGCAACTGCAAGAAAAGGTCACGCGCTTGCGTGACCTGCTCGCGCCGTTCGACGCGCCCGAGCCGCAGGTGTTCGATTCGCCCCTGCAGAACTTCCGCCTGCGCGCCGAGTTTCGCCTGTGGCGCGAAGGGGGTCAGCGCCATTACGCGATGTTCTCCCAGGATGACAAGCGCACGCCGATCCTGATCGAAGAATTCCCCATCGCCAGCCTGCGCATCAACCAGTTGATGCCGCAACTCAAGGCCGCCTGGCAAGCCAGCGCTGCCCTGAGCCACAAACTGTTCCAGGTGGAGTTCCTCACCACCCTGGCCGGCGACGCGATGATCACGCTGTGCTATCACCGCCCGCTGGACGAGCATTGGCACACGGCGGCCAACAAACTGGCTGCCGACCTGAACGTCAGCATCATCGGCCGCTCCAAGGGCAAGCGCGATGTGATCGGCCACGACTACGTGGTCGAGAAACTCGATGTCGGCGGTCGCACCTTCAGCTATCGCCAGCCCGAAGGTGCCTTCACCCAGCCCAACGGCACGGTGAACCAGAAGATGCTCAACTGGGCCTACGGGGCCCTCGGCGATCGCAGCGATGACCTGCTGGAGCTGTATTGCGGCAACGGCAACTTCACCCTGCCCCTGGCCACCCGCGTGCGTAAAGTGCTGGCCACCGAGATCAGCAAGACCTCGGTCAACGCCGCCCTGAGCAACCTCGATGAAAACGCGGTGAATAACGTCACCCTGGTGCGCCTGTCCGCTGAAGAACTGACCCAAGCCCTGAACGAAGTGCGGCCGTTCCGACGCCTGCACGGTATCGACCTCAAGAGCTACGCGTTCGGCAGCGTCTTCGTCGACCCGCCCCGCGCAGGCATGGACCCGGACACCTGCGAATTGACCCGGCGCTTCGAGAACATCCTGTACATCTCCTGCAACCCGGAGACGCTGGCGGCGAACATCGCGCAACTGCACGACACGCACCGCATTACCCAGTGTGCAATGTTTGACCAGTTCCCGTGGACCCACCATATGGAATCAGGCGTGCTGCTGACCCGGCGCTAACCCTCGGCCCCGGCACACCTAGAAAAATGTGGGAGTGGGCTTGCCCGCTCCCACATAAGCCCACTCCCCCGGCTGTGCATCATTCCTCCTTGCGTGGCCGCCCGCCCTTCTTGCCATTGGCACGGGCGGCTGCGGACTTGGCGGCGCTGGTTTTACGGCCGTTGCGCGATGCCACCATGCTCGCCGCCAGGTCCATCAGGGGCTGACTCGTAGCGACCAGGCCAGTGATGGAAACATGCAGATCACGAGCTTCACAGCACAGTGCCTTGCCGCCAAAACCGACCTCCAGCGCCTGGAAGTCCTGCGCAGAAAAACCTTCGAATTCAGAGAGACCGGCCACCGGCAACAGGATGCGGCTGCCGTCGCCGAAGCCGATGGAAATGCAGTCGTCCTGGTAGCGCACGGAGCTGGCATTGGCGTACACCCGCTTGAGCTTGCGCCCACGGGCCATGGCCTTATCAACATCGGCCTCAGTGATCGGTGCATCAGGCCGAACTTTGGCTTTTACCGTTTTCATAACTCAATCTCCACGGATCCTGGCGCCCTCACCAGGTTCAAGATGGTTCGCCGCCCCGCCACATCGTGCCGGGCCCTGGCGATCACGTAGACACCTCGCCGGATGACCAACCCCGGCACGACCTCGTCGGCCTCCCAATCCCAGGAATGGTTCTCCAGGCAGACCGTTTGCAGCTTCTCCCACCAGATCCTTTGTGCCCGCGCCAGATAATGCGGCTGCATCAAGGTCTGACGAATGCCTTCCAGAATGCGAGTGGGTGGTCGCAGCCGCTCGGGATCCACATCCCACAACGCCACGTCCCCATCCAGGAAACTGAAGCGAAAACGCGCATCCCAGTCCTTGCCCATGACATGTACGTGCGGCGGGCAATGCTCATCCCTGAGCAACACTGCAATCACATATCCCTTGTAAGTGCCTACTTTCATCGTAACCCATCCGTTAGGTTATTTGTCGCCGACCAACGCTTTATCCAGCCCCAGCCGACAGCCGGCCTCTTCAAATTGCCAGAGCTGCCTCACAGGCTAGTAACGATTGGCACCGCTTCAAATGCCGGGTTGTAACCGCAGATGCCCAGGCGGTCGTCGTTGAAAAACAGCCCCTCCTTGAACACATTGACGCCCATCTCCCAATCCCGCGACTCTTCAGCCTTGGGATACGGGCTGGGAAACACCCGCTCTGTCGAGTTGCCGCCATGGGGGCGACCGGTCAGTGACCTGGCCCTTGAGCGCGGTGCTGCGGATCCCGGGGGATGTAAAGGAAACAGGCGGGCAGCTTAAATTTTGTCGAGAATGATCTTCAATTGATCATCAACTCTTGGACAGTCCCGACAGACTGCATTCACCGTTCGATAATCGAACGGTTATCTGCAGCACAGCGCTTGGCCAATTGACCAAATTAACCATTCAGTACATTTTGTCTCCATCCATAAAAACAACAGTGGAGACACCCCCATGCCGCCTATTGTGCTGGTCCTCAACGGCCCCAACCTGAACCTGCTCGGCAACCGCGAACCGGCCACCTATGGCCACGAGACCCTGGCTGACGTCGCCGCCCTATGCGGGCGTAGCGCCGAACAGTTCGGGCTGAAACTGGAGTTTCGCCAGACCAACCACGAAGGCGAGTTGCTGGACTGGATCCATGGCGCCCGCGCTCGTTGTGCGGGCATTGTGATCAACCCGGCGGCCTGGACCCATACCTCGGTGGCCATTCGCGACGCCCTGGTGGCCAGTGAACTGCCGGTGATCGAAGTGCATTTGTCCAACGTGCATGCCCGCGAACCGTTCCGTCATCACTCTTTCGTCTCGCCCATTGCCAAGGCCGTGCTCGCCGGGTTTGGCAGCCACGGTTATCACTTGGCCCTCGAGCATTTCAGCCGGGAGCTCAAATGAAGCCGCGCATTCTTGCCGGGCTGATCGGCGCCGGCATCCAGGCGTCCCGCACGCCGGCCCTGCATGAGCAGGAAGGCGATGCCCAGGGTCTGCTCTACTTGTATCGCCTGATCGACCTGGACCCGCTGCAACTGGACAGCAGCGCCCTGCCCGATCTGCTCAAGGCCGCCGAACAGATGAACTTCACCGGATTGAACATCACCTACCCATGCAAGCAAGCGATCCTGCCGTTGCTCGATGAGCTGTCGCCCGAAGCCCGGGGCATCGGCGCGGTCAACACCGTGGTCTGGCGCGATGGCAAGCGCATCGGTCACAACACCGACTGCCTGGGTTTTGCCGAAGGGTTTCGCCGTGGCCTGCATGACGCTGCGCGCCAGCGCGTGGTGCAGATGGGCGCCGGTGGCGCAGGCGCGGCGGTGGCCCACGCGCTGTTGGCCGAAGGTGTCGGCCAGTTGAGTATTTTCGATGTGGATCACGACCGCGCCCAAAGTCTGGCCGCCAACCTCAACCAACACTTTGGCCCTGACCGAGCGTGTGCCGGCAGCGACCTGGGTCACGCGATGGCGGCGGCTGATGGCCTGGTCAACACCACGCCTATGGGCATGGCCAAGCTACCGGGCATGCCCGTGCCAGCAGCATTGTTGCGCGCGGATTTGTGGGTCGCGGAAATCGTCTATTTCCCGCTGGAAACCGAGCTGCTACGCAACGCCCGGGCGCTGGGTTGCCGCACCCTGGATGGGGGGAATATGGCGGTGTTCCAGGCGGTGAAGGCGTTCGAGTTGTTCAGTGGTGAGAAAGCAGATGCACAAAGGATGCTCGCTCATTTCCAGAGCATGAATACTTCACTGTAGAAACCGGATCCTAATGTGGGAGCTGACTCGCCCCACATTGAGTTCGGTGGGGAAATCAGGCTTGCAGGTAACGCAGCACCGACTCGCAGATCATCGCCCGATGCCGCTGCTTGATTGCTTCATCCGACAATTCGATCTGAAAAATCTCACTGAAGGTATGCCGGTTGGATACCCGGTAAAAGCTGAACGAGTTGATCAGCAAATGCACATCCAGCGGCTCCAGCCCAGCGCGGAACACCCCCAGCTCCGCGCCCCGGCGCAAGGTCGCGCCCAGTGCTTCAAGGATATTGCTGTTCATCGCCTTGATCGCGTCCGACTGTTTCACATACTCGGCGTTGTGAATGTTCTCGATGCTGACAATCCGCACAAAATCCACATTCTGGTCGTGGTGGTCGAAGGTAAATTCCACCAGGCGCCGGATTGCTTCACGGGGTTCCAGTTCAGTGAGGTTCATCCGGGTTTCGGTGTTGCGGATATCCCCGTAGAGCTTTTCCAGGACCTCGACGTACAGCTGTTCCTTACTGCCGAAGTAGTAATAGATCATGCGCTTGGAGGTGTGGATGCGCTCAGCGATGGCGTCCACCCGCGCCCCCGAAAGCCCCTGCTGCACGAACTCGACAATGGCTTCTTGCAGAATGTTCTCGCGGGTCTTTTCCGGGTTGTTCTTGCGGCTCTTGCGCGGCGCCAGGGAGACGTCGGGCAGTTCGGAGGTCGGGGTCATGGTGCGCTCACGGCCATTTATGCAGGCCGTGATTATGGGCTGCCACGCCGTACGAAGGAAGCGTCAACGCCCTACAGCCTGGCCTGGCGCACTGCCCCACTGCGCGACTTGGCCATCGCCGCCAGGCGTACCGCCACATTCGCGGCGCCATAGCCGGCGTAACCGTTCTTGCGCTGGATAATCTCGAAGAAAAACCGCCCTTCAAAGGGTTCGGTGTACACGTGAAACAGCTCACCGCCCTGGGCATCACGGTCGTACAACACGTTGTAGTACGCCAGCTCGCTGAGGAACTGATCGTCGAAATCAAAACGCGCCGCCAGGTCATCGTAGTAATTGAGTGGGATATCCAGCAGCGGCACGCCCGCCTCCTTGGCCCGGCTGACCTCGGCGAAAATATCCGCGCAATCAAAAGCAATGTGATGCACGCCGGAGCCACGGTAGCTGGATAACGCGTGGGAAATCGCCGTGTTGCGGTTCTCGGAAATATTCAGCGGCAAGCGGATCGAACTGCAACGGCTGCGCAGCGCCCGGCTCTTGACCAGGCCGTAGGGGTCCGGCAACACCACCTCATCGTCGGCCTCGAAATCCAGCAGGCTCTTGTAGAACAGCACCCAACTGTCGAGGCTGTCGGCCGGCAGGGCCATGGCCATATGGTCGATGCGCAGCAGCCCGCCGCCGCCGGTGCTGGCGGCCTGCAGGTTGAAATCAGTGTGGTAGATCCCGCCGGCGTGCTGGTCCACCAGGTAGATCAGGCTGCCATCCGGCGCGCGTACCGCCGCCAGCTCCAGCTCATTGGGCCCGACCAGCCCGCGATAGGGTTGGCCCTTGTAGGCCACCGCCCGTTCCAGGGCCTTGGCGCTGTCCTTGACGCGAATCGCCGTGGCGCACAACGACGGGCCATGGGCCTCGAAAAAGTTGTGGGCAAAGGAGTACGGCTCGCAGTTGAGGATCAGGTTGATATCGCCCTGGCGCAGCAGGCTCACGCTCTTGGAACGGTGCTGCCCGGCCTTGACGAAGCCCAGGCGTTGCAGCCATTGGGTCAGGCGGGCGCCGAGGTTTTCATCCACCGCAAACTCGAGGAATTCGATGCCGTCGTACTCGCTGGCAGCCGGGGTCTCAAACAGGATATCCAGCGGCGTGGCCTGTTGCTGCAGGCGTTGGCGGGTCTTCTCTTCCAGGTACAGCAACGAGCGCAAACCATCCGCCGCGTTGGCCCGGGTGGGCGCGGCGCGAAAGCCATCGTTGAAAATCTCCAGGGACAGCGGCCCGGTGTAGCCACTCTGGATGATCGGCGCGAGAAAACCCGGCAGGTCGAACTCGCCCTGGCCGGGGAAGCAGCGAAAGTGCCGGCTCCACTCCAGCACGTCCATGGCCAGCAGCGGCGCGTCGGCCATTTGCACAAAGAAGATCTTGTCGCCAGGGATCTGGGCGATAGCCGTCGGATCGCCCTTGAGCGACAAGGTATGAAAACTGTCCAGTAACACCCCGAGGCTGGGGTGGTCAATCTCGCGCACCAGTTGCCAGACCTGTTGCCAGGTGTTGACGTGCCGGCCCCAGGCCAGGGCTTCATAGCCAACGCGCAAGCCACGGCGCCCGGCGTGTTCGGCCAACAGGCTGAGGTCATCGCGCAGGATCGAATGTTCACCCGTGGAGTCGGCAGAAGCATTGCTGCACACCAGCACCAGGTCGGTGCCCAGTTCCTGCATCAGGTCGAATTTGCGTTCGGCCCGTTCCAGGTTGCGCGCCAGGCGGTCGCGGCGACATCCTTCAAAATCACGAAACGGCTGGAACAACGTGATGGCAATGCCCAGATCGGCACACATCTGCCGCACTTCACGCGGGCTGCCGTCGTAATACAGCAAGTCGTTCTCGAAGATTTCCACCCCATCGAACCCGGCCGCAGCAATGGCTTCGAGCTTTTCCGGCAGGGTGCCGCTCAGGGAAACAGTGGCGATGGAACGTTGCATGGGGTGACTCCCGGCAATGAAGGGTGGTCTTGTTTGCGGCAAATTATTGGCCGCGCGCGATAAAGCAGCAATTCAAAATGTACCAATCAGTTAGTTTTTCGGGCGATTATCGAACACAATGGCGATTGGCGAATTGACGATTTTTTAGCCACTGCGCACCATCGAATGCGCATCCAGGGCCGCTTTTTTTAAGGCGCAAACCTGTGATCAAGACCCAGAACACACCATAAAAATTTCAAAAAACGGGTACCTCTCATGCCTTCGCAAAATTCCGCCGTGGCCCCGCGCCCCGGCAACCCGCAAGCGGCCATTGGCGACAAGATTCGCGGCGCCCTCGCCGTCGGCAAAACCCGCTGGGGCATGTTGGCCCTGGTGTTTTTCGCCACCACCTTGAACTACATCGACCGCGCCGCTCTGGGCGTGATGCAACCGATCCTGGCCAAAGAGATGAGCTGGACGGCGATGGACTACGCCAACATCAACTTCTGGTTCCAGGTCGGTTATGCCATTGGTTTTGTGCTGCAAGGCCGGCTGATCGACCGCGTCGGCGTCAAGCGTGTGTTCTTCTGCGCGGTGCTGCTGTGGAGCATCGCCACCGGCGCCCACGGCCTGGCGACTTCGGCGGTGGGCTTTATGGTCTGCCGCTTTATCCTTGGCCTGACCGAAGCGGCCAACTACCCCGCCTGCGTCAAGACCACCCGCCTGTGGTTCCCCGCCGGCGAGCGCGCCGTAGCTACCGGGATCTTCAACGCCGGCACCAACGTCGGCGCCATGCTCACGCCAATGCTGTTGCCACTGGTGCTGCATGTGTGGGGCTGGCAGGCTGCATTTTTATGCATGGCCGCCCTGGGTGGGATCTGGCTGGTGTTCTGGGGCCTGAAGTACTACAACCCCGAAGACCATCCGAGCGTAAAACAGTCGGAACTGGACTACGTGCAACAGGAAGTCGAGCCCGAACAGCCCCGCGTGCCCTTCAGCCGTATCCTGCGCATGCGTGGCACCTGGGCCTTCGCCATTGCCTACGCCCTGACCGCCCCGGTGTTCTGGTTCTACCTCTACTGGCTGCCGCCGTTTCTCAACCAGCAATACAGCCTGGGGATCAACGTGACCCAGATGGGCATCCCGCTGATCATCATTTACCTGACGGCAGACTTCGGCAGTGTGGGCGGCGGGATTCTGTCCTCGTTCCTGATCGGACGCGGCATGCAGCCGATCAAGGCGCGCCTGCTGTCGATGCTGCTGTTTGCCTGCTGCATCGTCGGCGTGATCATGGCCGCCGGCTCCAGCCAGCTGTGGGTCGCAGTGTTTGCCATCTCCCTGGCCATCGGCGCGCACCAGGCCTGGACCGCCAATATCTGGAGCCTGGTGATGGACTACACCCCCAAGCACATGATGAGCACGGTATTTGGCTTTGGCGGGATGTGCGCGGCGATCGGCGGGATGTTTATGACGCAGATCGTCGGCCATATCCTGACCGTGACCAATAACAACTACACCGTGCTGTTCACCCTGATCCCGGCGATGTACTTCATCGCCCTGACCTGGATGTACTTCATGGCGCCGCGCAAGATCCCCACCGTCGCGGTGTGACTCAACGCCGCCGCTGCTGCCAGGCAGCGGCCAAGCCACTCAGGCAGATCACCCCGATCCCGACCACCGTGGTCAGGTCCGGGGTGTGATTGAACACCAGCCAGCCCAACAGCCCCGCAAACACGATCTGGCAATAGCCGAACGGTGCGAGTAACGCCGGCGCGGCGAAGCGGAAGGCCTGGGTCAGCATCAAGTGCGCGGTCATCCCACAGGTGCCCAGTGCCAGCATCAACAGGCCATGGCCCAGGGTCGGTACCTGCCAGAAGAACGGCACCAGCGCGCTCATCACCAGGGTGTTGCACAGGCCGGCGAAGAAGTTGCTGGTGGTCGGGCTGTCGTACTGGCTGAGGATGCGGGTCAGCAGTTGGTAGAAACAGAAGAACAACGCCGAGACCAATGGCAACAACACCGCCGGGGTGAACAGCTCACCGCCCGGATGCACAATGATGATCACCCCGACAAACCCGCAGATCACCGCCAGCCACTGGCCCCGCGTCACATGCTCGCCCAGCAGCGGCACCGACAGGGCCGTCACCAGAATCGGCGCGAGGAAGTTCACTGCGGTGGCTTCGGCCAGCGGGATGTAATGCAGGGCAGCGGTAAAGAACAGGCTGGTGCCCAGCAGGCACAACGCCCTGGCCACCTGCAACAACGGGCGCTTGCTGCGCAGTACACGCAAGCCCGATTGCGGCAGGAAAATCCCCGCCATCAGCAGCGTATGCACCATGTACCGGGCCCACACCACCATCACGATGGGGTAAAAGCCGGCGAGGTATTTGGACAACGCGTCATGGCTGGAAAACAGAAACGTCGCCAGCACAATCAGCACGATGCCCTTGAAGGGATGGTTGACGCCGGAAAGAGGAGTGCTGAGGGTCATTGAATTCTCGTGCGTGACAGGCTGAAATGACCGCCGCAAGCAGTGGCACTCAACGCGCTAATCTAGAGCGGGTGGTGCATCGGTCTCAAGAGCATAACCAAACAGCGGGCGATCAGCGCACTAAATCGCCTAAACCCAGTCCAACGCTGCACGCCAGCCAGCCATTGCGCTTTTTTTAATCAAGGCCAATCCATTATGAAAAAAACACTGTTTATTCTCTCGACCCTTGCCCTGCTCAGTGCCTGCGATAAAACGCCCGAGCCGCCCAAGCCGGCGCCGCCTTCCGTACAAGCGACCCTGGTCCCGGAGACCCTGCCCACCGACAAATGGGTCGGCAAGTGGATCGGCGTCGAAGGCCTGCACCTGACCGTCAGCAAGGACGACAGCATCGGCCGCGGGCATTACCTGCTGAGCATGCAGTACGGCCTCGATGCCGACGCCTCCGGCACCTTCAAGGGCCAGGCCAGCGAAGACGGCATCACCTTCAACCGCCCGGACGGCCCGCAAATGCTGCGTGCCGGCGACGGCGCCGCCACCGGTTTGAAATGGCTGGCTGATAAAAAAGATTGCCTGGTGGTCAATACGGGCGAAGGGTATTGCCGCGAATAACGGCCATACTCAATCACGGCGCTAACAACACGATCATCAAGAGGATTGCCCCATGCTATGGAAAAAGGGTCGACGCAGCGACAACGTGGTCGACGCGCGCAATGACGGCGGCGGCGGTGGCGGCGGCATGCGTTTTGGGGGTGGCAAGGGCCTGAGCCTGACCGCCATTGTGCTGATCGTCGGCATCGGCCTGCTCACCGGCCAGGACCCGATGCAGATCCTCGGGCAACTGAGCGGCCAGATGACTGAACAGGCCCCTTCGGTCAGCCCGCAAACGCGCCAGGCGCCGCCCGCCAATGATGAGCAGGCGGATTTCGTGCGCGCCGTGCTGGGCGACACCGAAGACACCTTTGGCCAGGTGTTCCAGGAAAACGGCCTGACTTACAAGAACCCCAAGCTGATCCTGTTCCGTGGCCGGGTGAATTCCGCCTGCGGTGGCGCGACCTCCGCCAGCGGCCCGTTCTATTGCCCGGCCGACCAGCAGGTCTACCTGGACCTGGATTTCTTCCGCGAAATGTCCCAGCGCTTCCAGGCGGCCGGCGACTTTGCCCTGGCCTATGTGATCGCCCACGAAGTCGGCCACCACGTGCAAACCCTGCTAGGCATTTCCTCGAAAATCCAGGTCGCGCGCCAGCAAGGCCGGCAGATGCAGGGCGATGGTGGCCTGCTGGTCCGCCAGGAACTGCAAGCCGACTGTTTCGCCGGGGTCTGGGCCAACCGCGCGCAAAAGCGCCTGAACTGGCTGGAACCGGGCGATATCGAAGAAGCGCTGAACGCCGCCAACGCCATCGGCGACGACCGATTGCAGCAACAGGGCCAGGGCCGTGTGGTTCCCGACTCGTTCACCCACGGCACGTCGCAACAGCGGGTTCGCTGGTTCAAGACCGGGTTTGCCCAGGGCCAGATCAGCCAATGCGACACCTTTTCGGCCAAGAGTCTGTAAATGAGTAAACGAGCCGGATGGCTGCTGGGGTTGATGATCGGTTGCGCCACCACCCCCTTCGCCGCCGGGCAGGCGGTCAAGGTTGTCAGCCCCGAGCGTTTCTCCCTGCAAGCCGGCGACCTGAGCCTGGGCCTTAGCCAGGACTGGCGCCAGCCACTACCGCAGATCACTCGGGCGCTGATCATCGTGCATGGGCGCCTGCGCAACGCCCAGACCTACCTCAAAAGCGCCGAAGATGCCGCCGCCCACGCAGGGCAAGGCGCCAACACCCTGGTGATCGCACCGCAGTTTCTCAACGATGCCGATATCCTGCGCCATCACCTGGGCGACAGCGTACTGCGCTGGCACGGCAATGGATGGATGGCGGGCGATTCGTCAATCGGTCATGGCCAGATCAGTTCCTACGGCGCCCTGGACCAGATCATCAAGCACCTGGGCAACCGCCAACTGTTCCCGGCCCTCAAGGAAATAGTGGTCGCCGGGCATTCCGGTGGCGGCCAGGTGGTACAGCGCTTTGCCCTGACCGGCCATGATCACCCGGCCCTGCAAGCCGCCGGCATCAGCCTGCGCTATGTGATCGCCAACCCATCGTCCTACGCCTACTTCAGCCCGCAGCGCCCGGTGCAGTTAGCGCCGGGCAGTTGCCCGCAGTTCAATGACTGGAAGTACGGCATGCAAAAACTGCCGGCCTACGCAAACGGCCAAAGCCCCCAGCAACTGGAAAAAGCCTACGCCGCGCGGGATATCACCTACCTGCTGGGCCAGCAGGACACCGACCCCAACCACCCGGCCCTGGACAAGAGCTGCGCGGCCGAGACCCAAGGCGCGTATCGGCTGATTCGCGGGCACAACTACTTTGACTACCTCAAGCAGCGGCATCCGCAGTTGAGCCAGAGGTTGATTGAAGTGCCTGGGATTGGGCATGACGGCGACAAGATGTTTACCTCGCCGCTGGGGCAGAAGGCCTTGTTCCACTAATCCCCCAGGGAAAACCCAAGCCAGCTCCTACCGGTGATGCGTGGTGCCTGGGCTAGATCATCTGGCGCAGTGCTGCGCAGTCTTGCGCATGCCAATCTGCCAGTTCCGGCCATGGGTTTTCGGGCAGGTTGACCAGCACCGTCCGCGTCCCCGCCGCCCGGCCGCAATCCAGGTCGAAGCGATAGTCGCCCACCATGACCATCTCGGCCGGCGCCACATCCCAGGCCTGGGCCAGTTTCAACAGGCCACCGGGATCAGGCTTGGGCGGGGCGTCGTCGCGGCCCAGCACATCTTCCACGGCAAAACAGTCCGCCAGGCCGATGGCTTTCAAGGTGATGTGCGCCAGCTCCTGGGCGTTGCGCGTCAGGATCCCCAGGCGACAGCCCCGTGCTGCCAGGTCGCGCACCAACTCCACCGCGCCCGTGGCTGCTACCGAGCCCAGCGCCAGTTCGCGCTCATGCTCCAGCAACCAGGCATGCTTGGCCGCCGCCTCCGCTGCTGGCAACGCAGCCAGGTGGGTGAGGATGTCATCGGCAGGTGGAATATTCAGGGCCACGCGGATCGCCGCAAAATCATGCACGGCCACCGTGAGGGTGCCGTCCATGTCGAACACCCAGTGTTTTACGTCCGTGAGGCTCATGCCCAATCCTTGCGATGGCGAATCAGGCCTTCCTGGGTCACCGAGGCCACCAGTTGGCCCGCGCGGTTGTACACGCTGCCACGGGAGAACCCGCGGGAATTGCCGGCCCATGGGCTGTCCATGGCGTACAGCAACCAGTCATCGGCCCGCAGGTCGGCGTGGAACCACAGCGCATGGTCAAGACTGGCCACTTGCATGTCCTTCTGCCACACGGTCTTGCCATGGGGCAGCAACGAGGTGGTCAGCAGGCCGAAGTCCGAGGCGTAGGCCAGCAGATATTTATGCAGCGCCGGCAAATCGGCCAGGGCGCCATCGGCGCGAAACCACACATACTTGACCGGGTCGGACGGCTGCGGGTTGTACGGATCTTTTTCGGTCACCGGGCGCACTTCAATCGGCTTGGGGCACAGCAGTTTTTCGCGCATGGTCTCGGGGATCAGGTGCGCACGCTGCCGGGTCAGTTCCAGCTCCGACGGCAGGTTCTCCGGGCCCACCACCACCGGCATGGTGGTCTGGTGCTCGAAGCCTTCTTCGTCGTACTGGAACGAGGCGCTGCAGGTGAAGATCGGGTTGCCCTTCTGGATCGCCGTCACCCGGCGCGTGCTGAAGCTGCCGCCATCGCGCACCCGGTCCACTTGATAGACCACTGGCAGCCCAGCGTCGCCTGGGCGCAGGAAATAGCCGTGCAACGAATGCACATGCCGCGCTTCTTCGACGGTCTGGCTGGCTGCCGACAGCGACTGGCCCAAGACCTGACCGCCGAACAGTTGGCGAAAGCCCAAGTCCTGGCTGCGGCCGCGGAAGAGGTTTTCTTCAATCGGTTCCAGGGTCAGCAAGTCGACCAGATCTTCCAACACTTGGCTCATTCAAACTCTCCTCACACAAAGCAAAACCGCGCAGTCTTGGCTGCGGCGGGTAATAACATCGGGCGGCCTGCCTATCCGTGCAGCGTATCCAACCATTGGGCGCGGGTGATGCGGTACAACACATGATGGCGCAGCGGATCGTCCGCCGCGAGCCTGGGGTGCTGAAAATCTGCCGCCGGATCGTAATGCATACCGATGGCCTGCATGACTTTCTGCGACGGCAGGTTGGCCTCGGTGGTGAAGGCCACTATTTCTTCCAACTGCAAACGGTCAAAACCACAACGCAATGCAGTCCAGGCCGCTTCACTGGCAAAACCCAGGCCCCAGTGCTCGCGGGCCAGGCGCCAGCCAATCTCCACCGCCGGGGTGAAGTCGGCTTCAAAGCCGACATTCATCAACCCCGTCAGGCCGATAAATTCGCCGCTGTCCTTACGCTCCAGGGCCCACGCACCAAACCCATACTCGGCAAAATGCCCACGTATTCGCCCGATCAATGCCGCGCTTTCCAGGCGGTCCAGGGGTGCCGGGAAATAGCGCATCACCTGCGGGTCGGCGCACATCCGGGCAAACTCCGGCAAATCGCTGTCGCGCCATTGGCGCAACACCAGGCGCGCGCTTTCCAACTGCAGTATCGGCTCCATCGTTCCCCTCCCTTGCCATGTGCGTGAGTGTACAGCGCTGTTAAGATCCGTCGTTGGTTCCTGTCAGAAATTGCCATGCCTTTGCCATTGATCTACCACGACGACTACAGCCCCGAGTTCCCGGCGGATCATCGCTTCCCCATGGATAAATTCCGGCTGCTGCGCGATCACCTGGTCGACAGCGGCCTGACCCAGGACAGCCAACTGCTGCGCCCCGAATTGTGCCCGGCCCAAGTGCTCGCCCTGGCCCATGACCCTGGCTATATCGAACGCTACATGAGCGGTGAGTTGTCCCGCGAAGACCAGCGGCGCCTGGGCCTGCCCTGGAGCGAAGCCCTGGCCCGACGTACCGTGCGCGCGGTCGGTGGCTCGTTGCTGGCGGCCGAGCAGGCCCTGGAACATGGCCTGGCCTGCCACCTGGCGGGCGGCACCCACCATGCCCATTACGATTACCCGGCGGGCTTTTGCATCTTCAATGACCTGGCGGTGATCAGCCATTTCCTACTGGCCAGTGGGCGAGTCAACCGGGTGCTGATCTTCGACTGTGACGTGCACCAAGGCGATGGCACCGCGCGTATCCTCCATGACACACCGGACGCCATTACCGTGTCTCTGCACTGCGAAAAGAACTTCCCGGCGCGCAAGGCCGCCAGCGACTGGGATATCCCGCTGCCCATGGGCATGGGCGACGCCGACTACCTCACGGTGGTGGACGATGCCCTCAACTACCTGCTGCCGCTGTATCAGCCCGACCTGGTGCTGTATGACGCGGGCGTCGATGTGCATAAGGACGACGCCCTCGGCTACCTCAAGCTGACAGACGCAGGCGTCGCCGCCCGTGACGAAAGCGTGATGCGCCATTGCCTGGGCCGCGATATCCCGGTGGTGGGCGTGATCGGTGGCGGCTACAGCAAGGACCGCCACGCCCTGGCCCGGCGCCACGGCATCCTGCACCACAGTGCGCAGCGGGTGTGGACGTCATCAGGTTGTCATTGAAACCTGGGCGTTACCCACAATGCCTGTGGAACGGCCTGTGGATAACTTGAGCGTAACCGCCTGTAAGGCAGGCACCACATAGCATGTAGGAAGGTGTACGTTTTTTGATCAGGCAGTTTCGCGGTCCTCGGGTAGAATGCTCGCCCTACTTCGCCGAACCGCAGTCACCCCCATGCCTCAGATCCCAGCCCAGCCTTTTCACGTCACGATCATCGGCGGCGGCCCCGCCGGGCTGATGGCTGCCGAAGTCCTGAGCCAGGCCGGGGTCCGGGTGGACCTGTATGACGGCATGCCATCGGTGGGGCGCAAGTTCCTGCTGGCGGGCGTGGGCGGCATGAATATCACCCACTCCGAAGCCTACCCGGCATTTCTTTCACGCTACGCCGAACGCGCGTCGGACATTGCCCCCTTGCTGCGCCAGTTTGGTGCCGAGGCGTTGTGCGAATGGATTCATGGCCTGGGCATCGAAACCTTTGTCGGCAGCTCCGGCCGTGTGTTTCCTACCGACATGAAAGCCGCCCCCCTGCTGCGCGCCTGGCTCAAGCGCCTGCGCGACCAGGGGGTAGTTATCCACACCCGGCATCGCTGGCTGGGCTGGAATGCCGACGGCGGCTTAATTATCCACAGCCCGGAGGGCGAGAAGACTGTCCACAGCGATGCCGTGCTGCTGGCCCTCGGTGGCGGCAGTTGGTCGCGCCTGGGCTCGGACGGTGCCTGGCTCAAGTTGCTGGAACACCAAGGCGTGCCCTGCACCCCGCTGCAGCCCAGCAACTGCGGCTTCGAGGTGTCAGCCTGGAGCGAATTAATGGTGAGCAAGTTCGCCGGCGCGCCGCTGAAAAACGTCGCCATAGGGTTGGCGGATGACAAACCCCGCCTGGGCGAATGCGTGATCACCGCGACCGGTATCGAAGGCAGTCTGATCTACGCGCTGTCGGCGCCGATTCGCGAAGCGATCCACCGCGACGGTTCAGCCACCGTGCACATCGACCTGCTGCCGGGCAAGCCGCTGGACAAGGTGCAGGCCGCATTGGCCAAGCCCCGTGGCTCACGCTCGATGAGCAAGCATTTGCACAGTCAGTTGGGCCTGGATGGGGTAAAGGCTGCGCTGTTACGCGAGTTGGCGCCCACAGGTCACTTCAATGATCCGGCGCAGTTGGCTGTGGATATCAAGGCACTGCCACTGACGCTGGTAAAAACCCGGCCGATGGATGAAGCCATCAGTACCGCCGGCGGCGTACCGTTTGAAGCGCTGGATGAACGCTCGATGCTCACGCAGCTACCGGGGGTATTTTGTGCCGGGGAGATGCTGGACTGGGAGGCACCGACGGGTGGGTATTTACTGACGGGGTGTTTTGCCAGTGGGCGGATGGCGGGGCGTGGCATGCTGGAGTGGCTCCAGCGCCGATAGTTGCGGGCAGCTCAGGTCCGCCTTCGCAGGCAAGCCAGCTCCCACATTTTGATCTGTGAACACATTCAAATGTGGGAGCTGCTTGCCTACGATGAGGCCCTGACAGACGCCAAAGAAGTTACTTCTTCTTACGCGGCCCGGTATTAAACACAGGCACTTTGCGCACCGGCTTGATCGACGGCTCCGCCGCCACTTCCCCGCTTTCCACCCACTTGCCCAGGTTGCGCTTACCGCCACCCCCAGACGTCTTAGGCTTCTTCGGTTTTTTCGGCTTCTTCACCACCTGCCCGCTGGCATCGGTGTCGGGCACGCGGTGCTCCGGTTCGAAGTCCTGTTCCATTTTGCGGGCCAGGGTCTGGCGGGTCAGCATTTCGATGGCCGAGAGCATGTTCACTTCGTCGGCACACACCAGGGAAATCGCCTCGCCGGTGTTGCCGGCCCGGCCGGTACGGCCGATACGATGGATGTAGTCCTCGGCGACGATGGGCAGGTCAAAGTTGACCACCATCGGCAAATCTTCGATATCCAGGCCACGGGCCGCCACATCAGTGGCCACCAGGATCTGCACCTCGCTGGCCTTGAAACGGTCCAGTGCCCGCTGGCGCGTGGCTTGTGGCTTGTCGCCGTGGATACCGTCGGCATTGATCCCCAGGCCTTGTAGCTTGTCTACCAATGCATCCACACCGTTGCGGGTCTTGGCGAACACCAGCACCTGCTTCCACTTGCCCTTGCGCATCAGATGCACAAACAGCTCCGCCTTGCGCTTCTTGTCCACCGGCACCACCCATTGCTTGACGGTGTTGGCAGCGACGTTGCGCGGGCTGACTTCGATGCTCAGCGGGTCAATAAGCATCTGCCCGGCCAGCAGGCGGATGTCATCGGAGAAGGTCGCAGAAAACAGCAGGGTCTGACGCTTTTTCGGCAGCATGCGGTAAATGTTCGCCAGCTCTTCGGAAAAACCCAGGTCGAGCATGCGGTCGGCTTCATCCAGCACCAGGGTTTGCAGCTGATTGAGCTTCAGCGCGTTCTGGCGGAACAGGTCGATCAGGCGGCCAGGGGTGGCCACCAGCACGTCGACACCCTTGCGCAGCTTCATCATTTGCGGGTTGATGCTGACGCCGCCATACACCGCGTAGGTGGTCAACGGCAGGTGCTCGGCGTACTGGGCGACGCTGGCGTGAACCTGCTCGGCCAGCTCGCGGGTCGGGCACAGGATCAGCGCACGCACCGAGTTGGCGGTGACTTTTGGCCCTTCCATGGTCAACAGTTGCAGGAGCGGCACGGCGAAGCCGGCGGTCTTGCCGGTGCCGGTCTGGGCCGCAGCCATCAGGTCGCGACCGGCCAGCACCGCCGGAATGGCTTGCGCCTGCACCGGCGTCGGGGTCTGGTAGCCAAGCGCCTCAAGGGCGCGCAGCAAGGGTTCGATCAGGCCAAGTGTGGCGAAAGTCATGTGTTTACCGTAGGAAAAATTCAGCGCAAGGGCGTAATGCGCGGCAGTTTACCTTATTTCCGGCTTCGGCTTGCGCCACTGGGGCAGGCTGATCAACAACACGGCGCTGATAATCACCAACATCGCCAGGGCTTCTTCCAGGCCAATGGTCTCGCCGACAAACACGATGCCCAGCAACACCGCCACCGCCGGGTTGACGTAGGCATAGCTGGTGGCCGCTGCCGGACGCACGTGCTTGAGCAGGTACATATAAGCGTTGAAGGCGATGATCGAGCCAAAGACGGTCAGGTAAGCCAGGGCCAGCCAGCCTTCCACCGGGGGCATCGCTTGCAGGTGCTCGCCCTTGAGTGCACTGCCGATCAACAGCACCACCCCGGCGATCAGCATTTCGGCGGCGCTGGCCATGGCGCCCTGGGGCAACGGCAAGTGCCGGCTCCATACCGAACCAAAAGCCCAGGAAGCGGCGGCAAACAACAGCAGCCCCGCGCCCAACGGGCTCGATTGCAGGTTGGACCCCATGTTGAGCATGGCAATGCCGATCATCCCCAGAATCACCCCGGCCCACTCCAGACGGGTATTACGCGCACCCCAGAAATATCCACAGAGCAAGGTAAACAACGGCACCGTCGCCACGGCCAGCGCAGCGACACCGGAAGTCACGCCGCTGTGTTCAGCCACACTCACTGCGCCATTACCGAAGGTCAGCAGCAGGATGCCGATCATGCCCGCGGCTTTCCACTGCGCCCAGGTCGGTGCCGGCACCCCGCGCCAGCGCAGGTAGCCATACATCAGCGCCCCCGCAGTACAGAAGCGAATCCCCGCCAACATCAGCGGCGGCCAGTACTCCACGCCAATACGGATCACCAGGTAGGTAGACCCCCAAATCACATACAGCGCAAAAAAAGCTGCGATCAACGGTAAGGGAAAACGACGTGGGCCAGGCATGGGCAGCTCTGCAGCAGGACAAGGGATCGTTATTTTAGAAATCCACACCAGTAAACATAAGTTACAAAACCTGTTTAAAGCGCCCATACACTTTTCAAATCATGGATATCAGGGCTATAAGCCTTGTATTCGAAAGCCCGCCATTGCCAGAGCCTTATTCATGGACAAATACGATCGCATGCTTCTCAGCGCCCTGCTCAAGGATGGGCGCGCCACTTACGCGCAACTGGCCCGCACCGTAAACCTCTCCGCCCCCGCCGTGGCTGAACGCGTGGCCAAGCTGGAGGCCTGCGGAGTGATCACCGGTTACCAGGCCAAGGTCGACCTGTCCAAGATCGGCCTGCCGATCCAGTGCACGATTGAACTGCGCTTGACCAAAAACGGCAGCCAGAAAGTCTACGACGCGCTGGCAGAAATCCCCGAACTGACCGAATGCCATCGGGTCACCGGCGACCCGTGCGTGATCATGCAGGCGGCGGTGGGTTCGATGCCGGAACTGGAAAGCCTAATCAACCGGGTGGCGAAATTCGGGTTCAGCAAAACCTCGATCATCTTGTCGAGCGCCGTAGAGCGGCGGTTGCCGTTGGGGTATTTGGAGGGAAAGAATGGCAGCGCCTGAGCGAGCGCTATCGCGGGCAAGCCCGGCTCCCACAGTTGACCCGATTGCTTGGGCTGGATGCGATCCCATGTGGGAGCTGGCTTGCCTGCGATAGCGGTGTATCAGGCCAAAATATCTCAACTGACACACCACCATCGCGAGCACACCCGGCCCCCACAGTTGACCCGATTGCCCGGACTGGATGCGATCCCATGTGGGAGCTGGCTTGCCTGCGATAGCGGTGTATCAGCCACGAATGCACCAACTGGCCTACCCACACCCGACGCCCACACTTTGCTCTTTATCGTTCTGAGAATCGGGATCAGAACCCGCGATGTTTCTTCAGATGGTCATTGATCTTCGCTGCCGGCACTTTTTGCAGGCTGCACAGCAGATCATGGGTCAACTCGCGCAAGCCGTGGGTGCGGCGCAGTTCCTGGGCCAGGTGGGCGGTGAGGTTGGCCGCCATTTCCGCATCCGCCATCGCCCGGTGAGCCTTGCCGGTGTGGGGCAATTGCGCATAGGACGTCAGGGTGCCGAGTTTGTGGTTGGGCGCCGTGGGCATCAGCCGGCGGGCCAGGAGCAGCGAGCAGGCGAATTTTTGCAGGCGGGTGCGGCGGATCAGGCCCAGTTCGAAGTCCCAGAACTTCTGGTCGAACGCGGCGTTGTGCGCCAGTAGCGGCGTGGTGCCGACAAATTCATTGACCTCGTTCATCACCCGCTCGGCCGGCGGCGCGCTGCGCAGCATGGCATTGCTGATGCCGGTCAGTTGCTCGATAAACCCCGGCACGCGCACACCGGCGTTCATCAGGCTCTGGTAGCGGTCCACGATCTGGCCCTGCTCCAGGATGACCACGGCGATTTCCGTGGCCCGGCAACTGCTGCTCGGCGAGATGCCGGTGGTTTCAAAGTCGATGACCGCTATACGTTCCAAACCTGTTCCAACCCCATCTGAAAATCTATTTGAGCAACAACGCGCCTTCGATAGGCACGTAGCGACTGGCCGCGCGGATCAACGAATTGGCCGTCAGCCCCGGCACGCCGTAGGCCACGGCTTCGACGCCATGTTTATGGATGATGCGGTCGAGCAACATATCGAAATCGCCATCACCCGAGGCCAGCACCACTTCGTCGACATGGGCGGCGGCGTCCATGATGTCGATGGTGATGCCCACGTCCCAGTCGCCCTTGGCCGAGCCATCGCTGCGCTGGATGTACGGCTTGAGCTTCACGGTAAAGCCCAGGTTGCGCAGGATCTGCTGGAATTGCTGCTGCTTGCTGTCGCCACGGTCGATGGCATAGGCGTACGCCTCGACGATCTGCCCGCGCTGGCTGATATCGGCCCACAGGGCGGCGTAGTTGAAGTGGCAACCATAGGCCTGGCGCACGGTGTAATAGAGGTTCTGCACATCGGCGAACACTGCAATTTTTTTCACCGTATATCCTCATCGCACTGGCGGACGTGATGGCCCGCAAAGGTCGCCAGTATGCCAGCCAAGAGGAGGTTTCCGAGAAAAATCAGACCGGGGCGACAGCGCGCCCCGGTTCAGTGGGTGTCAGACGAAGGAGTCGTCGTCGCCAAAGAAGGAAGAATCGTCGGCATAACCGCTGTCGGCGCTGTCATTGTCAGCGAAACGCTGCTCGTCATTGCCCCAGCCGCCGTTGTCACTGGCAGGCGCCGGCTCTTCGCGAACGATCTCTTCCACCACCTGCGGCTGCTGGTTGTGGCTGAACAGGCTGCTGATGCCTTGGGCCAGCATCACCCCCCCGGCCACCCCGGCGGCGGTTTTCAGGGCGCCACCGAGAAAACCACCACCTGCGGGCGCCGCCTGCTGGGGTTGCTGATAGTTCTGTTGCGGGGTGCCAAAGCTCTGTTGCGGCGTCGGCGCGCTGAAGCCGGGCCGAGTCGGCTCGCGCCAACCACCCGCGCCAGAGGCCGGCGCGCTCGGCGCAGGCTGCGGCTCGCGGGAGCTGCCGCCAAAGATGCTCGACAGGAACCCACCACCGCTGGTGGCCGGCTGCGTTGTCTTGGCCCGTTGCAGTTCATCCTGCAATTGCTGGATCTGTTGCGCCTGCTGCTTGTTCTGCGCATCCAGGCTTTTGATCGCGGCTTCCTGCACCAGAATCGCCTGGGTCATGAAATACCCGGCGGCCGGTTGGCGAGTGATGTGCTCCTTGATCCGCGCTTCTGCCTGGGCGTCGCGGGGGGCTGAGTCCGTTTCGGCTTGCTGCAACCGTGAAAACAGTCCGTCGATCAGGGTTTGCTCTTCGCTGTTCATGGCGACCTCGTTAGATTGCCGGTAAAAATCTGCGTCCCGCCCGCAATGGGCAAGGTACGCCACCAGTAATGGGGCTGGCCCGCAGCGTTTCAATGATCTTTACCCAAGGTTTACGTTTGTCGGTGATCGGTTAAAGTGTCCGCTGCTTTTTCCGCCTGTGATGACTTTGATGAATCCGTTGACCGTTCTGCGCGACTCTTTCTACTTTTTCCAGCGCAACCTGGGCGCCATCGTGCAGTTGTGCCTGCCCTTGGTGATCCTGGAGGCCGTGCTGCAACAAGTGCTTGATCGCACCCTGGGCCCGGAGGCGTTTACCGGCTACAGCATGATCGTGGGTTTGCTGGTGTATCCGCTGTACACCGCCGCCCTGATCCTGTTTCTCGACGCCCGCAGCCGTGGCGAGTCGCCGCGCACCGCCGCCGTGCTGGCCATGGCGCTGACCTTGTGGCCACGCTACGCGTTGCTGACGGCCATGAGCACCCTGCTGATCCTGCTGGGGCTGTCGTTGTATTTCCTGCCGGGGCTGTGGCTGATGGTCACCCTGGCCTTCGCCGAGTACTTGCTGGTGCTGCGCGGGATGCCCGCGCTGGCGGCGATGAAGGAAAGTTTCCGTCTGACCCGTGGGCACTTTCTGCGCATCCTGGTCTGCCTGTTGTGCGTGATGACCCCACTGTGGCTGCTCAAGGGTGCCAGCGTCGCAGCCTGGCCCGACCCGCAGAACCCGCTGCTGGCGGTGCTGATCGACAGTGCCCATAGCTTCTTGCAGCTGTTTACCAGCGTAGTGCTGTTCCGCCTGTTCATGCTGATCGCCGGTGATGCCGACGCTCGCTAACGTGCTCCCTGGGCTCCCGGCCACCGGTCGGGTATGCTCGGGGCCTGTCCCGCAGCGCCATAAGGCGAGCCGATGACCCGTTTACTGCGTAAAACCCTGGTAGGCCTGCTGATCCTCGCAGGCTTGCTGACGGCCCTGATCTACAGCCTGACCTGGCGCCCCGCCGACAAACAGACCCTACCCGTCAGCTGCGTGGCCCCGCGTGCGCCGACGCTGCTGCCCGGCCAGGCACTCAAGGTGATGACCTGGAACGTGCAATACCTGGCGGGCAAGAACTATGTGTTCTGGTACGACACCCCCGACGGCAGTGGCCCGGACGAGCGCCCCACCCCTGAAGACATGGCCTCCAGCCTGGACGAAGTGGCGCGGGTGATCCGTGACGAACAACCGGACGTACTGTTGCTGCAGGAACTAGACGAAGGCGCCAAGCCATCCCACTACCAGGACCAACTGGCGCTGCTTCAGGAGCGGCTGGTGGACCTCTACCCGTGCAGCGTCGAGGCCTTCGACTGGAAAGCCGACTTTGTGCCCGACCGGCATATCTTCGGCAGTGTCGGCCGCAAGCTGGTGACCCTCAGCCGCTACCAGATCGAACATGCCGAACGCCTGCAACTGCCGGTGGCCCCGGCCAACCTGATCAGCCGTCAGTTCCAACCCAAGCCCGCGCTGCTGCTCAGTTACCTGCCGTTGAGCGACGGAGGCCAACTGGCGGTGCTCAACACCCGCCTGGACAACGCCGCCCCCGGCCACAGCGCGGTGCGCGAGCAGGTCGAGGCGACCATCAAGCTGCTGGATAAATTCGAAAGCCGGGGCACGCCGTGGCTGATTGGCGGGGATTTCAATCTGTTGCCCCTGGGGCAGTTCCTGCGCCTGGACGCCGACAGACGCGGGCAGTATTCGCCGGACAGTGAGCTGCATCTGTTGTGGGACAAATACCCGATGGTCCCCAGCAACAGTCAATCCAGCGGGATCGACCGCGCCCAGTGGCTGACCCACTTCCCCAATGACCCGGGCCTCGATGGGCCGGACCGTACGGTGGATTATCTGTTCTATAGCCCGAGGCTGAAGAAGGTTGAAGCGCGGGTGCGGCAGGACGATACATTGCGTATTTCCAATCATTTGCCGGTGATTGCACGGTTCCTGCTGCCCGCCGCGCAATAGCCCACAGGACACAACCCGATGTGGAATAGGGTTGGTGTAGGAGCTGGCAAGCCAGCTCCCACATTCAGATATTAAGCATGATTACTTGCGCGGCTTGATCCGCGCGGTCGCTTCTGCCACCAACGGGTCATCGGGCCAGTAATGCTTGGGATACCGCCCCTTCAGATCCTTCTTCACCTCGGCGTAAGTACTGCGCCAGAAGTTCGCCAGATCCTGGGTCACCTGCACCGGACGCCGCGCTGGCGATAACAAGTGCAACTTCACCACCTGCCGTCCACCGGCGATGCGCGGGGTATCGGCCAGGCCAAACAGTTCCTGCAGGCGCACCGCGAGAATCGGCGGATGCTCGCTATAGTCCAGGCGTACCGATGAGCCCGAAGGCACCTTCAAATGATGGGGCGCCAGTTCATCCAGGCGCTGGGGCAGCGGCCAGGGCAGCAGATTATGCAGGAAGCTGGAAAGATCCAGGTTGGCGAAATGGCTCAAGCGCGAGACCTTGCCCAGGTACGGCATCAGCCAATGTTCCAGGCTGGCGAGCAACGCGCTGTCGCTGACGTCGGGCCATTCGCCGGGCTTGCCGGAGTCCAGTTGGCGCAGCAGCATGACACGGGCCTGCCACTGGCGCAGCTCCGGGGTCCAGGGCAGCAGTTCCAGGCCTTTGCGCCGCACCAGGTTGACCAGCGCCTGGCTGCGGGCGGACTCGTCCAGGCCGGTCAGCGGCTCGCGGCTGAGTACCAGTTCACCGACCTTGCGCTGGCGTTCGGCACGCAACACGCCTTCGCGCTCGTCCCAATCCAGCTGGTCGAAACAGCGCACCTGTTCGGCCAATACCGAGTCGAACAGCGTCGGGTCGAAGTCTGCAGCCAGGTAAATCCGCTCTTCACGCTGGCCCTGGCGGCTGCCCAGGTCGGCGATGACCAGCCAGGGCTGCTTCATCAGGCTGTCGGCTTCGGCAAACAGCGCGGCGCGCCCATTGGCCAGACGATATTCGGCACCGCCCGCACGGCGTTGCTGGGCCACCCGGTCCGGGTAGGCCAGCGCCAGCAGCGCCCCCAGCCAACGTGGGTGATCGGGATCAGCCACCGGCTGTTCGGCCTTGCCTCTTAGATAGCCGCGATATTGCCGGGCCAATTGCCGGGCCCGCTGTACGCCGCCTTGAGTGCCACGGGCACGTTCCTCGCCGGACAACAAGGCCAGGCGACTGTGCACATCCGCACCGGCACCGCGCAAGATGTCGCGCTCGCCCAGCAGCGCGGCGACATCACACGCCATGTTCGCCAGCCCCAGGTCCTGGCCGCGCAACAACAAATGGGCGATACGCGGGTGCGCCGGCAGGCTGGCCATTTTCTGTCCGTGGGGGGTCAAGGTCGCGTCCTTGAGCGCCCCCAGGCGTTCGAGCAAATCCTGGGCCTGGGCATAAGCGGCAGTGGGTGGCACATCGAGCCACACCAATTGTGTTGGCGTCACGCCCCAGCGCGCCAGTTGCAGGGCCAGGCCGGCCAGGTCTGCCGAGAGAATTTCCGCGCTGCCATAGGCCGCCAGCCCTTCATGCTGGTCCTCGGACCACAACCGATAGCACACGCCCGGCTCCAGCCGCCCGGCCCGGCCGGCACGCTGGGTGGCGCTGGCGCGGGAGATGCGCTGGGTGTCGAGACGGCTCATGCCGCTGCCGGGGTCGAAACGCGGAACCCGCGCCAGCCCGGCGTCGATCACCACCCGCACGCCATTGATGGTCAGGCTGGTCTCGGCAATGTTAGTGGCCAGTACCACCTTGCGCTTGCCCGCCGGTGCCGGGTCGATGGCCGCTCGCTGCGCTGCCAGGTCAAGCTCGCCATGCAGCGGGCACAGCAGCACATCGCCGCGCTCACCGAGGGCATCCGCCAACTGTTGATGGACCCGGCGAATCTCCGCCTGCCCCGGCAGAAACACCAGCACGCTGCCGGTTTCGTCGTGCAGGGCTTCAAGAATGGTCTGCACCAACCGCGGCTCGATAAATTCCCCAGGCTGGAACGGCCGCCCCCAGCGCATCTGCACCGGGTACATGCGCCCTTCACTGCGCAGAATCGGCGCGTCGTCGAGCAGCCCTGACAGCCGTTCGCCTTCAAGGGTGGCGGACATCAGCAGGATTTTCAGCGGTTGTTCATCGCGAAACAGCTCGCGGCCGTTGAGGCTCAGGGCCAGCGCCAGGTCGGCGTCGAGGCTACGCTCGTGGAATTCGTCGAAGATCAGCAGGCCCACGCCATCCAGCGCCGGGTCATCCTGCAGGCGCCGGGTGAGGATGCCTTCGGTGACCACTTCAATACGAGTGTTGGGGCCGACCTTGCTGTCCAGGCGGATGCGGTAGCCGACGGTTTCCCCGACCTTTTCCCCCAGCTCACTGGCCAGGCGTTCGGCTGCGGCGCGGGCGGCGAGCCGGCGGGGCTCAAGCATCAGGATGGTTTGCCCGGCCAGCCAGGTTTCGTGCAACAGCGCCAACGGCACCCGCGTGGTCTTACCGGCGCCGGGCGGTGCTTCGAGCACGGCTTCATGGCGCGTCGCCAAGGCTTCACGCAAGGCGGGTAAAACATCATCGATTGGCAACGAATTCATACTGGCTCCAAAGCAGAGCGGCGAGTATAACGGCGAACGGCTGGATATCGGTGCTCTCTCAGGCGCGGCCATGTCCCTTTGGAAAGGCTCCCACATTAGAGGGGTGGCACCTGGTAGATCTGCTTTATAGTCACACCCTACAAGTGTTCAGGAGAGTCTCATGCGTATTGCTTCCCGTGTCATCGGCGGTGTTCTGGCCGTCACCCTGTTGAGCCAGCTGACGGCCTGCGGTTCGATTTTCTATCCTGATCGCCGTGGCCAGATCGACGGCAAGATCGACCCGGCAATTGCCGTGCTCGATGCGGTCGGCCTGCTGTTTTATGTGATCCCCGGCCTGATCGCCTTTGGCGTGGACTTCGCCACCGGCGCGATTTACTTCGAGCCCGGCAAAACCGCACAAGTGGCCCCCGAAAAACTGCAAGAAGCCATCGGCGCCGACGGCAAGGTGGATAACACCAAGCTGCAAACCATCATCGAGCACGAAACCGGCCGCAGCCTGCCGCTGGACGACCCGCGCCTGATCCAGTTCAAGGGCAGCGTGCAACAACTCGCGTCCCTGGGCCTGCAACCTGCTGCGTAAGGACTTGATTGCCCCATGAACACCAGCACCGAACACGCCCGGCTATTGCGCCTGGCCACCCGCGCCTCGGTCGGCGTGGCCAGTATTCTGATTATCGGCAAAGCCATCGCCTGGTGGTTCAGTGGTTCGGTGAGCATGTTGGCCGGGCTGACCGATTCGCTGCTCGACGGCGTGACGTCACTGCTCAACCTGCTGGCGGTGCATTACGCGCTGCGCCCGGCGGATGATGATCACCGCTACGGCCATGGCAAGGCGGAATCCCTGGCGGGCATGGCCCAGGCGCTGTTTATCGCCGGCAGCGCGGTATTGATCGCCTTCCAGGCGTACCAACGCCTGCAGCACCCGGAACCCGTAGGCGCGCCCTGGCTGAGTATTGCAGTGATTGTGATGTCGCTGGTGCTGACCGTGGCGCTGCTGGCCGTGCAACACCGGGTGATCCGCGAAACCGGCTCGAACGCGGTGCGCGCCGACTCGCTGCACTACCGTTCCGACTTGCTGCTCAATGGCAGCATTCTATTGGCGCTGGTGCTGGCGGCCTTCGGCTGGCATCAGGTCGATGCCTGGTTTGGCCTGGCGATCGCCCTGTACATTTTGTGGAGCGCGATCCAGATCGCCCGGGAAAGCTTTGCCGTGCTGATGGACGAAGAACTGCCGGCAGACGTCAGCCAGCACATGCTGGAACTGGCCTGTAGCGTGCCCGGCGTACTGGGTGCCCATGATTTGCGCACGCGGATTTCCGGCAACCACTGGTTTGTGCAGTTGCATCTGGAGTTGCCGGGGGAGTTGAGCTTGTCGGTAGCCCATGGCATCAGCGACCAGGCCGCCGATGCCATCCATCAGGCCTACCCACGGGCCGAGGTGCTGGTGCACGCCGACCCGCAGGAAGTGGTCACGGGCAGCAAGGCCTAGTAGGTCACCTGGTACCCGCGACTGCTCAGGCAGTTGCCCTGGGCCTGGCGGTAGGTTTGCACCACCGCCGGCGCAGGCGCGTAGGTGACGGTCTGGGGGTCGAAGCCGCTTTGCTGCACCGCCCAGCGATAGCAATCGTAACCGTCCTGCTGCACCTGGGCGGGAGATTGGCCATTGGCGGGATAGGCCACTACGTCATACCCGTTGCCCTGGGGCGTCGGCTGCGGCGGCATGGCCACCGGCGGTTGCACCACCACGTACTGCTGGGTGCTGGTCTCGTAGCTGTAATAGGCGCCAGCGGCGAGGAAAAACAGCGCACTGCCGACCCACACTTCCCGCGCATAGTCCGGCAGGTAATGCACGCGGATCCCATAGGGTGGCGTGACTACGACGTAGCGCGGGCCCTGGGGCCGGTACCAATAGCCGCCCGAGAAAAAGTAATCCTGACCGCGATAGGGCACACGGTAATTGCGGTCGGGGAAGCGGTCCACCGTGTAGCCGGGCCGATACTGCGGGCCGGGGCCCCAGCCGTTGCCATGCCCGTCGGGGCGGCCTGGCCAGCGGTTATCATTGGGGTGGCCGTTGTAGCCAGGCCGCGAGCCAGGGCCACCGGTTTGCCAATGCGGGTTGCCATCATTGCGCCGGGGAATGTCACGGTAGTTGCCCTGGCGCGGCTCCTGGGTCTGGCCCACGGAATCGGGCCGGCCCTGGATCGGCAGATTGCTCCCCGCCTGCGGTGCCGGGCGCGGCGCTTCATTCCCTTGAGGGCGAGCCTGCCACTGGCCGTTCTGGCCGGCGCGCTCTACCGGTTGGTTTTGCGGGCGCGGCTGGCTGTGTTCCGGCCCCCGCTCACGCGGTCCACCACCGCCCTGCGGGCCTTGCCCCTGGCGGGGTGCGTTGTCTCGTTCGTCGGCCATCACCTGCGTGCCCAAGGTGACCATCAACACACCTACACCTGCCAAACGCCAGATGCGCTTCATGCTATTCCTCACTGCGGATTAGGGCCTGTGCATGAGACTGGAAAAGCCGGGCCCGGTTCTGCGACAGGTTATCAGTCACCAGCACAATTTTCGCCGGCAAAAGAAAAGGGGCGACCCGTCGGCCGCCCCTTGAGAACTTCGTCCTGGCTCAACGCTTATGACGTTGGCTCACCTCACGCCGTCTTGTGGACAGTGTGCAGCCCGGGGGCCGGCACAACCCGGTGGGGTTGGCGGGCCGCAGCCGGCCTGATTGGGCGGGCTGCTGTGGACTCTATGTCCGGGCAGTGATTCTGTTGGTAATCATAGGCGTGAGGGCCCGACAGATGATTGCGAAGATTGCGTCAATAAACAGTGCTTGCGCAATTTTTAACCCTGGATAGATAATTCGCAGCAATAGTTACGACAAAGGCCAGCCCCATGAGCAAACTTGACCGATACGACCTGAGTATTTTGGCGGAATTACAGCGCGACGCGAGGATCTCCAACCAGGAGCTGGCCGAGCGGATCGGCCTGTCACCGTCACCCTGCTCACGCCGGGTCAAGCAATTGGAGGACGACGGCTACATCTCACGCCAGGTCGCCCTGCTCGACCGCAAGATGCTTGGCCTGAGCCTCACGGCCTACGTGTTGATCGGCATGGACCGACACACGCCCGAACGTTTCGAGAACTTTGAAGCGGCGATCCGCACCTTGCCGCAAGTGCTGGAATGCAGCCTGGTCACCGGGATGGATGCCGACTATCAGCTGAAGGTGGTGGTGCCGGATATGGATCACTATCAAAAACTGCTGCTGGGGCACCTGACCCGGATTGAGGGCGTGACCAGCGTGCGCTCCAGCTTTGTGCTGAACCAGGTGCTCAACAGCACGGAGTTGCCGTTGACTCACCTGCGGACCTAAGACGCCCCACCCATCCCATGTGGGAGCGGGCTTGCAGGCACACCGCTATCGCAGGCAAGCCAGCTGCCACTTTTTGCCCGTGCTCAGGCAGTAACATCAGGGTGCGACGCACCGACGCAGGTCAACTTTGAACCTGCCCCCTTGCCTTATACTCCGCGCCTGCCTTTGTCGGAAACTGCCCAATGAATTCGATTGACCCCGTGCTGTTTGAAGAATGGATGATGACCGGCCTGGTCACCATCCTGATCATTTTCATGGGCTTTATCGTCTGGGACCTGGCGAAGAAATCCAAGGCCGGGCGCTTTGGCTCGCTGATTCTGTTCTTCGTGCTGGGCCTGGGCGTGGCCGCGTTTATCATCAAGAGCGTGGTGATCGGCCTGATTGAGTCCGGGGCTTTATAAGCGCGCCGGCACTTCGCGGTACTGGCCTTGGCCCAGGCCTTCAATCGACCAGTCGCCGATTTTCACCCGCACCAGACGCAAGGTCGGCAAGCCTACGGCGGCGGTCATGCGCCGTACCTGACGGTTGCGCCCCTCGCGAATCACCAGCTCCAGCCAATAGGTCGGGATGTTTTTACGAAAACGTACCGGCGGGTTGCGGGGCCAGAGTGCCGGCTCGTCCAGTCGCCGGGCTTCAGCCGGCAAGGTCATGCCATCGTTCAACTCCACACCGGCGCGCAGGCGTTGCAGATGCTCCTCGGTGGGCTCGCCCTCCACCTGCACCCAATAGGTTTTCGCCAGTTTGTGCTTGGGGTCGGCAATCCGCGCCTGTAACTGCCCATCGTTGGTCAGCAGCAGCAGGCCTTCACTGTCCCGGTCCAGGCGCCCAGCCGGGTAGATGCCCGGGATATCAATAAAATCCTTGAGCGTGGCGCGACCGCCTTCGTCACTGAACTGGGTCAGCACATCAAAAGGTTTATTGAACAGGATCAGCTTCGGCTCGGCCGGCGGCGCCTTGGCAACACGGCGAGCAGCGGCATGGGGAGGTTTCACGCCAGGGCGGCGCGAGTCAGGGCGGGCAGGACGGGACATGGCAATGGAACATCTAACGGTCAGGACCGACCATGCTAGTGGCCTGACCGTTAAATAACCACCCCGCTATTTAGCGGAACGGCGGCTCGTCAAAGCTGCGCAGTTTGCGCGAGTGCAACGAGTTGAGTTCGGTGCGCAACAAGTCCACCGCCTCGATACCGATCTTCAAGTGCTGGCTCACGGCCCGTTCATAGAACGCGTTGGCCGAACCTGGCAACTTGATTTCACTGTGCAACGGCTTATCCGACACGCACAGCAATGTGCCGTAAGGCACCCGCAAACGGTAGCCTTGCGCGGCGATGGTGCCGCTCTCCATATCCACGGCCACGGCGCGGGACAGGTTGATCAGCGGCCGCTCCTGGGCCCAGCGCAGTTCCCAGTTGCGGTCGTCGTAGGTCAACACGGTACCGGTGCGCAGGCGCTTTTTCAGCTGTTCGCCCTTCTCGCCCGTGACGTTAGCCGCCGCTTGTTGCAATGCCATCTGCACTTCGGCCAGGGCTGGGATCGGAATGTTCGGCGGCACCACGCGGTCGAGAATGCCGTCGCGCCGCATATAAGCGTGGGCCAGCACGTAGTCGCCGATGGTCTGGGATTGGCGCAGGCCACCACAGTGGCCAATCATCAGCCAGCAATGGGGACGCAGCACCGCCAGGTGGTCGGTGATGTTCTTGGCGTTGGACGGGCCGACACCGATGTTGACCAGGGTCACGCCGTGGCCGTCACTGGCCTGTAAGTGGTAGGCCGGCATCTGATAACGGTGCCAGACCACGCCTGCGGCGATGGCAGACGCTTCGCCATGGTCCATGCCTTTTTCGATGATCACGTTGCCCGGCAACACCATGCGGATAAAGCGTGGGTCGCTGCGCAACTGTTCCAGGCCATGGACGATGAACTGGTCGACATAGCGGTGGTAGTTGGTCAGCAGAATCCATGGCTGCACATGGCGCCAGTCGCTGCCGGTGTAGTGCACCAGGCGACGCAGGGAGAAATCCACGCGGGCCGCATCGAACAGTGCCAGGGGCAGCGGGTCGGTGTTTTCCCAGTCATACAGGCCATCGGCGATGCCATCGGTGGCGGCAGACAGGTCGGTGCTGGGGAACACCCGTGCCAGGGTCGCGGCCGTTACACCGGAGCCGGCCAGTTCATCACCCTGCTCGACCACGTACGGATAAGGGATGTTCTGCTGGCTGACGCCCACTTCCACCGTCACGGTGAAGTCGTGCATCAGCGGCACCAGTTGTTCCAGCAGGTATTTGCGAAACGCTGACGGATGGGTGACGGTGACGCTGTAAGTGCCCGGCAACTGCACCTTGGCATACGCGCGGGTGGTCTGTGGGACTTCGCCGTGGCAGTGGTAGGTCAGGCGCAGTTCCGGATAGCGAAACAAAGCACGCTGTGCGGCGTCGGGCTCGACGCGATCCTTGAGGTATTGCTTGAGGGCCTGGTTGAGCGCTCCGGTAGCACGCTCATGCAGAGCCGCCAGCCGGTCCACGGCCTCTTCGGCGGTTTGAACGACAACAAAAGCTTCGGTCACGGTAGGCTTCCTGTTTTCTTACATGCAGGAGGTCATCTTGCCTGCATCGCTGCCAGACGCAAACTCTGAATTGGAATGCCCACTGAAGATCAATGCAACCGCTGTGGGAGCTGACTTGCCTGCGATGGCGGCGGATCAGCCAATATAGAGGTAGCTGACCCACCGCTATCGCAGGCAAGCCAGCTCCCACATTTTTTACCGGGTTTATTCAGAGAGACGGAGTTGAGCGGGTGACGATGGCCTGCACATCCACGCCTCGTGGCAAGGTGCCATATACCCGCCCCGACGACTCGCCCAAGCGGCTGGCTATAAACCCATCGCTGACACTGGCATTGCCCGCCTCCAGCAGCAATTTGGCCTGCAGGGCCACGGCAATATCCTCGGTCAACTGCCGCGCCCGGTACTGGATATCCTGGGTGTCCATAAACGCCGACTTCAATTGCTCGATATGTCGGGCCAGGCGTTTATCGCCATGCCCATCGCCCAGTTCGACAAACAATGTCTCCAGCACACCGGGCTCTTTCGACAAGGCCCGCAGCACGTCCAGGCATTGCACGTTGCCGGAACCTTCCCACGTCGAATTGACCGGCGCCTCACGGTACAGGCGCGGCAGGATGCTGTCCTCGACATAGCCGGCGCCGCCCATGCATTCGGCGGCTTCGTTGATCATCGCCGGCGCACGCTTGCAGATCCAATACTTGCCCACCGCCGTCACCAGCCGCGCGAACTTGGCTTCCTGCTCATCGGCCAGATGGTCCAGCGCCCGGCCCATGCGCAGGCTCAAGGCCAGGGCCGCTTCACTTTCCAGGGCCAGGTCCGCCAGCACGTTCTGCATCAACGGCTGTTCACTGAGCACGCGGCCACCGACCAAACGATGGGCGCAATGATGGCTGGCCTGGGTCAGCGCCTGACGCATCAAGGAACTGGAGCCAACCATGCAGTCGAAACGGGTCATGGCCACCATCTCGATAATGGTCGGTACGCCACGGCCTTCTTCGCCGACCATCCACGCCAGGGCGCCACGGAATTCGACTTCGCTGGAAGCGTTGGAGCAGTTGCCGAGTTTGTTTTTAAGGCGCTGGATATAGAACTGGTTACGCGTGTCGTCCGGACGCTGCCGGGGCAGTAGGAAACAGGTCAAACCCTTATCAGTCTGGGCCAGGGTCAGGAAGGCGTCGCACATCGGCGCCGAACAGAACCACTTATGGCCCACCAGCTCATAGGGTTGGCCTGGGCCGCCGGCGCCCATGGGGTAGGCGCGGGTGGTATTGGCCCGGACATCGGTACCGCCCTGTTTCTCGGTCATGGCCATGCCGATGGTTGCGCCGGCTTTATGGGCGATGCCGACATTGCGCGGGTCGTATTCAGTGTTGAGGATTTTCGGCAGCCAGGTGTCAGCCAGATCCGGCTGCAGGCGCAGGGCCGGCACGCAGGCGAAGGTCATGGTCAGCGGGCACCCCGTGCCGGCTTCGGCCTGGCTATGCAGGTAGGTCATGGCCGCGCGGGCGACATGGGCGCCCGCCTGGGGATGGGCCCAGGGCAGCGACGGCAGGCCATGCTCGACGGCGGTGCGCATCAGTTCGTGATAGGCCGGATGAAACTCCACCAGATCAATGCGGTGACCATAGCGATCATGGCTGTTGAACACCGGCTTGTTCTGATTCGCCAGGAACCCCGCCGCCATCAGCGGCCCACCCGCCAAGGCGCCGTAGGCGTCGATGCGGGCCTCGGCCCAGCCTGCCCCAAAGCGCCGCGACCACTCCTGCAAGGGCAGGTCGAGGCGATACAAATTGGCGCCATCGAGTGACGGTGGCTGGTTGGTAACGTCGTGGGTTTCGGCGAACTGGTGCAGATTCATGACGGGCCTCCTGATAAAAGGCCGCGTTGATTGAGGCCTTGAATTCAGTTAAGCATCGTCACTGCGCTTAAAAAAGTGGCATAAGCGCCTAACTGCCGGCGCTTTCACCCTCTAACGGGCACAGCAGGCGGCGCTGCAACACGGCTTGCAACAGCTCGAAACGCACCGGCTTGAGCAACTGCTCGGTCGGGCCGACGCCGTGACAATGCTGGCGGGCGCTGCCTTGCAGGGCGTCGCTCAGGGCGATCACCGGCAGCTCGCCGCACCCTGGCAAGGCCCGGATCTGGCAGCACAGGGAGAAGCCATCTTCGGGCACATCCAGCAACACCGCATCAAACGCCCCCTCCTGCAGCATCGCCAGGGCCGTGGGGCCACTGTCCGCGACTTTCACCCGGTAACCGAGCTTGAGCAACATGCCACGCAAGACCAACTGGGTGACGCAATTGTCCTCCACCAGCAATACCGTGCAGTCTTGTGGCGCGCGGTGCAGGTCCACGGCCCGGGCCGGCTCCGGCGGCACCGCGATAACGGCCACCTCCAGCTGGAATCGGCTGCCCTTACGCGGTTCGGAATGATGGGTCAGGCGCCCGCCGAGCAACTCGATCAACTGCCGGCAGATCGCCAGGCCAATGCCCAGGCCGCCATATTCGCGAGTGGTCGAGCCGTCCACCTGGAAGAAGCGCTGATACAGGGTCGCCTCATCCAGTTGCGCAAAGCCAATCCCGGAGTCGCTAACGATAAACGTCAGATGCAAATGGCCATCCGCCTGGGGCAGGCCCACTACGCGCACGCGCACCGCACCGTCGTGGGTGAACTTGAAGGCGTTATCCAGCAGGCATTCCAGGCACTGCATCAATTTGCCTGCATCGCCGTCCAGGCGATCCGGCAACTCACTCGCCACGTCGATGGAGAACGCCAACCCCTTGCTCTGGGCATTGCCCAGGAACTGCTGACGCAAGGTATCGAGTACCCCGCGCAGGCTGAACACCTGCGGTTGCACACTGAGGCGACCGGCTTGCAACTCGGTGAGGGTGAGGATGCCATTGACCATGCGCATCATGTCCCGCGCAGAGCCGGCGGCGGTTTGCTGGTATTGCGCCAGGTCGCCGGCCAGAGGCTCGGTCTGCATCAGTTCCAACGACCCAATCACCCCGTTCATCGGGGTGCGCAGTTCATGGGTCAGGGTCGCGAGGAATTCGTCTTTCAACTGGTTGCTGTGGGCCAGTTGCTGGTTGAGCACTTCCAGTTTCTGGCTGGCATCAAACAGGATTTGCGCCTGCTGTTCGCGCATCGCGTTGATCCGGTCGGCCAGGGCCAGGGACAACAGGGCGACTTCAATGGCCGAGCCGATCTGGCTGGAGTACATGGTGAGAAACACATTGGGCAGGTAGCCCAGCACCATCAGCGTGTTGATCACCCCGCCGATCAGGAACGCCGACCAGGCGATGATGAAATACCGCGCCACACGCTGGCCACAGCACCAGGCCTTGATCCCGGCGACAAAGATGGTCACGGTGAAAACCAGGGCTAGCGCGGTCGCCAGGCGCAGGGCCAGGGCGTAGCTGGTCATCAGCGACAACACCATCACCACCGCCCCCGTCCCCACCAGCACCAGCAGCACCCGGTCCAGCCAGCGGCTGTAGAGGGCAGTGTGCAGGAAGCTGCGGGCAAACAGGCTGCCGAACAACGCGGAGGCGCCGATCAGGAACGGCGTCGCCGCATTCGCCCACCAGGGGTTGTCGGGCCAGAAATACTCCACGGCCGCGCCATTCACCGAGAGCTGGTACATACCGAACGAGGCGATATAGAGGATGTAATAGAGGTAACTGGTATCGCGCACGCTGAGGTAGATAAACAGGTTGTACACCAGCATGCCCAGCAGCACACCGTAGATCAGGCCCAGCACATACAGGCGCAGCGGCTGATCTTCCAGGTAGGCGGTGCTCGACCACAGGGTCAGCGGCGCCTGGATCGAACCCTCGCTTTGCAGGCGCAGATAGAGGGTTTTCTGCTCGCCCGCACTGAAGTCGACGGTGAACAGGTAATTGTTCTGGCGAATCTCACGGCTGGCAAAGGGCAATGCATCCCCGGTGCGCCCGGCCAGGCGATAGTCGCCGTCACCCTCGGGCAGGTACAACTCAAGATGATCAAGGGGCGGATAGGCCAGCTCCAGCAGCCAGGTGCGCAGGGCGTCGGGATCCTTGGGCAGGTAATGCAGGTCGACCTTGAGCCAGAACGCGGAGCGCGAGTAGCCGGCATTCAGGGTGTCTTTATCGTGCGGGGTGTAGCGACTGGCGAGTGCCGCTGAACGGGCCTCGGCGATGGTGAGATTGCCGCTTGGATCTTCGAGTACTTGCATGACCCGGCCCAGGGGAAGACTTCGGGTGGTTTCATTGAACTCGACGGCGCCGGCCAGCATCGGCAGCCCGCACAAGAGAAACATCAGCAAATAGCGCATAGAGCCCCAGCGTGGCCTGTCCGGTTATGTCAAAAGCCCCCCATTCCTTTTGAGATGACGTACACCGGCGATACATTTAAGTTGTTTGGATCCACTCTAGCATAGCCGGTAAAGGCCAAAAGACACCATTGAAATAATTTTTTGAAAGGCTCTAGACCGGGCCTTTCAGCGCACTAATTGCTAGAAATGGATGATGGCCTATAGCCATTTACCAGTGTGTTTCGGCGTCAAATACCAGCACTGCCCGACAGCCACGCAAAAAGCGTTTGGTGGTAAGCTCGCGCACCATGAATATCTACAGCTCTCGCCCCGTTGTCCTCTGTCTCTCCGGCCATGATCCCAGTGGTGGCGCCGGCTTGCAGGCAGATATCGAAGCCCTGCTCGCCCAAGGCTGTCATGCGGCCCCGGCCGTGACCGCGCTGACCGTGCAGAACACCGTGAATGTCAGCGATTTCCGCGTGCTCGAACGCGAGTGGGTATTGGCCCAGGCCAACGCCGTGCTCGGTGACTCCGAAGTCGCGGCGGTCAAGCTGGGCATGCTCGGGTCCACGGTGATGGTCGATACCGTGGTCGAACTGCTCCAGCAGCACCCGCACCTGCCGGTGGTCTGCGACCCGGTGCTACGCGCCGGCGGCGGCGGTAGCCTGGGCAAGGACGAGGTCGGCTATGCGATGCGCGAGCGGCTGTTGCCCTTGTCGCTGATTGCCACGCCCAACCTGCCTGAGGCGCGCATCCTCGCCGAACTGCCCAACGGCACGGCGGATGAATGCGCCGAGAAACTGCTGCCGTTTATCAAGCACCTGTTGATCACCGGCGGCCATGGCGACGAGCATGAGGTGCACAATCGCCTCTACAGCCGCGACGGCACACGCCACACGTTTACCTGCCAGCGCCTGCCCGGCAGCTATCACGGCTCCGGTTGCACTCTGGCCAGCGCCCTGGCCGGCCGCCTGGCCCAGGGTCAAAGCCTGGCCAGCGCCGTGGAGTCGGCACTCAATTACACCTGGCGCACCCTGCGGGACGCCGAACAACTGGGCCAGGGGCAATTTGTGCCGCGTCGCCTGCCATTGGATTTCTGTTCGTAATATCAAGGGGCCTGCTCGATGAAACTACGTGGCCTGTACGCCATTACCGACAGCCAACTATTGGCCGGTAAGTTCCTGTCCTACGTCGAGGCCGCGCTGGAAGGCGGCGTGACCTTGCTGCAATACCGCGACAAGAGCAGCGACGAGGCCCGTCGCCTGCGCGAAGCCGAGGCTCTGCGTGAACTGTGCTCGCGCTACAAGACCCATCTGATCATCAATGACGATGCCGAACTGGCCGCGCGCCTGGGCGTCGGCGTTCACCTGGGGCAGACCGACGGCCCGCTGACCCCGGCCCGGGCGTTACTCGGGCGCAATGCCATTATCGGCTCCACCTGCCACAGCCAGATCGAACTGGCCGAACAGGCTGCGCGCGAAGGTGCCAGCTATGTTGCCTTTGGCCGCTTCTTCAACTCCACGACCAAACCCGGTGCACCCGCAGCCACCGTTGAAATGCTGGCCCAGGCCCGCGCGCGCCTGCAGGTGCCGATCTGCGTGATCGGCGGCATCACCCTGGAAAACGCCGCGCCCCTGGTGGAGCACGGTGCCGACCTGCTGGCAGTGGTCCACGGCCTGTTCGGTGCCGACAGCCCCCAGGACGTGACGCGCCGCGCCCGCGCCTTCAACGAACTCCTCAAATCCTGAATTCAGAGAGCCTGCCCATGTCTCGTTCCGAAACGTTGTTTGCCAATGCCCAGAAACACATCCCCGGCGGTGTGAACTCCCCCGTGCGTGCGTTCAAGAGCGTCGGCGGCACGCCGTTGTTCTTCAAGCACGCCGAAGGCGCCTACGTCACCGACGAAGATGACAAGCGCTATGTGGACTACGTGGGTTCCTGGGGCCCGATGATCCTCGGCCACAGCCACCCCGACGTGCTGGACGCAGTACGCAAGCAGTTGGAACACGGCCTGTCCTACGGCGCGCCCACCGCCATGGAAACCGAAATGGCCGACCTGGTGTGCTCGATCGTACCGTCGATGGAGATGGTGCGCATGGTCAGCTCCGGCACCGAAGCGACCATGAGCGCGATTCGCCTGGCCCGCGGGTTCACCGGCCGCGACAGCATCATCAAGTTCGAAGGCTGCTACCACGGCCACTCCGACAGCCTGCTGGTCAAGGCCGGCTCCGGCCTGCTGACCCAGGGCGTTCCGAGTTCGGCTGGCGTGCCAGCTGCGTTTGCCAAGCACACCCTGACCTTGCCGTTCAACGACATCGGCGCCGTCGAGCAAATGCTCAGCGAAGTCGGCCAGGAGGTGGCGTGCATCATCGTCGAGCCGGTGGCGGGCAACATGAACTGTGTACCGCCGGCCCCGGGTTTCCTCGAAGGCTTGCGTGAGCAGTGCGATAAACACGGTGTGGTATTGATCTTCGACGAAGTGATGACCGGCTTTCGCGTTGCCCTCGGCGGCGCCCAGGCTCACTACGGCGTAACGCCGGACCTGAGCACCTTCGGCAAAATCATCGGCGGCGGCATGCCGGTAGGCTGCTTCGGCGGCAAGCGCGAGATCATGCAGCACATCGCGCCGCTGGGCCCGGTCTACCAGGCCGGCACCCTGTCCGGTAACCCGCTGGCCATGGCCGCCGGCCTGACCACCCTGCGCCTGATCAGCCGCCCTGGCTTCCATGCCGAGCTGAGCGCCTACACCACGCGTTTGCTGGACGGCCTGCAACAACGCGCCGATGCAGCGGGTATCCCGTTCGTCACGACCCAGGCCGGTGGCATGTTCGGCCTGTATTTCAGCGGTGCCGACGACATCGTGACCTTTGACGATGTGATGGGCAGCGATGCCAACCTGTTCAAGCGTTTCTTCCACCTGATGCTCGAAGGTGGCGTGTACCTGGCACCAAGTGCCTTTGAAGCCGGCTTCACCTCCATCGCCCATGGCGACGCCGAGCTGAAACTGACCCTGGATGCTGCCGAGCGCGCCTTCGCCGCACTGAAGTAAGACAGCCATAACCTGACGTCGCCCCTGGCGGCGTCAGATTTGTTACCTTGCTTACAGAAATTTCCTCGTTTTTTCGAGAAAACACCTGCAATCCGGCAGATAACTTGCCCACGCAGCAGAAAAACGAGTAAAGACTTTGTAAGCAGAGGCCTGCTTATTTCATAATGCGCGCTTATTGGATCCCCACGTGGCTCCACGCGCCCCGTCAGAGGTAAGTCGATTCCCATGAAACGCACCGGCCGCACCCTGGTTCTGGGCTGCCTGTTGCTCCTTCAACCGCTGCTTGCACATGCACAAGCGGGCGGCAACTCGTTGTTGATCCCAGCGATGGGTCGTTGCACCCTCAATACTCAGTCCGACAGCCAGGCCGAGGCGCTGAGCGCCTGCCAAACCCTGGCCGATGGCGGGGATGCGCAGGCGCAATACGAGTTGGGCGAATTCTTCTACGACGACAAAAACCCTGCCCGCGACCTGAACAAAGCCTTGAGCTTCTTCGAAAAAGCCTCGCTGCAAGGCCATGCCCAGGCGCAGTTCAAGCTGGGCAGCATGTTCTTCCATGGCGAAGGCGTGCCGGCCAACAACGTGCAGGCGTATATCGTGCTGAAGATGGCGGCGGTCAACGGCGCCGAAGATGCGCTCGACACCGCTGACGAAGTGGCCGAGCACATGCAGCGCGACGAGCTGGAAGTGGCGACCCAGGTGCTGGGGCAGATTTTCCGCAATTACCTGCAGGAATTGCAGAGTGCGGATGGGCGTTCGCCCTTTTCGCCGCTGCCTTGAGGTTATCTAAACCCTTCTGACGTCATCGCAGGCAAGCCAGCTCCCACATTTTGATTTGTGAACACATTCAAATGTGGGAGCTGGCTTGCCTGCGATGGGCGCGACGCGGTCTAAAAGCCTACTTTTCAGGCATCGGCATCGGAAACGGCATGACATTGCTCATACCCCGCGCCTCGCTGATCTTGGGCGTGCCCAGGCGCTCGACTTCGTCGATGCGCACAATCGAATGCATCGGCACAAAACTGCGCACCACGCCTTCGAACTGGGCCTTGAGCTTTTCCTCGCCCGGATCGACGACCAGCTGCGTGCGCTCGCCAAAGACGAACTCTTCCACTTCCAGGAAGCCCCACAGATCACTTTGATAGATCTGTTTGGCGTACATTTCGAACACCTGGCCCTGGTTAAGGAAAATCACCTTGTAGATTGGAGCTTCACGTTTGGTCATGGGGGGCGGGCAGCACATCGGCGGATATAAATGAGGGCGCGAACTATAGCATGGCACCCGATGCACAGTGCTAGGAACCAATGGGCATGCCCCCTATAATGCGCGGTTCTTTACCACCAGTTGACGATTCCCATGGCCAAGAAGCTTTACATCGAAACCCACGGTTGCCAGATGAACGAGTACGACAGCTCGCGCATGGTCGATCTGCTGGGTGAACATCAGGCCCTGGAAGTCACGGCTCGCGCCGAAGATGCCGACGTGATCCTGCTCAATACCTGCTCGATCCGCGAACGGGCCCAGGATCGGGTCTACTCGCAGCTGGGCCGCTGGCGTGAACTGAAACTGGCCAACCCGGACATGGTGATCGCCGTCGGTGGTTGCGTGGCCAGCCAGGAAGGCGCGGCCATTCGCGACCGCGCACCCTATGTCGACGTGGTCTTCGGCCCGCAGACCCTGCACCGCCTGCCGGAAATGATCGACGCTGCGCGTATCACCAAGTTGCCGCAGGTGGACGTCTCGTTTCCGGAAATCGAAAAGTTCGACCACCTGCCCGAGCCACGCATCGACGGCCCGAGCGCCTATGTGTCAGTGATGGAAGGTTGCAGCAAGTACTGCACCTTCTGCGTGGTGCCTTATACCCGGGGCGAAGAAGTCAGCCGACCGTTCGACGATGTGCTGGCGGAAATCATCCACCTGGCCGAAAACGGCGTGCGTGAAGTGACCCTGCTGGGGCAGAACGTCAACGGCTATCGCGGCCAGACCCACGATGGGCGCCTGGCGGACCTGGCCGAGCTGATTCGCGTGGTCGCGGCGGTAGACGGTATCGAGCGGATTCGCTACACCACCTCGCACCCGCTGGAGTTCTCCGACAGCCTGATCCAGGCCCACGCCGAAGTGCCGGAGCTGGTCAAGCACCTGCATTTGCCGGTGCAATCGGGCTCGGACCGCATCCTCTCGGCGATGAAGCGCAACCACACGGCCCTGGAGTACAAGTCCAAGCTGCGCAAACTGCGCGCCGCCGTGCCGGGCATCTGCATCAGTTCGGACTTTATCGTTGGTTTCCCTGGCGAGACCGAGAAGGACTTCCAGCAGACCATGAAGCTGATTGAAGACGTCGGTTTCGACTTCTCCTACTCCTTCGTCTACAGCCAGCGCCCCGGCACACCGGCTGCCGACCTGGTCGACGAAACCCCGGAGGAGCTGAAAAAGGAGCGCCTCAACGCCTTGCAGCATCGCCTCAACCAGCAAGGTTTCGAGATCAGCCGACAAATGGTCGGCTCGACCCAGCGCATCCTGGTCACCGATTACTCGAAGAAAGACCCGGGCGAGTTGCAGGGACGTACCGAGAACAACCGGATCGTCAATTTCCGTTGCGACAACCCGACGCTGATCGGCCAGTTCGCCGACGTGCACATCGACGCGGCGCAACCGCACTCGCTGCGCGGCTCACTGATCCAGTAACCCATCAATAGTCCTGACTGGTGGAGATCAAAATGTGGGAGCGGGCTTGCTCGCGATGGCAGTGGATCAGTGACAGATGCATTGACTGACACACCGCCTTCGCGAGCAAGCCCGCTCCCACATGGGAACCGCGCAGCATTCCGATAACTTAAGTGCTTTCGCACACCGGCGGCTGGCGTTATCCTCTATTTCACCTAAACAGCCAAAGGGCGGCTAAAAGCAACCTTGAACGCACCCATAGCAGAACCCCATCGTTTCCTCCTCGAGCCGTTTGAGGCTCGTCGTTTCGCCAATCTGTGCGGACAGTTCGACGAGCACCTGCGCCTGATCGAACAACGCCTGAGCATCGAGATCCGCAACCGCGGCAATCAATTCGAGCTGATTGGCGAACCCCAGCACACCACGTCTGCAGAAAACCTGCTGCGTCGCCTCTACCGCGAAACCAAGGGTAGCGAGCTGTCGCCGGAAACCGTGCACCTGTACCTGCAGGAATCCGCCGTGGAAGACCTGGCCAACAACCCGGTGGCCGAAGCCAGCGTGGCGCTGCGTACCAAAAAAGGCATGATTCGCCCGCGCGGCTTGAATCAGCAGCGCTATGTCAAAGAAATCCTCGGCAACGACATCAACTTCGGCATCGGCCCGGCCGGTACCGGCAAGACCTACCTGGCCGTGGCCTGTGCGGTAGACGCCCTGGAACGCGAACAGGTGCGACGCATCCTGTTGGTGCGCCCGGCGGTGGAAGCTGGTGAGAAACTGGGCTTTCTGCCCGGCGACCTGGCCCAGAAGATCGACCCGTACCTGCGCCCGCTGTACGACGCACTGTATGAAATGCTCGGCTTCGAATACGTGGCCAAGCTGATCGAGCGCCAGGTGATCGAGATCGCCCCGCTGGCCTATATGCGCGGTCGCACGTTGAACAACAGCTTCATCATCCTCGACGAAAGCCAGAACACCACGGTCGAGCAGATGAAGATGTTCCTGACTCGTATCGGTTTCGGCTCCACCGCCGTGATCACTGGCGATATCACCCAGGTCGACCTGCCCAAGGGCACCAAGTCGGGCCTGGGCCAGGTGATCGAGGTGCTCAAGGACGTGCCGGGGATCAGCTTTACCCACTTCATGCCCAAGGATGTGGTGCGTCACCCGCTGGTGCAGCGCATTGTCGAGGCCTACGAGCGCTTCGAACACCGCGACGACGGGCTGTCGAAGGACAACCGCCGCGATGCTTGAGCTTGATCTGCAACTGGCCACTGAAGCGCCAGCCCCCAGCGAAGAACAGTTCCGCCAATGGTGCACACTGGCCCTGCGCCAGCGCAGCGCCGACTCGGAACTGACCATCCGTCTGGTGGACGAACCTGAAGGCCGCGAGCTGAATCACACCTGGCGCCAGAAAGACTACGCGACCAATGTGCTGTCGTTCCCCGCCGATGTGCCGGATGAACTGCTGGATATCCCGCTGCTGGGTGACCTGGTGATCTGCGTCGCGGTGGTGGAGCGCGAAGCAAAGGAACAAGGCAAGGCCCTGGAGGCCCACTGGGCCCACTTGGTCATGCACGGCTGCTTGCATCTGTTGGGTTACGACCATATAGATGATGAAGAAGCCGAAGAAATGGAAGCACTGGAACGAACGTTGCTTGCAGAGTTGGGTCATCCTGACCCCTATGCAGACGACGAACACTAATCGACACTCAACTGAAACAATCAAGGATTTAGAGTAATCGCTATGAGCGAAGACCGATCGAGCAACGGGCAAAAGTCATGGCTGGGTAAACTGACCCAGGCTTTTGCCCACGAGCCGAAAAACCGCCAGGAGCTGCTGGAGCTTCTGCGCGAGGCCCATCAGAACAAGTTGCTGGACAGCGAAGCGCTGGCCATCGTCGAAGGCGCCATCCAGGTGGCTGACCTGCAGGTTCGGGACATCATGGTCCCGCGCTCGCAGATGATCAGCATCAAGGCGACCCAGACCCCACGGGAATTCCTCCCGGCCGTGATCGACTCGGCGCACTCGCGCTACCCGGTGATCGGCGAAAGCCATGACGACGTCATGGGTGTCCTGCTGGCCAAGGACCTGCTGCCGCTGATCCTCAAGGAGAACGGCGACAGCTTCAACATCAAGGACCTGCTGCGTCCTGCGACCTTCGTGCCTGAATCCAAGCGCCTGAATGTGCTGCTGCGCGAGTTCCGCGCCAACCACAATCACATGGCCATCGTCATTGACGAATACGGCGGTGTCGCCGGCCTGGTGACCATCGAAGACGTGCTGGAACAGATCGTCGGCGATATCGAAGACGAACACGACGTTGAAGAAGACAGCTACATCAAGCCGCTGCCCAGCGGTGACTTCCTGGTCAAGGCGCTGACGCCGATCGAGAACTTCAACGAGTTCTTCGACAGCGAATTCTCCGACGATGAGTTCGACACTGTCGGTGGCCTGGTGATGAGTGCGTTTGGTCACTTGCCCAAGCGTAACGAAACCACCGAGATCGGCGCCTATCGCTTCCGCATCCTGAATGCCGATAGCCGTCGCATCCACCTGATCCGCCTGACACCTATTGCCCGCTAAGGACTGATATGCGCCGTCTCACCGCACCCGGCTGGCCCGGTAACCTGCTGGCCGTGGTGGCCGGTGCTATCACCACCCTGGCGCTGGCGCCGTTCGATATCTGGCCGCTGGCGCTGGTGGCGGTCGGGGTGTTCTATGCCGGGATGCGCCAACTGACACCCCGCCAGGCCTTCGGGCGTGGCTGGTGTTTCGGCTTTGGCCTGTTTGGCGCGGGCACCAGTTGGATCTACTACAGCATCCATCACTTTGGCGGCGCGTCGGTGTTGCTGGCCGGGCTGTTGATGCTCGCGTTCACCGCCGCGATTGCGCTGTTCTTTGCCCTGCCCGCCTGGCTCTGGGCGCGCTGGCTGCGCCGTAACGAAGCGCCGCTGGCCGATGCCCTGGCGTTTGCCGCGCTATGGGTGGGCCAGGAAGCGTTTCGCGGCTGGTTCCTCACCGGTTTCCCTTGGTTGTACTCCGGTTACAGTCAACTCGACGGCCCGCTGGCCGGGCTCGCGCCGCTGGGCGGGGTGTGGCTGATTTCGTTTGCCCTGGCCTTGAGCGCGGCACTGCTCGTCAACCTGCCGCGTTTGCTGGCAGCCAGGCGCAACGCGTTTATCGGCGCAGGCCTGGTGCTGCTGGTTGCGCCCTGGGCCATTGGCCTGGGGCTCAAGCACTACGCCTGGACCAGCCCCGCCGGTGAACCGCTGACCGTCGCGGCGATCCAGGGCAATGTCGAGCAGAGCATGAAGTGGGACCCGGCCCAGCTCAACGCGCAACTGGCGCTGTACCGCGACATGAGTTTTGCCTCCAAGCGCGTGGACCTGCTGATCTGGCCGGAAACCGCCGTGCCGGTGCTCAAGGAGTCCGTCGAGGGCTACCTGGGGATGATGGGCAAATTCGCTGCCGACCGGAACGCGGCGATGATCACCGGCGTGCCGATCCGCCAGGAAGTACGCCATGAGAAGCGCTACTTCAATGGCATCACCGTGGTCGGTCAAGGCGATGGCACCTATTTGAAGCAGAAGCTGGTGCCCTTTGGCGAGTACGTACCGCTGCAGGATGTATTGCGCGGGCTGATCGCGTTCTTCGACCTGCCGATGTCGGACTTCGCCCGCGGGCCTGAGGACCAGGCCATGCTGCAAGCCAAGGGTTATCAGATCGCGCCGTATATCTGCTACGAAGTGGTCTATCCGGAGTTCGCCGCCGGCCTCGCCGCCCGCAGCGACTTACTGCTGACCATCAGCAATGACACCTGGTTCGGCACCTCCATCGGCCCCTTGCAGCACCTGCAAATGGCCCAGATGCGCGCCCTGGAAGCCGGCCGCTGGATGATCCGTGCCACCAACAACGGCGTGACCGGCCTGATCAACCCATTCGGGCAGATTACCGAGCAGATCCCGCAGTTCGAGCGCGGCATTCTCTACGGCGAGGTCGTACCGATGCACAACCTGACGCCGTACCTGCAATGGCGTTCGTGGCCGCTGATCATCCTGTGCCTGGGGCTGTTTGGCTGGGCCCTGCTGGCCGGGCGCATGGCCAAGACCGTCTGACAGACACCCAAGACCCAATGTGGCAGCGGGCTTTTGTGGGAGCTGGCTTGCCCGCGATGGAGGTGTATCAGTCAGCATTTTTAGTGACTGACCCACCTCCATCGCGGGCAAGCCCGCTCCCACACAAGCCCCACATGTTGATTTGCGGCGTTAACGATAGAACAGGCGGTAACCTACCTGCCCCACCGCCTCATTGATCAACTGCCCGCTCTGCCAGATCGACTTGAATTCCGGCATCCAGCCGCCCAGCGGCCGGGCATTGTCCACCCCCAGGAAGCCGACCGGCGCCGGCACCACGGTAAAGCCGGCCTTCTCGAAGCTCCACACTGAACGCGGCATATGCCAGGCCTGGGTCACGACTACCACGCGCTTGACGCCCTGGGGCAACAGGATTTCGGCACTCATCTGCGCATTTTCCCAGGTGGTGCGGCTGCGCTCTTCCTTCCAGCGCACGGCCACGCCAAAGTCTTGCTGCATCGACACTGCCATCAACTGCGCCTCGCTGGGCGGCGTGCCGTAGTGCAGGCCACCGCTGGTCAGCACCGGCAACCCGGACGCCTTGGCCAATCGCGCCGCGTAGCGCTGGCGCTCCAGGCCGATACCGGTCGGCTGATCGGCGCCCCAGGCCGGATCACCGCGCTCGCGGCCCGAGCCCAGCACCACAATGGCATCGGCCCGTTCTGCCAGGCTGGCCCAGTCTTCCACGGCCAATGGCGGCTCGGTTTCCAAGGCGCGTGCGCCCCACTCCACCATCACCGGCAAGCTGATCAGCCACATCCCGCCAAACCCGAGGGCAAAGCACACGCCGGCCAAGCGTGGACGGGTGCGGCGAAACCACCAGGCAAGGGCCAGCAGCAGCAAGAGAATGCCGGGCGGCAGCAATAATTGTTTGATGAAATAACGAATAGGCATCGAGCATCTCCAAAGATGCCCGAAGCCTAAGGTGTAACGGGGTTTAGCGACAATCTTTACCAGCGGTGGATAACGCTGATCAGGTTACTTGAATCGCACAGACCGCAGCTTTTCCGGGCTGCGGCCGGCGGACAAGTCCTTGAGCCATACCACCTTGGACGATCGCACCGCTTCCCTGGCTGGCACAGGAGCCACCCATTGCGGGATCGGGCGCGCGTTCAAGTCCAGGTAGGCCTTGATCACTTCAAACTCTGCAGGGCTCAAGCCTCGCAGTTCCAGCTCATCAGGCCGTTCGTCACGCAATCGGCCTGCGGTTCTTGCTGCGTCCAGTGCTCGACCCAAGCGGTCGATCAGTCCTTCATACACTTCCGGTTTCGTTCTCATTCGCTGCGAATCAACCATCCCCTCACCTCATTAAAGATAAGTCTCACTCCCCAATAAACAGCGTAGCTGCGCTGACGCAACCAACCGCGCGCCGCGACCAACGGCCTGCGCGGCGCAATCAGGGTTTCCCTCGATAGAGTGGGGTCATGTATGCTACGGCGCTTCCTGTAACTCCACTTCCCGCAGGGTTTGGGCACGGACGCGCCGCTTTTTGGTGTCGCTCAACCCGGACAATGCACCGAAGAGGATTAGGCCACCCCTATTCAGTTCAAAAGTAGCCATGCACGAACAATATCAGCCCCGTGAAATAGAAAATGCCGCCCAAACTTTCTGGGACGAGCAAAAGTCCTTTGAAGTCAGTGAACAGCCAGGCAAGGAGACTTACTACTGCCTATCCATGTTCCCTTACCCCAGCGGCAAACTACACATGGGGCACGTGCGTAACTACACCATCGGCGACGTGATTTCCCGCTACCAGCGCATGCTCGGCAAAAACGTCCTGCAACCTATGGGTTGGGACGCCTTCGGCATGCCTGCGGAAAACGCCGCGATGAAAAACAACGTAGCGCCCGCCAAGTGGACCTACGAGAACATCGCCTACATGAAGACCCAGCTGCGCAGCCTGGGCCTGGCCGTGGACTGGTCCCGCGAAGTGACCACCTGCAAGCCGGACTACTACCGCTGGGAACAATGGCTGTTCACCCGCCTGTTCGAAAAAGGCGTGATCTACAAAAAAAGCGGCACCGTGAACTGGGACCCGATCGACCAGACCGTCCTCGCCAACGAGCAAGTGATCGACGGCCGTGGCTGGCGTTCCGGCGCGCTGATCGAAAAGCGCGAAATCCCGATGTACTACTTCAAGATCACCGCCTACGCCGATGAACTCTTGTCGAGCCTCGACGACCTGCCGGGCTGGCCTGAACAGGTCAAGACCATGCAGCGCAACTGGATCGGCAAGTCCAAGGGCATGGAAGTGCAGTTCCCGTACAACGTCGATTCCATCGGTGAAGCGGGCGCACTGAAAGTTTTCACCACCCGTCCGGACACCCTGATGGGCGCGACCTACGTCGCCGTGGCCGCCGAACACCCGCTGGCCACCCAAGCCGCACAGAACAACCCTGAGCTGCAGGCCTTTATCGCCGAATGCAAAGGCGGCAGCGTGGCTGAAGCCGACGTCGCCACCCAGGAGAAAAAAGGCCTGCCGACCGGGCTGTTCGTCGAGCACCCACTGACCGGTGAAAAACTGCCGGTTTGGGTCGCCAACTATGTGCTGATGCACTACGGCGATGGTGCAGTAATGGCAGTGCCCGCTCACGACGAGCGCGATTTCGAATTCGCCACCAAGTACAACCTGCCGATCAAGTCTGTGGTGCGTACCAGTTCCGGTGATACCAACCCGGCCCCATGGCAAGACGCCTACGGCGAACACGGTACCCTGATCAACTCCGGCGAGTTCGACGGCCTGGACTTCGTAGGCGCTTTCGACGCCATTGAAGTCGCCCTGATCAAGAAAAACCTCGGCGCCTCGCGTACCCAGTTCCGCCTGCGCGACTGGGGCATCAGCCGCCAGCGCTACTGGGGCTGCCCGATCCCGATCATCCACTGCGAAACCTGTGGTGACGTGCCGGTGCCGGAAGACCAACTGCCGGTCGTCCTGCCCGAAGACGTGGTGCCGGACGGCGCCGGTTCGCCGCTGGCGCGCATGCCCGAGTTCTACGAGTGCAACTGCCCGAAATGCGGCCAGCCTGCCAAGCGTGAAACCGACACCATGGACACCTTCGTCGAGTCCTCGTGGTACTACGCCCGCTACGCCTCGCCGCACTATGAAGGCGGCCTGGTGGAAAAATCCGCAGCCGACCACTGGTTGCCGGTGGATCAGTACATCGGTGGTATCGAACACGCGATCCTGCACCTGCTGTACGCGCGCTTCTTCCACAAGCTGATGCGTGACGAAGGCCTGGTCAGCTCCGACGAGCCGTTCAAGAACCTGCTGACCCAGGGCATGGTGATCGCCGAGACTTACTATCGCCGCGAAGCCAATGGCGCCTACACCTGGTTCAACCCGGCGGACGTCGAGTTGGAGCGTGACAGCAAAGCCAAGGTGATCAGTGCCAAGTTGAAATCCGACGGCCTGCCGGTGGAAATCGGCGGTACCGAGAAGATGGCCAAGTCGAAGAACAACGGCGTCGACCCGCAGTCGATGATCGACCAGTTCGGCGCCGACACCTGCCGCCTGTTCATGATGTTCGCCTCGCCGCCCGATATGAGCGCCGAATGGTCGGACTCTGGCGTCGAAGGTTCGCACCGCTTCCTCAAGCGCGTCTGGCGCCTGGCCCATGGCCATATCAGCCAGGGCTTGCCGGGCAAACTGGACGTGGCGTCGTTGAGCGACGAGCAGAAACTCATTCGCCGCAGCACCCACCTGGCCATCAAGCAAGCCAGCCAGGACGTGGGCCAGCACCATAAATTCAACACCGCCATCGCCCAGGTGATGACGCTGATGAACGTGCTGGAAAAAGCCCCGCAGGCTACCGAACAGGACCGGGCACTGGTGCAGGAAGGCCTGGAAGCAGTCGTCCTGCTGCTGGCGCCGATCACCCCGCACATCAGCCACGACCTGTGGAGCCAGTTGGGCCACAGCGGCGCGGTGATCGATGCTGCATGGCCGGTCGCGGATGACAGCGCCCTGGTCCAGGACACGCTGCAACTGGTGATTCAGGTCAACGGTAAACTGCGCGGCCAGATCGACATGCCTGCCAGCGCCAGCCGTGAAGAAGTCGAAGCTGCCGCGCGCAGCAATGAGAACGTGTTGCGCTTCACCGAAGGCCTGACGATCCGCAAAGTGATCGTAGTGCCCGGTAAACTGGTCAATATCGTCGCTAGCTAATCGGATCGGGCGCCAGGGCAAGAGCCCTGGCGCCGAACAAAACCTCCAGGGCCTCGATAAGGCCCACATGGTTTCAAGGGGAGCAATAAAATGATCAAACGCAACTTGCTGGTTATGGGCCTTGCCGTACTGCTGAGCGCATGCGGCTTCCAGCTGCGCGGCACCGGCACCACGGAACTGGCGATCAAGGAATTGGATGTCAGCGCGCGCAACTCCTATGGTGAAACCGTGACCCAGCTGCGCCAAACTCTGGAAAACAGCGGCGTCAAAGTCTATAACGGCGCGGCTTACAAGCTGGTGCTGATCGACGAGAAAGAGACCCAGCGTAACCTCAGCTACGCCAGTGCCGGCCGGTCTTCGGACATCGAGTTGAGCAGCGTGCTCATGTTCCAGATCCAGGGCCACGACCAGTTGCCGCTGATCAGCGACAAACTGCAAGTGCAGAAAGTCGTGACGCACGACGGCAACAACCTGGTCGGTTCCGACACTGAGGTCAATCAGGTTCGCAATGAAATGCGCCGTGACCTGGTCCAGCGTATGGTCCTGCGCCTGCAGATGATCAGCCCGGCCCAGCTCGATGCCCTGCAGCAGACTGCCGACGCCAAGGCCAAGGCGGATGCCGAGGCGCTGAAAGCCGCGCAGGACTATGAAAACAGCATTCCCAAGCAATCGCCTGTTGAAGTCCCTGCCGAGTAAACCAGACGGGGCGCGTCATGCGCCCCGTCCATCCAGCCTATGAAACTCGCCCCCGCCCAACTCGCCAAACACCTGCAAGGCAACCTCGCGCCTGTGTACATCGTCAGTGGCGATGATCCGCTGTTGTGCCAGGAAGCCGCCGACACCATTCGCCAGGCTGCGCGCCAGCAAGGCTTTGATGAACGCCAGGTGTTCAGTGCCGACGCCAGCTTCGACTGGGGCACCCTGCTCCAGGCCGGGGCCAGCATGTCGCTGTTTGCCGAAAAACGCCTGCTGGAACTGCGCCTGCCCTCGGGCAAGCCCGGCGACAAAGGCGCGGCAGCCCTGATGGAATACTGCGCCCGCCCCGCCGAGGACACGCTGTTGCTGATCAGCCTGCCCAAGCTCGATGGCAGCGCGCAGAAAACCAAATGGGGCAAGGCGCTGGTGGAAGGGGCACAGACCCAGTTCATCCAGATCTGGCCGGTGGACAGCAGTCAGTTGCCGCAATGGATTCGCCAACGCCTGTCGCAAGCCGGATTGTCTGCCAGCCAGGACGCAGTCGAACTGATCGCGGCCCGGGTTGAAGGCAACCTACTGGCGGCGGCCCAGGAAATCGAAAAGCTCAAGCTGATGGCCGAAGGTGGCCAGATCACCGTCGAGACCGTGCAGGGCGCGGTGGCCGACAGCGCACGCTTTGACGTATTCGGGCTGGTGGACGCAATCCTCAACGGTGATGCGGCCCACGCCTTGCGCATGCTCGAAGGGCTGCGCGGTGAAGGGGTCGAGCCGCCGGTGATTCTCTGGGCGCTGGCCCGGGAACTGCGCTTGCTGGCCAATATCGCCCTGCAGTACAGCCAGGGCACCCCTCTGGACAAGGCCTTCAGCCAGGCCCGCCCGCCGGTGTGGGACAAGCGCAAGCCCCTGATGAGCAAGGCCCTGCAACGGCACTCGGCGCAACGCTGGGCGCAATTGTTGCTCGAAGCCCAACGCATCGACGCGCAGATCAAGGGCCAGGCCGCAGGGTCGCCGTGGATGAGCTTGAGCCGTTTGTCGCTGCTGATGTCCGGCCAGCGCCTGGCACTGCCCGCCGAATAGCACGCTCGCCCAACCACCACAAAACCAATGTAGGAGCTGGCTTGCCTGCGATGCAGGCGCCTCGGTGTGTCAGTCATGCGGTGGTGATGCCATCGCAGGCAAGCCAGCTCCTACAGTTTTGATCGTCGCCGTATTCAGGTTTTTGATATTTCCTACATCGCGCCGGGCTGGACAGCCGGCAGACTTCGGCAGATGATTTGCACCGCATCACCCACCCCATCGGAGAGTCCCGATCATGAGCAAAAAGCCATCCAAGCATGGCCCCAACAAGGCCAAATCCATCATCGCCCAGCCGTTGTTCCGCAGTCGCCAGGAACGCGCCGGCAAAGGCAAAGGCAGCTACCGCCGCGAAGCCTTCCAGTCTAATAGCTGGGAGGCTTCTTACTTTCTGGCTGCCTGAAGGCAAGCGCCCCTCTGGCATGATAAGGTCTGCACCTGATTCGTATTTCCTGGACCTGTGCATGCCCTCTAGTCTTTCCCGTCGTTGGCACCTTCGCCAATTGATTGCTGCCTCCAGCCTGATCCTGTTAGTCGCCTGCGCCGAAAAACCCACCGCCGCCGACGCTCAGCCCCTGCCCACGCTCCAGACCGCACCGGTTGCCGCCCCCGCCGTAGTTGCGCCCCTGGCCGTGACCAATCTCGATATCCAACCGACCCAGACCTTCGCCGAATGGCAGGCAGGTTTTCGCGTCGAGGCCCTGAAGGCCGGTATCACCCCGACGGTATTCGACACCGCCTTCGCCAACGTCACCCCCGACATGGCGGTCATCCGCGCCGACCGCAGCCAGCCGGAGTTTTCCCGCCCGGTGTGGGAATACCTCAACGGTGCCTTGTCGGCGCTGCGCGTACGCAATGGCCAGGCCTTGCTGATCAAGCACGCCGATATCCTGCAAAGCATCGAACAGCGCTACGGCGTTGATCGCCAGGTGCTGGTCTCGGTGTGGGGCATGGAAAGTAACTTCGGTTCGTTCCAGGGCAATAACTCGGTGATCCGCTCCCTGGCGACCCTGGCCTATGAAGGCCGCCGCCCGGCATTCGCCCAGGCGCAGTTGCTGGCCGCGCTGCAAATCATCCAGCACGGTGACATTCCAGCCGAACAGATGCGCGGTTCGTGGGCCGGCGCCATGGGCCAGACCCAGTTCATACCGACCACCTACAACACCCACGCCGTGGACTTCGACGGCGACGGTCGCCGCGACATCTGGAACAGCTCGGCCGACGCCCTCGCCTCCACTGCGCACTACCTGCAAAGCTCGGGCTGGCAGAAAGGCCAGCCGTGGGGCTTTGAGGTGCAGCAATTGCCGACAAACTTCGATTACGCCCTGGCTGATGGCGTGGTGCGCAAGCCGGTCGGCGAATGGTTGAAGCTGGGCCTGCAGGTGCCGGCCGGTGCCAGCGTGCCGCCCAACGTAGAAACGCTGTCGGCCGCCCTGCTGCTGCCGGCCGGCCATCGTGGCCCGGCGTTCCTGGTGCTGGATAACTTCCGCGCAATCCTCAAGTACAACAACTCGTCGTCCTACGCCCTGGCGGTCGGCCTGTTGTCCGAGCGTTTTGGCGGCGGTGGGGTGATTCGCGGCGATTGGCCAACCGATGAACTGCCACTGACCCGCTCCCAGCGCATCGAGTTGCAGACGGTGTTGAGCGCCAATGGCTATGAGGCCGGCAACCCGGACGGGATTATCGGCGCCAATACGCGCAAGGCGATTCGTGCGGCGCAGCAGTCGTTGGGCTGGCCGGCGGATGGATATCCGACGGTGAAGTTGTTGGAGTCGTTGCGTAGCCGCTAGATCGGTGTAGGGCGACTGCCGCTCCCACATTTGGAATGCAATTCCCTGTGGGAGCCAGCTTGCTCGCGATAGCGTGCCGACAGGCGGCAAAACACTCAGAGCCTAGACACCACATCCTGCTCCAGCACCAGCCGCTGTTCCCCCGCATCCAGGCGCACCAAGGCGCCCATCGGCAAGGTCAGATTGGGGTCGCAATGGCCGCTGCGCCAGCCGGACAGGACCGGAATACAGAACGGTTGGAAGGTCTGTTTCAACAGCCGCTCCAGCGCGACGTTATCCACTCCCGCCACATCCCCCACCAGCACACCGCGCACCTGCGCCAGCTTGCCCGCCAGGCGCAAGTGCGTCAGCAGGCGGTCGATGCGATAGATTGGCTCGTTGACGTCCTCGATAAACAGGATGATGCCCTCGGCATCAAGCTCGAAGGGCGTGCCCATCACCGCCGCGATCATCGACAGGTTGCCCCCCAGCAAGCGCCCACAGGCGATGCCAGGCTCAATGGTGGTCAGCGGGTACGCCACTGGGTGCGCCAGCACACTGCCAGCGCCCAGCTGGCCGCGCAGCAGGCTGAACAGTGATGACTCCGTGGGCTGTTGCTTGTCACCGAGCAGGTCGGCATTGAGCATCGGGCCGTGGAAGGTCACGAAGCCGGCGTAGCGGCTGATCGCCAAGTGCAGCGCGGTGATATCGCTGTAGCCGACGAAGGGCTTGGGATTGGCTGCCAGCAGCTCGAAATCCACGCTATCGAGCAAGCGTGGGGTACCGTAGCCCCCGCGCAGGCAGAAGACGGCGTCGATCTCGGGATCGGCGAAGGCCGCGTGCAGGTCGCGCAGGCGTACTTTATCGCTGCCGGCCAGATAGCCATCGCGCTCATACACCCCCGAGAAAATCCGCAGCTCGTAGCCACGGGCGCGCATCCATTGCCCGGCCTTTTCAACATCCAGCGCGGCGGGGCCAGCGGGGGCAATGAGGCCGATCACACCTTCGGCGCGCAGGGCGGGTACGGCGGTGGCAAGCGGGTTAGTCATCCTTGGTTCTCCCTATTCTGTACAGCACAACGAACTGTGGGAGCGGGCTTGCCCGCGATGCACACGCCTCGGTGTATCAGTTGCACCGAGGCGATGCTATCGCGGGCAAGCCCGCTCCCACACAAACCAGCCCCCCCTACACGCCCATCCACACAAATGGATCGGCGCCAAGGTTTAGGAAACCAGGCTAGCCTTGACCAGCTTGGCCTGTTCGTCGGCGTGGTACGACGAACGTACCAGCGGGCCCGACGCGACGTTCTTGAAGCCCATCTTGTAGCCTTCTTCGGCAAACCAGGCAAAGGTGTCCGGGTGCACGAAACGCTGCACCGGCAAGTGGCTGCGCGACGGTTGCAGGTACTGGCCGAGGGTCAGCATGTCGATGTCGTGTTCGCGCATGCGCTTCATGACTTCGATGACTTCTTCGTCGGTTTCGCCCAGGCCCAGCATCAGCCCGGACTTGGTCGGGATGTGCGGCATCATCTGCTTGAATTTCTGCAGCAGGGTCAGCGACCACTGGTAGTCCGAACCCGGACGCGCAGCCTTGTACAGGCGCGGCACGGTTTCCAGGTTGTGGTTGAACACATCTGGCGGCTCGGCGGCGGTAATTTCCAGGGCGACGTCCATACGGCCACGGTAGTCCGGGACCAGGGTCTCGAGCATCACGTTCGGCGACAGTTTGCGGATTTCGCGGATGCAGTCGGCAAAGTGCTGGGCACCGCCGTCGCGCAGGTCATCGCGGTCTACCGAGGTGATCACCACGTACTTGAGTTTCAAGTCGGCGATGGCGATGGCCAGGCTTTCCGGCTCGTTGACGTCCAGTGGCTTCGGCCGGCCATGGCCAACGTCGCAGAACGGGCAACGACGGGTGCAGATGTCACCCATGATCATGAAGGTCGCGGTGCCGCCGGAGAAGCACTCGCCCAGGTTCGGGCACGAGGCCTCTTCGCACACACTGTGCAGCTTGTGCTTACGCAGCAGCGCCTTGATACGGTCGACTTCCGGCGAGACCGGGATGCGCACGCGGATCCAGTCGGGCTTTTTCGGCAGTTCGGTGGTCGGAATGATCTTCACCGGGATGCGTGCAACCTTCTCGGCGCCGCGCAGCTTGACGCCGGCTTCCACCTTGGCACGCGGAGCCGGGGCCGGACGCTCGGTAATGTCCAGCGTCGGGATCATGGTTTGCACAACATCAGTAGTCATATCAGTCGATTCCGCCCGTCAGGGTCGTCTGCTCAGCATAGTCGAGGTGTTTGACGAGCTGCGCGCGCAGCCGGGCACTTACCTCGGCAAATTCTAGGGGTGTTGCGTGATCGCTCAACTGGGTCATGGCCAAACCGGCGTAACCACAGGGATTGATCCGGCGAAACGGCGCCAGGTCCATGTCCACGTTCAGGGCCAGGCCATGAAAGGAACAGCCATGGCGGATGCGCAGGCCCAGGGAGGCGATTTTCGCGCCGTCGACATACACACCTGGAGCATCGGGCTTGGCCACGGCAGTCACACCATAACTGGCCAGCAGCTCGATCAGGCAGTTTTCCATGCGACTGACCAGCTCACGCACGCCGTAACCCAGCTTGCGCACATCCAGCAGCAAATAAGCCACCAGTTGTCCGGGCCCATGGTAAGTCACTTGACCACCTCGGTCGACCTGCACCACCGGAATATCACCCGGAAGTAGTAGATGCTCAGCCTTGCCAGCCTGGCCCTGGGTGAATACCGGCGGGTGTTCCACCAGCCAGATTTCGTCGGGAGCCGAGCTGCCGCGCTCATTGGTAAAGCGCTGCATGGCGTGCCAGACCGGCTCGTACGCCATCTGGCCGAGCTCGCGAAAGCCCAGGACCTGCGACATCACAACACCATATGTACGAAACCGGTGGCTCGCAGTTCGCTGTTGATGTCGTAAAGCTGGTCTTGACCGGTCGCAACGATGTGCAACTGGATCGTGGTGTACTTACCGTTGGTGCTCAAGCGCTCATCCACACGGTTGTCGTTGATCGTTGCGTGTTTACGCATGATCTCGAGGATCTTGTCTTTGTTGCCCACACCGGTATCGCTGATCACCTTGACGGGATAGTCCGTCACCGGGAATTCGATCTTTGGCGCCTTTACTTCTTTATCGGTCATGGCGAAACGGCCTCGTAAGCGGTAAGCCGTGGCGACGGGCAAAGCCCCGCGTCGGATCAACGCGGGGCCTTGCGGGTGCACACAATCAGTTGAACAAGCCGTAGAAGAATAGACGGATGCTATCCCACACGCGGCGGAAGATACCACCTTCCTCAACGGCGTCGAGTGCGATCAGATCGGCGCTGTGTACGACTTTGTCGTCCAGCTTCACTTCGACTTTACCGATCACATCGCCCTTGGCGATTGGCGCGGTCAGTTGTGGGTTCATGGTCATGCTGGCAGCCAGTTTCTTCAGCTGGCCTTTAGGCATGGTCAGGGTCAGGTCGTCAGCCAGGCCGGCCTTGACTTGACGCTCGGTGCCTTTCCACACAGGAGCCTGGGCCAGTTCGGCACCCTTCTGGTAGAAGGTCTGGGTTTCGAAGAAACGGAAGCCATAGGTCAGCAGCTTCTGGGTTTCCGCCGCACGGGCCTGTTCGCTGTTGGTGCCGAACACCACGGCGATCAGACGTTGGCCGTCACGCACAGCCGAGGACACCATGCAGTAGCCGGCTTCGTCGGTATGCCCGGTTTTCAGGCCGTCGACGGTCTTGTCGCGCCACAGCAACAGGTTGCGGTTAGGCTGCTTGATGTTGTTCCAGAAGAATTCTTTCTGGGAGTAGATGGCGTAGTGCACCGGGTCGACACGAATGATCGCGCGCGCCAGGATCGCCATGTCATGGGCCGACGAGTAGTGGTCTGGGTTTGGCAGGCCGGTCGGGTTCATGAAGTGACTGTTGGTCATGCCCAGGTCAGTCACGGTTTTGTTCATCATGTCGGCAAATGCATCTTCGCTGCCGGCAATGTGTTCGGCCAGGGCGACGCTGGCGTCATTACCGGACTGGATGATGATGCCGTGCAGCAGGTCGCTGACAGTGACCTGGGAGCCGACCTTGATGAACATCCGCGAACCGCCGGTGCGCCAGGCGTTTTCGCTGACGGTCACCGGATCGTTTTCACCGATCTGGCCGCGACGGATTTCCAGGGTCGCGATATAGGCGGTCATCAGCTTGGTCAGGCTGGCCGGCGGCAGGCGCTGGTCACCGTTGTTTTCGACCAGCACGTTGCCGCTGGCGGCATCCATGAGCACGTAGGACTTGGCAGCCAGTTGCGGTGGCGCTGGCATCATTTCGACGGCCCAGGCAGCGGGCGCAATGATCAGCGGGACAAGCAGGCACAGGCGTTTGGCTAAGGTGGTGATGTTCATCCGTCTCTCGAAATTGCTTATGGAAACTTGCCCTCGCGGGCAAAACATTCAGACAGCCCGTCACCAGGCTGTCGCGTATTCAGTTGCCAGCTCAACCCTTGCCTTCGGGTTTTTATTATTCGAAGAGCCTGCAACCAGGGCCCCGGCGCGCAAGCGTGCCAGCACCCTCGATCCGCTACTGCTTATTCGGCGCCGACCACGCTGGGCTGACCCAGGTTGGCCAATCGCACGCTGTTCTGTACCTGGGCAATCTCGCCCGCCGAGCCGATGGGGCCCAGGCGTACCCGGTGCAGGGTCTGCTGGTTACGCACGATGGAGCTGATAAAGACTGGCGCGCTGACCATCCCGCTGAGCTTGGACCTTAACAGTTCTGCCGCATCCGGGTTGGCGAAAGCACCGACTTGCAGGTACTGCCCGCCCGCTGCATTGCCCGGCGCCGCCTGTGGCACGGCCACGACTGGCGCGGCGTGCTGCTGGGGCGGCGGCGTCCACTGCTCGACCTTGCCCGCCGAAGCGGTGATCTGCGGTTGGGCGCTTTGTGGTTCATTGAGCATCAATGGCGCTGGCTTGCCGCGCTGGGCCCAGTACTGGGCCGGATCGATGCCTTCGACCTTGACCCGCGCCGTGCCGGATTCGGCATAGCCGAGTTTTTTCGCGGCTGCGTAGGACAAGTCGATGATTCGGTCGGAGTAGAACGGCCCACGGTCGTTGACCCGCAGAATTACCACGCGGTTGTTGTCCAGGTTGGTCACCCGTACATAGGCCGGCAGCGGCAAGGTCTTGTGGGCCGCGCTCATGCCGTACAGGTCATACACTTCGCCGTTGGCGGTGTTCTGCCCGTGGAACTTGGTGCCGTACCAGGACGCGGTGCCCGACTGCACATAGTTCTTGGATTCCTGCAGCGGGAAGTAGGTCTTGCCCAGTACCGTGTAGGGGTTGGCTTTATAGTTGCCGGTATGCAGGGTCGGCGTGGCATCCGGGATGCGCGAGACGTCGACGTCCCACCACGGCGCGCCGTCCTTGTGAGCCCGGTTGATATCCAGCCCCGGCTGCGCGCGGACTACCGGGCCACCGGCCTTCTGCACCGGCGCACGGCTGGTGGAGCAACTGACAACCAGCAAGGACAATGCGGCAAGCGCCACCAGCTTGAGCGGTTTATTGATCGGCGATACCCGCATTACTTGACGCCCCGTGCTTGAACCAGCATGTCTGACAGCTGATGTACGGCCATGGCGTACATCACACTGCGGTTATAACGCGTGATTGCGTAAAAATTCTTCAGGCCCATCCAGTATTCCGGGCCGTCTGCGCCCTCCAGGCGGAAGGCGGTAACCGGCATATCATCGCGCAGCGCATCATGACTTGACCAGCCCAACGCCCGCAACTCCCCGACGGTTTTCACCGGCTCGATGCCCTGGGTCAGGCCTTCATCGGCGCGATCGCCCGTGACATTGGCGCGAATCACCACCGGCTCGCCAGCCACCCAGCCGTGACGCTTGAAGTAGCTGGCAACGCTGCCGATGGCATCATCGGGGTTGCTCCAGATGTTGATATGGCCATCACCGTCGAAGTCCACGGCGTAGGCGCGAAAGCTGCTCGGCATGAACTGTGGCAGGCCCATGGCCCCGGCGTAGGAGCCTTTGAGGGTCAATGGGTCGACCTGCTCTTCACGGGCCAGCAGCAGGAACTCGCGCAGTTCCTTGCGGAAGAATTCGGCACGGGGTGGGTAATCGAAGCCCAGGGTCGACAAGGCGTCGATCACCCGGTAGCTGCCGGTATTGCGCCCGTAAAAGGTTTCAACGCCGATGATCGACACGATCACCTGGGCCGGCACGCCATATTCCTGCTCGGCACGGGCCAGTACGGCCTCGTGCTGGCGCCAGAAGTCCACACCCCGCGCCACCCGGGCGTCGGTGAGGAACATCGGGCGATAGTCCTTCCACTGTTTGACGCGCTCGGCGGGGCGAGAGATCGCGTCGAGGATCGACTGCTTGCGCTGGGCCTCGCGGAACACGCCCATCAGTTGTTCGCCGGCGAAACCATAGTCACGCGTCATCTCACCGACAAACTCGGCGACCTGGGGCGAGCCGTCGTAATCGCCGGCCAGGGCTGGCTGTGCAGCGCCAAAGGCGCCCACCAAGCCCAGACAGGACGCATACCGAGCAGCCCAGCCGCGCATTGCTTGCATTGACATCTTCACCTTATTCAAACCTGTGCGATCCACTTGCGATGGGTATGGATCGACATCAAGACCCCAAACGCTGACAGTAATGTCACCAACGAAGTTCCGCCGTAGCTAATGAACGGCAACGGCACCCCAACCACCGGCAGCAGGCCACTGACCATACCGATGTTGACGAAAACGTAAACAAAAAAAGTCATTGTCAGCGCGCCGGCAAGCAATTTGCCGAACAACGTCTGCGCTTGCGCGGTAATCACCAGGCCACGCCCGATCAACAGCAAGTAGATCAGCAACAGTGCGCAGATGCCCACCAGGCCGAACTCCTCGCCCATCACCGCGATAATAAAGTCAGTGTGGCTTTCCGGCAGGAAGTCCAGGTGCGACTGGGTGCCCAGCAACCAACCCTTGCCAAACACGCCGCCGGAACCGATGGCCGCCTTGGACTGGATGATGTTCCAGCCGGTGCCCAGCGGATCGCTCTCGGGGTCGAGGAAGGTCAGGACTCGCTGCTTCTGATAGTCGTGCATGAAGAAGAACCACATGGCGACAGCCACCGGCACAGCCGCCACCAGCACACTGACGATCCAGCGCCAGCGCAGACCGCCCATGAACAACACGAATGCACCGCCAGCAAGAATCAGCAGGCCGGTGCCGAGGTCCGGCTGGCGCACGATCAGAATGAATGGAATGCCGATCAGGATCAGGCTGATCCCCACATGCTTGAGCTGCGGCGGCAAGGTGCGCTTGGCCAGGTACCAGGCGATGGTGGCCGGCATGAGGATCTTCATGAATTCCGACGGTTGGAAGCGAATCACCCCCGGGATATTGATCCAACGGGTGGCGCCCATGGCGTTGTGACCCATGACGTCCACCACCACCAGCAGCAGCACCCCGGCGACATACCCCAGCGGCACCCAGCGCGCCATGAAGCGCGGCTCCAGCTGGGCGATAACCACCATCGACAACAGGCCCAGGCCAAACGAGGACGCCTGCTTGATCAGCAGGTCCCAGTTCTTGCCACTGGCCGAATACAGCACGAACAGGCTACCGGCTGCCAGGGTCAGCAGCAGGATCAGCAACGGGCCATCAATGTGCATGCGCTGCAACAAGGTGGCGCGGCGGCGCATCACATCCTCACTGGAGAGAATGCGGTCGAAATTACTCTTCACGGGCCGTAGCCTCCGCGCTTGAAGGGTTGGCAAACTCAGGCTTGAGCTTGCCGTCCTGGTCCAGCAACCAGGCGTCCATGATCTGGCGCACCACCGGGGCGGCCACGCCGGAACCGGACTCGCCGTTCTCGACCATCACCGCCACGGTGATTTTCGGGTTGTCGGCCGGGGCGAAACCGACGAACAAGGCGTGGTCGCGATGGCGTTCCTGGACTTTGGAGCGGTCGTATTTCTCGCCCTGCTTGATTGCGACCACCTGGGCGGTCCCGCTCTTGCCGGCAATCCGATACTGCGCGCCAATGGCCGCCTTGCGCGCCGTGCCTCGCGCGCCGTGCATCACTTGTTGCATGCCGTGGTTGACCTTGGCCCAGTCGGACGGGTCGCGCAGGACGATGTCCGGGATCGGGTTTTCATCCACCGGCTGTTCACCCTCGATGGTCTTGGCCAGGTGCGGACGAATCCACTTGCCTTTGCTGGCCACCAGCGCCGTGGCCTGGGCCAGTTGCAAGGGCGTGGCCTGCATATAGCCCTGGCCGATCCCCAGGATCAGCGTCTCACCGGGGAACCAGGCCTGGCGCCGGGTGGCGCGCTTCCACTCGCGGGACGGCATCAGGCCTGGGGATTCTTCAAACATATCCAGGGACACTTTCTGACCGAGGCCGAACTTGCCCATGTAAGTCGATAAACGATCAATCCCCAGCTTGTGGGCCAGGTCATAGAAGTAGGTGTCGTTGGAACGCATGATCGCCGTATCTAGGTCCACATAGCCGTCGCCGGTACGGTTCCAGTTACGGTATTTGTGATCGTAGTTGGGCAACATGTAGTAACCCGGATCGTAGACCCGGCTGGAGGCGGTAACGACACCGGCATCCAGGCCGGCAATCGCCACCGCCGGCTTGATGGTCGAACCTGGTGGATACAAACCGCGCAGCACCCGGTTGAACAACGGCCGGTCGATGGAATCACGCAACTCGGCATAGGCCTTGAAGCTGATCCCGGTGACAAACAGGTTGGGGTCGAAACTCGGCTGGCTGACCATGGCCAGGACCTCGCCGGTGTTCGGGTCCAGCGCGACCACCGCACCACGACGCCCGCCGAGGGCCATTTCCGCGGCCTCCTGCAGCTTGATATCCAGGCTCAGGACAATGTCCTTGCCGGGAATCGGGTCGGTGCGCTTGAGCACCCGCAGCACCCGGCCACGGGCGTTGGTCTCGACTTCCTCGTAACCCACCTGGCCGTGCAGTTCCGGCTCGTAGAAGCGCTCGATACCGGTCTTGCCGATATGGTGGGTGCCGCTGTAATTGACCGGATCGAGGGTTTTCAGCTCTTTTTCGTTGATCCGCCCCATATAACCGACCGAGTGGGCAAAGTGCGCCCCCTGCGGGTAATGCCGCACCAGTTGCGCCACCACCTCCACCCCCGGCAGGCGGAACTGGTTCACGGCGATCCTGGCGATCTGCTCTTCAGTCAGCTCAAACAGGATCGGCACCGGTTCAAACGGGCGCCGCCCCTGCTTCATGCGCTTCTCGAAGATCGCCCGGTCTTCCGGCGTCAGTTGCAGCACCTCGACAATCACATCAAGGATCTGCTGCCAGTCACCGGACCGTTCGCGGGTCATGCTCAGGCTGAAACTGGGCCGGTTATCGGCAATCACCACGCCATTGCGGTCGAAAATCAGGCCACGGGTCGGCGGGATCGGCTGCACATGAACCCGGTTGTTTTCCGACAACGTGGAGTGATACTCGTACTGGATCACCTGCAGGTAATACAGACGGGCGATCAACACGCACATCAACGCCACCACCGCGATCGCGCCAAAGATCACGCGCGCGCGTACAAGACGTGCGTCTTTCTCGTGGTCCTTGATGCGGATCGGCTGGGTCATCAGGCAGGGCGCAGACTATTTGTGGTAAGGGTGCCCGGACAGGACTGTCCAGGCGCGATACAGCTGTTCACCAATCAGAATCCGCACCAGCGGATGGGGCAACGTCAGGGGCGACAGCGACCAGCGCTGATCGGCCCGTGCACAAACTTCCGGCGCCAGCCCCTCGGGGCCGCCGACCATGAAGTTGACCGTGCGCGAATCCAGGCGCCAGCGATCCAGTTCCACCGCCAACTGCTCGGTGCTCCAGGGTTTGCCGTGCACCTCAAGGGTGACGATGCGCTCGTTGGCACCGACCTTGGCCAGCATCGCCTCGCCTTCCTGACGGATAAAGCGCGCCACATCGGCGTTCTTGCCCCGGGTGTTGAGGGGTATTTCCACCAGTTCCAGCGCAAGTTCGGATGGCAGACGCTTGGCATATTCATGCCAGCCTTCTTCCACCCACTTGGGCATGCGTGAACCGACAGCGATCAGACGCAGGCGCACAGCCGTTCCTTATTCCTGGTCTTTGTTGAGCTTGTCGAAGTGCGCGTGACCGACTTCAGGGCTGTGGTGCTTGCCATCGGCAGCACGGCTCTGCTCGGCGCCTTTCCACAGACGCTCCAGGTCGTAGAACTGGCGAGCGTTGCTGGTCATCATGTGTACGATCACGGTGTCCAGGTCAGCCAGCACCCAGTCGCTATCGCCCTTGCCTTCTTCACCCAGTGGCTTGACGCCCTGGGCTTTGACGGCTTCGCGAACCTTGTCCAGCATCGCGCCGATCTGGCGGTTGGAGGTACCGGTGGCGATGATCATGAAATCGGTGATGCTTTGCTTGTCGCGCACGTCCAGGACCTGGATGTCCTGGGCCTTCACGTCTTCCAGGGCGGCTACGGCCAGCGCAACCAGCGCTTCGCCTTCAGGGGCCGGGACCAGCAGGGCTTCCACTGGCAACGGTGCGCTCTTGAACGTGCCTTTGCGCTTAACTTTGCTTACGTCTTTGTTCGTCATATAAAACTCGTTTTGCTCATTAGTTCGGGCGCTTCAATACACGACTATTCGTGCCTTCAAGCGCGCCTTTTCAGTTCGACGCACGGTAAAGCCCGTGCGCATCGATGTAGGCCAGGACCGCGTCAGGCACCAGGAAACGTACCGACTTACCGCTGGCCAGCAGTTGACGGATCTGGGTGGCGGACACCGCAAGCGGGGTCTGCCAGACGAATGCAATATTCCCGCTCGGCCCGGTCAGGGCCTGTGGGTCACTTACCGACCGCGCTGCCAGCAGGTTGCGCAAGGCATCCGGCGGTTCGCTGTCGGCATCCGGGCGTTGCAAAACCAGGATGTGGCAATGCTGGAGCAACTCTTCCCAGCGATGCCAAGTGGGCAGTCCGCAAAATGCGTCCCAGCCCAAAAGCAGAAACAACTGGTCATCGGCGGCCAACTCGGCCCGCGTCTGTTCCAGGGTGTCGATAGTGTAGGACGGTTTATCGCGTTTGAGCTCGCGGTCGTCCACCACCAACGGGGCAATCCCGGCCACCGCACACTGCACCATCGCCAGGCGCTCCTGCGCGCTGACCTGCGGTGTGTCCCGGTGCGGCGGCCTGGCATTGGGGATCAGCCGCAGCTCTTGCAGCCCGAGGGTATCCGCCACTTCCAGGGCACTGCGCAAATGGCCGATGTGCACGGGGTCGAAGGTACCGCCGAGCAGCCCGATGCGTTTACCCATCAAGTGCGCACATGACCATCGCCAAAGACCACGTACTTCTCGCTGGTCAGGCCTTCCAGGCCCACCGGGCCACGGGCATGCAGCTTGTCCGTGGAAATCCCGATCTCCGCCCCCAGGCCGTACTCGAAGCCGTCGGCAAAACGCGTCGAGGCGTTGATCATCACCGAAGCAGAGTCTACTTCGGTGAGGAAACGCCGGGCATCGCTGAAATGCTCGGAAACAATGGCATCGGTATGCTTGGAGCCGTAGGTATTGATGTGCTCGATGGCCTGGTCCAGGTCATCGACGATACGAATCGACAGGATCGGCGCCGTGTATTCGGTGTACCAGTCCTGCTCGGTGGCTTCGATCACGTCGCTGCCCAGCAATGCCCGGGTACGCTCGCAACCCCGCAGCTCCACGCCTTTGTCACGGTAGATTGCAGCCAGCGGCGGCAACACGCGCTCGGCAATGCCGGCGTGGACCAACAGGGTTTCCATGGTGTTGCACGGCGCGTAGCGGTGGGTCTTGGCGTTATCGGCAATGCGGATCGCCTTGTCGAGATCGGCCGCCACGTCGATAAACACATGGCAGACGCCATCCAGGTGCTTGATAACTGGCACCTTGGCATCGCGGCTGACACGTTCGATCAGGCCCTTGCCGCCGCGTGGAACAATTACGTCGACAAACTCCGGCATGGTGATCAGCGCCCCGACGGCGGCGCGGTCGGTGGTTTCCACCACTTGCACCACTTCAGCCGGCAACTCGGCCACGGCCAGGCCTTGCTGGATGCAGGCGGCGATGGCGCGGTTGGAATGGATCGCTTCGGAGCCGCCGCGCAGGATGGTGGCGTTGCCGGACTTCAGGCACAGGCTCGCGGCGTCGATGGTCACATTGGGCCGCGACTCATAGATGATGCCGATCACGCCCAGAGGCACGCGCATCTTGCCAACCTGGATACCTGACGGCAGGTAGCGCATGTCGCGGATCTCACCGATGGGGTCCGGCAGCTTGGCCACCTGGCGCAAGCCTTCGATCATGTCGTCGATACGGGCCGGCGTCAGCGCCAGGCGATCCAGCAATGCCGGCTCCAGACCATTGGCCCGGCCGTTGGCCAGGTCCAGCTCGTTGGCAGCGGTCAACTCGGAGCGCGAGGCATCCAGAGCATCGGCGGCTGCCAGCAGGGCACGGTTCTTCTGCGCGGTGCTCGCACGGGCGATCAACCGCGAGGCCTGACGGGCAGCGCGACCCAGGCGGGTCATGTAGTCAAGAACGGACTCAGTCATGGTCTGGTGGGATCTTGGCAAAGAGGAAAGCGGCAGATTATAGCTGTCGCGCCGTCCTACGGACAGCGGTGAGGGGCGGATGGTCGAAATGAACTGTAAAAACTCGACGTTCAGCGGTGATTAAGGCTGAAGTTGATATCATCCTGTCACATTTGGCCTGCGCAACCGTCCATCGTCATGTCCAGTTCTCACCCAAAGCTCCCCGCCAACCCCCTGCCTGATGGCTTTTTCGACCGCGACGCGCAAACGCTCGCGAAAGATTTGCTGGGCAAAGTCATCCGCCATCGGGTCGGCGAGTTGTGGCTGTCGGCGCGAATTATTGAAACCGAAGCCTATTATTTGGCCGAAAAAGGCAGCCATGCGTCCCTCGGCTACACAGAAAAGCGTAAGGCTTTGTTTCTGGATGGCGGCCACATCTATATGTACTACGCCCGTGGCGGTGACTCCCTGAACTTCAGTGCCCAGGGGCCAGGCAATGCCGTGCTGATCAAGTCGGCCTACCCCTGGGTGGATGAGGTATCAGGGCCTGCCAGCCTGGCGCAAATGCTCCTCAACAACCCCGACGCCAGCGGCCGTCCGCGCCCGGCCCAGAAGCTTTGCGCCGGGCAAACCCTGCTGTGCAAGGCCCTGGGTTTAAAGGTGCCAATGTGGGACGCCAAGCGCTTCGACCAGGAGCAGCTGTACGTCGAGGATGTGGGCCTGGCCCCCACGCAGATTATCCAGACCACCCGCCTGGGCATTCCCGGCGGGCGCGATGAACACCTGATGTATCGCTTTGTCGATGGCGGCTATGCGCCCTATTGCACACGGAACCCGTTGCGACGCGGCCAGGTCGAAGGCCGCGATTACGTTTTGATTTGAAATATGCCCTGCAGGAATGGGCTTATGGGGGAGCGGGCTTGCTCGCGATAGCATCACCTCGGTCTGTCAGTCATACCGAGTCGCCTGCATCGCGAGCAAGCCCGCTCCCACACAAGCTCGCCCCTATAGAGGGACATCACCACTGATGGAGAGGATTGTATGGGCCCATGGCTCGATGGCATTACTGGCTGGCTGACCCTTAACCCGCAATGGCTGGCCGCGGCGGTGTTTATCGTCGCCTTTGTGGAATGCCTGGCCATCGCCGGGATTATCGTGCCAGGCACGGTGCTGCTGTTTGCGATTGCCGCACTGGCCGGCAGCGGCGCGCTGTCCCTGAGTGAAACCCTGCTGCTGGGCTTGCTCGGCGGGCTCTTGGGCGACGGGATTTCCTACTACCTGGGCCGGCATTTCCACCAGAACATCCGGCGCCTGCCCGGCTTGCGCCATCATCCCGAGTGGATGGACGGGGCCGAGGCCTACTTCCAGAAGTACGGCATCGTCAGCCTGCTGGTAGGACGCTTCATCGGCCCATTGCGCCCCATGCTGCCCATGGTCGCCGGGATGTGTGATATGCCGTTCCCGCGCTTCGCCGCCGTTAGCGTGCTGGCCGCCACCGGCTGGTCAATCGCCTATCTGTTGCCGGGCTGGGCCGCCGGCGCGGCGTTTCGGTTGCCGCTGCCCGAAGGGTTCTGGCCCGAGGCCGGGGTGGTTGCCGCGTGCCTGGCCGTGTTGTTCGGCATCGCCCTCAACAGCACCTTGCGCGGCCATCGCCGGGCCACGTTGTGGATGGGCTGCGCCAGCCTGGCGTTGTTGATCGCGATGTTTATTGGTTATCCGTACCTGAACCATTTTGACCAGGGTTTGATGGCCCTGGTCCAGGAACACCGAGGCCCGGCGATGGACCGGATCATGGTGATGACCACCCAGTTGGGCGAGTTCAAGAAGATGTTCGTCGCCAGCGCGGTGCTGACCGGCCTGCTGCTGCTGGCGCGACAATGGCGCCAGGCGATTTTCGTCGGGGCCACCCTGCTCGGGGCCGCGCTGATCAACACTGGGAGCAAGCTGTTCTTTGCCCGCGGCCGGCCAGAAATCCTCGTCGACCCGCTGACCAGCTTCAGCATGCCCAGCGGTCACGCCTCTGGCTCGTTTGCGTTCTTCCTCGCGCTGGCGGTGCTGGCCGGTCGCGGCCAACCGACCCGCATGCGCCTGGCGTGGCTGCTATTGGGCGCCATTCCGGCCGCTGCCATTGCGTTGTCGCGGGTATATCTGGGGGCCCACTGGCCGAGCGATATCCTCGCCGGCACCTTGCTGGCCATGACGGTCTGCGCCTTCAGCCTGACCTTGAGCCAGCGCCACAGCCTGCTGCCGCCCATGGCGCCGAAGGTGTGGTGGTTGATCGTGCCGGGTTGCGTGGCGGTCCTGGGGTTCTTTGCCCTGACCGGCACCTCCCATGCCCTGCTGCGCTACGCTTACTGAGCTAGGCCGGGCCGACCCAGTCCACGGGAGCGTGACGCCGTTCGGCGCAGCGTTCCCGGCGCTCCAGCAACATTTCATCGGCAATTTCGGCAGCCCGCTCGGCAATGTATTCGGGGCCGCGATCGCGGGCCTGCTGAATCACTTGCGCGGTTACGCTGACAAAAAATGCGTCCCAGACCAGTTGCTCCGATGGCGATAATCGAATCATGTTCATTCCCTGATAGTGGTGGCGGAGCCTCCACTATTTCAGGCGATGGGCACGCGGCAACGATGAAAAATCCGAAGCGGTCATGGATTATTCCGAGATAACGACACTCAAGCGAACAGCTCGCCCTGCAATTCATCCAGCAGCACCTGAATCGCATCCAGGCGCAGCACCGGATCGTCGAGCTGCAACAGCTCGATCTTGTCGGCGTCGGTAAACGGCAACAGGTAGGCCAGGCGGTTGCCCAGTTCCTGCTGCCCGTGCACGTCGGCCCCCATATCCAGTGAGGCGACCATCGGATGCTCGGCCAGTGCCTGCAGCAGGGCCAACAGGTCGGCGTCTTCCTCATCCAACGGGCGCTCGGGCTGCTCTTGCAGCCACTCGACATCGGCGACCAGTAGTTGATCGCGCTGGACCTGCGCCTCCCGCACCCGAAACCTGCGCCCACCCTCGACACGGATCCCCAGCAGGCCATTGTCCTGCTGCTTGAAATCCCGAATCAGCGCTTCGCACCCCATCAATGCATAGCCGTCCGGCGCGAGGCCGACTTCCTGGCCATCGAGGATGCACACCACACCAAAGCCTTCGCCCTTTTTCATACAGCGACTGATCATGTCCAGGTAGCGCGCCTCGAACAGCTGCAGGTCGAGGGTGCAGCCTGGAAACAGCACAGTATTGAGAGGGAACAACGCCAGACTCATAAAGCGTTCCTTAAACCCGACTTAAATCGCCAAAGACACGGCCAATGGCAGGAATACTGCCGTGGCCACGCCCATCAAACTCATCGCCAATGCCGCAAAGGCGCCGCACTCCTCGCTTTCCTGCAAGGCCACCGAGGTGCCGACCGCGTGGGCGGTCATGCCCAGGGCCATGCCCCGCGCCTCCGGGGTGTGCACGCCCAGGTACGACAGAAAGGCCGGCCCGATCATCGCCCCGATCACCCCGGTGATCAGCACGAACACCGCCGCCAGTGCCGCGACGCCGCCGATCTGCTCGGCCACCAGCATGGCGATGGGCGAGGTCACCGACTTGGGCGCCATGGTCATCAGCACCATGTGTTCGGCGCCAAACCACCAACCCAGCCAAACGCACAGGCCAGTGGCAAACACGCCCCCCACCACCAGCGTAGTAAAAATCGGCCAAAACAACTGGCGAATCCGTCGCAGGTTCAGGTACAGCGGCACCGCCAGTGCCACGGTGGCCGGGCCCAGCAGGATGCTCATGATCTCGGTACTTTTGCGGTATTCGACATAGGTCAGGCCGCACCCCAGGAGCACGCCGATCACCAGCAACATCGAGACCAGCACCGGTTGCAGGAAGATCCAGCGGGTTTTCTCGAACCCCGCCAGTACCAGTTGATAGGCGCCCAGGGTAATGCCGATGCCAAACAAGGGATGGTGGATCACCGCAGCCCACGCGCCCTGCCAATCGAAGGTCATTGCCCCTCCTCCCGCTGTGCCTGGCGCTTGACCAGCTTTTGCATGAGCACGCCGACAAAGGCCATGGCAATCACCAGCGACAACACCAGCGCCCCGACGATGGCCCAGAAGTCGGCGGCAATGTCCTTGGCATACACCATCACCCCCACTGCCGGCGGCACCAGCAGCAACGGCAGGTAACGCAACAGGCTGCCGGCCGCCAGGCTCAGTGGCTCACCGACCTCGCCGCGCCACACCAGATACGCCAGCAGCAACAGCAGGCCGACAATCGGCCCCGGCAAAACCGGCAGGAACAAGTGATTGATTGCCGTGCCCAGCAATTGGAACAACACCAGCCATGTCAAACCGCGTAACAACATGGGTTTTTCTCCCCCAAAAGCCCGTGGGCATTATAAGCACGCCGCTCCTATGAACAGGCATTCGCCAAAAGCATGGTGGGTTGACCGGGCCATTTGCCCATGATGATCTACATTGGTTCTCTGCAAACCACCTAAAACAACAACCCCCTGCCGGCGCCAGCGTGCCCGTGCCGCCAGGGAGAGATAGATGAACCAAGGAGAGTCGCAATGCCCTTTGTACCTGTAGCGCAACTCAATGAATATGTCGGCAAGGAACTGGGACGTTCCGCATGGCTCACCATCGACCAGGAGCGTATCAACCTGTTCGCGGAAGCGACCGGCGATTTTCAGTTCATCCACGTCGACCCGGTAAAAGCCGCCCAGACTCCGTTTGGCAGCACCATCGCCCATGGCTTTCTGTCGCTGTCGCTGATCCCCAAATTGATCGAAGACATCCTGATCATGCCCGAGGGTTTGAAGATGGCGGTCAACTACGGCCTGGACAGCGTGCGCTTTATCCAGCCGGTGAAAGTCAACTCCAAGGTACGCCTGGCGGTGACCCTCACCGACGCCACCGAGAAAAAGCCTGGCCAGTGGCTGCTCAAGGCCAGCTGCACCCTGGAAATCGACGGCCAGGAAAAACCGGCCTACATCGCCGAGTCGCTGTCACTGTGCTTCGTCTGACACACCTGTAGGAGCCGGCCTGCCGGCGATAGCGCCAGCAGCCGCGCCATCGCCGACAAGTCCTTATTCGCACACAGACCACTAGGTATAGCTTCCCCCGCTGCGGCATACTCGGCGCTCAATTACCCGGATCCCGCTATGCGCCCACTCGTCCCCCTTGCTCTCGCCTTGTTGCTCACCGCTTGCGGCGACGGCGAATCCCTGTTGCCGCCCGATGCCCGGCTGCCGGACGGTGGGCGTTATCGCGGGGATGTAGTCGATGGGCTGCTGCAAGGCCAGGGCCGGGTGGACTACCCCAACGGCAGCTGGTACGCCGGGCAATTCGACAAAGGCCAATGGCACGGCCAGGGCGAATGGCATGGCAGCAATGGCGAGGTCTATAAAGGCCAGTTCCAGCAGGGCCTGTTCGATGGCCAGGGCACCCTGACCACGGCGGCCAACACCTACGTTGGCGGCTTCAAGCAAGGCCGGCGCAACGGCGAAGGCACCCTCAAAGAGGGGCAAATGACCTATCGCGGCGAATTCAAAGACGACCAATACTCCGGCCTCGGCCGCCTGGAACTGCCCGACGGCAGCCAGTACCAGGGCCAATTTGCCCACGGCAAGCCCAACGGCGAAGGCCAGCGCAACGACGACAGCGGCAACCAGTTCAGCGGCCGTTTCGTCAATGGCCAACTGGAAGGCAACGGTACCTTCAACAGCGCCGAAGGCGACATGTACGTCGGCCACTTCAAGCAGAACCAACTCAACGGCAAGGGTCGTTACGAAAACGCCGACGGCGACGTGTGGACCGGTGAGTTCCGCGAAGGCGCCCTGAGCGGCAAGGGTGAGCTGACCGGCGTGGACGGCAGCCATTACATCGGGTACTTCAGCGACTGGCGCTTTACCGGTGAGGGGCGCCTGAACCTCAGCGATGGCAGCTTCTATATCGGCGGATTCGACAACGACAGCTATCACGGCCAAGGCACCCTGGTACTCACCGATGGCACGGTGCAAGCCGGGACCTGGGCCAACGGCCTGCGCGTACGCGATGCCGACGGCAAGCTGTTGCCCGACACCCTGGAAGTCGGGGTGCTGGCCCAGGGCCGCTTGCTCGACGACGCCCTCGCCGCCGTGCCAGCATCCACCCCGGCTGTCGAGCTGTACAGCCTGGTGGTGGCCGGTGACGGCAAGCAAAGCGTATTCCTGCGCGAGGCCGATTACGTCAGCAACCTGCTGGCCAGCCGTTTCGGCGCCCGCGGGCAGATCCGCCTGGTCAACCACCGCGACCATATCGCCGAGCGCCCGATGGCGACCCGCGAAAGCCTGCGCCGCGCCGTGCAGACCCTGGCCGAGCGCACCGGGCCTGAAGACCTGGTGTTTATCTACCTGACCAGCCACGGCACCCACGAACACCAACTGGTGCTCGACCAACCGCGCATGGAGCTGGCCGACCTGCCGAGCGACGAACTGGCGGCGGTGATGGCGCCGCTGAAAAACCGCGACAAGGTCATCGTGATTTCCGCCTGCTACTCCGGCGGTTTCATCCCGGCGCTCAAGGATGAACACACCCTGATCATGACCGCCTCCCGCGCCGACCGCGTGTCGTTTGGCTGCTCGGAAGAAGCCGACTTCACCTACTTTGGCGACGCCCTGTTCGCCCAGGCCCTGACCCAGACCGACGATTTGCAGCACGCCTTCAAGCTGGCCCAACGGCATGTGACCGAACGGGAAATAGCGGACAACTTCGAAGCCTCCGAACCACAGATCTGGGCCCCCAAGAGCGTGATCGCCCGTTGGCAACAATTACGTAAACAGCAGGCACGAAAGGCGCTGGAAAGCGTCTCTATCAATAGCAAGGAAGCAAAGAGCAACTAAGCTGAAACTGTATCAAGGGGGGAAACACTATGTACTTGACGCCTCAGCATATATTGCTTGCCGGAGCCTCGGGCTTGACCGGGGAACATCTGCTGGACCGCCTGCTCAACGAGCCTACCGTCACCCGCGTATTGGCGCCCAGCCGCCGGCCACTGGCCGAACATCCGCACCTGGAAAACCCGGTCGGCGACCCCAGCACATTGCTGCCACAACTGAGCGGCCGGGTCGACCTGGCCTTCTGCTGCCTGGGCACCACGCTTAAGCAGGCAGGTTCCGAGCAGGCGTTCCGCGCCGTAGACCTGGACCTGGTGGTGGCGTTCGGCAAGCGCGCCCGGGAGATGGGCGCACGACACCTGATCGTGATCAGCGCGATAGGCGCCGACCCCAAATCCTCGGTGTTCTATAACCGGGTCAAGGGTGAGATGGAGCAGGCCTTGCAGGCTCAGGGTTGGCCGCAACTGACCATCGTGCGGCCCTCGCTGCTACTGGGCGAGCGCCTGGAGACACGCCTGGCGGAGAAACTCGCAGGGCCGTTGTCGCGGCTGATTCCCGGCAAGTATCGTGGCATCGAAGTGTGTGAGCTGGCCCGGGCCATGTGGCGCCTGGCCCTGGAGGAGCAGGACGGCGTGCGGATTGTCGAGTCGGATGAGTTGCGTAAGCTCGGCAAGTGAATCTGCGGTGACCGGGCGGGCCTCATCGCGGGCAAGCCCGGCTCCCACATGAATGCATTCACCGATCAAATGGGGGAGCTGGCTTGCCTGCGATGGGGCCCGCCCAGACCACAACCATCGCTACAGGCTACAACCCACCCGTCGCATTAAACCCAACCCCCAATACCGTCAACGCCGACAGCGGCAACAGCAGCGTGTCGAGCAGCGCGCTGGCCGGCAGGTCGAGGCCCGGGTAGCTCGGCGCTTCGGCGCCAAAACGGTCCATGGCACAGCAACCACCCTGCATCGCATACAGATCCAGGCGCGTGCCCGCATACACCACCGGCGCACCGGGTTTCGCCGCATCCAGGGTGCGTACGGTGGCGCAGCCTGCCAGTTGCAGGGCCAGCACGATCAGCAGGGCTTTATTCATCGCTGCTCAAATGATGCTCACCCCAGCGCGGCAACATGTCCTGAGGGATGTTCAGCAGGTTGAGAATCCGTGCCACCACGAAATCCACCAGGTCATCAATGGTCTGCGGCTGGTGATAAAAGCCCGGCGACGCCGGCAGGATGGTCACGCCCATATTCGACAGTTTGAGCATGTGCTCCAGGTGAATGCTCGAATACGGCGCCTCGCGCGGCACCAGGATCAACTGGCGGCGCTCCTTCAAGGTCACGTCCGCCGCGCGCTCGATCAGATTGTTGCAGGCACCGGTGGCGATCGCCGACAGGGTGCCGGTGGAACACGGCACCACCACCATTGCCGCCGGCGCACCGGAGCCGGAGGCCACGGGCGACATCCAGTCTTCCTTGCCATAGACCTTGATCTGCCCCGCCGCCGCACCGGTGTATTCGGTCAGGAAGGCCTGCATCATCTGCACCTTGGGCGGCAGCGAAACATCAGTCTCGGTGGCCATCACCAATTGCGCGGCCTTGGAAATCAGGAAATGCACCTCGCGGTCTTCGCGCACCAGGCAATCGAGCAAACGCAAGCCATAGGGCGCGCCGGAGGCGCCGGTCATCGCCAGCGTGATGCGCTCCGGCCCGCTCATTGCAGCGCCTCGGCGAGTTTGCCGTGCAGGCCGCCAAAGCCGCCATTGCTCATGATCACCACGTGGGTACCGGGCTTGGCCTGGCTTTTGACCCGTTCGATGATGCCTTCCAGGGAGTCGCTGACAATCGACGGCACCGTGCAAAGCCTGGCCACGGCGGCCAGGTCCCAACCCAGGTTGGCCGGCGCGTACCACACCACCTGGTCGGCATCGTTGACGCTTTCCGGCAGGCCATCACGGTGCGCGCCCAGCTTCATGGAGTTGGACCGCGGCTCGATAATCGCAATCACCGGCGCATCGCCAACGCGCTTGCGCAGGCCGTCGAGGGTGGTGGCGATCGCCGTGGGGTGGTGGGCGAAGTCGTCGTAGATGGTAATCCCGTTCACTTCGGCGACCTTTTCCATACGCCGCTTGACGCTCTTGAACGCGCTCAGCGCGGCAATGCCCATGGCCGGTACCACGCCGACATGCCGGGCTGCGGCCAGGGTCACCAGGGCGTTGGCGACGTTATGCTGGCCGGTCATGTCCCAATCGACGATGCCTTGGGCCTCGCCCTCAAACAGCACTTCGAATTGGCTGCCATCCTCGCTCAACAACTTGACCTGCCACTGCCCGCCGGCGCCAGTGGTTTGTACCGGCGTCCAGCAGCCCATCTCGATCACGCGCTGCAAAGCCGGCTCGGTGGTGGGGTGAATCACCAGGCCTTCGCTGGGAATGGTGCGTACCAGATGGTGGAATTGCCGCTCGATGGCCGGCAGATCAGGGAAGATGTCCGCATGATCGAACTCCAGGTTGTTCAAAATCGCCGTGCGCGGGCGGTAGTGAACGAACTTGGAGCGTTTGTCGAAGAAGGCGCTGTCGTATTCATCGGCCTCGATCACAAAAAACGGTGTATCGCCCAAACGCGCCGACACCGAGAAATTCTGTGGCACGCCGCCGATCAGGAAGCCGGGGCTCATGCCTGCATGTTCCAACACCCAGGCCAGCATGCTGCTGGTGGTGGTCTTGCCATGGGTACCGGCTACCGCCAGCACCCAACGGCCCTGCAGCACGTGATCGGCCAGCCATTGCGGGCCGGACACATAGGGCAGGCCTTTGTTCAGCACGTACTCCACGGCAGGGTTGCCACGGGACATGGCATTGCCGATCACCACCAGGTCCGGGACCGGATCGAATTGCGCCGGGTCGTAACCTTGGGTCAGCTCAATGCCCTGGGCCTGCAACTGCGTGCTCATGGGCGGATAGACGTTGGCATCGGAGCCGGTGACGTGATGCCCCAGCTCTTTGGCCAGGACCGCCATTGAGCCCATGAAGGTGCCGCAAATACCGAGAATATGAATGTGCATAGTCGACCTCGTAAAACATCGAGGCAGGTTAGCGTAGGGTGGGAAAATTCGCACTCTTTTAGCGATTAGCGTGCGATCTTTTCCGCCACTGAGCGTGGCGCTCACTGATAAACAGTCGAGGGACTTTTCTACTCTTTTTTGCAATTCAGTACACTGGAATCAAGCCCGGCATTTAAGAACTCCCGCAAAATACCGGGCCTGACAGCTGCTACTTAGTAAAACATACAACCGAACTCAAACCACCGAACCAAAAGCAGATAGACCACTATCAAACTATCTCTTTCTTGCCTTTTGTTTCCACTTCCCGAATAGCAACCATCCTCGCAATGAAGTTATTGATTGTCTCGTTCCTTTTATCAAGTACATCCAGGCGACTGGTAACAGTTTTAGGCTCGACCACTGATTCTTCTTTATACGGCTTGAAAATAAAACCGTTTTCCGCAGCCGTCAGCTCCATATTTTTCTCTGCTGCGCTGTACAGCTCCTCAAGTTTTTTGATACGCGCATTTGTCTCGGTTGGCCAGTTCGGATCTTTCGTAAGAGCCTCACCATCCCCTCCCTCAGCCAGCAGTTGAATAGTGTTAACCGCGTACAGCAACTTTGTCTCGGCATTATCCAACCGCAACTTAATCATTGTGGCGTCTTGCTCTCCTGTACCGCCTGCCGCTGGCGTAACGCCATTGGATTGCTGACTCGGAGCCGGCTGGTGGGCCGGGGGCAATAATGGGGTAGTGGCGCTAAAGCTACCCTTGATGGTTTCACCGCTCCAAACCGATCCGGCATAAGTACCAATACTCAACGGAGTACTAACCAGGCCATTTACGGACGCACTCACAAAAGCATCGCGAGCTACAGTTTTCAAAGGTGTATCGGTTTTAAACACACCGGCCTTGACCAGGCGATCAGCCGCAATCAGATTGGTGGCAACATCGCCAAATGTCTTGGGTTGCGCAACCACGGGCTTGGGCCCAACGGGCAGTGAGGCGCCAGGGTGCTGCGTTTTGAACACAATGTCCCTGAAGTTAGCTATCCCCTTGCTGTTCGAGGCCCCTGCAGTCGGACGGGGAGCCACATTGGGCTTTACTGACGCTGTCTGTACAAATTTACCGGCGATCCCATTAGAGGGGACTTTAAGGGCCTTTGATCCTGCGCTGGAAAACGGTCGAGGAAGGCGAGGGGATCCAAACCCGCGCCTGACTCGCACAGCGCCTTCACCCGAATTTTCACCCGTACTGTTCGCCTCGCTGGACGCCTGGGTGTCCGGAGTTTGCGCCGTTTCATCAAAGTAGGACGCACTTTTCGTAACGGCTGATGCCTGTTGCCGGGGCAAGCCATCCACGGGATCATTCACGTGCAACGGAACCGAAACAGGAAAACCTGAAATATTCATATTGCCACCTATATAGTAAAAAACACGTCAACGACGTGATTACTATCAATTTTATTCATCCCTAGTGTCAAAGCATCATAAACGATGAACCATCCTTTCCACTTGAGTATGAGATAGGCAGACTTCAGTTCCACACAACACACAAATTAAATGAACCATTACAACCAATAGCATCACACTTCAACCGCAACACTTTTCACACCGACGAATCATGCCAACACCTAAAAACAATAAATGCATTAAATAATCACCCCACCAAGTCGCAACCAGCACGCTAGCAAACACACACAACTTCACAACAAATATATTAATCCCTATTACACCCATGCCCATTGAACAGAGATCATGAGGGCGAATTGATCAGCACAGGCGTCAAAGCACAGGAGCGGTCTTTACCCTCGCTCAGCCCGCAGAACGCAACGCAATTCCATGCTTGCGCAGCTTGCGGTACAGCGTATTGCGGCTAATGCCCAACTGCTCTGCAGCAAGGGTCATATGCCAGCGCTGCTGCTCCAGCATGTTCAGCAATGCCAGCCGCTCGGCATCTTCCAACGGCTGCTTGACGACGGTTCGCGCCTGGACAGGCACCCGGCCAATTATCGCAGGCAAATCGCTCAACCCGACCCGTGCGCCCTCGCAGAGTGCAGCCAACGTACGCAACACCGTGCGCATCTGTCGCACGTTACCCGGCCACGAGAAGTCCAACAGTGCCTGACGCGCATCGTCATCAAGTACGATTGTCTGCCCCTGCGCTTCCTGCGCCAGAAGAAAGTCCAGCAACTGCGACTTGTCAGTGCGCTCGCGCAACGGCGGCAAGGCGATTTCCAGGCCATTGAGCCGGTAATACAAGTCCTCGCGGAAACTGGCGTCACGCACACGTTCCTGCAAGTTGCGGTGCGTCGCGCTGATCACCCGCACGTCCACCGCTTGCGGCTCACCCCCAATGGGCACCACCAGCCGGTCTTCCAACACTCTTAGCAACCGGGTCTGCAACGCCAGCGGCATATCGCCGATTTCATCGAGGAACAAGGTACCGCCATCGGCCTGTTGCAGCTTGCCGCGCATGCCTTCCTTGCGGGAGCCGGTGAAACTGCCACCGCGATAACCGAACAATTCGCTCTCGATCAGGCTCTCAGGGATGGCCGCGCAGTTCAGGGCGACGAAGGGTTTGTCGGCACGCTGGCTGGCATGGTGCACGGCTTTGGCGAATGCCTCCTTGCCGGAGCCGGTTTCGCCATTGATCAGCAGCGGCACGTCGCGCTCAAAGACCCGCAGGGCCTTGCGAAAGTCATTCTGCAGCGCCTCATCGCCCAGGCAGATGCCCGGCACGCGCGGCCGCTCGACCTTGGGCGGCGCCGGAACCCGTGGGCCGGGCGCCCGCCGGGCCTCGCCGCGCAACACCGCGAACAGGCTGCGCCCATCGCGGGTGCGCAAGGGCCAACTGGCGCTGGCGTTGGCACTGGCGCGGCCGAGCAAGTCATCCAGGCGGCAGTCGAAAAACATCTCCACCGGCAGGCCCAGCAAACGCCCGCGTGGCAGCCCCAGCAGGTTCTGCGCGCTTTGGTTGAGCGCACAGATCCGCCCTTCACCGTCGAACGCCAGCAGCCCTTCGCTGAACAGGCCCACGGATTCGGCCTGCAGGTGGAAACGCAGCAACCAGTGGTTTTCAAAGTGGCGCAGGAAGTAGCAGCTCTCGATCATCTTCGCCGACAGATTGACCAGCGCCATGGTATGGAACTGGCTCTGACGCGATACCGCCTCACGGGCCGAGGACACGTCCAACACTGCCAGCAGGTCGCCATGGGGGTCGAATACCGGGCTGGCGGAACAGGTCAGGCCGGTGTGGCGCCCGCGAAAGTGTTCGTCGCGATGAATGGTCAGGGCCTGGCGCTCCACCAGGCAGGTGCCGATGCCGTTGGTGCCTTCGCAGGCCTCGCTCCAGTCAGCGCCGAGCCATAGGCCGGCATGCTCGAACACCTTGCGCTCGCTAGGCGCGGTGACGCAGTTGAGGATCACCCCACGCGCATCGGTCAACAGCACCGCGTGCCCGGTGCCGGAAAGCTGTTGATGCAAATTGTTCATTTCGGTGCCGGCGATGTGCAGCACCTGCTGCAGGCGCTCGCGGCTTTCCAGCAAGCGATCGTGCTCCAGCACCGTGGGGGCAATGGTCAGTGCCGGGTCGAGGTGATAGTCCTCCAGGCAGCGCAGCCAGGAACGGGCAATCGAGGGATCGCTGCCGGGACCGTGCAGCGGGTCTTGCCCACGGGTGACCGTCAGGACTTGCCGGGCATGGCGGCTGAAATGATCGTTTTGCATCTTCTTATTGTTCTCCTGTTGCGTGGGACACACCGCGGACCGGGACGCCCAGCATCCTCCACGCCTTGGCGCATTGCAATCCCGGGGCGACCCATGGGTCACAGGTTGTATCGCCGGTGGTACAAACTGTCACCCCGACTGTCCCAAAGCTGTCACAGCAACGCCTTGCAACAAACCCTAAAGCCTTGATTTACCTGGCCTGCAAGGCACTGGCCCGACCTTTGCTCTACGCTTTATCAAGCGCAGCCACGCTGCACTCCAATAAACATAAGAAGTCAGGAGATACCCACCATGCGTTATGCACACCCCGGTACTGAAGGCGCTATCGTTTCGTTCAAGGCCAAGTACGGCAACTACATCGGTGGCGAATTTGTGGCCCCGATAGATGGCAACTACTTCACCAATACTTCGCCGGTAAACGGCAAGCCCATCGCCGAATTCCCACGCTCCACTGCCAAAGATATCGACAAGGCACTGGACGCCGCCCACGCCGCCGCTGATGCCTGGGGCAAGACCTCGGCCCAGGACCGCTCGCTGGTGCTGCTGAAAATCGCCGACCGCATCGAACAGAACCTCGAACTGCTGGCCATCACCGAAACCTGGGACAACGGCAAGGCCGTACGCGAAACCCTCAACGCCGATATCCCCCTGGCCGCTGACCACTTCCGCTACTTCGCCGGCTGCATCCGCGCCCAGGAAGGCAGCAGCGCCGAGATCAACGAACACACCGCCGCCTATCACTTCCACGAACCCCTGGGCGTGGTCGGGCAGATCATCCCGTGGAACTTCCCGCTGCTGATGGCCGCCTGGAAACTCGCGCCCGCCCTGGCCGCCGGTAACTGCGTGGTACTCAAGCCTGCCGAGCAGACCCCGCTGGGCATCAACGTGCTGATGGAAGTGATCGGCGACCTGCTGCCACCGGGCGTGCTGAACGTGGTGCACGGCTTCGGCAAGGAAGCGGGCGAAGCCCTGGCGACCAGCAAGCGCATCGCCAAGATCGCCTTTACCGGCTCCACGCCGGTGGGTTCGCACATCATGCATTGCGCGGCCGAAAACATTATTCCGTCCACCGTTGAGCTGGGCGGCAAGTCGCCGAACATCTTCTTCGCCGACATCATGAAAGCCGAACCGCAATTTATCGAAAAGGCCGCCGAAGGCCTGGTGCTGGCGTTCTTCAACCAGGGCGAAGTATGCACCTGCCCCTCCCGCGCGCTGGTGGAAGAGTCGATCTACGACGACTTCATGAAGGTGGTGATGAAGAAGGTCGAGTCGATCAAGCGTGGCGACCCACTGGACACCGACACCATGGTGGGTGCCCAGGCGTCCGAGCAACAGTTCGACAAGATCCTGTCGTACCTGGAAATCGCCAAGGGCGAAGGCGCCGAGCTGTTGACGGGCGGTAAAGTGGAGAAGCTGACCGGCGACCTGGCGACCGGCTATTACATCCAGCCGACCCTGCTCAAGGGCACCAACAAGATGCGCGTGTTCCAGGAAGAAATCTTTGGCCCGGTGGTGAGCATCACCACCTTCAAGGACGAAGCCGAAGCCCTGGCGATCGCCAACGACACCGAGTTTGGCCTGGGTGCCGGCTTGTGGACCCGCGACATCAACCGCGCCTACCGCATGGGCCGGGCGATCAAGGCCGGGCGTGTGTGGACCAACTGCTACCACCTGTACCCGGCGCATGCCGCGTTTGGTGGTTACAAGAAGTCCGGTGTGGGCCGTGAGACGCACAAGATGATGTTGGATCACTATCAGCAGACCAAGAACCTGCTGGTGAGCTACGACATCAACCCACTGGGTTTCTTCTAACCCTCCCCCGCTCCCACACTTGAAATGCAATTAAATGTGGGAGCGGGCTTGCTCGCTCCCACACTTGGATCTTCATCAATAGTTGCGACGTGCATTCGGCAGACATCCGCCGAGTTAAAACAATAAAAACAAGGTACTTTCCCATGCCTAGCGAACCGACAGGATCCTCCGTCGACTTCGAAAAAGTCGGCTCCGAATACTTCCAACAACGAGAATTGAAAAAAGGCGCCGCCGGCTGGGTGCTATTAGTCGGCCTCGGCGTTGCCTATGTCATTTCCGGCGACTACGCCGGCTGGAACTTCGGCCTGGCCCAAGGCGGCTGGGGCGGGATGTTCCTCGCCACACTCCTGATGGCCACCATGTACTTGTGCATGTGTTTCTCCCTGGCCGAACTGTCCTCCATGATCCCTACCGCCGGTGGCGGCTATGGTTTTGCCCGCAGCGCCTTCGGCCCCTGGGGAGGATTTCTCACCGGCACGGCGATCCTGATCGAATACGCCATCGCCCCCGCCGCCATCGCGGTGTTTATCGGTGCCTATTGCGAATCACTGTTCGGCATTGGAGGCTGGATGATCTACCTGGCGTTCTACATCATCTTTATCGGCATCCATATCTTTGGCGTCGGTGAAGCGCTGAAGTTGATGTTTGTGATTACCGCCGTCGCCGCAATTGCCCTGGGCGTGTTCCTGGTGGCGATGGTGCCGCACTTCAACGTCGCCAATCTGCTGGACATTCCCGTGACCGAAGCCAAGGGCGCCAGCAGTTTCCTGCCGTTCGGCTATGTCGGCGTGTGGGCCGCGATTCCTTATGCGATCTGGTTCTTCCTCGCCGTCGAAGGCGTGCCCCTGGCCGCCGAAGAAACCAAGAACCCCAAGCGCGACCTGCCCCGCGGCTTGATCGGCGCGATTGTGGTGCTCACCAGCTTTGCCCTGCTGATCCTGGTGATTGCCCCCGGCGGCGCCGGCACCCTGGCGCTGATCAAGTCCGGCAACCCGTTGGTGGAATCCCTGGCCCTGGCCTACGGTGGCTCGACCTGGATGGGCAGCTTCGTCAACCTGGTGGGCCTGGCCGGACTGATCGCGAGCTTCTTCTCGATCATCTATGCCTACTCCCGGCAGATTTTCGCCCTGTCCCGCGCTGGCTACCTGCCGCGCAAACTGTCGCAAACCAATAAAAGCAAGGCACCGGTGCTGGCCCTGGTCATTCCCGGGATCATCGGTTTTGGCCTGTCGCTGACCGGCCAGGGCGACCTGCTGATCCTGGTGGCGGTGTTTGGCGCGACCATTTCCTACGTGCTGATGATGGCCGCGCACATCACCCTGCGCATCCGTCGCCCCAAAATGGAGCGCCCATACCGCACGCCGGGCGGCATCTTCACCTCGGGCCTGGCCCTGATACTGGCCTGCATCGCCGTGGTGGCGGGCTTCCTGGTGGATCCGCGCGTGGTGATTGGCGCGGCGATCATCTATGGAGTATTAATTGCTTACTTCGCTTTCTACAGTCGGCATCACTTGGTAGCAGGCACGCCGGAAGAAGAGTTCGCGGCGATCCAGGCCGCAGAGGCCGCCTTGCACTAACGCCGTAAACCACGGCGCGGGCCACCGCCCGCGTCGTCATGGAGAGTCTGTATGGCAAGTTTTTCCCACTCGGTCGGTGCATTGACCTACCGTTTCGACAGCCTCAAGGACGTGATGGCCAAGGCCAGTCCCGCCCGCTCCGGGGATTTTCTCGCCGGCGTCGCCGCACAGAACGACGGCGAACGTGTGGCGGCGCAAATGGCCCTGGCCAATATCCCGTTGAAGCACTTCCTGGAAGAGGCGCTGATCCCCTACGAAAGCGACGAAGTCACCCGGCTGATCATCGACACCCACGACCAGCAGGCCTTTGCCGTGGTCAGCCACCTGACCGTCGGCGGCCTGCGGGACTGGCTACTCAGTGACGCGGCCGACGAACACAGCCTGCGTGCACTGGCGCCGGGGTTGACCCCGGAAATGGCCGCCGCCGTGTCGAAGATCATGCGTGTGCAGGACCTGGTGCTGGTGGCGCAGAAGATCCGCGTCGTCACCCAGTTTCGCGGCACCATGGGCCTGCGCGGGCGCTTGTCCACGCGCCTGCAACCTAACCATCCGACGGATGAGCCGGCGGGCATCGCCGCGAGCATCCTCGATGGGCTGCTGTACGGCAACGGCGACGCCATGATCGGCATCAACCCGGCCACCGACAGCATCGCCTCGATTTGCGCCATGCTGGAAATGCTCGACGCGATCATCCAGCGCTACGAGATCCCGACCCAGGCCTGTGTGCTGACCCACGTCACCACCTCCATCGAAGCGATCAACCGCGGCGTGCCGCTGGACCTGGTGTTCCAGTCGATCGCCGGCACCGAGGCGGCCAACGCCAGCTTCGGGATCAACCTGAATGTGCTGCAGGAAGGCTACGACGCAGGCCTGAGCCTGAATCGCGGGACCCTGGGGCAAAACCTGATGTATTTCGAGACGGGCCAGGGCAGCGCCCTGTCGGCCAACGCGCATTTCGGGATTGATCAACAAACCTGCGAAACCCGTGCCTATGCAGTGGCGCGGCACTTCAAGCCATTTTTGGTCAACACGGTGGTCGGTTTTATCGGCCCCGAGTACCTGTACAACGGCAAGCAAATCATCCGCGCCGGCCTCGAAGACCATTTCTGCGGCAAGCTGCTCGGCGTGCCCATGGGTTGCGACATCTGCTACACCAACCATGCCGAAGCCGACCAGGACGATATGGACACCCTGCTGACCTTGCTGGGCGTAGCCGGGATCAACTTCATCATGGGCATCCCGGGTTCCGACGACATCATGCTCAACTACCAGACCACATCCTTCCACGACGCGCTGTACGCCAGGCAAACCCTGGGTTTAAAGCCCGCGCCGGAGTTTGAACAGTGGCTGGCGAAAATGGGCATCTTCACGCAAGCCGATGGCAAGGTGCGGTTTGGTAACAACCTGCCACCAGCCTTCCGCCACGCCTTGGCGCAATTGGGATGAAGGAGCCTCCAGTGCAAATCGACACACCTGAAAGCGATAACCCCTGGCTGGAGCTGCGGCGCCTGACCCCGGCACGAATCGCCCTGGGCCGCACCGGCACCAGTATTCCCACCGGCGCGCAACTGGACTTCCAGTTCGCCCATGCCCAGGCCCGCGACGCGGTACACCTACCGTTTGACCATACCGGCCTGAGCAGCCAGATGGCCGAGCGCGGCCGCGATAGCCTGTTGCTGCACAGCGCCGCGCCCGACCGCCACAGCTACCTGCAACGCCCGGACCTGGGACGGCGCCTGAGCGATGAGTCGGCCCAGACCCTGCGCGACTACGCCCAGGCCAACCCGGGCGGTGTGGACCTGGCGGTGGTAGTGGCCGATGGTTTATCGGCCCTGGCTGTGCATAAACACACCGTGCCGTTTCTGACACGCATGGAAGAACAGACCCACGCTGAAGGCTGGTCCTTGTCGCCGGTGATCCTGGTGGAACAAGGCCGGGTGGCGGTGGCCGATGAGATCGGCCAGTTACTTGGGGCAAAAATGGTGGTGATCCTGATCGGCGAGCGGCCAGGGCTCAGCTCGCCGGACAGCCTGGGGCTGTACTTCACCTATAACCCCAAGGTCGGCCTGACCGACGCCTACCGCAACTGTATTTCCAATGTGCGCCTGGAGGGTCTGAGCTACGGCATGGCCGCGCACCGCCTGCTGTACCTGATGCGCGAGGCCTGTCGGCGGCAGTTGTCGGGGGTCAATCTCAAGGATGAGGCGCAGGTTCAGACCCTGGAATCGGATGATCCGGACCTGATGAAAGGCAATTTCCTGCTCAGCCCAACCAAGGACTGATGCCGGCACGATTGCGATTTTTCACCGCTTTAGGCAGCATCAAGCAGCGGGCGCCCGAGTAATGGACCGTTTGCCGTTGTATTCCTATAGAAGTTGAGGCCTAGCATGCGGATTACTCAAGCGACTCTGGAACACCTGGACCTGTTGACCCCATTATTCGTCAAATACCGCGAGTTCTATGGCGCGCTGCCCTTTCCGGACTCCTCCCGGGCGTTTCTGGAGAAACGTCTGCGGCGCAAGGAGTCGGTGATCTACCTGGCGCTGCCGGATGACGACGACAGCAAGCTGCTGGGCTTCTGCCAGCTGTATCCGAGCTTTTCTTCGCTGTCGTTGAAACGGGTGTGGATCCTCAATGACATCTACGTCGCCGAGGACGCCCGCCGCCAACTGGTGGCCGACAACCTGATGCGCGCAGCGAAAAAAATGGCCAAGGAAACCAATGCCGTGCGTTTGCGCGTGTCCACCAGCAGTAATAACGCGGTGGCGCAGAAGACCTATGAGTCCATGGGCTTTCGCGAAGATACCGAGTTCAAGAACTACACATTGCCGATCAGCGAAGACTGAAGCCATTCGCCCAAACACCCAAAAAATGTGTGCGGGCTTGCTCGCGATAGCGGTGGTTCAGTTGATGTATTTTTAACTGACCCACCGTTATCGCGAGCAAGCCCGCTCCCACATTTGGATCAGTGCTAGCCAGAATAGCCGCGACATCCCCCGCTACAAAACCAGCACGCTTTTCATCACTCAGTCCGTATAATGCCGACGTTTTAGGGTTGTAGGAAAAACGGCATACACACGTAGCCTTATTGCCCGAAGCCTCCGCACAGGCCCGCTGAGTCGGGCCATTCACACAGGTGCCATCCATGGATTTCAACCCGCTCGACCTTATCCTGCATCTCGACGTGTACCTCGACTTGCTGGTAACCAATTACGGTCCGTGGATCTACGCCATCCTGTTCCTGGTGATTTTTTGCGAAACCGGCCTGGTGGTCATGCCGTTCCTGCCCGGCGATTCCCTGCTGTTTATTGCGGGCGCCGTCGCTGCCGGTGGCGGCATGGACCCGGTCCTGCTGGGCGGCCTGCTGATGCTGGCGGCGATCCTCGGTGACAGCACCAACTATGTGATCGGCCGCACCGCCGGGGAACGCTTGTTCAGCAACCCCAATTCGAAAATCTTCCGCCGCGACTACCTGCAAAAGACCCACGACTTCTACGACAAGCACGGCGGCAAAACCGTGACCCTGGCGCGCTTCCTGCCGATCCTGCGCACCTTCGCGCCGTTCGTCGCCGGTGTCGCCAAAATGCCGTATCCGCGCTTTTTCGGCTTCAGCGTGCTGGGCACCATCCTCTGGGTCGGTGGCCTGGTCACCCTCGGCTACTTCTTCGGTAACGTACCGTTCATCAAGAAAAACCTGTCGCTGCTGGTGGTGTTCATCATCCTGCTGTCGCTGGTGCCGATGATCATTGGCGTGGCCCGCAGCCGCTTTGGCCGCACCTCCTCCGAAGCCAAGCCGCACTGATCGGCCATGTGGTCCCTCAGCGCCTGGCGTCGCCGGCGCCTCCTGGCCAAGCACCCGGTTGCCGATGAAACGTGGCAACGGGTGCGCCATCACCTGACCTTCCTCGACGGCATCAGCGCCGAACAGGACCAATGGTTACGTGAGGCCAGCGTGCTGTTCCTCGCCGAAAAACACCTGACTGCCCTGCCCGGCGTCGATCTGCACCAGGAACAACGCCTGCTGCTCGCCGCCCAGGCCCAACTGCCACTGATGAACCTAGGCGAGTTGGAGTGGTACCAGGGCTTCCATGAAATCATTCTCTACCCCGATGATTTTCGCAGCCCCCAGCGCCATCGCGACGCCAGCGGCGTGGAACATGAATGGGATGGCGAGCACAGCGGCGAAGCCTGGCAGCAAGGCCCGGTGATCCTCGCCTGGCCGGGCGTACTGGCCAGCGGCAATTGGGAAGGCTACAACCTGGTGATCCACGAACTGGCGCATAAGCTCGACATGCTCAATGGCGACGCCAACGGCCTGCCGCCGCTGCACAGCGACATGCGCGTCCAGGAGTGGGCCAGCGTGATGCAGAGCGCGTTTGATGACCTCAACCGCCAGCTCGACCACAACCCCGACGCAGAAACTGCCATCGACCCGTATGCCGCGGAAAACCCGGCAGAGTTTTTTGCGGTCACCAGCGAATATTTTTTCAGCGCCCCGGATTTGCTGGTGGACAGTTATCCACAGGTCTACGGGCAACTGAGCCAGTTTTACCGCCAGGATCCACTGGCACGCCTGAAACATCTGCAAGCCAGCGACCCGCGCTATCAGACTGAAGGCTAAGTACCGTACGACGTCTGGCGCGTGGCATCGGCGCAGGAATATGCCTATAATCGCCGCCACTTTTAGGCCAATCCGGCCAATTTACTTGGCCAACTACGGGGGCAACGCCCAATGAGCTACAGCAAGATTCCGGCTGGCAAAGACCTGCCGAACGACATCTACGTCGCCATCGAGATTCCGGCCAACCATGCGCCGATCAAGTACGAAATCGACAAAGACAGCGACTGCCTGTTCGTTGACCGTTTCATGGCCACCCCGATGTTCTACCCGGCCAACTACGGTTTTATCCCCAACACTTTGGCTGACGACGGCGACCCCCTCGACGTGCTGGTCGTGACCCCTTACCCGGTCACCCCAGGCTCGGTCATCCGCGCCCGCCCGGTTGGCATCCTGAACATGACCGACGACGGCGGCGGCGATGCCAAAGTCATCGCAGTGCCACACGACAAGCTGTCCCAGCTGTACGTCGATGTGAAGGAATACACCGACCTGCCGCCACTGTTGCTGGAGCAGATCAAGCACTTCTTCGAGAACTACAAAGACCTCGAAAAAGGCAAATGGGTGAAGATCGACGGTTGGGGCAACGCAGACGCCGCCCGTGCCGAGATCATGAAGTCGGTAGCTGCCTACAAAGGCTAATACCGCTACTCATTGCCACGGCAATCTAAAAAAGCCCCGATCACTCGGGGCTTTTTTGTGGGAAAAAATAAACAACAAGTTCAATTAAATAAACAAAACAACAACTAACGTTTAACTAGATAGAATCCGTACAAGATTTTACTTGCAATAAGGAAACACCTACATACACCAACTCAACGCATGGTTTATTTGATCTTGTTTTCCGGACAGTAAACTCTGCGTTTATGAATACATCAGGTGATCGCTTAAGAATGTTACTTCGGGAAGTTCATCTTTCCGCATCCGACTTCGCCAAGAATCGCGACGTCACGCCCCAGCATGTGAACAACTGGTTCAAGCGCGGCGTGCCCTTGGCCCGGCTCGACGAAATAGCAGAACTGCTGTGTGTCACCAGCCGCTGGCTACGTACCGGCGAAGGCCCTAAACACCCGCCGACCAACCTCCAGCTGGAAGGCCCCAACCACGGAAACAGCGCTGCCGCCCGTGAAGACTGCGGCCATTACCTCTGCGGCCCCAATAGCGGCCCGGAAAAGATCGACGTGGAGATCCCCCTCCACACCTCATTCAACTCCCAGGAAAGCCTGCGCCTCTCCCTGCGCACCCTGGAACAACTCAACGTCACCGCCGACCGCGCCCTGGGGGCCTACATGGTCGGCAACAGCATGATCGACATCATCCAGGATGGCGCCATCCTCGCCATCGACCGCGGCCGCACCCAAATCATCGACGGCGAAATCTACGCCCTCGAACACCACGGCATGCTGCGCATCAAATACCTCTACAACCGCCCCGGCGGCGGCCTGCGCATGCGCAGCCACAACAACAGCGAACACCCCGACGAATTCCTGACCTACGACCAGCGCTTCGAGCAAAACGTACACATCCTGGGCTGGGTATTCTGGTGGTCCACCCTCAACAACCGCCGCCCACCGGTCCCGCTGGACGAACACTTGATAGGCTACGACGGCTCTAAATCAGACTAGACGCTGGGAAACTGCGGGGAATGTGAGTATCATGCGCGGCACATTTGGCAGGGGTTGGCGTGAAGCCAGCACACCCTGCCCGGCGATGCGGAGGAGTTCCCGCTGATGCCCCCCTCTATCACTTGGGCGAGCGCTTGAGTGAACGATTGAAGGCTGGTGAGGTTTACCAAAAATAGACTTAACCAGTCCCCGAGAAGCCGGCCACAAGCCGGCTTTTTAATTGTCCAAAATAAACCTGCCCCCTCCTCAGAGACATTCAGCCTCCCCCCCTTGGCGCCAACAAAGATGCACTCGCTAACTAGCCACAGTTCAAATAATCGGCACCACAACACGTACATCGCCTTGCCCACTATCAGCTAACAACTTGGCCACAAAACCACCCCTCACAAGACGGCAGATGAAGTCTTCGATGTATTCAGCCGCAATTCTGCGTGCCTTCGGAACAGCCATCGCCTGGCGAATTTCCGTGAAGTTGTCTTTCAGTACCCTGACCCCTGTGGTTGAGTTTGCAAACCGCTCCAAAGGCTGTCTGACCCCGGCCGCTGCTTCCAGCCCCTGCTGTAAAAAGAGGTCGACGGCACTTGCAGAGGTGTCCGCTCGAACAAGCTCAGCATGTTGCAGGGTGCGTGACAGGTACAGGTCATACGCAGCACCTCGGCCGACAGAAATTCTGTGGCCTTGGATATCCAAATCAGATGCACGTTCGAAAGGGCTTGCTGCATGAACGAGGTAGGTGCCATCGATGCTCACATAGGGACTGGAGAAGCAGATCTTTTGCGCTCGTACAGGCTCGATAGCCAGAAACGCCAAATCCCAAATCCCCTCCTCCAAGGCCGCGAACACTTTCCCAGCCGCGTCGAATGGCATCAGGTTGACTGCAATCCCCAACTCCTTCGCCAACTCGTTCGCGAGTGCAACCGAGACGCCTCCCAATCGGCCAGTGACCGCATCGCGCTGGGCCAAAACGGGATTACCCAAGTTGATCGCCACTCGCAGTTCACCACTTGGCGCTAAATCATTTCGTACTGCAGCCATATCAACGTTCATGGTTGCTCGCCTTAGCCGCCATGGAACATGGCTGAGCACGTCGATGCATAGGGTCAACAAGGAGTTCGGGGAGGCATACCCAGCCTTCCATCAGTCGGCGTGCACTCCGGCTCATTACTGCTTTTTCAACCACCCAGGCGCCATCTTCCAGGACGGTTTTCGCGCCGACCGCGACGCTGCCGGCGGTATGCCCCATGCGCACCTGACGATCGCCGATATTGCCGACGATGCGATTGACCAAGGTGCCATCAAGCGCTGCGGCAACTGCCACGGCAACCGCTCCGGTGCCAGTGATCGCATGGTGAAGCTTGCCCATTGAAAGTATTCGCGCAATCACATCGATGTCCTCAGGCTCAACCTGCTTACCCCCGGCGGCTTTGTAGGGTTGCGGCCTGGCAACCAGGCAAAGCTTCGGCGTATGAGGACGCCACCGTGTTGCTTCGTCAGCACTCTCGGCCAAGCCCATGGCTACAGTGCAATGCGCGCGAATGGTCTCCAGCCGGGCAAGTAACTGCGTATCACCGTTGACCTGGTCTTGTGTCTCGGTTCCCTTCAAGCCCACCTGCTGCGCGTCTATAAAGATGGTCGGGTTGCCGGCATTCAGCAATGTCACTGCAAGCTTACCAAGGCCCGGTACGTGCAGTTCGTCGACGGCATTCCCCGTTGGAAGAAGGCTGCCGTCTGCACCACCGGGGTTGAGAAACTCCAGAACGACTTCCGCTGCCGGAAATGCCACGCCGTCGAGCATGAAGTCGCCCTCTTCCTGGACTTCGCCGTCGCGCATCGGAACATAAGCAATGATTCTTTTCTGGATGTTGGCCTGCCAGATACGAACAACGGCCATGCCATCAAGCGGTGCCTCGACGAGACCTTGGGATATCGCGTAGGGGCCAACCGCCGCACTCAGATTTCCACAGTTACCAGACCAGTCGATGACCGCCGTCTCGATGGCGGGTGCACCAAACAGATAGTCGACATCACAGTCGTCACGCCTGGATTGACCGATGATCACCACCTTACTGGTACTGGAAGTGGCGCCGCCCATGCCATCTATCTGCTTGCCATACACATCGGGGCTGCCGATCACCCGCAGAAGGATGGCATCCCGCTCAGCACCTGCGGGCGGCAGGTGCTCCTCAAGAAAGAAAACGCCCTTGCTCGAGCCACCACGCATGTAAACGGCAGGAATACGTCTTTGGGTCATTCTAGTTTTACTCCAGCGAATCAGCGTTGCATCAGTTGAGGGAGGCGCTCTGCATACTTTCGATCAGCAGCTGCGGCAGCAAACCACCGCTGCGCAAGTAGCGAACGTCTTCGAAGGTGTCCAGGCGGCTCAAGACCGACACCCGCTCTTTCTCGCCATTCTCACGCTCGATCACCAGGGTGATTGTTGCGCCCGGCTGGAAGTCTTGGGTGATGCCTTCAACGCTGAATAATTCGCGTCCGTTCAAGCCCAGGCTCTGGCGAGAAACACCGTCTTCAAACTGCAAAGGCAAAATGCCGAGACCCGCCAGGTTGGTGCGGTGAATGCGTTCGAAGCTTTCGGCCACGACCACCCGCACGCCTAACAGGCGCGGGCCCTTTGCCGCCCAGTCACGGGAAGAACCGCTGCCGTACTCTTTGCCGGCCACAACGATCAGCGGCTGCTTGCGTTGCGCGTAAATCTGCGCGGCCTGGAAAATCGTGGTGACTTTTTTCTCGGGCAGAAGCAATGTCCACGGGCCTTCACGGCCATCTTCAAGCAGTTCATTTTTCAGACGGGGGCTTGCGAAGGTCGCACGCTGCGCGGCCTCATGGTTGCCGCGGCGAGTGCCATATGAGTTGAAGTCCTGTACCGCGATGCCGTGGGATTGCAAGTATTGACCCGCATCGCTTTCTGGAAGAATCGCGCCAGAGGGCGAGATGTGATCGGTGGTGATGTTGTCCGAGAGCATGGCCAGCACACGCATGTTGCTGAGGTCCTGGGTGGTGTCTGTGGCACTCACCGCATCACTCCAGTAGGGAGGTTTGCGGATGTAGGTGCTGTTGGCCTGCCAGGGATACTGATCGCTGACGCCGGCGCGCAGGTCGCTGGCAATCAAGCCCGCTTCACGGGGAACATCTTCGTAGGCCTTGTCGAACAAATCGGCAGTCAGATTATCGGCTTCGATTTGCGTCAGTTCCTCATCGCTCGGCCACAATTCGTGGAGATAGACCGGCACGCCATCGTCGTCGAGACCCAATGCATCTTTTTCCGGGTCGATCAGGTAGGTACCTGCAATCGCGTACGCAACGATCAGCGGCGCAGACATGATGAAGACTTCGCGGGCCAACGGGTGAACACGCCCTTCAAAGTTACGGTTGCCGGAAGTAGCGGCCACGGTTTCCAGCTTGCGAGCCCGAATTTCGTCTTCGATTTCGGTACTGAGCAACGGGCCGGACATACCGTTGCAGGTCGTGCAGCCATAGCCGACCAGGTTGAAACCTAACGCATCCAGGTCCTCATTCAAGCCAGACCGCTCAAGATAGTCCGACACCACCCTCGAACCCGGGGCGAAGGACGTCTTAACCCAAGGCGCTCTTTTCAGTCCACGCTTGCGGGCGTTACGTGCAACCAGCCCAGCAGCAATCACTCCACGGGGGTTGGACGTATTGGTGCAACTGGTGATGGCGGCGAGCACCACAGAGCCATTGTCCAGGCCGCCAGGCAGTTGGGTAGCTGGCGCCTTTTGCCCCAGCACAATACGCTGGTGAGGCTGCTTCGGCCCGGCAATCGAGCGCGCGACGGTGCTGAGATCAAGGGTCACGACCCGGTTGTATTCAACGCCCGCGAGACTGTCATGCCACAGCCCCTGTGCACGCGCATACGCCTCGGTGAGGCCGGAAATCTCACCGCCACGCCCGGTCATACGAAGGTAGTGAAGCGTGCGATCATCAATTGCGAACATTGCCGCTGTCGCACCGAATTCCGGCGCCATGTTCGATAAGGTTCCCCGGTCTGCCAGCGACAGTTGCGCGACACCCGGGCCGAAGAACTCCAGGAAAGCACCGATAACCCCCGCTTTACGAAGTTGCTCAGTCAACGCCAGCGCGATGTCGGTCGCAAGATAGCCCCCAGGCAAGTAGCCCTCCAGGCGTACCCCGACAATGTCCGGCAATCGCAGCATCAGCGATTTGCCCAGCATCGCAGCTTCGGCTTCGATCCCCCCAACCCCCCAGCCCAATACGCCAATGGCGTTAATCATCGTTGTATGGCTGTCGGTGCCTACCAGCGTATCCGGGAAAGCCCACAGCTCATTGCCACGGCGCTGAGTACCCACGACGGTGGTCAGGCGCTCAAGGTTGATCTGGTGCAGAATGCCTTTGCCCGAGGGAATGATCGAAAGATTGCTGAACGCCTTGTTGCACCAGTCCAGGAACTGGAAACGCTCGGCATTGCGTACGCGCTCGATGGCCTCGTTATCGGCCTGCGCGCTGGCATCGCCCCAACGCTCGACATTGAGTGAGTGATCCACAACAAGGTGAGTGGGGGTGACAGGGTTCACCAGGCGCGGGTTGCCACCTTTCTCGGCGACGGCATCTCTCAACCCGGCAAGGTCGACCAGTGCCGGCGTGCCCAACAAATCCTGCAGCACAACCCTGGCCGGTCGAAACGGAATGTCGAATTCTTTGGAGCGTGCACAAATCACTTTCAGTGCGGCTTCAGGATCAGTCTCGCCACGCAAAACGTTCTCGGCCAGGATTCGCAAGCTGTAGGGCAGCGTTGCGTAATCACCCCCCAGATCAGTTACAACCCCACGGATATCGCTGACACGGTACTCGACTCCGTTGGCGCTAACGGTTCGACGCTTTGACATAGGCATTGGCTAATCCTCACAGGCTGCACGGGCAATGTTTTTGTGAGGCGCATATTGAACTTTATCACGATATAGATCAATCCAAGCTTTATCCGCTTCATCGTACCGGTCAAATCGGGCGCCCACCCACGCCCACGATTTCTACGGTGTGGTTAAGCTTACCGGCACGCTAGAATGGGGCTTCCATGGTCAGCTCTACTTGGTCTCGATCCGATGCCCCTAAGCCCGCTGCAAGCACGCATTGCGCGTGACATTGTTTCTCTCGTGCGTCGTGAGCGCTTTGCTATCGGACATCACCTGGTTGAGTCGCAGTTGGCGGCGGCGCTGAACGTATCGCGCACGCCGGTAAAGTTTGCGATGGGCCATTTGGTCGAAAAAGGCATGCTCACTTACGACCGCAATCGCGGCTTTTTCTTGGCCAGGTCCAGCGAGGATCTCGTCGATCTGGCCTCGCAAGTCATGGAAGGCAGTGACGATCCGCTGTACCTGAAATTTGCCGAATTGCGTCTGGGCAGGCAGCTCCCAGAGCTGTTCACCGAGATTGAATTCATGCGTCAGTTCGATGTGTCACGGGCGGCGCTGAGGGCCGTTCTATCACGCATCCAGCAGGAAGGATGGATTGAACAGCGTGCCGGCCAAGGATGGCGTTTTCTCCCCATGATCGACTCAGTGGAGGCGTATGAAGAAAGCTATGCTTTGCGCGCGACCATCGAGCCATCCGGCCTGCTCTCCCCCGCATTCCTGATCAATGGTGAAACGCTGGCGGCCTGTCGCAAGCAGCAAGAGTTCATTGCCGGCGGTGGGTACTTGAGCATGACGCCTCAGGAGCTGTTCGAAGCGAACGCCCAGTTTCACGAGACGCTGGCGGGGTGTTCCGGCAATCGCTTCCTGCAACAAACGGTCCGCCGTTTAAACCAATTGCGTAGGCTTGTGGAATACCGCCAAGCCAGCACGCGAGCGCCACGCAAAGGCCAGGCGCAGGAGCATCTGGCCATTCTCGATTGCCTCGAACGAGGAGACCGCCTTGCAGCAGCCGACCAAATGCGCAAACACCTGGAACAGGCTCGGCGCAAGAAAGTAGATCCCGCGCTGTTCGAATAGCCCCTGCCTGGGCGGTCCCTCACAGAGCTGCGCTCACCTGCGCAGCTCTCTCAAATCCCGGTAGACCTACCGCGTGCCCCGCAAGCGCAACGCCGACGGCATAAAGTAAGAATCCTCAGGAATCGCCTGGCCAAAATCCACCGTCTGCGGTTCTTCGTTATCCAGGTTCTGTACGTAATAACGCCGTGCCTGCAGGTCATGGAACACATCCAATGCGCTCCAGGTCGTGGGCAGGTCGTAGAAGTTCTTCAGGTAGGCCATCGACACCCGCCACAGTTCGCCACGACCGTCGTACTGGTCAACCACCGCTGCGCCCCAGCTGTCTTCATCGAGGTACAGCACGCGTTTGGAGTACAGGTGACGCGCCGTCGGTTTCAGGGTGCCTTCGACAACCCACACACGGTGCAGCTCGTAGCGCGTGTATTGCGGGTTGAGGTGTCCGACCTTGAGCAGGTCGGCGTATTTCACGTCGGCGCTGGCGACTTTGTAGTTGTTGTAGGGGATGTAGATTTCCTTCTTGCCCAGCAGTTTCCAGTCGTAGCGATCCGGCGAGCCGTTGAACATGTCGGTGTCATCTGCCGTGCGCAGGCCATCGGAGGACGAGATCGGCGTGTCGTACGCCAGGTTCGGCGCGCGGCGTACGCGGCGTTGGCCGGCGTCGTAGATCCAGGCTTGGCGCGCGTCTTTGATCTGGTCGAGGGTCTCGTGCACCAGGGTCGCGCCACCGGCCAGGCGGGCCGGGCTTTTTACGAAGGTCAGGTAGTAGAACAGGATGTTCTTCAGGTCGGCGTACTGCCCGCCCTGCCGGTAATAGTTAAACAACCCTTCCTGCTGCGACGTGACCAGGGCGAAGCTGCCATTGCGCTGCACGGGCGCTTCCGAAGCACGGCGAACCACGTAGGTGCCGCGATAGCGGGTGATGTGGTTCCACAGTGCTTCCACACCGTTTTGCGGAATGGGGAATGGCACGCCGCCAAAGGCGTCGGCGAAGCCGGTGCCGCCGTCCAGCAGCTTGGCGCTGGTGGCGTTCTTGAAGGTGTTGTCATACACCCACTGGGGCGCCGAGCCAGAACGCCGGCTTGGGTAGATGGGCATCTGGAAGGTGTCGGGGTAGCTGTTGAACAAGGCGATCTCGCCCGCCGTCAGGTTGGCCTTGTACTGTTCCAGGTTAGCCTTGGTGATGGTGAACAGCGGCTTGTCGCCGGCAAAAGGGTCGACATGGTGTTTACCCTTTTCATAGCCCTTGGGGGCCTGGGTGATCCCACCTTCCCAGGTCGGGATGGTGCCGGCGGCATTGCCCGCGCGCTCGGCGCCGAGCGGTGTGAGCTGGGCCTTGAGCTGTTGTGCATCCTGGGGCGAGAGCGCAGCAAGCGCGTTGCCGGCGGCCAGGCCGAGGGCCAGGGCCAGGCTGGCGGTGAGTATTCGAGGTGTGTGGAACATGGCGAATCTCCAAAAAAACGAGGGCGGGCAGCCGCCCTCGCGCCGCAGCACGGCAGCGGCTTACAGGAAGTACTTGAGGTTGAAACCGATGTTGTCGCGGTCGCGGATCACGTTGTTCTGGCCGCCACCAAAGAACTCGGTGTATTGCAGCTCGGCTTCCAGCTTGTTCTGGTAGTTGGCCTTGAGCCCCAGGGTGTAAGCCTTGCGTCCCTCGATGTAGTTGCCGGCCTGATAGGAGTTGCCCTTGAAGTCGTCCTTGTAGACCGCGTAGGGCGACAGGTTGACCCCGGCGAACACGTCGTTCCAGGTGCCGTTGAACATCACCGTATAGCTGTAGGAATCACGGCTGACCTGGTCATCACGCTCACCACCAGACACATAAGAGGTGTTGCCGCTACCCGCGTAGTAGCGGGTGCTGCCATCGTAGGCCTGGTACTTCAGGCTGCTGCCGCGCAGGTGCTCGGAGGCCAGTTCGAACACGCCGAACAGCGAGTCGAAGCTCAGGCCCGGGCCGAAGTTGTAGATGCTGCCCAGCGAGGTGTTGAAGGCCTCGACGCGCTCGGAGTTGTCGATCTGGCTGTTGAGGTTGACCATCTGCCCGCCGACATTGATGAACTGCCCGCCCGCCGCCGCGCCGGCGCCATTGGCCAGGTCGCCGATCAGGTCGTTGGTCGCGGCGATACCAATCGGCAGGTTCGGCCGGTAGGCCAGCTCGCCAAACACCGAGGCCTTGCCCAGGGTGGTGTTGAAGCTGAAGCCATACATGCGGATGTCTTCGGCATAACGCCGGTGCGCCTGGATATTGCCCATTACATCCACCGTCGCCAGGCCATTGGCCAAGGCCGCGGCCTGGCTGCCGGCCACCGACGACAGCATGCTGGTCAGCGCCGCCATGTCGATGCCCTTGTAGCCCGCCAGGTCTGCGGCGATGGTCGGCTCCTTGGCGTGGTAGTTGACCAGGTACAGGCCGAACTCGGTGCTGTTGAGTTCCTCGGCGATGTAGCGGAAGGCAAAGCCGTACTGGCCATCGTTGCGCGCGTTGTAGTCCTTGCCGATGGACGCCACCTTGAGGGTGTTGCCGTAGGCCGGGGTCATGCCGTTGGCATACAGCCCGGTACTGCGCAGCATGCCGCCGAACATCGGGTTGTTGCCCAGGGCGTCGTATAACCCGATGACGTTGCCGCCAATGGGCGTCGGGGTGTCGAGGGCGCTGCCGGTGAAGTTGTTGTACCCCGTGCGGCCGCCATCGGCGAACAGGTCGCTCTGGGAATAGAAGGTGCCGACCGGGTCGATGCGGGTCTCCTTCCAGTTCCACTGATAGAAGCTCTCCATCGACAGGTTGTCGCTCAAGCCGATATTGAAGCTGATGGCTTCCACCGGCATCAGCACTTCCTTGACCTCGGCGCCCGGCAGGCGGTACTTGGCCGCGTCCACCGGGTTGGTGGTATTGACCCCGCCGCGATAGAAAATGCCCTCGCCCCAGTTGAACACCTGGCGCCCCAGGCGCGCGGTCAGAGGCATCTGGCCAACGTCCCAGTTGCCATAGATGTAGGAGTCGAGAATCTCTACACGGCTACCGGCAATGTCGCGGGTCTGGTCGGTGAAGTGGTCATCCTGGGGATGGCTCTGGCTGGGTTGCGACGGGCTGTTGTTGCGGTAGTAGTCGTTGCGCTTGTCCATGATCTGGGTGTCATAGAACCCCGTGCCACGCACGAACAGCCCGTAGTTCTGATAGTTGGCTTCCAGCTCCGAAGTGATCTTGTACACCTCGGAAACCAGCCCGGTATCGAAGTTACGATTGCCGTCGTTGGTGTTGACGTCGTCGTTGCCCTTGTCACGCCCCTGCACCCGCCACAGACGCCCATAAGACAGGGTGCTGTCGAACGAGCCGGTGACCTGGTTGTCCAGCACGCTGAACTCCATGGCCTGCACGGTCCCGCCGCTGCACAGTTGCAACAGGCCCACCAGGCCGACGCCCGCCCCAGTGGATGTGATGGACCATTTACCCTCGGATCCCGAGCCTTGCGCGCGCACTGTGGTGCTCATTACCGTCTCTCCCCTGCAACCTTTTTTGTTGTTATTGCACTGCGTTGTCTGTTGTTACTGCGCCGGCGCCGGGCGGTCGAGACCAGCCCTGACGTAGTTGCGACTGTGGGCGCCAAAGTGGCGCAGCAACTGCACCAACTGTTCGTTGAGCCGGGCATGGTCGTAGCGTTCGGCGGGCAACTGGTTGCCGGCACTGAAGCTCTGGGTCGCCCCGGGCGTGGTCAGCCACTGGCCGATGGCCTCGTCGAACGCCACGGCCTGGGCATCCGCCTGGGCACTGACCACTTGGCGCAGGTAGTCCGTCGAGTAAGCCGGGTAATCGGCGTCCTGCGTGGCGTCGGCATAGGCCATCAGCATCGGGTTATCCGCCCCCGTCAGCAGCAGGTGGCGCAGCCAGGCGAACTGGTAGCGCTCCACCTCGTTGTGGCGCGTGGCGACACGTTCGATCGCCGCCCGCTTGTCGCTGTCGTAGCCGGCCAGGGCCTTGCCTTCCATCAGCAGCATGCTGGTCAAGTCATCGCCCGGCAGAGTGGTGGCGTGATACGGCTGGGTCAGGTCCTGCAGGTAGTGCATGCCCCAGCCGAGGAAGCGATAGCCCCAGTAGGGATGGCCATTGGCGAAGGCAAAACGCGCCAGACCGAAGTACTGGTAGGCCCGCCAGTCCGGCCAGTTGCGCAACAGGAAAGGCGCCGCCACATAGACCACCGCGCTCTCGTGAAAGAAGCCCATATGAAACGGCGCCTGGGAGCTGTACTGGAAGCGCGCGTCGCCAAACGACTGCACACCGAAGCCATAGAGTGCGCCGACCGCCCCTGGGTTATCGCTGAACAGGTTGATATCGTGGCCGTAGTCCGGCTCGTCCGCGGCGGTTGCCAGCACGGCCAGCGGCGCGACCGTCTGCCCCGACTGCAGTTGGATAAAGCGCTGGCGATTCCACGGCGAGAGGGTCTGTTCGACCATCACTTCGGTGGCCTTGAGCTGCGGGCGCCCAGCCAGGTCCTCGCCGGGCATGGGCTGGATCACCTGGGCCAGGTGGATCTGTGGGTTGACCCGCAGGGCCATGAGCAAGTCCCGGCGCAGATCGGCCCCAGGCTGCGGCGCCAGACGCAGGTTGTCGGGGCGCGGCGGGTAGTCGGGAAAGTGCTTGCGGGCGAAGTTTTCCTGTTCGTCCAGCAAGGCCACCAGCCCTGGGTACTGCTCGGACACAAACTGCTCAAGGGACTCGACCGCCACCTCGGGCGCCTCGCGCAACGCGGGCAAATCCCGCAGGGCCAGGTAGCTGCCCACGCTGTGATTGGACCATGCACCGGCCCCAGGCGACAGACTGCACAGCCCCAGGCACAGCAGCAACGACGGCAACTTCATGGCTTTACGCTCTTTTTTAGATGCGTTCAGCCTAACAATCCGGGTATCCCCCGACACTGTCCGATCTTGCCAAAACGACTCTCCAATAGCGCCATACAGCCTGGGCCTACGCCGGGTAGCCGGTAATCTCGCGGATGCTCTGGTACAGCGGCTTGAGCTGGCGATACATGTGCAGGTAGACCTCGCGGTACAAGCGGTCGTACATCTGTTGCGCCTCGGGCTGGGGCATGAACACCTCGGCGGTGCGGGTCATGGCGGCGATGGCGGTATCGAAGTCCGGGTACAGCCCAAGCCCCACCGCACAGGCAATCGCCGCCCCCAGCCCGGACGCCTCGTAGACATGCGGACGCTCGGCGGGCAGGCCGAAGATATCGGCGGTCAGTTGCATCGCCGCGTCGCTCTGGGAACCGCCACCGGCCACGCGCAAGCGCTTGATCGACAGTTTCGACCGGCGCTCGATACGCTCCTTGCCCTGGCGCAAGGCATAGGCCAGCCCCTCGAGGATCGCCCGGTAGATATGGGCACGGGTGTGCACGTCGCCAAAGCCGATCATCGCGCCCTTGGCCTCTACACCCGGCTCGCGGATGCCCGGCGACCAGTAGGGTTGCAGGGTCAGGCCCATGGAGCCGGGCGGCACCGCGTTGACCAGCGCATCGAACAGTTGCTCCGGTTCCAGGCCCTGCTCCCGGGCCTGCTGCATTTCCCGCAGGCCGAACTCGTTCTTGAACCAGCTGACCATCCAGTAGCCGCGATAGATCATCACTTCGCAGTTGTAGTGATCGGGGATCGCCGCCGGATACGGCGGGATCAGCGGCACTATCTCCAGGTAGCGCGAGCGGGTAGTGGTGATGGTCGCCGTGGTGCCGTAGGACAGGCACGCGGTCGTCGCCTCCACCACGCCGGAACCGAGCACCTCGCAGGCCTTGTCGGAGCCGGCGGCAATCAGTGGCAGGCCCTCGGGGATCCCGGTGTGGCGGCTGGCCTCGGCGGTGATGCGGCCCAGTTCTTCTCCTGGCTTATACAGGCGCGGCAACTGCTGCGCACGCACCGCCAGGGCCTGCCATTTCCAGTCCCGGGGCGCGGCCCAGCGCAGGTGCTTGAAGTCGAAGGGCAAGTAGCCCACGCAACACCCCACCGAGTCGACAAAACGCCCGGTCAGGCGATGGCTGAGAAAGCCCGAGAGCAGCAGGAACTTGTCGGTGGCTGCCCAGATATCCGGCTGATGCTGGGCGATCCAGTTGGCCTCGGCCTGGGCGCGAAAATAGTCCACCGTGGCCTCGGCGCCGATCAACTTGAACAGCCAGCCCCACGGGCCCTTGATCCCGCCCTCGGGCTCGCACTGACGCTGGTCGAGCCAGAGGATCGCCGGGCGCAAGGCCTGGCCCTGGGCATCGACATTGATCAAGGTGCCGCGCTGGGTGGTCAGGGACACGCCACGGATCAGGCTGCGGTCGATGCCGGTCTGCGCCCACAACTGCTGGCAGGCTTCGCCCAGTTTGCGCCAGTAGTAATCCGGATCCTGCTCGGCCCAGCCGGGCTGCGTGGAGTAGTAGGCCTGCAACTCGACCTTGCCTTTGCCCAGCAGATTGCCCTGCAAGTCGAACAACAGCGCGCGGACACTCTGGGTGCCGTTGTCGATCGCCAGCACATAGTGTTTGTCGGGGGAATTGTTATCCACGAAGCTCTCTTTATTCATGACGCGCTCTTCAGATCGAGGCGGACGGGACGCTGTGATGGCGTTGCCAGAGTTGCAGGTAGCGCTGCTGTTCCTGTTCCCAGCGCGTGTCGTCCCAGCCCAGGCGCGGCTGACATAGCCGGCGGATGTCTGGCAGGTAGTGAGCGGCGCCGTCGGGCAGTAGCAACCCCAGACGGGTGCGCCGCAACAACAGGTCGTCCAGGTGCAGGACCATCTCGGCCTCGGCGGCAAACGCCAGCTCCGCCCACAAGGTATCGCTGGCGCCGACACACTCGCTGCCCAGGCTGCGTATCAGCCGGGCCAAACGTGGCAGGTCACGGCCATGGCGCCCGGCCAGACGCCGCAGGCCGGCGGCGCTCAGCCCAGGAATCGCCTGCAGCGGCACGGCCTGGAACACTGGCGCGCCGTCATCCTCCAGGGTCTTCCCGAGCATCCCGGCACAGGCCCGCAACACCTCGATGGCCTGGGGCCTGAAGGTGGTCAGCTTGCCCCCCGCCAACGTCACGCAGCCCGGCTCCTGCCACAGCACATGCTCGCGGGTTTCATTGGAGGGCTTGGCCTGGGAGTCAGCGGCGCCCACCACCGGGCGCACCCCGGACCAGGTGCACAGCACGTCCGCCGCCGTTACCTCGGCCTGGGGAAATGGCTGGGCGCAGGCCTCCAGCAGGTAGTCGAGTTCTTCGCGGGTAATGCTCGCCCCGAGGTCCAGGTCCTCGCGATGATCCAGGTCGGTGGTGCCCACCACAGTGGCCCCTTCCCAGGGAAAGACGAATACCGGGCGACCGTCGCGCCGATGCATGAAACTGAAGGCGTGGGCCACCGGCAAGCGCCAGCCCGGCAACAACAAGTGGCTGCCTCGCAAGGGCCGCAACTGCCGCTGCCCACCACCCGGTTGCAGGCGTTCAGCCCAGGCGCCGGTGGCCACTGCCAGCACCGCGCAACGCACTTGCATAACGGCAGCGCCTTGCGTGTCCTCGACCTCGACCCCACACACCCGCCCGCCCTCGCGCAGCAACTGGCGCACCCGCAGGCCGTTCAGCGCCCAGGCGCCATCGGCGCGGGCCTCGGCCAACACACGCATGACCAGGCGCGCATCGTCGGTCAGCGCATCGCGAAACTGCGAAGCCCCCAGCAGCCCCGGCTCCATCAACCCCGGCGCCAGGTAGCGCAGTTGCGCAGGTTTATGAAACTGGCGGCTGCGACAACCGGCCAGGGCGTCATACAGGCGCAGCAAGCCGCCGAAGACCCGCGGTCCGGGGAACCCGCCGCGATAGTGCGGCATCAGGAAACTCATGGGCTCCACCAACCCCGGTGCTTCGCCCATCAGGCGCTGGCGCTCGCGTACCGAATCACGGGCCAGGCGCCACTGGCCCTTGGCGATGTAGCGCAGGCCGCCATGGACCATTTTCGACGAGCGGCTGGAGGTGCCCCAGGCAAAATCCCGTTGCTCCAACAGCAGGCAGCGCCAACCGCGCCGGGCCGCCTCGCGCAGGATCCCGGCGCCGCTGATACCGCCGCCAATCACGATCAAGTCCCAGGTTTCATTCGCCAGTTGCGGCAGCACGGCCGCGCGCCACTGGGCATTCCACTCATCGCTCATGGGCCTAGTCTTCCAGCAGGGTGCCGGGGTTCAGACGCCCGGCCGGATCGAAATGCCGGCTCAGGCTGTGCAGCGCAGCCATCGCCAGTTCGCCCTTCTCCCTCGGCAGGTAGGGCGCGTGGTCCTTGCCCACGCCATGCTGGTGGCTGATGGTGCCGTGGTTGTCGACGATGGTGCGGCTGGCCGCCTGCTTCAGGGCCTTCCAGCGCTCCAGGGTGGCCGGGTAGTCCGCCGCCGGGCGGAACACGTAGCTGGTGTAAATGCTCGAACCTTCGCCATAGACATGGGACAGGTGGGTAAACACATGGACCCGCTCGCCCTCGGCCGCCAGGCAGTCACGCAGACTGGCCTCGATCGCGTGCAACAAGGCGTCGACATGGCACCAGTCGGTCGCGGTCTCCAGGGTGTCGACCACGTAGCCGGCATTCCAGAGATTCTCCCGCAGGTAGGGGAAGCGAAAGCGGTTCTGTTGCCATTTCTTGCCCAGCAGGGTGCCGGTGAACACCCCGCCAAAAGCCTTGAGGTGCTGGCGCGCCTGGCGCAACGACAAGGCATTCTGCCGACGATTGCCGGTGACGCCGAAAGTCAGCAGGCATTTGCCCTCGCCAGCCCCGCGCAGTGCCAGGTAGCGCTCCAGCCAGGCGATTTGATGGGGATGGCCAGCCAGCGCCAGTTGGGTCTGGGTTTCCATGGCATTCGACAGACGCAGCATCGACAGCGGCACCCGTGCCTGCACCAGTCGGCGGATCGCCTGCAGGGCCTGGGGCCAGTCGGGCAGGAACACGCCATAGAAGCGCTCGTCCTCGGGCAGCGCGCTAACCCGGACCTTGACCGTGGAAATGATGCCGAAGCGCCCTTCGCTGCCCAACACCACTTCCCGCAGGTCAGGGCCGGCGGCCGAGGCCGGGAAGCTCGGGATTTCCAGGGGCCCGGCGAACGTTTCCAGGGTGCCGCCGGCGAACAGTTGCTCGATCCGCCCGTAGCGCAGCGATTGCTGGCCGCTCGAGCGGCTGGCCACCCAGCCGCCCAGGGTCGACAACTCCCAGGACTGCGGGAAGTGCCCCAAGGTGTAGCCTTTGGCACGCAACTGGCTCTCCACCTGGGGGCCACTGGCACCGGGGCCGAACGTGGCGATCAGGCTTTGTTCGTCGAGGTCGAGCAGGCGGTTCATGTGGGCCAGGGACACCGTCAGCACCGGGCGCGTGGAGGCCGGCGGGTTGATATGTCCGGCCACGGACGTGCCACCGCCATAGGGAATCAGGCACAGGTCGGCACTGTCGGCCAGGGCCAGCAGCTGGCGGATCTGCTCGACAGTTTCCGGCAGGGCCACAGCATCCGGGTACCGACCCAGGGCACCTTCACGCAGGGCCAGCCAGTCCGGCAGGCTCTGACCGCGGGCATGCATCAGACGGTCCCGGGGCTCGATGCTGTAAAGCGCGTGGGGCGCCAGCCGCGACGCGGGCACTGCGGCCAGGGCACTGTCCAGGCTGGCGTCCGGCAGGGTGTGCCCGTCGCCCAATCGCTCGCGCAGAAACGCTGCGCCATGGGCGGGCATCTCCATCTGCGTGGTTTCTTCGCCCCAGCCGTTCCAGCGTCGCATGCCTGTTTCTCCCAGCAGATCTTGTGATTTTCAGTGCTCCCATACTAAACAGCCGGCGCGGGCTGTCACGGTCGCATCGGGACAGATGGAGTAGCCAATTGGGTCACTCGCTGTATTACCGGATGTATCCACGGGAGCATTTACTTTAGTCACGATTTCAAATTACCTTGCGTGCCATCGACGCGCGCAAGGCACTGCCGCCGGCAACACCCCGCCAGGAACCCGATCATGCAGACACTCGGCTCTACCTCCGTCCCTCCTCTGCTGAAGTACCTGCGCCATGCCGAACAGCTCGGCATGGCAACCGCCCCTGCACTGGAGGCGGCCGGGATCACTGCCGGCCAACTGGACGACAACAGCCTGCGCCTGCCTGTGGAAGCCCACGAACGCCTGTTGGAGTATTTCTGCGAACATTCCGGGGACCTGCTGTTCGGGCTCAATTCAGCGCGCTTCGTGTTGCCCAACTCGTGGAGCGTGCTCGGCTACATCACCATGAACTGCGCGACCCTGGGCGAGGCAATGAACCGCATCATGCCGTTCGAAAAACTGGTGGGCGACATGGGCACCAGCCGCGCCGAAATGGTCCATGACCAAGTCCGCCTGATCTGGAACTGCCGCCACCAGCAGCCGCGCATCCGCCGGCATATGGTGGAGAACGTGCTGGCGTCCTGGCTGGTGTATGCCCGCTGGATCGCCGACACCGAACTGTCGCCAAGCCAGGTGTTGCTCGAGCACCCGTTGCCGGACGGCGCGCAGCTCAGCCAATACGAGGACTTCTTCGGTTGCCCGGTGCTGTTCGAGCAACCCTGCTCGGCCCTGGTGGCGCCCTTGCGTTACCTGCAGACACCCCTGCGCCAGGCCGATGCGCAGTTGCTGCGCACCCTGGAAGAACATGCCCTGGCCCTGATGGCCTCGCTGGACGATTCAAGCCTGGCGCTGCGGGTGAAAAACGCCCTGCGCCAGTTGCTCAAGGAAGGCCTGCCGCGCAAAGAACAGGTGGCCGAACAGTTCGCCATGTCGGTGCGCACCCTGCAACGCCAACTGCAGCAGGCCGGCACGTCCTACCAGCAGATCCTCGACGACCTGCGCCAGGAACTGGCCGAGCACTACCTGCTGCACAGCGACCTGCCGATCCAGGACATCGCCCAATACCTGGGTTTCACCGAACCGCGGTCGTTCCACCGCACCTTCAAGAGCCGCACCGGTGTGCCGCCGGGCGAGTATCGGCAGACCCATCGGGGCAGTTAGGGTTTGGGGGACTGCATTTCAGGTCCTGACCAAACAGAGTGAACCCGGTATTCAACACAACGAAGATCAAATATGGGAGCTGGCTTGCCTGCGATAGCGCCCGATCAGGCCATTCCTGGGTACTTGACTCTCCCCCTAGGGTCACACGCCATCCTGCGGGCCCCGACCTCAGGACTCCCCACCCATGACCCGCCGCATCCTGCTCATTCTTGGCCACCCCGCCAGCACCAGTTTCTGCTACGCCTTAGCCTCTGCCTATCGCGAATCAGCCAGCCGCGCCGGCCACGAAGTGCGCACCTTGTATCTGGGCGAGTTGAGCTTCGATCCTGTCCTGCACCACGGTTACGCTCAGGTACAAGCCTTGGAGCCGGACTTGCTCATGGCGCAATCCGACATCCTTTGGGCCGATCATCTGACGTTTATTTTCCCTATCTGGTGGGGGGGAATTCCAGCATTGATGAAAGGCTTCATCGACCGCGTGTTCCTGCCCGGTTTCGCCTTCAAATACCGCAAGGGCAAAGCATTCCCCGACAAGCTCTTGAAGGGCCGTACCGCCCATCTGCTGGTGGCCCTGGATACACCGCCGTGGTATTACCGCTGGTTCTACCACATGCCCGGCCTGCACCAGATGCGCAAGACCACCCTTGAGTTGTGTGGTATCAAGCCGATCAAGACAATCATGTTCGGGCCTGTGCTGGGCTCTACTGCGGCGCAGCGCGACAAGTGGCTGAAAAAGGCTGGCACACTCTTTTAGGAATGGATCTGCATGTACATCGGTAAAGCCGCGCAGTTGTCAGGCACGACGATCAAGGCGATTCGTCACTATGAGGACATCGGCTTGCTGCCACCGCCGCAACGCGAGGGGCGGTATCGGGTTTACTCGGCGCAGAGCGTTGAGCTGCTGACGTTTATCAAGTGCGCGCAGCAGTTGGGCTTCAAGCTCAAGGAGTTGCAGGGAATTCTCCACGGGCACCGTGGCGATGAGCTGCCGTGGCAGCGCGCCAACCAGGCGATCGCGCAAAAAAAGCTCGAGTTGATGACGCAGATCCAAGCCCTGCAACAGGTGCATGCAGGGCTGGTGGCGTTTGAGGGCAGCCTGGAGCAGGCCCAGGGTCAGTGCCAGTTTGCACGTCTGGTGGAAACCGGCACTGCGCGCAACAGCTAGTTCAGCAGATCGCCCCATTTGTTTTGCAGGGCGCGCTCTTCTGCCAGGATTTCCCGCGTCATGCTGTCAACCCATTGCTGGGCAAACCCATTGGCTTCACGCAGCAGCAGCATGATGTCATCGAGTTCAAAGTCGCCGGGTTTGGCCAAGTCCTTATGCTCATCCAGCATCTTCCTGACCATTTCATTGAGCTGCTTAGGAGCTGAAGCCTTGGCTGTATGACTGAAAAACCCCGGTGCGCTCAAGCGCCCCTCATTTGCCCCTACCCCCCCTATCTGCTAGTGTCGCGCCCGTTTACCGTCAACCGGAATAGCCGCCATGGCCCGCAAAAAAGTTGCACTCGATTTCGAACAATCCCTCGCCGATCTGCAAACCCTGGTCGAGCGTCTGGAGAACGGCGAGTTGTCGCTGGAAGACTCGTTGACGGCGTTTGAGCAAGGTATTGGCCTGACCCGCGATTGCCAGAGCGCTCTGGCGCAGGCGGAGCAGAAGGTCCAGGTGTTGCTGGAACGGGATGGGGAGTTGGCCGAAGAACCTTTCGACGCGGAACAAGCGCAATGATCGACGTTTATCAGGCCAGCAGTCAGGCCCGGGTCAATGCTGCGCTGGAACCGCTGTTTGTGGCGCCAAGCCCGGAGTTGGCCAGGCTGTATGAAGCCATGCGCTATAGCGTGATGAACGGCGGCAAGCGCGTACGGCCTTTGCTCGCCTATGCGGCCTGTGAAGCGCTGGGCGTGGACGCCGCGCAAGCCAATGGCGCGGCGTGTGCGGTGGAATTGATTCATGCCTATTCGCTGGTGCATGACGATTTGCCGGCCATGGACGATGACGATCTGCGTCGCGGCCAGCCCACCACCCATAAGGCTTTTGACGAAGCCTGTGCGATCCTCGCCGGTGACGGCCTGCAAAGCCTGGCGTTCAGCGCCCTGCTCGACCCGCGTTTGAGCGGCGTGAATGCCGAGATCCGCCTGCGCATGGTCACTGCGTTGGCCGCCGCCGCAGGCCCGGCCGGTATGGTCGGGGGCCAGGCAATTGACCTCGGCTCGGTCGGCCTCAAGCTGGACCAGCAAGCCCTGGAGTATATGCACCGGCACAAGACCGGGGCGCTGATCGAGGCTGCCGTGCACCTCGGCGCCCTGGCCAGTGGTCGCGCCGAAGCGGCGCAGTTGGCTGCTTTGCAGATCTATGCCCGGGCCATCGGCCTGGCGTTCCAGGTGCAGGACGATATTCTCGACGTGGAAAGCGATACCGCGACCCTCGGCAAGCGCCAGGGCGCCGATATTGCCCGTGACAAGCCGACTTATCCGTCGCTGTTAGGGCTGGATGCCGCCAAGGCCTATGCCCTGGAGCTGCGCGACCAGGCCCTGGCCGCCCTGCGACCATTCGACGCGGCAGCCGAGCCGCTGCGTGACCTGGCGCGGTATATCGTCGAACGCCGCCACTGATTACGGCGGCGATTACCGCCGCATATCGGCCAAGTTCGGTGCTCTGCGTGGGCAGTTTGCGATGCTTGAGGTAAACTGCCGCCTCTTCTATACCTATAACGATTCGCCTGATGCCCACGACGTTTCAAGAGATTCCCCGCAAGCGCCCGACCACGCCGCTGCTGGACCGTGCCAACACGCCGGCCGGCTTGCGCCGTCTGGGTGAAGCCGAGCTGGAAACCCTGGCCGATGAGTTGCGCCTGGAATTGCTCTACACGGTCGGCCAGACCGGTGGGCATTTTGGTGCAGGCCTGGGCGTCATCGAGCTGACCATCGCGCTGCATTACGTATTCGACACCCCGGACGACCGGCTGGTGTGGGACGTGGGTCACCAGGCGTATCCGCACAAAATCCTCACCGGACGCCGCGAGCGCATGGCTACCTTGCGCCAGAAGGACGGCATCGCCGCCTTCCCGCGCCGCTCCGAGAGCGAATACGACACCTTTGGCGTCGGCCACTCCAGCACCTCGATCAGCGCAGCCCTGGGCATGGCGATTGCCGCCCGTCTGCAAAACAGCGATCGCAAGGCAATTGCCGTGATCGGTGATGGCGCGCTGACAGCCGGCATGGCGTTTGAAGCGTTGAACCATGCACCGGAAGTGGACGCCAATATGCTGGTGATCCTCAACGACAACGACATGTCGATCTCGCGCAATGTCGGTGGTTTGTCCAATTACCTGGCAAAGATTCTGTCCAGCCGCACCTACGCCAGCATGCGCGAAGGCAGCAAAAAAGTGCTGTCACGCCTGCCCGGCGCGTGGGAAATTGCCCGCCGCACCGAAGAATACGCCAAGGGCATGCTGGTCCCCGGCACCCTGTTCGAAGAGCTGGGCTGGAACTATATCGGCCCGATCGACGGCCACGACCTGCCGACCCTGATCGCCACCCTGCGCAATATGCGCGACCTCAAGGGCCCGCAGTTCCTGCATATCGTCACCAAGAAAGGCAAAGGCTTCGCCCCGGCGGAAGTCGACCCGATTGGTTACCACGCCATCACCAAACTCGAACCGCTGGACGCGCCCGTGGCGGCACCAAAAAAGGCCAGCGGGCCGAAGTACTCCGGTGTATTTGGCGAATGGCTGTGCGACATGGCCGCCGCCGACCCGCGCCTGGTGGGCATTACCCCAGCGATGAAGGAAGGCTCGGACCTGGTGGCGTTCAGCGAGCGTTTCCCGCTGCGTTACTTCGATGTGGCGATTGCCGAGCAACATGCGGTGACCTTTGCCGCCGGCATGGCCTGCGAAGGCGCCAAACCGGTGGTGGCGATCTACTCGACCTTCCTGCAACGCGGTTATGACCAGCTTATTCACGATGTGGCGGTGCAGAACCTCGACGTGCTGTTCGCCATCGACCGCGCCGGCTTGGTGGGCGAAGACGGCCCGACCCACGCCGGCAGCTACGATCTGTCGTACTTGCGCTGCATCCCCGGCATGCTGGTGATGACCCCGAGCGACGAGAACGAGCTGCGCAAGATGCTCAGCACCGGCCACCTGTACAACGGCCCGGCAGCGGTACGTTACCCCCGTGGCAACGGCCCGGATGCGGTGATCGAGAAAGACCTGGAACCGATCGAGATCGGCAAGGGCATCGTGCGGCGCCAGGGCAGCAAGACCGCGTTCCTGGTGTTTGGCGTGCAACTGGCCGAAGCCCTGAAAGTGGCGGAGAAAATCGACGCCACCGTGATCGACATGCGCTTTGTCAAACCCCTCGACGAAACCCTGGTGCGCGAGATCGCCGGCAGCCATGAATTGCTGGTGACCGTTGAAGAAAACGCCATCATGGGCGGCGCCGGTGCGGCCGTCAGCGAATTCCTGGCGCGGGAGAACATCCTCAAGTCGGTGCTGCACCTGGGCTTGCCGGACATTTATGTGGAGCACGCCAAACCCGCGCAGATGCTGGCTGAGTGTGGGCTGGATGAAGCGGGGATCGAGGCTGCGGTTCGCCATCGCATGGCTTTGCTCGGCCTGTAAACCGGACCAAACTGTGGGAGCTGGCTGGCCTGCGATGCAAACACCTCGGTCTTTCAGAGAGACCGGGTGATGCGATCGCAGGCCAGCCAGCTCCCACATTTGTTTTGTATTGCCTTGGAATCCATGGACGGCCCATGAAGCACCTTCGACTTGCCCTGCCACTCCTGCTCTTGCCCACTGCGGACCTGCTCGCCGACACCCGCGACGCCGCCCTGAAGCTCCCCGATGTGGTGATCAGTGCCAACCGCCAGGTGCAGGCACGCAATGACAGCAGTGCTGCCAACACCGTGTTCACCCGGGACGATATCGACCGCCTGCAACCCTCCAGCCTGACCGACCTGCTCAGCCGCGTGCCCGGCGTGCAAGTGGCGCGCACCGGTGGCCGGGGCAGCTTGCCGGGGATTTTCATACGTGGCACCAAGTCCGCGCAAAGCCTGGTGCTGGTGGATGGCCAGCGGATTGCCAATAGCACGTCCGGCGACAGCGGCCTGCAATACCTGAATATTGATCAGATTGAGCGGGTAGAAGTGCTGCGCGGGTCGCGCTCGGTGATTTACGGCAGCGATGCGATTGGCGGGGTGATCCAGGTATTTACCCGCCGCAATGCCGGACCAGGCCTACAGCCGCGCTTGAAGCTGGGCTTTGGCAGCCACAACACCTGGGAACGCAGCCTGGGCCTGTCGGGCGGCGATGAACGCACGCGCTTTAACCTGGGCGCGAGCCTGGATGACACCGCCGGTATCGACTGGAGCCACACCTCCTTCCCCAGCGACCGCGACCATGATGCCTATCGCAATAAGTCGCTGAGCTTGAACCTGAGCCATGAGTTCAGCGATGAGCTGGAGGTGGGTTTCAACCTGCTGGATAGCCGGGGCAAGTCGGAATATGACAACAGCTTTGGTCGCTATGATTTCGCTACCGGGCAAAGTGTCGGCCAGAAGCCCTATACCGACTACACCGTCAGCAGCGCCAGCGCGTACATCGACGCCCAACTCAACGAGGCCTGGCAGACCCGCGTGGAGCTGGGCCACAGCGAAAACCGCGACACCAAACGCGACAAGCTCAGCACTGACTTCAGTGTGTTCAACACCTATCGCGACTCGATCAACTGGCAGAACGACCTGACGCTCGATCAGCAAAACAGCCTGATCCTGGGCGGTGATTGGTATGAAGACCGTTTTCACGGCAGCACCACGCTCAGCGAAAACAGCCGCTGGAACCGCGCCGCGTTTATCCAGCATCGTTTCAAGGGCGAGTGGTTTTCCACCGAACTGGGGCTGCGCCGCGACCAAAACCAGCAATTTGGCGGGCAGAACAGTTGGAGCGGTACGCTGACCTTGCCAGTTAACAGCGAAAACGACGTGTTGCTAAGTTACAGCGAAGGCTTTCGTGCGCCGACGTTTAATGATCTGTACTACCCGAACGAAAACGGGTTTATAAGCAGCAATCCAGACCTTAAACCTGAAACCTCAAAAAGCTACGAGGTGCAGTGGCGTAGCCAACTCAGCGACGTCAGCCGGTTAGAAGCCTCGCTATATCGGACTGATATCAAGGACGCGATCATCTACGACAATTCGGGTCCGCACAATGTCGCCACCGCCCGCATCAACGGCTTCGAAGCCGCACTCAAGCAAGAACTGTTCGGCTGGCAAGGCAACCTCGGCCTGTCGATCATCGACCCACGCGACCGCAACAGCGGCCACACCCTGGCACGCCGTGCCCGGCGCACCCTGAACCTGGACCTGGATCGGCAGTTCGAACAATTGAGCCTGGGCGCCAGTTGGCAGGCCATCAGCAGCAGCTACGATGCCGAAGACAACAAGCACCGCCTCTCGGGCTATTACCTGCTGGGGTTGCGCAGCGGTTGGGCGCTGAATCGGGAAGTGGCGCTGTCGCTGAAGGTCGATAACCTGCTGGATCGCCGCTATACGCGGGCCTGGTACAGCTATGACGATCCAAACTTCGAGAACAACCAGCCGTACCGCGAAGAAGGCCGGACGTGGATGCTTGGGGTGACGTGGACGCCGCAGCTCTGAGGTTGTCCGGGCCGACGCCATCGCAGGCAAGCCAGCTCCCACATGGGTTCTGTGGTGTGGCCAAAATATTCTGCACTGCCGAGCGCCCACCTTTTGATGTATGAATACAGTCAAATGTGGGAGCTGGCTTGCCTGCGATAGCGCTCTCAACGGTTCGGCGCAATCACCTGACACAGCCGGCCCACCGCCTCCACCATCTGCCCACTGGGCCGTTCCAGGCCTTTGTCCGGCACGATCAGCAAACGCCCCTGAGCCACCGCCGCCACCTGGGGCCAGGCCTTCCAATCGTCCAGTTGCGCTTGATCCGCCGCGAGGATCACTTCGGGATCACGCTGCAACACCGATTCGATACTGACCTGCGGGGCTGGCAGCTTGAGGTCATCAAACACATTGCGCGCACCACACACGCTAAGCGCATCGCTGATGATCTGCCCACCGCCCACGGTGTACAGCGGCTGGTTCCACACCTGGTAGAACACCCGCAACGGCTGGCTGCGCTGATAGCGCTGGCGCAACTCGGCCAAGCGTTGACGCAAGCGGGCAGCCAATTGGCGACCTTCATCAGCGCGGCCTAGCTGTCGGGCGATGGCTTCGACCTGGCTGCTCAGTTGTTCAAGGCTATGGGGTTCGGCGACGTAAACAGGGATGTTCAAACGCTTGAGCTGCTCGCGCTGGGCCGGGCCGACGCTGCCGGGCCAGAGCAGCAGCAAGTCAGGCTGCAGGCTGAGCAGTCGTTCCAGATCCAACTGCCCATAACGCCCCACCGAGGGCAGGCTACGCAGCGCGTCAGGCCGTTCACCGCCGTCGAGTAGGCCCACCAGCAGATCGCTGGCGCCCAGTTCAACGACGATTTCAGATAAGGAAGGTGCGAGGCTGACCACCCGCTCGACCGCCATCGCCGACGCACTGGCGGCCAGCAGCAGACCCGCCAGCCAGAGGCGCATCAGCCGAGTTGACGCGGGATGCGATAGAGGTAGAACAGCACCAGGGTCGACAATGCCAGCAGGAACAGCGGCACCGCTTCCAGGCCGACGAACACTGCCAGTGCACCGATCCAGGCGGGAAACGCCGCGACCAGCAGCGCCGTACGCCGACGGGCCGCGAGGGTGATCCACGCGGCCGGCTCTTCAGGCGTATCGAGGGCCTTGGAGGTGGCGATCAGTGCATGTTTATAGGCATGGAAGTAACGCAGGCTGGCAAACATCGAGGCAACGCCGGCGATAAAGAATGGCATTGCCAGCACCGGCAACAACGGCTCGCCCTGGCCAAATACCAGATTGATCACGAACAACGGCAACAACGCCAGCGCCAGGTACTGCCACCAACTGAAGGACAGGCGCCGCTTGACCTGACCGCGCGTCACGCCCGGTCTGCCTCGCCCTGATGCTCGTTGCCCATCATATGGTCGAGCTTGCTGGCCTTGGTCGCCAGGTAGAGTTTGTTGTGCGGGTTATGCCCGGTGTGTAGCGGCACACGCTCGGCGACGGTGATGCCCATCTCGGTCAAGGCCTTGACCTTGCGCGGGTTGTTGGTCATCAGGCGCAGGGACTGGATGCCCAAATGCTCAAGCATCGGCAGGCAGATGGCGTAATCGCGCTGATCGGCGGCGAAACCCAGGCGCTCGTTGGCCTCGACGGTATCGGCGCCACCGTCTTGCAGTTCGTAGGCGCGGATCTTGTTCAGCAGGCCAATGCCACGGCCTTCCTGACGCAGATACAGCAGCACGCCACGGCCTTCACGGGCAATGGCTTGCATGGCGGCTTCCAGTTGCGAGCCGCAGTCGCAGCGCTGGCTGAACAGTGCGTCACCGGTCAGGCACTCAGAGTGCAAGCGGCCCAGGACCGGGGCGCCATCGGCCACATCGCCCAGGCTGAGCACGACGTGCTCGCGCCCGGAGGCTTTTTCAAGAAAGCCATGCATGGTGAACGTGGCAAAAGGGGTAGGCAGCTTGGAAGCAGCGACGAAAACGACGGGCACCGTGTGCTCCTGATTTCAGATTTCACAGAGGCGGGCATTGTAACAGCACGTTCCTACAGACGCTTAAGCTGAATTATCGCTGATAAAGATCAATAGGTTCGATTGGCCTTTGCCTTGGTTCTATGGGCGTCAAAACGGATACGGTTGGTTCCAGCGCTGGAAAATCGGTTTCAACTCGCCGCTTTTCACCAACAACTCCATGCGCCGGTCAAATACCCCCCGCAATGACCGCCCTCTCTCACTGTCGGTAAACCCCAGGAACAACGGCAATTCGGCAATGTGCGTGAGTTTGAACGCCGATGGGTCGTCAGCCTGGCCGAGGATGTACTGCAGTTCGGCCAGGGCATCAATGTAGAAGTCGGCCCGCCCATGCTGGAGCATCGGCAAAATCCCGCTACGTCGTTCGATCTGGTTGAAACGATGAATATTGGGCAGGTATTCCTCGTACTTGTAGCCACGTACCCAGGTCAGGCGGTAAGAGCCCAGGGTCACCAGGGTCGGCGCCGGGCTGCCCGCCAGGCCCAGGGCGTAGATGTGGTCGGAGTCGTAGTGCCAGCGGGCGTACAGCACGCCCTCGGTCTCATCATGATAGGAGCCGACCCAGGCATCCACTTCGCCCCGCCGGGCCAGACCGACCGAACGGGTGTAGGGCACGCTGCGGATCTTGACCTTGACCCCGGCCGGCTCAAAGACTTCTCGCAACACATCCCAGGCCAGGCCGCTGCCATCGGCGTTGGTGTAGTCATTCCAGGTTTCACTGGCCAGACGGATCTGGCCGGGCACTTCGGGGGTGTCATCGGCCCACACGGGAGACGCGACCACACACAGCAGAATCAGCAACCAGCGTCGTAGCCCCATGATGACGCCCTCCATGGTAAAGCGATCGTTTCTACAACGCGGTAAAGGGTAGCGCAGCCCGGCGGGTCACGGCGTCTCGCGAAAATGTTGATAACCGCGCACGGCCGGGGTGATGTCATGGCCACCGGCATCCAGCAGTCGCACGCCGGCCCCCGCCTCTACGCGCCCGACAATATGCACCGGCCAACCGTCGGCCAGCAATGGCGCCAGCTCAGCGGGCGGCAAGGTGAACGCCAGGACGTAATCATCGCCACCGCTCAAGGCTGCGGAACGCGCTTGATCATCCCCCAGAAAGGCCAGCAACGCCGCCGACAGCGGCAAACGGTGCCGCTCGATCACCAGGCTTACGGCTGAAGCCTTGGCGATATGCCCACAATCTGCCAGCAGACCGTCGGAAATATCCAATGCAGACGTAGCCTTGCCACGCAACGCCATGCCCAGGGCCAGTTGCGGCTGCGGCGACCAGTAATGGCCCAGCAGCGGCTCGGCGATCTGCGCAGCAGCGCTACGCTGCCCCAACACCAACGGCAAGGCCCCAGCCGCATTGCCCAGCTCGCCGCCGACACACAGCAGGTCGCCGGGCTGCGCGCCACTGCGGGTCAACGCCAGCCCCGCCGGGACACGGCCGAACACGGTGACGGTCAGGCTCAGCGGCCCACGGGTGGTATCGCCGCCCACCAGGCCCACACCACAGCGCTGGGCCATGGCATTCAAACCCTGGGCATAGCGCTGCAACCAATCGGCCGCGACCGTCGGTGTAGTGAGCGCAAGGGTAAATGCGAGGGGATGGGCGCCCATGGCCGCCAAGTCGCTGACTGCCACCGCCAGCGAACGCTGGCCGAGCAAAAACGGGTCGCAGGGGTCGGCAAAGTGCACGCCGGCCACCAGGGTATCGGTTGAAATCGCCAGCTGTTCCCCGGGGGGAACTGCCAGCAAGGCGCAGTCGTCGCCGATCCCCAGGGCAATGCCCTCGCCGCCTTGCGCACAGGGCGCGGCGGCGAAGTAGGTGCGGATCAGCTCGAACTCGCCCATCAGGGAGTCAAGCGCAGGTTAGCGCTTGTACGCCTTCACTTCGGCTTCACGCAGGCGCGGGGCCAGCTTGTCGAGCACGCCGTTGACGAACTTGTGACCGTCGGTCGAACCGTAGACTTTCGCCAGTTCGATACCTTCGTTGATCACTACGCGGTACGGCACGTCAACGCGCTTGAGCAGTTCCCAGGTGGACAGGCGCATCACGCACAGTTCAACCGGGTCCAGCTCTTCGAGGGTCAGGTCCAGGCAAGGTGCCAGGGCCGTGTCGATCTCGGTCAGGTTGGCATGCACGCCGTGCAGGATGTCGTGGAAGTACGGCAGGTCGGCGAAGGTAAAATCGTTGTCGACGCGAAACTGTGCTTCGATTTCGTTCAACGAAGTACCCGCCATCTGACGCTGATACAGCGCCTGGGTCGCCAACTGACGGGCAGCACGGCGCTTTTCGTTCTTCGATGGCTTGCCGGCGTCTGCAGGACGGGGGTCGCGCGGGTTGAAACGATCGCTCTCGTCGGAAATCACTTGGCCTCCAACTGCGACAGCAGGCTGACCATTTCCAGGGCAGACAGGGCAGCTTCAGCGCCTTTGTTACCGGCCTTGGTGCCGGAGCGCTCGATGGCTTGCTCGATGGAATCAACAGTCAGTACGCCGAAGGCCACTGGCACGCCGAACTCCATAGACACCTGGGCCAGGCCCTTGGTGCACTCGCCAGCCACGTATTCGAAGTGCGGGGTGCCGCCACGAATGACCGCGCCCAGGGCGATGATTGCTGCGTATTCGCCTTGCTGGGCAACTTTCTGCGCAACCAGTGGAATTTCGAAGGCGCCAGGGGCACGGATAATCGTGATATCGCTTTCGCTCACACCGTGGCGAACCAGGGCGTCCACGGCACCGCTTACCAGGCTTTCAACCACGAAGCTGTTGAAGCGGCCAACCACCAGGGCGTAGCGGCCTTTGGGGGCGATGAAGGTACCTTCGATGGTCTTCAGGGTCATTCGACAAATCTCTTAAAGAGCCGGGACGCGTATATGACGCGCCCCTTAGTGATATTTGAACCGCGAACAAGGAGCGATAATCGCCGGCCTTTATTCGGAGGGCACGTATTCTACTACTTCCAGGTCGAAACCGGATATCGCATTAAATTTCATGGGCGCGCTCATCAGGCGCATTTTACGCACGCCCAGGTCACGCAGGATCTGCGAGCCGGCGCCGACGATGCTGTAGGTGGTCGGTTTTTTCACCGGCACCTGGTCAGCGCTTTCGCGGATATGCGCCAGCAGCACATCACCATCCACCGGATTGCCCAGCAACAGCACGACACCGCTGCCCGCCGCGGAAACCGCAGCCATGGCGGCTCGCAGGCTCCACCGGCCCGGCTGCTTGACCATCAACAGGTCGCGCAACGGGTCCATGTTGTGCACCCGCACCAGGGTCGGCTCTTCGGCGCAGATGTTGCCCAGGGTCAGGGCCATATGCACGTCGCCTTCCACCGAATCACGGTAGGTCACCAGGTTGAAATGCCCCAGTTCGCTGTCCAGCGGCTGCTCGGCAATCCGCTGAACGGTACGTTCGTGGATCATCCGGTAGTGAATCAGGTCGGCGATGGTGCCGATCTTGATGTTGTGTTCGGCGGCAAAGGCTTCCAGTTCAGCGCGACGGGCCATGGTGCCGTCGTCGTTCATCACTTCGCAGATCACCCCGCTCGGCTCGAACCCGGCCATGCGCGCCAGATCGCAGGCGGCTTCGGTGTGGCCGGCACGGGCCAGGGTGCCACCCGGCTGGGCCATCAGCGGGAAGATATGGCCAGGGCTGACAATGTCTTCGGCCTTGGCATCTTTCGCGGCAGCGGCCTGCACGGTGCGGGCGCGGTCAGCGGCAGAGATGCCGGTGGTCACGCCGGTGGTCGCTTCAATCGAGACGGTGAACTTGGTGCCAAACCCCGAGCCATTGCGCGGCGACATCAGCGGCAGCTTGAGTAGTTCGCAGCGCTCGCGGCTCATGGGCATGCAGATCAGGCCACGGGCGTGCTTGGCCATGAAGTTGATGTGCTCAGGTTGGCACAACTCGGCGGCCATGATCAGGTCGCCTTCGTTCTCGCGGTCTTCGTCATCCATCAGGATGACCATCTTGCCTTGGCGGATATCGTCAACCAGTTCTTCGATGCTATTGAGCGCCACGCGGCACCCCCTTGGTCAGGATTTCAGGTAGCCGTTAGCGGCCAGAAAACTTTCGGTGATGTTACCGGCTGCAGGCTCTGCGGCCTTTTCGCCCAGCAGCAGGCGCTCCAGGTAACGGGCAAGCAAGTCCACTTCCAGGTTCACCCGGCGACCCGGCTGGTACGAGGCCATGATGGTTTCGCTGAGGGTGTGGGGAATGATGGTCAGTTCGAATTCGGCGCCATTTACGGCGTTCACGGTCAGGCTGGTGCCATCGACGGTGATCGAGCCTTTGTGGGCGATGTACTTGGCCAGTTCTTTCGGCGCACGGATGCGGAATTCCACGGCCCGCGCGTTTTCGCTGCGTGCCACCACTTCGCCGACGCCGTCGACATGGCCACTGACCAGGTGGCCGCCCAGACGGGTGGTCGGGGTCAGGGCTTTCTCCAGGTTGACCGGGCTGCCGGCCTTGAGGTCATTCATCGCGGTGCAGTCCAGGGTTTCCCGGCTGACATCGGCGGCAAAGCCATTGCCCGGCAGTTCGACGACCGTCAGGCATACGCCGCTGACGGCGATGCTGTCGCCCAGCTTGACGTCGCCGAGGTCCAGCTTGCCTGTTTCAACCAGCAGGCGCACGTCGCCACCTTTGGGGGTCATGGCGCGGATGCTGCCGATGGATTCGATAATGCCGGTGAACATGGCCTTCTCCTGGAAAACAGTGCGGGCGCCGGGGCGACCGGTCGCAATTATACGCTCGCTGGGGGGAGCGGAATGGCAGTGACTCGCCAGTCGTCGCCTACAGCGCGCATTTCAATGATCTTGAGTTGGGGGGCGTCGGCCAGTTTCTCAAGCGGCCAGTCCAGCAAGGGGCGGGCAGCGGAACCGAGGAATTTACCGGCGACGAAAATCACGTACTCGTCCACCAGGCCTTGCTGGGCAAACGCGCCGGCCAGGCTTGGCCCGGCTTCCACCAGCACCTCGTTGACGCCACGGGCCGCCAGTGCCACCAGCGCCGAGCGCAGGTCGACCTGGCCGTCGACACCCGGTACCACCAGGCATTCGGGGCCACGGGGGAACTGGTTTTCCGCAGTCACACAGGTGATGACCAGGGCCGGCCCGGCCTTGAAGAACGGCGCGTTGAGCGGCACCCGCAGGCGGCCGTCAATCAGCACGCGCAACGGTGGGCGCGACATGGCCAGGGCGGTGGTTTGCGGATCCAGGCCCAGTTCGGCGGCACGCACGGTCAGGCGCGCGCCATCGGCCAGCACAGTATCGGCGCCGGTCAGCACCACACTGGCCTCGGCCCGCAGGCGCTGCACGGCGGCGCGGGCGGCGGGGCCGGTGATCCACTGGCTCTCGCCACTGGCCATCGCGGTGCGCCCGTCCAGGCTCATCGCCAGCTTGACCCGCACAAACGGCAGGCCATGCTCCATGCGCTTGAGGAAGCCGGGGTTCAGGGCGCGTGCCTGGCTTTCCAGTACGCCGCTGAGCACCTCGATGCCGGCCTGGGCCAGACGCTGCATGCCACGCCCAGCCACTTCCGGATTCGGATCCTGCATACCCGCGACCACCCGCGCCACGCCAGCGGTCACCAGCGCATCGGCGCAGGGCGGCGTGTGGCCATAATGGCTGCACGGCTCGAGCGTCACATATACCGTGGCGCCACGGGCTTTATCGCCTGCGGCGCGCAAGGCGTTGGGCTCGGCATGGGGTTCGCCGGTGCGTTCATGCCAGCCTTCACCGACAATCTGCCCGTCGCGCACAATCACGCAGCCGACCCGAGGGTTGGGATGGGTGGTGTACAGGCCCTTGCGCGCCAGTTCGAGGGCACGGGCCATGTAATGGGCGTCGAGCACGGCCTGTTCTGCAGAATGAGGGTTCATTCTTTGACCGGCTCACGGGCCAGGCGGTCGATCTCTTCACGGAACTCATTGAGATCCTGGAAGCGTCGATACACCGAGGCGAAACGAATGTAGGCAACTTCGTCGAGCTTTTGCAGCTCGCCCATTACCAGTTCTCCAACCACCAGGCTCTTGACCTCGCGCTCACCGGTCGCCCGCAGCTTGTGCTTGATATGCGCCAGCGCCGCTTCCAGCCGCTCAACACTGACCGGGCGTTTTTCCAGGGCGCGCTGCATACCGGCGCGCAGTTTATCTTCGTCGAAGGGCTGGCGGCTGCCGTCGGACTTGATCAGACGGGGCAGTACCAGTTCGGCGGTTTCAAAGGTGGTGAAACGCTCACCGCAGGCCAGGCATTCGCGCCGGCGACGCACTTGGTCGCCCTCGGCGACCAGACGCGAGTCGATGACCTTGGTGTCGTTGGCACCGCAGAAGGGACAGTGCATGGTGGCAGGCAACAAAAAAAGGGAGGGCCATGGTAGCGCATCCCCGTGGCAAGACAAGCCATAGCCTTTACGGTATATAGGCTGACTATTATGTTTCTTATGTTCAGTTCACGGATTTTTGCCCTTTTTGGAGCCGTACATGCCGTTACGACCGCTGGTTTTACTCACAATGTTCAGTTTTCTGGTCGCCTGCAGCAGCGAAGCGCCAAAACCAGCCGCCCCGCAACCCACGCCGCAGCAAGAGAAAAAAATCCCCGGCCAGGAACCGCTGGGGCCATTGCCGGCCTACCAGCGTGAAGTGAGCGGCACCCTCACGGGTGTGCCCGCCGGCGCTGAAGTGGAGCTGGCACTGCTGGTGATCGACGAGCGCAGCCGCCCGCAACAACTGCTCGCCAGCAGCGTGCTGATCGGCAACAACAAACCATTGGCCTTCCGCCTGCGCTTCAACCCGCAAGCGTTTCCCGCCGGCGCCCGCGTTGAACTGCGTGGCCGCGCCAGCCAGTCCGGGCAGTTGATCCTGCACCTGCCGGCGGTGCGTATCGAGCAAGCTATCACCCAGACCACCGGGCCCCTGCAACTCGTGCGCGCCCCATGACGCCACCGCTGCACCTGCAACGGGCCTTGAGCGAACTGATCGGCGACGCGCAACTGCTGCCCTGCCCGTTGCCCGGCACCGACCTGTCGTTGTGGCTGCTGGACGCCGACAACATGGACCGCGCCTTCAGCCCCGAGGAAACCCGGCGCATCCTGCATGAGCCGCCCTACTGGAGCTTCTGCTGGGCCAGCGGCCTGGCATTGGCCCGCTACCTGGCCGCCAACCCCGAGTGGGTGGCGGGCAAGCGCGTCCTGGATTTTGGCGCCGGCTCCGGCGTGGCGGGAATTGCCGCAGTGAAAGCCGGCGCCCTGGAAGTGGTGGCCTGTGACCTGGACCCACTGGCGCTCGGCGCCTGCCGTGCGAATGCTGAACTCAATGGCGTGACCTTGGGCTATTCGGCGGACTTCTTTGCCGAAGCCGATCGTTTCGACCTGATCCTGGTGGCCGACGTGCTGTACGACCGGGCGAACCTGCCGCTGCTGGATCAATTCCTCACCCGCGGGCGCGAAGCGCTGGTCGCCGACTCGCGGGTACGGGATTTCCAGCATGCGGATTATCAGCGGCTGGGCATCCTCGAGGCGCTGACCCTGCCGGACCTGGCGGAGCCTTGGGAGTTTCGCAGGGTGAGTCTGTACCATTCACGACGCTAGGCCTCTCAGTTACAAATTTTCAGCAATAGAGTGGCTAAGACAGCGCCCGGCAGGACATGGAAAATAGCGTTCTCCCGCACGCGGCCTGGACGATCGACCTGCATGCATTTCCCCGTTTTTTCGCCGCTCAGCGCCCCTCCAAGGGCGTTGCAAAAACCTGGGCAGTTGCATAATCTGCTTGGCAATACACCCGCCATGCCTCTGGTTGCGCCAGCAACCAAGCACAAATTGTGCGGGTTTTTTATGCCTGCTGGTTTTCCAGCATGAGGGCGTTCGACAAACCAGCCCTTGATGTCCCGGCCCAGTTGGAGCTGCTCAAGTCTCGGGGCTTGATCATTGAAGATGAAACAGGCGCCCGGCGCTTCCTGCAATCGGTCAGTTTCTTTCGATTAAGCCCCTATATGCGGCCTTTCCAACAGTCGGAAGATATCGACCACCACTTCCATGCCGGCACCCATTTTCACCAGTTGGCACGACTCTACGATTTTGACCGTCGCCTGCGCCTATTGACCATGGATGCCATTGAGCGGGTCGAGATCGCCTCCCGTGCAGTCATCAGTAATCACATGGGCCCCACCTACGGCAGCCATTGGTACATCGACAGCCAGGCTTTTCACCCGACATTTGACCACCAGCGCCTGCTTGCAACGCTACACACCAGACAGTCTGTGGCGACCCGTGACTATGAACGCGAATGTTTGCGCGTCGACCGACTACACACAGACGACAATCGAAAAGACCATCTCAAGCGTCAAAGAGCCAAAGAAAGCTACGCGCGCCACTATCCAAATACCTATGACCACCCCTCTCTCATGCCGGGTTGGGCCATGCTGGAAGAGTTGACGCTGGGCGACCTCTCCCATCTCTACAAGGGCCTGGCCAAGGACGCGGATAAAAAAGCCGTTGCCAGGCGACTGGGGCTCCCCGCGCCACTGCTGCAGTCCTGGCTTCACACCTTGACCACTGTGCGAAACATGTGCGCCCATCACTCAAGAATGTGGAATCGGCAACTGGGTATTCGTCCTGAATTACCCAGGAAAGCCAACTTCCCGTGGCCAAACCATCTGCTCCAGCCAGGGCCCCATACCCGCATTTTTTCGACACTTTGCATGCTTAACCATTTGATGCATCAGATAAGCCCCCACACTCACTGGGACCAGCACCTTTATCACCTGATCAGCGACTTCCCCCACCTCAACCTAAAAGCGATGGGGTTCCCTCGTGACTGGTATCAGGACCCTTTTTGGCACGTATCTCGTGCTTGATCCTTGCGCTGCTTCCGATAGAGCCCGCCAGTCTTTATAGTTGCCCCATCCCACGCGTCATTGAGAACCTCCATGAGTGAGCCCACGCCGTACATTTTCGATGTCACCACCGCCACCTTCGATCAGGCTGTCATCGAAAATTCGTTCCACAAACCCGTGCTGGTGGATTTCTGGGCCGAGTGGTGTGCGCCGTGCAAGGCGTTGATGCCGCTGCTGGCGCAGATTGCCGAGAGTTATCAGGGCGAGTTGCTGCTGGCCAAGGTCGATTGCGAAGCCGAGCAGGATGTTGTCGCGCGCTTTGGCATTCGCAGCCTGCCGACCGTGGTGCTGTTCAAGGACGGCCAGCCGGTGGATGGGTTTGCCGGGGCGAAGCCGGAGTCTGAGATTCGCGCGCTGCTGGAGCCCCATGTGCAGATGCCGCCACCGGCTGAGGCGGACCCGCTGGAACAGGCCCAGGCGCTGTTTGCCGAAGGCCGCATCAGTGAGGCCGAGGCGGTGCTGGTGGCCTTGCTCGGTGAAGACAACACCAACGCCGCCGCGCTGATCCTCTACGCCCGCTGCCTGGCCGAACGCGGTGAACTGGGCGAGGCGCAGGCCGTGCTGGATGCGGTCAAGAGCGATGCTCACAAGGCCGCCCTCGCCGGCGCCAAGGCGCAGATCACGTTCCTGCGCCAGGCTGCCGACCTGCCGGATACCGCTGACCTCAAGGCCCGCCTGGCGCAAAACCCGCAGGACGATGAAGCGGCGTATCAACTGGCCGTGCAGCAATTGGCTCGCCAGCAATACGACGCGGCGCTGGAAGGCTTGCTCAAGTTGTTTATCCGCAACCGCAGCTACAACGAAGGCCTGCCGCACAAGACGCTGCTGCAAGTGTTCGAGTTGCTGGGCAACGACCACCCGCTGGTCACGGTGTATCGCCGCAAGTTGTTCGCCGCGCTGTACTAATCAGCGATCCAACTGTACTGCGGCGTATCCCCGCCGCTGGACACCTTCACCTTGGCGCTATGGCGCAGGCGCACCAACAGGCGCTTGCCCGCCGGGGCGCTGCCGGCCAGCCCTTCGAGGCGATCCGACAATTCCAACCCGCTGAGTTGCCCGGCCTCACGCAGCAGGTCCTGGGCGGCCTGCCACAGGCTCTCGTCCTGGTTGACCGGCGCCGGGGCAGCCGGTACTTCGCCCGTCACCGGCGTGGCCGTCTGCAGGTGCACGCCCAGCCGCGCCCAATCGCTGTCGTCCAGCTCCAGAGTCAAATCCACAGGCAGCTCGCCGATGGTTCCACGAATTCGCATCATTGCTCGTCCTCCAGCACTTTTCTGACGAGCATGCTCCCATGTGCCTTGCGCAACGCCAAGCAGGCGGTCAAACTCTCGACTCTTTTGTTATAAGATCACATAACAAAATCTTCATTCACGCCCTGGAGTCTCGCTATGCGCCGCCTGTTGCTCGCTTTGCCGTTTGCCCTGTTGCCACTGGCCGCCCAGGCCGCTGACGAACATAACCACGATCATGACCATGAACATGGCAGCCTGGACGCCCACGAGCACGGTGTTGGCCGCCTGAACGCGGTGCTGGACGGCAAGGCGCTGGAACTGGAGCTGGAAAGCCCGGCGATGAATCTGGTGGGCTTCGAGCACCTGGCCACCACCGACGCCGACAAAGCCAAGCTCGCCGCCGCCCGCAAGCAGTTGGAACAACCGCTGGTGCTGTTCAGCCTGCCCAAGGCCGCCGGTTGCGTGGTCAGTAGCCAGGAGCTGGAAAGCCCGCTGTTTGGCGACAAGCCAGACGATGATCATGACCACGCCACTGATGGCAAAGGCGCGGCCGCCCATGACCATGATCACAGCGAAATCCACGCCCACTACCAGTTCACCTGCGCCAGCCCCGCAGCGCTGAAAAACCTCGATCTGGCGAACATCTTCAAGACCTTCCCCGCCACCCAGAAAATTCAGGTACAACTGATCGGCCCGAGCGGCCAGCAGGGTGTTGAAGCGACGCCTCAGGCCGCGACCCTGAAATTCTGACTCCACACGGTTGATGTAGGAGCGGGCTTGCCTGCGATGCAGACGACGCGGTGGATCAGTGACACCGCGTCGATACCATCGCAGGCAAGCCCGCCTCCACAGTTGACCGCGCTCTGCAGGTGATACTGAGTTCCCATGACCCAAGCACTGATCGAACTGTCCGACCTGGGCTTTAACTGGCCCGGTCACCCCCAGTTGCTGGACATCCCGGCATTTCGCCTGGAGCCAGGGGAAACCCTGTTTCTGAAAGGCCCCAGCGGCAGTGGCAAAACCACCTTGCTCGGCCTGCTGGGTGGAGTGCAGATCCCCAATCGCGGCAGCATTCGCCTGCTGGGCCAGGAGTTGACCAAACTGTCGGCCGGCGCCCGCGATCGGTTTCGGGTCGACCACACCGGCTATATCTTCCAGCAGTTCAACCTGCTGCCGTTTCTCTCAGTCCGCGAGAACGTCGAACTGCCCTGCCATTTCTCCAAGCTACGCGCACAGCGGGCGATCCAGCGCCACGGCAGTGTCGACCAGGCCGCCGCTACCTTGCTCGCACACCTGGGCCTCAAGGACCCTGATTTGCTTGGGCGACGCGCCGATGCGCTGTCGATCGGCCAGCAACAACGGGTGGCCGCCGCCCGGGCATTGATCGGCCAGCCGGAACTGGTGATCGCCGACGAACCGACCTCGGCCCTGGACCACGACGCCCGGGAAGCCTTTCTTCAATTGTTGTTCGCCGAATGCCGCGAAGCGGGCGCCAGCCTGTTGTTCGTCAGCCATGACCAGAGCCTGGCTTCGCTGTTTGACCGCAACCTGTCGTTGGCCGAGCTTAATCGCGCCGCCACGCCGCTCGAGGTTTGAGATGTATTTGTTCCGTCTAGCCATGGCCAGCCTGGCAAACCGCCGCTTTACCGCGATCCTGACTGCATTCGCCATCGCCCTGTCGGTGTGCCTGCTGTTGGCGGTAGAGCGTGTGCGTACCGAGGCCCGCGCCAGCTTTGCCAGCACCATCAGCGGCACCGACCTGATCGTCGGCGCCCGCTCCGGCTCGGTCAACCTGCTGCTGTATTCGGTGTTTCGCATTGGCAACGCGACTAACAACATCCGCTGGGACAGCTTCGAGCACTTTGCCGCCAGCCCGCAGGTGAAATGGGCGATCCCCATGTCCCTGGGCGACTCCCATCGCGGTTACCGGGTGATGGGCACCACCCAAGCCTACTTCGAACACTACCAGTACGGCCGCAAACAGAACCTGCAACTGGCCAGTGGCCGCGCGTTTGATACCGACCCGTTTGAAGTGGTGCTCGGCGCCGAAGTGGCCGACGCCCTGCATTACAAGCTCGGCGACAAGCTGGTACTGGCCCACGGCGTGGCGGTGGTCAGCCTGGTCAAGCACGATGACAAACCCTTCACCGTGGTCGGTATCCTGCAACGCACCGGCACCCCGGTGGACCGCACGCTGCACATTAGCCTGGGCGGCATGGAAGCGATCCATATCGACTGGCACAACGGCGTGCCCGCCCAGGGCAAAGGCCGGATCAGTGCCGACCAGGCGCGCAATATGGACCTCACGCCGCAAGCCATTACCGCGTTTATGCTGGGTTTGAATAACAAGATCTCGACCTTTGCCCTGCAACGGCAGATCAACGAATTTCGCGGCGAGCCGATGCTGGCGATCCTCCCCGGCGTGGCCTTGCAAGAGTTATGGAGCATGATGGGCACCGCAGAAAAGGCGCTGTTCGTGATCTCGCTGTTTGTGGTGCTGACCGGATTGATCGGCATGCTCACCGCGATCCTCACCAGCCTCAATGAGCGCCGCCGGGAAATGGCGATCCTGCGCTCGGTGGGCGCACGACCGTGGCACATTGCGAGCCTGCTGATTTTCGAGGCCTTCGCCCTGGCGCTGGCCGGAGTGGTCGCGGGGGTTGGCCTGCTGTATGTGTGCATCGCCGCGTCCCGTGGCTATTTGCAGGCCAATTACGGCCTGGATCTGCCGCTCGCGCTGCCCAGCCCGTATGAATGGACGCTGCTCGCCGGTATTCTGGTCGCCGCCCTGCTGATGGGCAGCGTGCCGGCCTGGCGCGCCTATCGCCAATCGTTGGCCGATGGTCTGTCGATCCGTTTATAAGGAAGGCTTTGATGCGCCGTGCCCTGCTTGCGCTGTTACTGATGGTGGCCCTGCCCGCCTGGGCCGAGGCGCCCCGAGACTTGTCATGGCAAGAAATGATTCCGCCGGATGCCCCGGTGGAAGTGCCGAACATGACACCGCTGCACAACCTGTCGAACATGGCCGACGCCCTGGCGGCGGAAGCTGCGCCAGCGGCCAAACAGGATTTGCCCAACGCGCCGGTGGTAGCCACCCTCAACGGCCAGCATATCCGCCTGCCGGGCTACATCGTGCCGCTGGAGGTCAGCGAGGAAGGCCGCACCACTGAGTTTCTGCTGGTGCCGTACTTCGGCGCCTGCATCCACGTGCCGCCCCCGCCGTCGAACCAGATCGTGCATGTGCGCAGTGAGATCGGCGTGAAGCTGGAAGAGTTGTACCAGCCGTACTGGATCGAAGGCCAGATGCAGGTCAAGCCGTCTACCAGCGAACTGGCGGATGCTGGCTATCAGATGGACGCCGAGAAGATCTACATCTACGAGTTGCCGAACTAAACCCCGCCCTCAATAGCACCGCTATTGCAATGTGGGCGCGGTGTATTTGGCTGATCGCCGTTTCATTGAGCTGAGTCAAAGGCCCGGCCGCAACGATCTTTACCATTGGACACAGCCAACTAAAAACGTCCTTTGGAGCCACTCATGCACAAGTCACTGCTCAGCGCTTCCCTCTTCGCGCTTGCACTCGCCGCCCCTATCGCCCACGCCCACGAGGCTGGCGACATCCTCGTTCGCGCCGGTGCTATCACCGTTAACCCAAAGGCCGACAGCGGCAGCGTCAAGGTTGACCAGGGCCCATTGGCCGGCACCAACCTGGGTGGCAAGGCGACCATGAGCAGCGACACGCAGTTGGGTCTGAACTTCGCCTACATGCTGACCAACCACGTCGGTATCGAGCTGCTGGCCGCCACCCCGTTCGAGCATGATGTGAAGATCAAGAACACCGGCCTCGACGCTGCCAACGGCAAGCTCGGTACCCTCAAGCACCTGCCACCAACCCTGAGCGTGGTGTACTACCCGCTGGACAGCAAGTCGGCGTTCCAGCCTTACGTCGGTGCCGGTATCAACTACACCTGGATCTATGACGAACACGTTGGCAGCAGCGCCCAGGGCCAAGGTTTCAACAACTTCAAGGCCGAGAACTCCTGGGGTTGGGCCGCGCAGGTCGGCATGGACTACATGATCAACGACAAGTGGATGATCAACGGTCAGGTGCGCTATATCGACATCAGCACCAAGGCCACCGTAGAGAACAGTGCTCTGCCAGCGGGTACCCGCGCCAAGGTCAATGTGGACGTGGATCCGATGGTCTACATGGTCGGTATCGGCTACAAGTTCTAAACCCGACGTAACAAACGCCAAACAACAATGTGGGAGCTGGCTTGTATGGGAGCTGGCTTGCCTGCGACAGCATCACCTCAGTGTCTTTGATAGACCGGGGTGTCTGCATCGCAGGCAAGCCAGCTCCTACACAAGCCGGGCTCCCACATTTTTTTGTGTTCAGTCAGCTAGTGATGCCGGTAGAAGCGATCGAGCAACGCCGGCAGTCCCGCACGCCACGCCCGTGGCTTGATGCCAAATGTATGCAGGATCTTCTTGCAGGCCAGCACCGCATGTTGCGGCTCGTCGGCGGCATCCGGCCGCGCGGCATGGGCTTGGGCCGTCGGCGCTTCGACCGCCAGCGCATGGAAGTTACGCGCTTCGCTGAGGATCGCCTGGCCAAGGGCCACAGGCGTGGTCGCCTCTTGCCCCGCATAGTGGTAGGTGCCCCACAACGGTGCCGCACAATCGAGTTGCTTAAGCACCGAGATGATCACCCGTGCCGCATCGTCCACCGGTGTCGGGTTACCCCGTCGATCGTCGGCCAGCAACAACTCCTCGGTTTTCTCGGCACGCGCCAGAAAACGTCCCAGCGTGCCATCGACGCTGTCATCGAGCAACCAGCCAAAACGCAGCAGCACATGCTGCGGGCAGGTAGCGCGCACACTCTGTTCAATGCGCCATAGCGCCTGGCCACGCAGGCCCAGGGGCACCGGCTCGTCTTTTTCGCTGTAGGCGGTGGCGCGCGAGCCATCAAACACCCGGTAGCTGGAAGGTTGCAGCAGCGTGATGCTGTGGTGCTGGCACAATTCCGCCAGGCGCTCGACGGCGGATTCCTGCCCGGCCAGGCGAACCTCGTTCACGCTCTCGGCCTGGAACCAGTCGAAATAATAGGCGAGGTTGATCAAGGCATCGGGACGGGTGTCGTCGAGCAACTGGGTAAGGCTGGCGGCATCCCAGCCGTCTTGGGGCGGGCGCGGGGCGAGGAAACCGATATCTTCCTCCGCACCGAGGCGAATCAGCGCTTGCCCGAGAGCATTCCCGCCGCCCAGTAACATAAGGCGCATTCGCATAGATTGAGCAGGCCCGGTCTGTTTGGAACGATGGCTAGTATCGACAGGCGGTGATGCCATGCCGTAGGTGTTTACCAGAATCGTTGCATTTTGCGGGTTTGTAGCGCAACCGTCACTTACTAAGTGGCTTTGGGCAGCGCGCCCTCCTCCTCAATCTGCGCCACACGCTGCGGCAAAAGCACCGGCTGTGGATAAGTTTGCGCGAAGTGTACTGCGGGGCAGTTATCCACAAGCTTTTTCAGACGCTGGTTGAAAGCGCGACTGACCGCGTACTGCCCACCGGACACCGTACGGAACTGCGCCGTCAGGACCACGCCATTGAGGTCCATCTTATCGACCCCAAACACTTCCAGCGGGCCTTGCAGGTTGTACTTGAGGAACACATCGTCGCGAATCGACTGCCCGGCTTCGCGGATCAGTTCCACGGCCTCGTCCACGTCGGTGTCATAGGTGAACTGCACCGAGAAGAACGCATAGGCAAATTGCCGCGACTGGTTGGTGACCGCCTTGATCTGGCCAAACGGCACCGAATGCACAAAGCCCTTGCCGTCGCGCAGGCGCAGGGTGCGGATGGTCAGGCCCTCCACCGTACCGGCGTGGCCGGAGTCGAGCACTACCCAGTCGCCGATGGACAAGGTGTCTTCGATGATGATGAACAACCCGGTGATCACATCCTGCACCAATTGCTGGGAGCCAAAACCGATGGCCAGCCCGACCACTCCGGCACCGGCCAGCAGGGGCGCGACGTTGATCCCCAGGTTGGCCATGGTGGTGATGGCGCAAATCACCACCAGGATGATCTTCACCGCATTGCGCAACAGCGGCAGGATGGTCTTGACCCGCGTGCTCGGTTGGCGGCTGGAGCGTTTGCTGGCTGGTGGCTTCAGTGCTTCCTGGATAGCGGTGTCGAGCACCACCCAGAACAACCAGGTCATCAACAGGATCAGGCCGATGCTGCTCAGGGAGTCGCTGATCGCCCGGCCCACGGCGTTGCGTTGAGCAAACTCGAACAGCGACACGCCCCAGATGCGCCCGAGGATCTCGATAAACGCGATGGCCATCACCATGCGCAACAGTGCGTGCAGCAAGCTGAGGAAGCGTTCCTTGTAGGCACTGCTGCGCTGGATCGTCGCCGAGCTGCGGGACTTGAACAAATGCTGCAACACGGTGCTGAGAAACACTGTGCCGATCAGCAAAACAGTGGTGAACAGTGCGCAACGCAGGGCTTTCTGGCTGTCTTCACCAGCGCCGATCAGGTTGATCGCCGAGACCAGCACCATCAGCAGGATCGGCCAGAACCACAACCCGGAAAAAATCCGCAGCGACTCCTGCAACGCCGGCTGCTTCAAACGCTGGGCCAACGGCCGATTGCGGATCAGGTGCGCCACGGGCCGGCGGAGACGCACCACCATCAGGCCAAAAATCACCGACGCCACCAAACCGGTAAACACCGCGATGCTGCTGGTGATATTGCCGCCCAACTGGCGGGCGATCTGCGGGCTGGTCAGGGCATCGCTGAGGGCGGCCAGAAAGCCGATCAGAAACAGTGGCGCGGGGCAGTACTGACGAATTATGCGTACCGCCGGGCGCTTGTGTCCGACGTTGAACATGACGATTACGCACAGCAAAACGGAAGTGGAGAAAATACCGCTACTGGTGGCGTAGGCAAAACACAGCGCCAGCGCGCGGCCCACGGAAGCTTGCAGGAAATGACTAAAGTACAGAGTCAGCGGCAGGCAGATCAGCGCCGGAACCGTGTAGGGAATCACATAGCCCAATAACGCCTGGAGGCGCTGACGCGGCTGGATAAAGCGCTGTCGACTCAAGCGGGCGACCAACCAGCGTCCTGCCAGGGTCAGAAGGGCGAAGGCGCCGATCCACACGCCGGACAACATCAGGAAGTCCCTGACCACGCTCCACGGCGAGCGTTCCGACGTCTGGTCGACCAGACGCCCTACCTCAGCGGCGGCCCGATCGGCCCGCAGGCGCCAGGCAGCCACCAGGTTCTGGTTGAGGTCGAGCTTTTCCTGGACGTCATCAATGCTGGAACTGATCGCCCCCAACAGGCCGCCCTCGACCAGCAGTTCCGGCTTGGCCGGTGCTTGCGGCTCGGGGGCGGGATCGGCGGCCAATAGCGCGCCATTGCCACCCATCAGCAGCGCGCCGAGTAGCAGTGCAGTCTTAAAATTCAGCAAAACTCCGGGCTCCTTTCAGAAGGGTCTGTAAGGAACTGACGGATATATGCCGGGCAAGTTCGGTTTGGCTTGTAACCAATCCTGCGCAGTGGGCCATGAAAATCCTGCGCAGCGCCGTTCACGCCATGGATGTGCCGTTTGTAGGACCGTCGAAACTTTCCTTCGAACACCACAGTCAGCCATTAACGAACGGAGGCCACTGCCCCGCCAACCCACGGGAGCCACCATGGCTGTGATTCCAGAATGGGTGCCTGTCACGCCCAGCGCTGCCATCACCCGCTTCAAGGTGCTGACGGTCAATACTCATAAGGGCTTCACTGCCCTCAATCGACACTTCATCCTGCCGGAATTGCGCGAGGCGGTGCGCGGCGTGGCTGCCGATGTGGTGTTCCTGCAGGAGGTGCATGGCACCCATGAGCACCACCCCCGGCGCTACAGCAACTGGCCGAGCATGCCGCAGTACGAGTTTCTCGCCGACAGTATCTGGCCGCAGTTCGCCTACGGGCGCAACGCGGTGTACCCCCATGGCGACCACGGCAATGCATTGCTGTCGAAATTCCAGATCATTCGCTATGACAACCTCGACATCTCCCAGAGCGGTCACGAAAGCCGCGGGCTATTGCATTGTGTGTTGCGCCTGCCCGGCACCGGCCGGGAGGTGCATGCCATTTGCGTACACCTGGGACTGCGCGAGGTTCACCGCCAACAGCAGCTGAAACTGCTGGCGCAGCGGGTCGCCGAGATCCCCGGCGAAGCACCGTTGATCGTCGCCGGCGACTTCAATGACTGGCGCCAGCAGGCTGACCTGAGCCACAGCGGCCTGCAGGAAGTGTTCGTGCAAGCCCACGGTAAACCGGCCCGTACGTTTCCGGCGCGCCTGCCACTGCTGGCACTGGACCGCATTTATGTGCGCAACCTCAAGGTCCATCAGCCGCAAGTGCTGACAACTCGCCCCTGGTCGCACCTGTCGGATCACGCGCCGCTGTCGGTGGAGATTGAGTTATGAACGGCGCCGTGGAACACATCGCCACCGATCAGCCACCAGATGACACCAGGGCCAGGGATCTGGACTACGCCTGGCAGCCCGGCAACCAAGTGGAGTTGCTGGAAAACGGTGAGGCGTACTTCCCCAAGGTATTCGAGGCCCTGCGCCAGGCTCGCCAGGAAATCCTCCTGGAGACCTTTATTCTGTTCGAGGACAAGGTCGGTCATGAACTGCACGGGATTCTGATCGAGGCCGCACAGCGCGGGGTGAAGGTGGTGGTCAGCCTTGATGGCTTTGGCTGTGGCGAACTGAGCCCGGGGTTTCTCGGCGAATTGGCCCAGGCCGGGGTCACGGTGCAGATGTTTGACCCGGCGCCCAAGACCCTGGGGTTTCGCACCAACTGGTTTCGCCGCTTGCACCGCAAGATCGTGGTGGTAGATGCCACGGTGGGGTTTATCGGCGGGATCAATTTTTCCGCCGACCACCTGGCGGACTTCGGGCCCGAGGCCAAGCAGGATTATGCGGTGCAGGTGATCGGGCCGGCCGTGGCCGACTTGCATCACTTTGCCCTGGCACAAAGCGGGCGCCCGGTGCGTACGCGGCGTGGCTGGCGACGTCAGCAACGGCCTGCCTGGGCTACAGAGGAAGGTGATGGCCTGGTACGCCTGATCTACCGCGACAACCTGCAACACCGCTCCGATATCGAAGAAGCCTACCTGCACGCCCTGCGCCACGCCCGCCAGCGCGTGGTGATCGCCAATGCCTATTTCTTCCCCGGTTATCGTCTGCTGCGCGAACTGCGCAATGCCGCGCGGCGTGGGGTGCAGGTGCAACTGATCATGCAGGGCCAGCCCGATGTGCTGCTGGCCAAGCTGGCGGCTCGCATGCTCTACGACTACCTGCTCAAGGAAGGCGTGGTGATCCACGAATATTGCCAGCGCCCGTTGCACGGCAAGGTAGCCCTGGTGGACGAAGCCTGGAGCACCGTGGGCTCGAGCAACCTCGACCCGTTGAGCCTGTCGTTGAACCTGGAAGCCAACGTGCTGATTCATGACCGGGGGTTCAATCAACAGTTGTTCGAGCGCCTGGAAGACTTGAGCCGCAACCACTGCAAGACCATGCCGGAAAACCGTACCCCACGCGGCTGGTTATGGCGGGTGACCGTGGGGTTTGTGGTGTTCCATGTGCTGCGACATTTCCCGGCCTGGACCGGCTGGTTGCCTGCCCATAAACCGCGCTTGAAACCCTTTGTCCATGACCGGAGCCAGGACCATGAGCCAAGCCCACACGGCTGATGCCAGCCCCCGCGGTTTCAAGCGCTGGAAGAAACCGCTGACCATCGCGTTCTTTCTGCTGCTGATCGTGCTCTTCACCCTGCTCGCCCGGCGTATCGACTGGAGCGAGGTGTTCGACACCCTCGGCGACTTCAAGCTGCGCACCTTGTGGATCGCCGCCGGGCTGACCCTGTGCAGTTTCCTGGTGTATGCGTGCTTTGACCTGATCGGCCGCACCTACATCCGCCAGCCCTTGCGCTGGAAGCAGATCCTGCCGGTGGGCATCATCAGCTATGCGTTCAACCTCAACCTCAGCGCCTGGGTCGGCGGGATTGCCATGCGCTATCGGCTGTATTCGCGGCTGGGGGTGAGCAACGGCAATATCGCAAAAATCCTCGGCTTGAGCCTGGCCACCAATTGGTTTGGCTATATGGCCCTGGCCGGCGTGGTGTTCAGCAGCGGCCTGGTGACGATGCCACCGGGCTGGAAGCTCAGTAGCGGCGCGCTGCAAGGGGTTGGCGTGTTGCTGATCGTTGCGAGCCTCGGCTATCTGGCTGCGTGTCAGTTCTCGAAGAAGCGCGCCTGGTCGATTCGCGGGATCGAGATCAACCTGCCGTCGCTGCGCATGGCGTGTCTGCAACTGGCGCTCGGCGCGTTGAACTGGTCGCTGATGGCGGCCGTGATTTTCACCTTGCTGCCGGCGAAGCTGGACTACCCGCTGGTGCTGGGGGTGTTGCTGATCAGCGCGATCGCCGGCGTGCTGACGCATATTCCGGCCGGCCTTGGCGTGCTGGAAGCGGTGTTTATCGCGCTGCTGCAACATGAAGCGTCACGGGGCAGCCTGCTCGCCGGATTGATTGCCTACCGGGCGATCTATTTTATTTTGCCGCTGCTGGTAGCGCTGCTGATGTACCTCACGGTGGAGGCGAAGGCCAAGGCCTTGCGGGTGAAGAAAACACCCGCGTGAAACCCGTCATCAGGATTGGATGATGCTCAAGCGCTCGCCCACCACCATCTCGGTGATCCAGTCCACCAGGATCGAGGTGTAGGCCTGCTGGGACACCGGGTCGCTCAAGGAGTGATCGCCACCGTCGATGATCCGGTGGGTCAGCGAATGGGTCTGCTGGCATGCAGCCCGGTAGCTCATGATGGTGGAGTGGGGCACGTGGTCATCGGTTTCCGATTCGACAATCAACACATCACCGGTAAACGCCGCACACGCATGCAATGCGCGATTGCTCTGGGCGTGCACCAGGGTGCTGCGGTAATCCATCAAGTCGACTTTATCCAGGTCGCGTTTGGGCGTGTGCCATTCCTGGTCGCGGTACAGCGCCGGTACCCGCAGCGCCAGCCAGCGCACCGGGCGCAATGACGTGAGGATCGCCGCCAGGTAGCCGCCATAACTGGTGCCCACCACCGCTACCGCCGAGGTGTCGATGGCCGGGTGCGCCAGCAATCGATCATAGGCCGCCAGCAAGTCCCGCAGGTTGTCTTCGCGGGTGACCCGCGACAAGGGGATGCCGTTGCCCGCGTGCCCGCGCAGATCAAAGGTCAGGCACACGCAGCCCAGGCCGGCGATACCTTTGGCCCGTTCCAGGTCCCGTTCCTGGCTACCGCCCCAGCCATGCACAAACAACACACCCGGCACTTTTGATTTGGGGCTGAGGAAGGTCCCGCTCATCTGTTCGTCGTCGATATCAATGGTGATGGTTTCGCTTCTAGCCGTCATAAGGTTGGACCGTTACGTACTTGAGAAGAAAGTCGCCGTGCTCTGCCGGACCGCGAAAGATCTCGATCGCATGGGCGGGCAGTGGCTGGTCGATATAGGTTTCGACGGACGACACACGAATCGCGCGCAGGCCGGGATCATTGATAAAACTCTGCAGCGCCGCGACCTCGGCGCTACTGGCACCGCCCATGCGCCAGGACTGCTCCAGCACCCCGCTGCGGCGCGTGCCTTGGCTGTCCAGGCCCTGGGCGATATCGTAATTGCGCCGCGAGGCATAAAACCCAGGATAGGCTTCATCGGCGGCGTTATCGAACACTTGTGCCTGCTCGATGGCCAGGCGCACGTCATCGTCCAGCGCCAGGGCCAGCAACGCGTCGTAATACCCCGGTACCACCAGCAGGTTGGAGCCGCCATAGACCGCTTCGCCCTGCCCGTCTTGGGTCAGGTATTGCTCGCCGCAGTAACTGAATACACGACCGCCAATAAAGCTCTGGCCGACACTGTGGGTGACGACCTCCTGTAGATCCTGCTCCAGTACTACGCCTTGAGCGAACAGCTCTGGCATGGCCGGGCGGGCGAGGATCAGCTCCAATTGCTTGAGGCTTTCGATCACCTCCTGACCACGACCGGCACAGGCATGCACCGGCTTCAGGCGAATCGGCCCACTGTCCAGCAACTGTGTGGCGGCGATGCGGGCATCCTCCATGGCAAACACGCTCAAGCCATCGAGAACTACCCCGCGTACCCGCTCGGCAAACAGCGGCGACCAGCCCTCGGGGGCCACTGCATCAGGGGCGTGCAGGCCATGGGTGATAGCTTTGGTGCAGATAAAATCGTGGTCCACATAACCGCCCCACAAGTCCTCCGGCCCCTTCACGCCCAGGCTCAGTGCCTGGGCCGCGCCTATCAGGGTCTGGGTTGGCAGCAGGTAAAGATCGGCGGGGGCATGCAGGTCGGCGCCGTAGTCGAGCCCGAGGATCTGCGCCAGCCAACGGGCCAGGGCGCGGTTGGTTTCCACTTCGTGCAACGGTGCATCGGGCCGGACCGAGTGCGCCACCACGGCTTTTTTGCGGTTGGTCGGGGTCATGCGTCCCCCTTGGGCAAGGCTTGCAGGTGTGTAGTGCAAGGGTTGCAGCTATCAGGCCAAGGCGCAGTCGGGGCAAAGGGTTGGCGGATCAAGTGGTTAGGGAGGGAGCAGTAGCATTTGGCCTGCATCATTCTGCACGACGGGCCGAGGAGGGTCCGGCGTTCTGCACGATCCAGGGCGCGGGGCGATTAAAAATATGGGCTTGTCCGCGATAGCGGTCTATCAGTGAGTGCCTCTCTGACTGGTCCACCGCTATCGCGGGCAAGCCCTAATGCCAGTCAGTTAAGCGCAGATCCCCTGTGGGAGCGGGCTTGCTCGCGAAAGCAGTGGGTCAGTCAACATCAATGTTGGCTGGGCCGACGTCTTCGCGGCGATGCGGCGATCCGACAAGCCCGCTCACACATAGGGGGTTGGCGTGTTCGGGATTCAGGTCGGGGCCCTGACGCCGAATCGGTTGCGGTAATCACTGGGCGCAAGGCCGGTGATTTTTTTGAAGATCCCGCGAAAGGCGCTGGGGTCCTGATAGCCCACAGTCCAGGCAATCTGATCAATGGTGGTAGTGGTGAACTCCAGCATCTGTCGCGCCTTGCCCACCCGCAGGTGCTGACAGTACTCGGTGGGTTTCAGGCCGGTGGCAGTGCGAAACCGGCGCAGGAAAGTGCGCTCTTCCAGGCCGGCGGCCTGAGCCATCGCCGCGAGGGAGACATCCACCGCGCCACTGGCCTGTAACGCGTGCTGGACCTTGAGAATGGCCGCGTCGCCATGGCCGAGGATCGGCGCAAAATTGCTGCCGCACTGGCTGGCGCTGTCACTGTGCTCAATCACCAGAAAGCGCGCGGTGTCGGCGGCGATGCTCGGACCCATGAGGCGGTCGACGAGGCGCAGGCCCAGCTCGGACCAGGCCATCAGCCCGGCAGTGGTAATCAGGTCGCCATCATCGACGATAGGCTTGTCGGCCTCCAGGCGCACCGCAGGAAAACGACTGGCGAAGGCGCTGGAAGAAGACCAGTGGGCAGTGGCGCTACGCCCATCGAGCAAGCCGCTGCGCGCCAGCATGATCGAACCGATGCACACACCTCCCAGTACGGTGCCGGCCGCATGTTGCTGGCGCAGCCAGTGCAACAGCGCGGGCGGCGCCTGTTCTTCGCAAAACTCGCCAATCGACGGCGGCACCAGCACGGCCATCAACGGTTGATCGGGGCCCGGCTGGCTGTCAAATGCCCGGACAGGCGTACCCTCGGCATTGACCTGCCAGTGGCTGACACGCAGCAAGGGTAGCTGCTGGCTCTGATGCTCGGCGGCGATACGATTGGCGACGCCGAACAGGTCGGTCAAACCGTGTACTGCCGCCATCTGCGCGCCACGGTAGATCAGCACGCCGAGCTCGACGATCGCGCGTTCCACAGCCATTGTCAGTTTTCCCCCTGTTATTGTCGGTAGAGCCAATCCCCGCGCCATGCGCCAGCTACGATACTGGGCGCATCAACCCCTCACGAGAAAACACACATGGCCAAGCAAGCACTTATCCTAATTGATATCCAGAACGACTACTTCCCCCAAGGCAAGTGGCCATTAGCCGGTGTGGAAGCGGCGGCCGACAAGGCGCAACAGGTGCTCCACGCATTTCGTCAGGCCGGCGATGCAGTGATCCACGTGCGCCATGAGTTCACCTCGGCAGATGCGCCCTTCTTCACCCCAGGCTCTGAAGGCGCCCATATACATGCCAAGGTGCAGAACGAAAACGACGAGCCGGTGGTGCTCAAGCACTTCGTAAACGCTTTTCGCCAGACCAACCTGCGCGAGTTGCTCGAACAACACAGCATCACCGACCTGGTGGTCGTCGGTAGCATGAGCCACATGTGCATCGACGCCGTGGTTCGCGCAGCGGCGGACTATGGCTACAACGTGACGGTGATCCACGACGCATGTGCTACCCGCGATCAGGAATTCAATGGCAAGACCGTTCCGGCGGCGCAGGTGCATGATGCCTACATGGCGTCACTGGCATTTGCCTACGCCAGCGTGGTGTCGGCGGACGAGTTCCTGAAGGCCTGAAGGCTGACTGTCAGCGTGTCGCGAGGACGAACAGCCGTGGAAATGGCAGCAACACCGTGCCATCGGCCAGGGCCGGGTAAGCCTCGCGGATACGCGCCAGATAGACGTCGAGAAAAGCACCTTGCTCGGCCTCATCCAGCGGCGCCAGAAATGGCCGCAGGCCCGTGCCCTTGAACCATTCCACCACCGCCTCATGGCCGCTCAGCGGATGGTAATAGGTGGTGTGCCATACATCGACGGTGCTGCAATGCTTGTTCAGCATCTCGTAGTAATCACGTGCCCCGTGGCGCTCGTTGTGCTTGACCGCACCGATCTTGTCCGCCCACGGCCCTTGCGCTGCCACTTCACGGGCCAGGCGGTGGGCGGGCTCGTTGAGGTTGTCCGGGGTTTGCACCGCCAGCGTCCCGCCCGGCGTCAATTGCGCCACCAGGTGCGGATAGAGGGTGGCGTGGTCCGGTACCCACTGCAGCGAGGCGTTGGCGAGGATCACATCAAACTGTTGCGCTGGCTTCCAGGCGCCGATATCGGCCAATTCAAAGTTGAGTGCCGGCAGCCGCTCACGGGCGCTGACCAGCATGTCCTGCGAGCTGTCCAAGCCAGTAATCGTCGCCTGGGGGAAACGCTGGGCCAATACCTCGGTGGAGTTGCCGGGGCCACACCCCAGGTCGACTGCAGTTCGTACGTCGCCTGCGGGAATGGCGGCAACCAGATCCCGGACGGGACGGGTGCGCTGTTGTTCAAACATCGAATACTGCCGGGCAGACCAGGTCATCGGGGCTTCCTTCTTGGGTAAGGGAGTGCGCTACAGCCTAAATCTTGTGACGCCTAGGGACAAATGCCAGAGCCGGGGAGTTTCCCTACCTAAAAACAAGAAACCCCCGAGGCAAATGCCAGCGGGGGTTCCTGGTGTTACGGGATAGTCCGGGCCAAGGTGGCCTTAGAACGGTTGTAGATACTAAAGAGGAGAATAACTCAGAGAGTCTCTGTTTTTCCCTTTGTAAATCAATGGGCTACTGACAGAAATCAAGATCGCCAGGTCGCGAAGTAACAAATTTAGGAAAGTCGACCTCAATATTTAAATGAAAACTTTACAAAAAAATCGTGTTTTTTGGAAACGCGATGACTGAGAACGATGATCCTAAGCCCCGAAATAGCGGTAAAAAACCAATCTGCCACCATTAGCAATGGCGACTCCATACAAGCTTCGTTACGATGTACAGATCGTACTGGCTCACCCAAGCCGAAGTGGACCAGGAAGGCTCCGTGGCGTAATGAAGGCTAAGGTGCTGCCAAAATTTGAGACTCTGAAGCCCAAGTCACTATGATACTAGGAGTAGATTCGTGATAGTTATTTCTGTTTTAAACATCATGAAAGACTTGGCACCATCAATCAACTGGAAAGTGCACTGCCATAATAAAACGCAAGGCTGTTTGAAACATTTTTTCAGATAATAGCGCCCTCTTATACAAAATTGATTAGGAAGTTAGTTTATGCTAGTACGGGGAAGAAAAGGTACTCATAAAAACAATGACAAATTTGACGACAGGCTCTTCATTAAGGCTAGTCTCAAAGATGACCCAGCTCCCCGCGTGCTCAAGAAACTAAAGGAATTTAATGACAAAAACAAAGTCGATTCCATTATAGCTCTCGCGAAACATAAGATGTTACCGGAATCACTTTGCCGGGTATTCACCAGAGACACTTATTATAATAATCATTCGATTTCTACACATATAAGCCCGGAAAACTATATCTACTGGCTTCTCGGCTTACTGCATGGAAAAAAAGAAAAGATTTCAAAATTCAATGCATATAGGAAAAAGTACAACACTGCAGTTTTAAGCGGATGCAGTGACTCTGCATTAGAAATACTCGATAAAATCGAAAACCTGTCAGCAAACTGGTGGTGTTTTGAAAATAGAGTGCATGTGCAGAAAGAACTCGACGGGCAAGACACGCGGGACGCTGTAGCAGTGGTGGAAAAAATAATAGCACCTGGTCAAGCACTACATAAATCTCGATACTTGCTGCTCATGTCCGAAAGCAACTTGGTCACGTACTTTACCGAAAGCATTATTCGCCAACTTAACGAGCGGCGTAGCTCTGGAAACATAGAAGCAATTTTACACGGCTCAAATTTATCATGCATGTTACTACCGATATACTGGGATCAAAAAAGGCAAACTGGCTTTGATAATTTATTTCTTTACAGAAATGAAGCCTTGATAGATCAATATATCCTCCTAAAAACAATAATCATCGAATTAACCGCAAAAGATGTAGAGATTCCGAGCAACTTAAAGGAAAAAATAAGTAAATTGGCCCTCGAAGTTGGCGACGACGAACTCCTTAACTTATTCATCTCTGCCGCTCCTATTCCTTTTGTCGAGGTTATTGTCGAAAAATACACAAAAGGAGACTACAGCGCGGTATTAAAAGACATCGAAAGCGCTATAAGTGCGCAATCTTTCGATACATGCGGATTGATAGAAATTTACGCCAAATCGAAAATTTATTGCGGGATCACCGCTGAGGACACATTTTTCGCTAAGCTAGCAAATAAGCTGGCGAGAATTCTAACCTTGGAAGATAGCTGCTCTGAAGATATTAATGATATCCAGCGGATTTGTGTAAAGTATAGGAACGAGCAATGGGCGCGCTCTCTAATGTTCCACTTGGTTAGCATCCTTTCCGAGATCACCGACAAGGAAGTAGTCGAGCTCAGCCGTAGACATACAAAATGTTTGGGAGGAATAAACACACCGAAAGCTAACCAATCGGATTTCAATAACTGTGTTATATCTAACTTCCAGTCAAGCCACTTGCCCCTGCAGCGGGCGATACGTTACGGAGTCGTAGCGCCTACTAAACTTGAATTGGTACGGACAGCATTTCCTATCCCAGCAGATTATTTAAAGGTACGATCGGCCTTATACGTCAAAAGTGACGATTGGCTAAGTGCAATAAACTTTTTAATAAGTGAGTACGCTAAAAATAGGAACGCCTTTATGCACCTACCGGTTAATAGGATTTGCAAAGAGGCCGTGACACTGCCGAAAGAGGATAACAACGCATTCATATCCTCCCTGATAGCGTTAGATATCTACAAACGCGAAATCAACTCGGCTTATGATGAAGAAAAATCTGAAATATTTGACGACTGGCTTGAGTTTAACGGCACTCACAAACCATCAGAGATCTTTGGGGGCCAAACTTTATCAGAGCGAGACATATACTTTTTATCACATATATGTGTCCCTTCCCAGCTAGATAGCATTCTTCAGTACAAGAGCAATTTGTCAGTAATACATGAACGCGTAACCATAATCAATCTACTAATAGACACTCCTGGCTGTGAAGTCGAATCTCTCAATATTGAGAAGCATAAAGTTATTGAAAATTTATTCTCTGACAAGTTACGAACCAAGATTGAAACTGGGAAGTTGTACGTAGATATACAGGCGTTGGAAGCGCAGAGAAAACATGCCTATGTCGCTTTGTATGAAAAAGCAAAATCGATAGATAACATCAAGCTGGAAAAAATCGAAACAGTCTTTGAGAAGGGTATATCTGGTGATTTTTTTGACGTAGATAAAATTGAGGGTGTCTCCGTCGCAATATCATCCAACAAGAAAACTGATATTCTTTTAGAAATTTATAGGCAAGCTGCCGCGGACTTTGCATTAAATGAAAACTTTGGCTTAGATAAGTATTTAAGTGCGGAAATACGACATATTGTCTTTGTTGCGCAAATTAGATCTAGCTTTGAAATTTCTAATCTGATGACGACGACTGAAAATGGAGCTTACCTATCCAATACTTATTGGATGCAAGAATATGAATATGTCAATGCCGTAGTGACTGACGAAGTAGATGAATTATTGAAATCTTTTTCGAAGTCTGTAGATGATATTCTGAAGCGCGTTAACAATCAGTTCCGTGTAGGTATGGACGGCAAGCCTAATTTATATATATTTGATTACTCCGCTTATTACGAGAACGTAGTTGAAGTTTCTAACTTCGTCGAACAAAGTACAAGTTTTGAAATTTTCTTCCGTGATTTGCTCGACTACATGTGGACGTTATGCGGTGAGCAGGCAAGGGTCGCGCAAGCGCTAATCAATGACGAACTTAAGGTTCAAATTACTGAACAGATTGATGCACTTGAGCTCGGTTTAATTTCCGCTCGCCGTGGCACAAAATTAGATCGACTGCATATGGCAATCAAAACAGCACGGGCCAATTTTAATAAGGAAGTAGAAACTGTTTTAAATTGGTTCAGGTTCGTCGGTTCCCATGGTGAAGAATCTTACCAATATCTTAGCGTTGTAGTTGAGGCCGCGGTGGCCTCGTTCAACTCAATCTATGGTCACAATGATCTAAACATAGAGTGCAGTAGATGTGAAAGCGAACTGATCCTAAATTTTAGAGAATCGAGAGCACTTTTTATTTCGCTGTTTACCGCTTTGGAAAATGCAAATAAATATAGGCTGGACGGGGGCATAAAGGTTCACCATGAGAGTACCAAAACGAAAGATACTTTAGAGATATTCAATAATGTTGAAGTCATGCAAGATCCTTCAGGCTTTATCAAAAGACAGAAGGATAAGTGGACCGATCTCAACTCAAACTTGAGTCGTGAAGAAGGTGGAAGTGGGCTATACAAAATACATAACTTGCTACTAAACTCCTCAAACGGCTTTGACTTTGATATAGCTATAGACAATAATCAATTCGTTGCAACCATGAGCCTTAAAAATGAAAATTTTACTAGTAGAAGATAATTTCTTTAAAAGGGAAAAAATAGTAGACTTTATAAGCTCAGTCAACGGACATGATGTAGTTGAAGCTGCTTCCTATAATAGCGGACTAACACTTGCTATATCGGACGAATTCGATTTCTTAATCCTCGACATGAGCATGCCAACTTTTGATCGAACTGCAAGTGATATGGGAGGCCGTTTTAAAGTACTCGCAGGTAAAGAAATAGTAACTAAGCTCAAGAAGCAAAACCGGCTTATACCATTTGTAATATTAACAGGCTTCGCAGATTTCAGCGTTGATACCGGCAAGCTTAATCTCGACCAAATAAATGACCTAATGGCTCTGGTGGGAGAGTCTTACAAAGGAACTATATTTTTCGATTCAGCGAACTCTAAATGGAAAGATGATCTTAATAATGTGATTACGAGTTTGACTAATGATTAATGTTTTGCTTGTTGATGATAACCGTACACGCATAAACCAAATTATTGAGACCATCTCTTCTGCGGGGCTTTCTCCTGTAGTAAATTTGGTTGTTTGCGAATCGGCTGATGAAGCTCGGCTGGAACTTTTTTCAAAGTATGACTTGCTTATTCTAGATGTAGTTCTACCAAAAAAGATTGATTCAACCCCTCACGCAAGCATCAGCATGGCGCTACTCTCTGACATTTGCAATGCTCGTAAGCGTTACATTAGACCGACGTTAATGATCGGTCTTACAGCAAACCTGGATGAATTGGATCAATACAAGTCCGAGTTTTCTCGAAATGTCACGGTAGTTTTAGATGGCTCTATCTATTCCAATGATTGGAAGAATGACATTTTGGACTCTATCCGGAGTTTAATTGGAAACCAGCTTAAACTTATACAGCGGGAAGATGACAAATTCCTGATCACAATTCATGGCATTCGAACCCACGGCCGATGGCAGCAAGATCTAAAGTCGAATCTAGATAAATACTCTCGTGATTTCACGAGTATTGATTTCAAATACGGCTTTTTCGATCTTTTGTCATTTTCCATTCCTCCGCTGCGAAAGAAAAATACTAATATTATTGCCAAAAGAGTTGCGAAAGCACTTGAAGAGAATATAGACAAGGATATTCATATAGTAGCGCATAGTTACGGAACTTATATATTGTCACGGGCTATTCAGTTATGTAGCGAACAAGTTAAAATAAAATCTACGATAATGTGCGGCAGCCCTCTCGAACATGACCATGATATTGATCACATCATCATGCGCTCAGAATTAACTATTAATGAATGCGGAACGAGAGACAGTATTCTAATTTTAGCTCGTTGTTTCATATTAGGGTTAGGAGACGCCGGTCGCGTAGGTTTTTCCAGAGAACATACTTCAAAGTTTTTTAATCGGTTTCATAAAGGTGGGCATTCCCACTATTTTGAACAAAAGAAATCGCCAAATTTTTACCAGAGATTTTGGTTACCTATAATGACGACAGGCGCTAAGCCTTCAATGCATGACGAAAGAGAAGCATATTTTGCGGAAGGGTTATTGGATATCGCGATCAAGACCTTAACGTTCGCCAAGCCGTTTTTCTATATAGTCATTTTTTACTTTCTGGCTATATCAGCCAATAAATTTCTCTCACGCTGGTTCGATTTTTAAAGTCTAACTAGCGCCTTTGAGGCTTACGATGCTGTTGCGCCATCGACATCTTTGACAGCTTTATTTGCAGTATTTTTTGTTAGTTAAGACTTGATTGCTAATGCCGCGCTACACTCTAGCTATTCTAGTTCGTGCAAGTGAAGCGTCGAACATGTTAATTTTTTAATAGCAGCCATCTCCGGATGAGAATCGGGCCTGAGATGGATACTCGTAACCGTCTGGCCAACTCACCTCTCAGCACACAGACCAGCTCAGACAAGAACGGGTGGAAAACAAAGCCTTGCCCGCAGGTATACCCATTGAATAAGCCTGTATCTGACGTAGCTCGTGCGGAGCTTGGCAGCGGGTCGCAATCGACGATGGCTTCATTGTATACTTCTGCTCCGCATACCCCTTGAGCTACAGGAACATCAGCATGACTGTACTCCAAACGATCTACTGGCAGCCTACGCCGCCTTAGCGCTACGCCCCCTCGCAACACCCTGCTTCCGCTAGCCTCGCTCGCGGGTGCGCACTGCTGTACGCCTGGTTTTACACCTTAGGCACACAGCAAAAAATCCTCAAAATTTGAATTTGTATCGATTCGCTCGCCATTCCCTTGGCGTGCACGATGCTTTGCCTTGGATATTTTCTATGCTGCAAAAACTTAGACAAACGTGGTTTTCCAACGTCCGTGGCGACGTGCTCGCGGGGCTGGTGGTCGCACTCGCGCTGATCCCTGAAGCCATCGCCTTTTCCATCATCGCCGGGGTAGATCCCAAAGTCGGTCTCTACGCCTCCTTCTGTATCTGTGCTGTCATCGCCTTTGTCGGGGGGCGCCCCGGGATGATCTCGGCGGCGACAGGCGCCATGGCACTGCTGATGGTTACGCTGGTAAAAGAGCATGGACTCCAGTACCTGCTGGCCGCGACTCTACTATGTGGCGTACTTCAAATCCTTGCCGGCTACCTGAAGCTTGGCTCATTGATGCGCTTTGTTTCACGCTCGGTAGTCACCGGTTTCGTAAACGCATTGGCGATCCTGATTTTTATGGCGCAATTGCCTGAGTTGACCAATGTTACCTGGCATGTCTATGCCATGACCGCTGCGGGCCTCGGCATCATCTACCTGTTCCCGTATGTGCCGAAGATTGGCAAGCTGATTCCCTCGCCGTTGGTGTGCATCTTGACCCTGACTGCTATCGCGATTTACCTAGGGCTGGATGTCCGCACCGTTGGGGACATGGGTCAGCTACCGGACACACTTCCGATTTTTCTGTGGCCTGAAGTACCGCTGAATTTTGAAACCCTGCGCATCATTTTCCCGTACTCGGCTGCCTTGGCCGTAGTAGGTCTACTCGAGTCGATGATGACCGCGACCATCGTCGACGATCTGACCGATACCACCAGCAACAAAAACCGCGAATGCAAAGGCCAGGGAGTCGCCAACATCGCTGCCGGTATGCTTGGCGGCATGGCCGGCTGCGCCATGATCGGCCAGTCGATCATCAACGTGAAATCTGGTGGCCGCACCCGTCTCTCGACATTGTGTGCCGGCGTTTTCCTGCTGCTGATGGTGGTATTTCTTGGAGAATGGCTCTCCAAAATCCCTATGGCGGCACTCGTAGCAGTCATGATCATGGTGTCAATCGGTACCTTTAGCTGGGATTCCTTGCGCAATCTGAAAGAGCATCCGCTGTCGACGAACCTAGTCATGGTGGCGACCGTCGTGGTCGTCGTGGCCACTCACAACCTGGCTTACGGCGTACTGGTAGGTGTGCTGCTGGCTGCGCTGTTCTTTGCCAATAAGGTCGGGCACTACCTAGATATCAAGAGCACTCTGGAAGAGGCGAAATCGCATCGGACTTACCACGTAGTGGGCCAGGTGTTCTTTAGCTCTGCGGACAAGTTCACTGAGGTTTTTGACTTCAAGGAAGCGCTCAACAAGGTCACCATCGATCTCACACAGGCGCATTTCTGGGATATCACCGCCGTCGCAGCGCTGGATAAGGTTGTGATCAAGTTCCGCCGTGAAGGCGCGGAGGTTGAAGTGCTCGGTCTCAATGAAGCCAGCGCAACAATCGTTGATCGCTTCGGCGTGCATGACAAGCCCGGTGCCATCGACAAGCTCATGAGCCACTAAGGAGAACGACAATGACCCACGTAATGGCATGCATTGATAACTCACAATCCTCATTGGCGGTCTGCGATTACGCAGCATGGGCCGCGCAACGACTCAGCGCTCCCCTGACCTTGCTTCATGTGCTGGATAAGGAGAAATATCCTGCATCCGCTGACCTCAGCGGCAATATCGGTCTCGGTAGCAGAGAACATCTACTGGAAGAGTTGGCCACGCTGGATGCGCAGCGTGCAAAACTGGCCTTGGAGCATGGGCAGCACATGCTTGAAAAAGCTCGCGAGCGAACAGTCATCTCTGGCGCCATGTCACCTGATCTGAAGCAGCGCCACGGCCATCTCGTCGAGAGCCTGAGCGATCTCCAAGACGATATTCGATTACTGGTGATTGGAAGAGTCGGTGAGGACAGCACGCGCAGTGCCCAAAGTCTTGGCAGCCAGATTGAAGCGGTAGTCCGAACTATCCACCGCCCCATCCTGATTACAACCAGCCATTTCAGGAAACCTGAAACGGTCATGGTGGCATTTGACGGCAGCGCTACAGGCCACAAGACCGTACAGATGCTTGCTTCAAGCCCGCTGTGCGAAGGCCTGCCAATTCATATCGTCATGGTTGGTACGGACTCTGAAGAAAACCAGAACGAACTGGAGAAAGCACGAACCACACTTGCCTCTTCTGGCCCGCTGGTGCATGCCGAGATCCGCCCAGGCGAAGTAGAGTCGGTACTGCATGCGTATCAGGCAGAGCACGGCATTGACCTCTTGGTCATGGGGGCGTACGGGCACTCACGCATCAGGCAGTTTCTGGTAGGCAGCACGACCACGACGATGCTGCGAACATCCACTTTACCCGTATTGCTGCTTCGCTGAGCCAGTTCCACTGGCCACAGTATTTCCAGAACTGCGGAAATGCCGTGGCCACCCTGGACGATGACTAACTGATTTTGCCGTAACGAGACCCCATGCAACTCATAACTGAAATTGTTCACCCCGAGCTGAAGTCCAAGCAGGGCAGAGTATTCCGTCGACATGCAGCACGGGGCATTGTGATGCGGGGTGAACAGATCCTGTTGCTGTTCACCGAGCGCTATAACGACTTCAGCTTTCCTGGAGGCGGCCTTGATGGTGACGAGGACATTGTCACAGGCTTGAAGCGTGAGCTTGAGGAAGAGACTGGTGCCCATGAAATACAGGTGCTCCAGCACTTCGGTTACATTGAGGAGTACCGGCCCTACTGGAAGCCACAGTACGATCTGATGCACATGACCTCGCATTTTTATCAATGCGAAGTAGCGCCCCAGCTAGAGCCCGTGAGAATGGAAAGCCACGAAATCGCTAATGGTATGCGGCCTGTCTGGATCAACCTGCATGAAGCCATCACGCACAATGAAGCCGTTATGCAGCGTCACGAGTCTTCGATGGGGCAATCAATTCTGCGCGAAACCTACATGCTGAGAAAAGTCGCTTCCGAATTGTTGATGCCAATCAGCCTTTGAGCTGACTATTTGGCGAAGTCCACTTAGCCTGACTCAGGCAGACATCCAATGCTGCGGGAGTAATTGCGTGATTTCGCCCGCCCGCTGTGTCGGCAGCAGCATCAGCACATCCTTGAGATAGGCATACGGATCGTGCCCATTCATACCCTAATCCATTTATGGACGAGGTTCGCGTTAAGGCTGTGCTTCTGCGCGACGCAGGCAATCGATGCGCCGGGCTGGGCGCACTCTTGGACAACTTGGGCCTTGAAGGATTTTGAATAGGAACGGCGTTGTGACTGCATGGAAAGACCCGCTTAAAAGGCTAGAAATGGTGTCCACTTAAACTAGGTGGACACCATCGCCTTTGGCGTCGGGGTCAGGAAGGTGAGTTGGCCGGACGGTTACGGATACTCTTCAATGATTCCAGTCAAATGGCCGAAGAATGCTGGCCAATGTCCGCCAGGGATAGTGTTTCTTTTTGGCCATCGACCAGATACAAGACCGGCGGTGCGCAAAAGGTTCATGAGCCGAGACGAGCCTTTGACGTCTCTGGCAAAGGCGGCACACTACATCATGGCCTTGAATCATCCAGAGCCGATTCCATTCCTCAAACGCCAAATCAGCCCGGACCTCCGCAGCTTGAGGACAAGTCATATCCCTCCTCCTATATCGTCAAGGATCGGATAAGCCGTAAAACGTTCTACGGGTAAAGTTTAGCTCTGCTCAAGGATTATGGTTTCCAGTGAGCTTCAACGGGTGCGGACGTCAACGTCGACTCAGAGTCACTCCAGGCCCCTCGACAACTCAACCTCAAGGCGGTTTCATCTGCCAACGGTTCAAGATTTCTATCTGTCGATTTTTGGCAGCTCAGCGTCAAGCTTATCCTTAGTCACTCCGTGCTTGTACGCGTTGTATTGCCATTTCACAAACCGCTCTAATAAATTGGAATTTTCCACTTTTAGGCGTTCATTTTCGCTCTCTAAACGTCTGATGCGCTGTTCTGCAATGTTCAAGCTCGACGGTCTCTTCGCTGAAACGAAACCAGTCTTCAACTGCTGTTTTTTTTGCCCAAACGCCGCTTTGATCTGACCGTGTGAACTAAGGGTCTGACGAGTAGGTCTTCCACCGATCAGAGGTGCAGCGGCGTCACACAAAGCATCCCAACCTAACTTTCCTTCCCAAGCATCAATCTGGTTAACTAGGATAGCGATGTCTCTGATGGTTAGATGCTTTGCCACAGTTAGACTCCCAGAAGGGTGCGAAGCTCATCAACATCAGGCCTAGCTGATATCGACGGAGCAGCGCTTTTTGCGACAGCTGTGCGTGCAGCTATCTCGCGCCTGAGCGGACTGAATTCCTGATCAATGCTTAAATGGATTACCGAGCCATTCGCAGTGCTCGGCGATTCCAGAATCTCGATAAGCTGCCCTACTCTCTCCAGCGTGGTAATTTGATGCTGGCTCCAGCGGTCTGCACCGTAGACGCTGTTTTCAGACGCATCTAGGGCCTTTGTGAGCTGCAAGCGAATGCCATCACGCTGCTTTTTTAAACGCTCCAGCTTTTCCTCATCTCCCTTGACGCAAACCTGCTCAATGCAGTTCAGGCAGTCGCGATGCTTCTGGCACGGCAACATTGAAAAGTCATGTACGCAGAACCCATATTCAGTTACGTGAGCAATGCCCTCCCCCACAGCGTCCAAGTCAGCAAACGTGACAGGAGCATTGAGTTTGACTTTCTGAAGCAGGCCCCCCACTCCAGCCTGTCGAGCCATATCAACGTACTCATCATCGGCCATGTGGTTATACGTAGCATTCTGATGAATATTTGCCCGCCCTGACCATTTTGCTATATCAAGCTGAGCCAGACTGCCACGCTGCGCGGCGGTGTTTAGATAATGACGAACTTGATGGGACGTCATCGATATCTCAGTCCCGTCCGGATTCTTATAACCGTGCCGGATCCAGATATTTCTCTCTTGACCATTGATATAGTTCAGATCGGTCGTGAATGTAGCACCACCGGGTTTCCAAAGCAAAACAGGGCTGGTATTCATATCCACACGTAGTTCATGGCTCCGAAAACAGCAAAGCGCTTCGGAATACTTGATGTTCCGTTCTTTATTAAACCAGGGCCAGCCATCCGGAAGTTTGCTGCGACAAAATTCATTTAGAAAAGCCAGGGTGAGCGATTCGCCCTTTGCCCTGAGCGTTTGAAACGGTGAATAACTTTTAAAATAAGCCAACAAAGATCCCGTCGGATTTTCTTCTGAAATCCCCAACGCTCTGCATGCTTGCTCGTTAGACAAAGCGGCATCCTCCTTCACACGAGGGCAGCCAGGATGCCGATAGAATCGGTGGGGATTCTCTTCATACCAGGACGCCAATTTACGTCCTTCATTGGAAAGCGCCGCTAGGCGTCGTACGGCTTCAGGAGCAATACTCTTAAACGGCGTTGAAATCCATTTAATATCCGAGCCATAACCCTTGCCGGCATAAAACCGCAGCCCCAGTCGCTCAATACCCTGACTGTCGTTCTCGGTATGTAGGCAGTTGAACGGAAGATCTTGGACTTCAGTGATACGAGAGGGTGCACACATCAGCAGAGCAAATATTGACGTGGTGAATCGGTCACGCGGGTCCTCCAGTTCATTGGAGAACATTTCAGCCATGTATCCCAGGCAGTGCTCTGGTGGAATCTTTGCGTTGCGTTTGGCTTTCGTTGCTGCATCCGTTCGATTCAACTCCATAGGCTTTGAGATCGGATTTTTCCAGACCATCGCGTGTGGAACGATCTTACATTGGTTAAGAAATTCAACGAGTTTCACTATGCTGCAACCTGCCTGGTAAGCGGTCGCCTTGTACTCTCGCGCTACTTGACCCGCCATATCCAACACATTGAGATCCGTCAGCGTGATATCTGCTTTTCCTTTGACCTGCAACAGCGCTTTCTCAATACAGCGAATACCCATTATCTTGTTATTGCGATTGTTACTATTGGAATAGTACTGCTGCTGGTAGCGCACATAGGATTTAGCAAAAGGAACAATCTCGGAATTTAGCAATTGATTGGCAGTGAATCCCCGAGATGGAGCACCTATAACCGTGAAATTACAGACACCCGGCCATGTGTCGCTGTCCCAATCGAGATCAGCCCCAAAGACTGTGAGGCGATAGCGACACATTGCAATGAAGTCATTGAGATTGGCTTTAGCATCGAGGTGTTGTTTCGGGGTAAAGAGGTGAATATCACTCATGGAAAACCTCTTTTTTCATCGCGCTGCATCTGTTAACCACATCGCTGACGGCCAGAATCAGCCGGTCGTTAACAGAGGCGATTCTTCTGTCCGCTGTTTGCTCCAGGACGCTGTCGCGCTCCAGAATCAAGCGATCTAGAACCGCTTCATGAGGGCCATCTAGCCAGGGCTGGAAATGGTTGCAGGTATAACAAGCAATAGGAGCCAATGCGCCACAAAAACCGTAACTGCCACAGGTGCCGAGGTTCGCGGCGCCGTTGGAGATCCGACTGCTTCGATCACGGCCCCGCCTTGCGTCACTCTCGGATACCACGAGCACACCCTGGAACGCTTGCGCAATAGGTGCCAATTGCAGGGCCACCGCCTTGTCAATTCGCTCGACAATTTCCGGAATATTTCTCACATACACGCCGGCATTTTGCGTATCCGAATGGTCCAGCGCTTCAGCGATGACGTATTCGCCTTTGCCTTCGCGAGCGAGATTAGTACCGAGCGTATAGCGGAAGCGGATAGCATTTAGATGAACCGGCAGGCCTGTCCGTTCGCTAATCACGTTAATCGTTTTCTCAACCCGATCCATTGCAACTTTCACAGCATTGCTGGGAGCATGCAGTAGATCTCCTTTGAGTTGATCTTTAAGTCCAGAAAGAGGTCCGACAGCTTTCAAGATAGGAAATAGTGGCAGTTCTGAAACTAAGTCATGTGGAACGTCTGAACCCAATTTCCCTGAAAATGCATGCCGGACTGAAACGGCCTGCTGCTGTAAAAGCAGCCATAAATCTTCGACTATTGAAAACCTGTTGAACGTCTGACGCCAAACCTGATTACGCTGCTTCGCACGTGGAAAATCTATAAAGTATCGCACACCATTTTTATGTTGCTGCTGAACAAGATCTTTTAGTTTTAACGCTGAAATTTGCCCTCGCCGCCGTCCGGTCATGGCTAATGTCATTGCGTAACATGTATCAACAAGCGCTAGTCGCTCATCAATGTAGGCACTCACAACCGCTGCTATAACACCCTCAATCTCGATATCCGTCAATGGACCGCTATCTGGACTCATGGATTGAACTGCATAGCCTTTTTCATTACCTTTAAGCGTCCAGTTGCTCAACAAACTCAGTGATTCACTAGGAATACCTACATATCCAAGATCAGCCCACTTTCTAATGAATCCTCGTAAAACCCCCATATACCATTCAGTCTTCGCATCCAACGTGGATCGATAAGAAATCAAAGACTCGACGCTGAATGGCACCAGTGCAGTTGTTGATTCAAAATAGTGCTTGCTACGTGAGCAGATATTCAGAACATGCGAAGCAGAACCCGTCTTTGCGTAGAAAGCGAGTACATGTCGGTATGAATCGTACATATGGGCAGTAAGGGCACCCGCTACCGCCGAAACTGGGATAACAATATCTTTGCTCAGTTTCCACCGTTCATCGTGAAACCTAATCAGGTAGCCGTCGCGGGAGTAAAACTCTTCGGCAGTACTGTCCTGTACACCCAGCATATTCATGCTGCATCTCCTTTCCGTACGCTACCAAGATGCCTGTGTTGAAGGTCCAGCACCGCTTTACCAGCTTGTTCTTTAATGTGCCTAAGGTTGTAGGTTGCAGCAGTACCAGAGGTCTCACTCCAGCCCATCAGGTACGAACGGATCCTTTCCTCGCGCTCGGGTGACATGTTTATCCCCTCACAGATTGCCGAGAATGAGTAGTTCCAGTGATGGCGTAGCGAGTGGGCATGGATTCCGTTGCAGCCTTCGACCACCTGCCTCAATTCACCCATGAACTTGCCGAACGCGGCATTCGACAAAGGACGCCCCTGCGAAGCCCCAGATTTATGTGTGACAAACAGATAGCCGTGCTTCTTGGCACCGGGCACTTTGTTGCGCTGACCGAGCACATAGCCTCGAATTTGATCGGCCAGCTCAGGCAGCAACGGAAAAGTACGCTCTCGTGTTTTGGCCACTGGCTGATAGACTCTAGCGTCATCTATTGAATCCGGGCGCCTGACCACTTTCAGCGTATTTTTCGCAAAATCGATATCCTCGACTTTCAGATTCAGCAGTTCACCACGTCGCAGCCCCGTGACACGTAGAATGGAGAACATCAAAGCGTTGCGTACCTGGACGGCATATTCATGTGCGGGATTGTTAGCCGAACCTGGCTTCAACGCGTCCTCAAGCGCATCAAGAAGCACGTCATCGAGGTGTTTTTCGTCCCTGTCTCCGTTGGACTTAGTCGACTTTCTGGGACGGTTAGCTTTGATCTGCGCAACCATCCGCTGGGTAGCTTCGCTAGCGTGCGCGGATGGCCTTTGAAGTTGACCCGCGAGAAAGCCAAGGTAGTCGGCCATCACCGACATACGCGCGTACTGACTGCTTGTGCTAACCGCTGCGGGTCTACCTGAAATCGTAGCGATCTTGCCACCATTGTCGCGGCTCAGCGGTCTTTGCATAAAATCGCGTAAGGAATGCACGTCGTGAGCTTGCAGCAGCTCACCACGCGAAAAATAAGACTCGATATCATGGCCGTAATAGCCCTGCCACGCGTACAGGGCTTTGACCGCATCAAGCGCATTCTGAATGGTGTTCAGCGCCAGAGAACGCCCGCGCAGATGCACTGTGACGTAGAGCGCCGGGTAGAACAGAGGCATCCCGGACTCCTCGACAAGAACGATGAGTCGCTCGCCATTTAAGGACTTAATCCTGCGCGCTGAGGGCTTCACGGCGGACTCCCATCTTTACGTTTCTACGTGGTATCTGACCTTAGGAGCCTAGTCGAAATATTTTTTACACACGTAGAAATGCAAAGCCCCCGCAGTGCGGGGGCTTCAGGGCTAAACTTTACAAAAAAGTCTAAGGTAGGAATTAGAACGGAATATCGTCATCAAAACTGTCGAAGTCAGCGGCTGGCTGTGGTGCCGCCTGCTGTGGCGCTGGACGCGACTCACGCTGTGGCTGCTGGCTTGGCTGCGGACGGGACTGCTGTGGACGCGGTGCCGAGTTGGACATGCCGCCCTGGCCCTGTTGGTCGCCCTGTGGACGGCCGCCCAGCAGCTGCATGGTGCCTTGCATGTCGACCACGATTTCTGTGGTGTAACGCTTGATGCCGTCTTTTTCCCACTCGCGGGTCTGCAGTTTGCCTTCGATGTAGACCTGCGAACCCTTGCGCAGGTATTCACCGGCGATCTCTGCAACCTTGCCGAACATCGACACACGGTGCCATTCGGTTTTCTCGACCTTCTGGCCGGTCTGCTTGTCGGTCCACTGTTCGCTGGTCGCCAGACTCAGGTTGGTCACGGCGTTACCGTTAGGCAAGTAGCGAACTTCGGGATCCTGGCCGCATGTACCGACCAATATGACTTTGTTAACCCCACGGGCCATAACGTTCTCCTAGGCTGGGCGCGCTGTCGGCACTGGGTTGACCAGTTGCTCGAGCGTCGCGCGATCCAATAGTTCGGTGTCCAATTTGATGTAAATGGCCGCTTCTTCCGCGACCACGACTGCATCTGTTACCCCTACGACGGCCTTCAGGCGTTCTACCAGACCGCTTTCACGGATCGCCTCGGGCGATAGCGGCAAACGCAGACTTGTGACGTAGGGAGGTTCGCGCATGGTAACAGCAAAGACCAGCCAAAGTGCAGCCAGCCCGGCGCATCCGAGGAACACAACCGACAAACCGCCATGCTGGAACATCCAGCCGCCCATGATGCCGCCCAGCGCCGAACCGAGGAACTGGCTGGTGGAATACACCCCCATTGCCGTGCCTTTGCCGCCTGCCGGTGACACTTTACTGATCAGCGAAGGCAGTGACGCCTCCAGCAGGTTGAACGCGGTGAAAAACACCACCGTGCCGATTACCAGTGCCCGTAGGCTGTCGCCGAACTGCCAGAAGAATAGTTCAGTGAGCATCAATGTCGCGACGGCGCCGAGCAAAACTCGTTTCATTTTGCGTTTCTTCTCGCCATAGATGATGAACGGGATCATGGCAAAGAACGAAATCAGCAATGCGGTCAGGTACACCCACCAGTGCTCCTCCTTGGGCAACCCGGCCTTTTCCACCAGCGCCAGGGGCAAGGCGACGAAGCTACACATCAACATCGCGTGCAATACGAAGATACCTAAATCCAGGCGCAGGAGATCCGGGTGCTTGAGGGTCGGTAGCAGCGCCTGCTTCGCCACGCCCGATTCACGGTGCTGCAGCGGCCCGGTGGAGCGCGGCACCATAAAGGCCACGATCACGATACCCAACAGGGCCATGCCGCCAGTGGCCAGGAACAGGCCGTGCAAGCCAAAGGCGCGGGTCAGCAAGGGGCCCACCACCATGGCCACGGCAAACGACAGGCCGATGGTCATGCCGATCATGGCCATGGCCTTGGTGCGATGTTGTTCGCGGGTCAGGTCCGACAGCAGCGCCATCACCGCCGCAGAAATCGCCCCGGCGCCCTGCAGGATACGTCCGGCGATCACGCCCCAGATCGAATCGGCATTGGCCGCCAGCACACTGCCCAGGGCAAAGATGATCAGCCCCAGGTAGATCACCGGTCGGCGGCCAATGCGGTCGGAAATGATCCCGAACGGAATCTGGAAAATCGCCTGGGTCAGGCCATAGGCGCCAATCGCCAGGCCGATCAGGGCCGGGGTCGCGCCTGCGAGGTCCATGCCATAGGTCGCCAGTACCGGCAACACCATAAACATGCCCAGCATACGGAAGGCGAACACCAGGGCCAGACCGCTTGCTGCTCGGGTCTCGCCGCTACTCATGCGTTCGCTGTGGGGATCGTGCATGGAAAAACCTCGTGTGAACCGGCGGCGATTCTACCAGTCCCATCGTTTGAGAGGGTATATGCGGCGCTTTGCCGCGCAGCTTTCATGTAAGGCTGAAATGGGCAAACTGACAGTGTATATTCATCCAGTCTTTAACCGTATACTCCTGCATTATTTATACGCCCGCCGTGCGAGGCCATCTTGGACAAGATCCTGATTCGTGGGGCTAGAACCCACAACCTGAAGAACATCGACCTGACCCTGCCCCGGGACAAACTGATTGTCATCACCGGCTTGTCCGGGTCCGGCAAATCATCGCTGGCGTTCGACACGCTGTATGCCGAAGGCCAGCGTCGTTATGTGGAGTCGCTGTCGGCCTATGCCCGGCAGTTCCTGTCGATGATGGAAAAGCCTGATGTCGACACCATCGAAGGCCTGTCGCCAGCCATTTCCATCGAACAGAAGTCGACCTCCCACAACCCGCGTTCCACCGTGGGCACCATTACCGAAATCTACGATTACCTGCGCTTGCTGTATGCACGCGTCGGTATTCCGCGCTGCCCGGATCACGATATCCCGCTGGAAGCCCAGACCGTCAGCCAGATGGTCGACCTGGTGCTGGCCCAGCCGGAAGGCGCCAAGCTGATGCTGCTGGCGCCGGTGATTCGTGAGCGCAAGGGCGAGCACCTGTCGGTCTTCGAAGAGCTGCGCGCCCAGGGCTTTGTCCGCGCCCGGATCAACGGCAAGCTGTATGAGCTGGATGAAGCGCCGAAGCTGGATAAACAGAAGAAGCACACCATTGATGTGGTGGTCGACCGTTTCAAGGTGCGTGCCGATTTGCAGCAACGCCTGGCGGAGTCGTTCGAGACCGCGCTGAAGCTGGCAGACGGTATTGCCCTGGTGGCGCCGATGGACGACGAGCCGGGCGAAGAAATCATCTTCTCCGCGCGCTTCGCCTGCCCGATCTGCGGCCACGCCATCAGTGAGCTGGAACCCAAGCTGTTCTCCTTCAACAACCCGGCTGGCGCCTGCCCGACCTGTGATGGGCTGGGGGTCAAGCAGTTCTTCGATATCAAGCGCCTGGTCAATGGCGACCTGACGCTGGCGGAGGGCGCGATACGTGGTTGGGACCGGCGCAATGTGTACTACTTCCAGATGCTCGGGTCGTTGGCTGCCCACTATAAATTCAGCCTGGAAGTGCCTTTCAACGAGCTGCCGGCCGAGCAACAAAAAGTCATCCTGCACGGCAGCGGCTCGCAGAACGTCGACTTCAAGTACCTGAATGATCGTGGCGACATCGTCAAGCGCTCCCACCCGTTCGAAGGCATCGTGCCTAACCTGGAACGGCGCTACCGGGAAACCGAGTCGGCCAGTGTGCGCGAGGAGCTGGCCAAGTTCCTCAGCACCCAGCCCTGCCCGGATTGCCGCGGCACCCGTTTGCGTCGCGAGGCCCGCCACGTCTGGGTCGGCGAGAAAACCCTGCCGGCCGTGACCAACCTGCCCATCGGCGATGCCTGCGAATACTTCGGCGTATTGAAGCTGACCGGGCGACGCGGCGAAATTGCCGACAAGATCCTCAAGGAAATCCGCGAGCGCCTGCAGTTCCTGGTCAATGTGGGGTTGGATTACCTGTCCCTGGATCGCAGTGCAGACACCCTGTCTGGCGGCGAGGCACAGCGCATACGCCTGGCCAGCCAGATCGGCGCCGGCCTGGTGGGCGTGCTGTACATTCTCGACGAGCCGTCCATCGGCCTGCACCAGCGTGACAACGATCGTCTGCTGGGCACGCTCAAGCACCTGCGGGACATCGGCAACACGGTGATCGTGGTCGAACACGATGAGGATGCCATTCGCCTGGCGGACTATGTGGTCGATATCGGCCCTGGTGCCGGCGTGCATGGCGGCCATATTGTGGCCCAGGGCACTCCAGCCGAAGTCATGGCCCATCCGGACTCATTGACAGGGAAATACCTGTCTGGCCGGGTAAAAATCGAAGTGCCGGCCAAACGTACGCCACGCAACAAAAAACAAGCGCTGCACCTCAAGGGCGCGCGCGGCAACAACCTGCGCAATGTCGACCTGGAAATCCCCCTGGGCCTGCTGACCTGCGTGACCGGTGTATCCGGCTCTGGCAAGTCGACGCTGATCAACAACACGCTGTTCCCCCTCAGTGCCACGGCACTGAACGGTGCCACCACCCTGGAAGCTGCCGCCCATGACAGCATCAAGGGCCTGGAGCTGCTGGATAAAGTGGTGGATATCGACCAGAGCCCGATCGGTCGCACGCCCCGCTCCAACCCTGCAACCTATACCGGGCTGTTCACGCCGATTCGCGAACTGTTCGCCGGTGTGCCGGAGTCCCGCTCGCGGGGTTATGGGCCAGGGCGCTTCTCCTTCAACGTCAAGGGCGGGCGCTGCGAGGCGTGCCAGGGCGATGGCCTGATCAAGGTCGAGATGCACTTCCTCCCGGACATCTACGTGCCGTGCGATGTGTGCAAGAGCAAGCGTTACAACCGCGAAACCCTGGAGATCAAGTACAAGGGCAAGAACATCCATGAAACCCTCGAGATGACCATCGAGGAGGCGCGGGTGTTCTTTGACGCAGTGCCGGCCCTGGCACGCAAACTCCAGACCCTGATGGACGTGGGCTTGTCGTATATCAAGCTAGGGCAGTCGGCGACTACGCTGTCCGGTGGTGAGGCGCAGCGGGTGAAGCTGTCTCGCGAGCTGTCCAAGCGCGATACCGGCAAGACCTTGTATATCCTCGATGAGCCGACCACCGGCTTGCACTTTGCGGATATTCAGCAGTTGCTCGACGTGCTGCACCGCCTGCGCGACCACGGCAACACGGTAGTCGTGATCGAGCACAACCTGGATGTAATCAAGACGGCCGACTGGCTGGTGGACCTGGGGCCGGAAGGCGGCTCCAAGGGTGGGCAGATTATTGCGGTGGGTACGCCGGAGCAGGTTTCCGAGATGCCGCAGTCCCACACTGGCTACTATCTGAAGCCGTTGCTGGCGCGCGACCGGGCCTGAGTTTTCGGGCCCAACAAAAAGCCCCTGTCACCGCTACGGTGACAGGGGCTTTTTTATGCCGGCGAAATCAGAACTGCGATTGCAGGTAGTTTTCCAGACCGATCAACTTGATCAGACCCAGCTGCTTTTCCAGCCAGTAGGTGTGATCTTCTTCAGTGTCGTTCAACTGTACGCGCAGGATTTCCCGGGTCACGTAGTCGTTGTGCTTCTCGCAAAGCTCGATGCCTTTGCACAGCGCAGCGCGGACTTTGTATTCCAGGCGCAAGTCGCTGGCGAGCATCTCAGGCACGGTGGTACCGGTATCCAGGTCGTCAGGACGCATACGCGGCGTGCCTTCGAGCATCAGGATACGGCGCATCAGCGCGTCGGCGTGCTGTGCCTCTTCTTCCATTTCGTGATTGATACGCTCGTAGAGCTCGGTAAAGCCCCAGTCTTCGTACATCCGCGAGTGAATGAAATATTGGTCACGAGCTGCCAGTTCGCCCGTCAGCAACGTGTTGAGGTAATCGATTACGTCGGGGTGACCTTGCATCGCCCTACATCTCCCTGCTTGAAAGGCCCTAGTTTGAACCATGCTGACCTGCAGGTCACGAGACGAACGGCAGAAAAGTGAAGATTTTCAGAGAAAAGTAGCTGAAATAACGCAAAAACCGCCCAAATGAGGGCGGTTCTGCTTATCACTTAGAGTCAGTTAAGCGATACACCCAGCGCTGTTGCGATTCCTTCTCCATAAGCGGGATCAGCTTTGAAGAAGTGCTGCAGTTGACGCTGAACCACATCACTGGAAACCCCCGCCATCGCGCCGGCGATGTTGTTAATCAACAGCGCTTTTTGCTCAGCGTTCATCAGGCGGAACAGCGTACCGGCATGGCTGTAGTAATCAGTGTCTTCGCGGTGGTCGTAACGATCGGCCGCACCACTGAGCGCCAAGGCTGGTTCTGCGTACTGCGGTGCCTGTTTTGGCGCATCGGCGTAACTGTTTGGCTCGTAGTTGGGAGCCGCACCGCCGTTGGTGCCGAACGCCATGGACCCGTCACGCTGATAGGTGTTGACCGGACTGCGTGGAGCATTCACTGGCAGATGCTGATGGTTAGTGCCGATACGGTAGCGGTGCGCATCGGCGTAAGCGAATACACGGCCCTGCAGCATGCGATCCGGCGACAAACCGACGCCTGGCACCATGTTGCTTGGGCCGAACGCGGCCTGCTCCACTTCGGCGAAGTAGTTCTGCGGGTTGCGGTTCAACTCCAGCTCACCCACTTCAATCAACGGGAACTCTTTCTGCGACCAGGTTTTGGTTACGTCGAAGGGGTTCTCGTAGTGAGCGTTGGCCTGGGCCTCAGTCATGATCTGGATGCACACACGCCATTTAGGGAAGTCACCACGCTCAATGGCCCCAAACAGATCGCGCTGGGCGTAATCCGGATCGGTACCGGCCAGACGCGCTGCATCGGCAGGCGCCAGGTTCTTGATGCCTTGTTTGGTCTTGTAGTGCCACTTCACCCAATGACGCTCGCCATTGGCGTTGATCAAGCTGTAGGTGTGGCTACCAAAGCCGTGCATATGACGGTAGCCGTCAGGGATGCCACGGTCCGAAAACAGGATGGTGACCTGGTGCAGCGCCTCAGGCGAGTGCGACCAGAAGTCCCACATCATCTGTGCACTTTTCAGGTTGCTTTGCGGCAGGCGCTTTTGAGTGTGGATAAAGTCGGGGAACTTCAGCGGGTCACGGATAAAGAACACCGGGGTGTTGTTACCAACGATGTCCCAGTTGCCTTCTTCGGTGTAGAACTTCAGCGCGAAGCCACGTGGGTCGCGCTCGGTGTCTGCCGAGCCGCGTTCACCACCTACGGTAGAGAAGCGCAGAAAGGTCGGAGTCTGCTTACCGACAGCTTCAAACAGTTTGGCACTGGTGTATTGGGTGATGTCTTTGGTAACCGTGAAGGTCCCATACGCTCCCGAGCCTTTGGCGTGTACGCGGCGCTCTGGGATGTTTTCACGGTTGAAGTGGGCAAGCTTCTCGATCAGGTGAAAGTCGTCTAGCAGCAGCGGGCCACGCGGGCCGGCGGAACGGGAATTCTGGTTATCCGCAACGGGAGCACCGCTGGCGGTTGTAAGGGTTTTATTCTGGCTCATGCTCAATCTCCTCAGGTCAGTCTTGGAACTGCCGGCTAATCGGCTTGGAGGCAGTATTGACCAGGAAGATGACACCTTCAAATGTATTAAATCATGCCACTCAATAGATTTTTACTAACACCCAATCGACCGGCATAGCCAAAGGGCAATGAGTGAACATCACGTTGCTTTTCAATCGCCCACAAAAAACCGGGCACTAGGCCCGGTTTTTCGTAGCAGACTGTCGTCTTACTCGGCGGATACAGCTTCGCCAGCAGTAGCACGATCAACCAACTCGACGTACGCCATAGGCGCGTTGTCGCCAGTGCGGAAACCGCACTTGAGGATGCGCAGGTAGCCACCCTCACGGGTAGCATAACGCTTGCCCAGGTCGTTGAAGAGCTTACCAACGATAGCTTTCGAACGAGTACGGTCGAAAGCCAGACGGCGGTTAGCCAGGCTGTCTGTCTTGGCCAAAGTGATCAGCGGCTCAGCAACGCGACGCAGTTCTTTGGCTTTCGGCAGTGTAGTTTTAATCAGCTCGTGCTCGAACAGCGACACCGCCATGTTTTGAAACATGGCCTTGCGGTGCGAGCTGGTACGGCTCAGGTGACGACCACTTTTACGATGACGCATGGTTCATTCCTTACCAAACTCACGTTCGGTGATTACGACGATCAGGCAGTCGCCTTGTCGTCCTTCTTAAGACTTGCAGGCGGCCAGTTGTCGAGGCGCATGCCGAGGGACAGACCGCGGGAGGCCAGAACGTCCTTGATTTCAGTCAAGGATTTCTTGCCCAGGTTCGGAGTCTTCAACAGTTCTACTTCGGTACGCTGAATCAGGTCACCGATGTAGTAAATGTTTTCCGCCTTAAGGCAGTTAGCCGAACGTACAGTCAGTTCCAGATCGTCAACCGGACGAAGCAGGATCGGATCGATCTCGTCTTCCTGCTCGATTACCACTGGTTCGCTGTCACCTTTGAGGTCGACGAACGCAGCCAACTGCTGTTGCAGAATGGTTGCAGCGCGGCGAATAGCCTCTTCAGGATCCAGAGTACCGTTGGTTTCCAGATCAATAACCAGCTTGTCCAGGTTAGTACGCTGCTCGACACGGGCGTTTTCCACCACGTATGCGATACGGCGAACCGGGCTGAACGAAGAGTCAAGCTGCAAGCGACCAATGCTGCGGCTTTCGTCTTCATCGCTCTGACGCGAGTCGGCCGGTTCATAACCACGACCACGAGCTACGGTGAGCTTCATGTTCAAAGCGCCGTTAGACGCCAGGTTAGCGATTACGTGATCGGGGTTAACGATCTCGACATCATGATCCAGCTGAATATCGGCAGCGGTAACCACCCCCGAACCCTTCTTCGACAAGGTCAGCGTAACTTCGTCACGGCCGTGCAGCTTGATAGCCAGACCTTTAAGGTTCAACAGGATTTCAATTACGTCTTCCTGTACACCTTCGATGGCGCTGTACTCGTGGAGCACACCGTCAATCTCGGCCTCGACTACTGCACAGCCGGGCATTGAGGACAACAGGATGCGGCGCAGCGCGTTGCCCAGGGTGTGGCCAAAACCACGCTCGAGAGGCTCGAGAGTGATCTTGGCGCGGGTTGGACTGACAACCTGCACATCAATGTGGCGGGGTGTCAGGAACTCATTTACCGAAATCTGCATGGATGCACCTATTTTCTAGCCCTTACTTGGAGTAGAGCTCGACAATCAGGCTTTCGTTGATGTCGGCGGACAGATCACTGCGAGCAGGAACGTTCTTGAAAACGCCCGACTTCTTCTCAGTGTCTACTTCTACCCATTCTACGCGGCCACGTTGGGCACACAGATCGAGAGCTTGGACAATGCGAAGTTGGTTTTTTGCTTTCTCGCGAATCGCGACCACGTCACCAGCACGAACCTGGTAGGACGGAACGTTAACGGTTTGGCCGTTTACGCTGACGGATTTGTGCGATACCAGCTGACGGGATTCGGCACGAGTCGAACCAAAGCCCATACGGTATACAACGTTGTCCAGACGGCATTCGAGCAGTTGCAGCAGGTTTTCACCGGTTGCACCTTTCTTGCCAGCAGCTTCTTTGTAGTAGCCGCTGAACTGACGCTCGAGAACGCCGTAGATACGACGGACCTTCTGCTTTTCACGCAGTTGGGTGCCGTAATCGGACTGGCGACCGCGGCGTTGGCCGTGGATACCAGGTGCTGCTTCAATGTTGCACTTCGATTCGATCGCGCGCACGCCGCTCTTCAGGAAGAGATCGGTGCCTTCGCGACGAGCGAGTTTGCATTTTGGACCAATGTAACGAGCCATTCTTTACAATCTCCTGGATTACACGCGGCGCTTCTTCGGCGGACGGCACCCGTTGTGCGGGATTGGCGTCACGTCGGTGATGCTGGCGATCTTATAGCCACAGCCGTTCAAAGCACGGACAGCAGACTCACGACCTGGACCTGGACCCTTGACGTTAACGTCGAGGTTTTTCAGGCCATATTCCAGCGCAGCTTGACCAGCACGTTCAGCAGCTACTTGAGCAGCAAACGGGGTGGACTTGCGGGAACCGCGGAAACCCGAACCACCGGAGGTAGCCCAAGAAAGCGCGTTACCTTGACGGTCGGTGATGGTCACGATGGTGTTGTTAAAAGATGCATGGATGTGGGCGATGCCATCAACCACTGTCTTTTTAACTTTTTTACGAGGACGAGCAGCAGGTTTTGCCATGATAATTTTCCTGTCGATTCGCTGGGGCGATTACTTGCGGATCGGCTTACGCGGACCTTTACGGGTACGCGCGTTAGTCTTGGTACGCTGACCGCGCACTGGAAGACCACGACGATGACGCAGACCGCGATAGCAACCGAGGTCCATCAAACGCTTGATTTTCATGTTGATTTCGCGACGCAGGTCACCTTCAGTGGTGAACTTCGCCACTTCGCCACGCAGCAATTCAATCTGCTCGTCGCTCAGATCCTTGATCTTAGCGGCTGGGTTTACCCCAGCAACTGCGCAAATTTTCTGCGCAGTAGTGCGACCAACACCATAGATGTAGGTCAGCGAGATAACAGTGTGCTTGTTATCTGGAATGTTAACGCCTGCAATACGGGCCATTCAGTGGGACTCCAATTGACAGCTACCTACGCCCCGGAAGCCAAGAAATAGGGCGCGAGATAATATCGCTGTAATAACAAATAATCAACCCGGCAGCGCACTAGCTGCCGGGCTTCAAGCGGATCACACTCAGCCTTGGCGCTGTTTGTGACGCGGTTCCGCGCTGCAAATTACTCGAACAACACCTTCGCGGCGAATAATCTTGCAGTTACGGCACAGCTTTTTCACCGATGCACGAACTTTCATCACCAACTCCTCGAACCTTATGGGGTACTCAGCGCAACATGCCGCTGCCGTAGCCCTTCAGGTTGGCTTTCTTCATCAGGGATTCGTACTGGTGCGAAACGAGGTGCGATTGTACTTGGGACATGAAGTCCATCACAACCACGACCACGATCAGCAACGAGGTCCCGCCAAGGTAGAACGGAACGTTTGCTGCAACCACCAGGAACTGGGGCAACAAGCACACGGCCGTCATATATAGAGCACCGAACAGGGTCAAACGGGTCAGAACGCCATCAATGTAGCGCGCCGACTGCTCGCCTGGACGAATACCCGGAATAAAGGCACCGGACTTCTTCAGGTTTTCCGCTACGTCTTTCGGATTGAACATCAACGCCGTATAGAAGAAGCAGAAGAAAATAATCCCTGCACTAAACAGCAGAATATTCAACGGCTGACCAGGAGCGATCGACTGCGAGATGTCCTGCAACCAGCCCATACCTTCAGACTGACCGAACCAGGCACCCAGCGAAGCCGGGAACAGCAAAATGCTGCTCGCGAAGATAGCAGGAATAACACCGGCCATATTCACTTTCAGCGGCAAGTGGCTGGTCTGCGCAGCGAAGACCTTACGGCCCTGCTGACGCTTGGCGTAGTGAACAGCAATACGACGCTGGCCACGCTCAATGAACACCACAAAACCGATAATCGCTACTGCCAGCAAACCGATGGCAACCAAGGCGAAGATATTGATATCACCCTGACGTGCAGACTCGAAAGACTGCCCGATTGCCCTCGGAAGACCGGCGACGATACCTGCGAAAATCAACATCGAGATACCGTTGCCAACACCACGCTCAGTAATCTGCTCACCCAGCCACATCATGAACATCGCACCAGCCACAAATGTGGTTACCGCGACGAAATGGAAGCCAAAGTCACCAGTGAACGCTACGCCCTGCCCTGCCAGACCAATGGACATGCCAATAGCCTGGACAAGAGCAAGAGCGACAGTGAGGTAGCGGGTGTACTGGCTTATCTTGCGACGACCAGCTTCACCTTCCTTCTTCAACTGCTCCAGCTGCGGGCTGACGGCGCTCATCAACTGCATGATGATCGATGCCGAAATGTACGGCATGATCCCCAGTGCAAAGATGCTCATCCGCTCCAGCGCGCCGCCGGAAAACATGTTGAACAAGCTAAGAATGGTCCCCTCATTCTGTCGAAACAGGTCTGCGAGTCGGTCCGGGTTGATACCTGGAACCGGGATGTGTGCGCCTATTCGGTAGACGATAATCGCCAGGAACAGAAAACGCAGACGAGCCCAAAGTTCAGACATACCGCCTTTGCCGAGCGCTGAGAGAGCACCTTGCTTAGCCATTTATTCCTCGAACTTGCCGCCAGCTGCTTCGATAGCCGAACGCGCACCTTTGGTGGCGCCGATTCCCTTGCCGATAGTGACAGCGCGAGTCACTTCACCGGACAGCATGATTTTCACACGCTGTACGTTGACGTTGATCACGTTGGCATCTTTCAGGGTCTGCACGGTAACGATGTCGCCTTCCACTTTAGCCAGCTCGGACAGACGCACTTCTGCGCGGTCCATGGCCTTCAGGGAAACGAAACCGAACTTCGGCAGGCGACGATGCAGCGGCTGTTGACCGCCTTCAAAGCCTGGAGCGATGGTGCCACCGGAGCGGGAGGTTTGACCTTTGTGGCCACGGCCACCAGTCTTACCCAAACCGCTACCGATACCACGGCCCGGACGATGCTTTTCGCGACGGGAACCCGGCGCTGGACTCAGATCATTGAGTTTCATCGATTAACCCTCGACACGCAGCATGTAGTAAGCCTTGTTGATCATCCCGCGATTCTCGGGAGTATCCTGGACTTCTACAGTGTGACCGATGCGACGCAGACCCAAACCCTTAACGCACAATTTGTGGTTAGGGATGCGGCCGGTCATGCTTTTGATCAGCGTTACTTTAACGGTAGCCATGATCAGAAGATCTCCTTGACACTTTTGCCACGCTTGGCGGCAATGGATTCAGGAGATTGCATAGCTTTCAAACCTTTGAAAGTGGCGTGAACCACGTTTACCGGGTTAGTCGAGCCGTAGCACTTGGCCAGAACGTTCTGAACACCAGCAACCTCGAGGACAGCACGCATAGCGCCGCCAGCGATGATACCGGTACCTTCAGAAGCAGGCTGCATGTACACCTTCGAAGCGCCGTGAGCGGACTTCATTGCGTACTGCAGAGTGGTGCCGTTCAGGTCAACTTGGATCATGTTGCGACGAGCAGCTTCCATTGCCTTCTGGATCGCAGCAGGCACTTCACGCGACTTGCCACGGCCGAAGCCAACACGGCCCTTACCATCACCAACCACGGTCAACGCGGTGAAGGTGAAGATACGGCCGCCTTTAACGGTTTTGGCTACGCGGTTAACTTGAACCAGCTTCTCAATGTAGCCTTCGTCGCGCTTTTGGTCGTTATTTGACATAACTTAGAACTCCAGCCCAGCTTCACGAGCAGCATCAGCCAGCGCTTTAACGCGGCCGTGGTACTTGAAGCCAGAGCGGTCGAAAGCCACTTGCGAGACGCCAGCGGCCTTAGCACGCGTAGCGACCAGCTGGCCAACCTTAGTGGCCGCGTCGATGTTGCCAGTGGCACCATCACGCAGTTCTTTATCCAAAGTCGAGGCGCTTGCCAGGACTTTGTTGCCGTCGGCCGAGATGACCTGGGCGTAGATGTGCTGCGACGAGCGGAACACGCAGAGACGCACGACTTCGAGTTCGTGCATTTTCAGGCGTGCTTTGCGAGCGCGACGCAGTCGAGTAACTTTTTTGTCGGTCATTTGCTATGCCCTACTTCTTCTTGGCTTCTTTACGACGGACGACTTCGTCCGCGTAGCGCACACCTTTGCCTTTGTACGGCTCTGGTGGACGGAAGTCGCGGATCTCGGCAGCCACTTGACCTACCAGCTGCTTGTCGATGCCCTTGATCAGGATATCGGTCTGGCTAGGAGTTTCAGCGGTGATGCCTTCCGGCAGTTCGTAATCCACTGGGTGCGAGAAGCCAAGGGCCAGGTTCAAAACCGTGCCTTTTGCTTGCGCTTTGTAACCAACACCGACCAGCTGGAGCTTACGCTCGAAGCCTTGGCTTACGCCTTGGACCATGTTATTTACCAACGCACGCGTGGTACCGGCCATTGCGCGAGTTTGTTGATCGCCATTGCGAGCAGCGAAACGCAGCTCACCAGCTTCTTCAACGATCTCAACGGACGAATGGATGTTCAGTTCAAGAGTACCCTTGGCACCCTTCACCGAAAGCTGTTGGCCTGCGAATTTTACTTCGACACCGGCTGGCAGCTTAACGGGGTTCTTAGCGACGCGAGACATGCTTATCCCCCCTTAGAACACAGTGCAAAGAACTTCGCCGCCGACACCGGCAGCGCGCGCAGCACGATCCGTCATCACACCTTTGTTGGTGGAGACGATAGACACGCCAAGACCGCCACGAACTTTCGGCAGATCTTCAACGGACTTGTACTGACGCAGGCCTGGACGGCTAACGCGCTTCACTTCCTCGATGACCGGACGGCCTTCGAAGTACTTCAGCTCGATGGACAGCAGTGGCTTGATTTCGCTGCTGATCTGATAACCCGCAATGTAGCCTTCGTCTTTCAGGACTTTGGCAACAGCTACCTTCAACGTGGAAGATGGCATGCTTACGACGGACTTTTCAGCCATCTGGGCATTACGGATACGAGTTAGCATGTCCGCTAACGGGTCCTGCATACTCATGGGCTAGACGCTCCTAATACAAAAAAATTAGCCTTGCGGCTACATATGTCACCGAGAATCTCCGGGCATAAAACACACGGGCTCAGGCGAGCCGCGTATTTTAGACACACTCCGGAAATGAAACAAGCCCCAAAAGGGGCTTGTTCCAGATTCTAGGCCACCGGCGGTCAGTATCTTGCGATCCTGGCCACCGAGACTTCGAAAGTACTTACCAGCTGGCTTTAACCAGACCTGGTACGTCACCACGCATTGCCGCTTCACGCAGTTTGTTACGGCCGAGGCCGAACTTGCGGTAAACGCCGTGTGGACGACCGGTCAGGCGGCAGCGGTTACGCATGCGCGAAGCGCTTGCGTCACGTGGCTGCTTCTGCAGAGCTACTGTAGCTTCCCAACGCGCTTCTGGACTTGCGTTCAGATCAACGATGATAGCTTTCAGTGCTGCACGCTTCTTGGCGTACTTGGCAACCGTGAGCTGACGCTTCAGCTCGCGGTTTTTCATGCTCATCTTGGCCATGGTCCTACTCCAATCAGTTGCGGAACGGGAATTTGAACGCACGCAGCAGAGCGCGGCCTTCATCATCGTTCTTGGCAGTGGTGGTCAGGGTGATGTCCAGACCGCGGAGAGCATCGATCTTGTCGTAGTCGATTTCCGGGAAGATGATCTGCTCTTTCACGCCCATGCTGTAGTTACCACGACCATCGAAGGACTTGGCATTCAGGCCGCGGAAGTCGCGAACCCGAGGCAGGGAGATCGACAGCAGACGATCCAGGAACTCGTACATACGCTCACGGCGCAGAGTCACTTTGACACCGATCGGCCAACCTTCACGGACTTTAAAGCCAGCGATGGATTTCCGAGCGTAAGTCACAACGACTTTTTGACCGGTGATCTTTTCCAGGTCAGCAACAGCGTGCTCGATGACTTTTTTGTCACCGATCGCTTCGCCCAGACCCATGTTCAGGGTGATTTTGGTAACGCGCGGAACTTCCATCACGTTCGAAAGCTTAAGTTCTTCCTTAAGCTTCGGAGCGATTTCCTTCCGGTAAATCTCTTTTAGTCGTGCCATGGTCTTATCTACCTAGCAGTGTTCAAGCATCAACCGCTTTTTGGGTCGACTTGAAGACACGAATTTTCTTACCGTCTTCTACTTTGAAACCAACGCGGTCAGCCTTGTTGGTTTCGCCGTTGAAGATGGCGACGTTAGAAGCGTGCAATGGCGCTTCTTTCTCGACGATACCGCCCTGTACGCCCGACGCGGGGTTAGGCTTGGTATGACGCTTGACCAGGTTCAGACCACCAATGACCAGACGGTCATCAGCAAGAACCTTCAGCACCTTACCGCGCTTACCTTTGTCTTTGCCGGCGATCACGATGATCTCGTCGTCACGACGAATCTTTTGCATGTCGGATCTCCTTACAGCACTTCTGGGGCGAGCGAGACGATCTTCATGAACTTCTCAGTACGAAGTTCACGGGTCACTGGCCCAAAGATACGGGTGCCGATCGGCTCTTGCTTGTTGTTCAGAAGAACAGCAGCGTTGCCATCAAAGCGGATAATGGAGCCATCAGCACGACGTACGCCGTGACGAGTGCGGACTACAACAGCAGTCATCACTTGGCCTTTTTTCACTTTACCGCGAGGAATTGCTTCCTTCACGGTAACTTTGATGATGTCACCGATACCAGCGTAACGACGATGGGAGCCACCCAGCACCTTGATGCACATAACACGGCGAGCGCCGCTGTTATCGGCCACATCGAGCATGGATTGAGTCTGAATCATATAATTTCTCCGACCCCTAGTCCTTAGACTTCCACAGCGCGTTCGAGAACATCAACCAGTGCCCAAGACTTGGTCTTGGCCAGCGGACGAGTTTCACGAATAGTGACTTTGTCGCCGATGTGGCACTGATTGGTTTCGTCGTGCGCGTGCAGCTTAGTCGAACGCTTAACATATTTACCGTAGATCGGGTGCTTAACGCGACGCTCGATCAAAACGGTGATGGTTTTGTCCATCTTGTCGCTGACAACACGGCCAGTCAGCGTACGGACAGTCTTTTCGGCTTCAGCCATGATCACTTACCTGCCTGCTGGTTGAGCACAGTCTTCACGCGAGCGATGTCACGCTTAACTTGCGAGAGCAGATGAGACTGCCCCAACTGGCCAGTTGCTTTCTGCATACGCAGATTGAACTGGTCGCGCAGCAGGCCGAGCAGTTGCTCGTTCAGCTGCTGTGCGGATTTTTCACGAAGTTCATTCGCTTTCATCACATCACCGTCCGTTTAACAAAGGCGGTGGCGAGCGGCAGCTTTGCAGCAGCCAGGGCAAAAGCCTCACGCGCCAGCTCTTCAGTTACACCCTCGATTTCATACAGGACTTTGCCTGGCTGAATCTGGGCTACCCAGTATTCCACGTTACCCTTACCTTTACCCATCCGAACCTCGAGAGGCTTTTTGGAGATCGGCTTGTCCGGGAATACACGGATCCAGATCTTGCCGCCACGTTTAACGTGACGGGTCAGAGCACGACGCGCTGACTCGATCTGACGAGCGGTGAGACGACCACGAGCTACAGACTTCAGCGCGAACTCGCCGAAGCTGACTTTGCTACCGCGCTGAGCCAGACCACGGTTGTGGCCTGTCATCTGCTTGCGGAACTTCGTACGCTTAGGTTGCAACATTTGGCGTACCCCTTACTTAGCAGCTTTTTTACGAGGCGCTGGTGCTTGTGGTTTCAGTTCTTCTTGGCGACCACCAATTACTTCGCCCTTGAAGATCCAAACCTTTACACCGATCACACCGTAAGTGGTGTGAGCTTCGTAGTTGGCATAGTCGATGTCGGCACGCAGGGTGTGCAATGGCACACGACCTTCGCGATACCATTCAGTACGTGCGATTTCAGCACCGCCGAGACGACCGCTCACTTGGATTTTGATGCCTTTGGCACCAATGCGCATGGCGTTCTGTACAGCGCGCTTCATAGCACGACGGAACATTACGCGGCGCTCCAGCTGCTGAGCTACGCTCTGCGCAACCAGCATACCGTCGAGCTCCGGCTTGCGGATCTCTTCGATATTGATGTGCACAGGCACACCCATTTGCTTGGTCAGGTCCTGACGCAGTTTCTCAACATCTTCACCTTTCTTCCCGATAACGATACCTGGACGAGCGGTGTGGATGGTGATACGTGCAGTTTGCGCCGGACGATGGATATCGATACGGCTTACGGACGCGCTTTTTAGTTTGTCTTGGAGATACTCACGCACCTTCAGATCAGCGAACAAATAGTCCGCATAAGTCCGACCGTCTGCGTACCAGACGGAGGTGTGCTCCTTGACGATTCCCAGGCGAATGCCAATGGGATGTACTTTCTGACCCATCTCTTCGACTCCGTTACTTGTCAGCAACCTTGACAGTGATATGGCAAGACCGCTTGACGATGCGATCAGCACGGCCTTTGGCACGCGGCATGATACGCTTCAGCGAACGCCCTTCGTTGACGAAAACGGTGCTGACCTTCAGGTCATCAACGTCTGCGCCTTCGTTATGCTCGGCGTTGGCTACGGCCGACTCCAGCACTTTCTTCATGATCTCGGCGGCTTTCTTACTGCTGAAAGCCAACAGGTTGAGCGCTTCGCCCACCTTCTTCCCGCGGATCTGGTCGGCGACCAAGCGGGCTTTCTGGGCGGAGATTCGAGCGCCCGACAACTTAGCGGCTACTTCCATTTCCTAACCCCTTAACGCTTGGCTTTCTTGTCTGCCACGTGCCCACGATAAGTGCGGGTACCGGCAAACTCGCCCAGTTTGTGGCCGACCATGTCTTCGTTAACGAGAACTGGGACGTGCTGACGACCGTTGTGTACTGCGATGGTCAAACCGACCATTTGTGGCAGGATCATAGAACGGCGCGACCAGGTCTTAACTGGTTTGCGATCGTTCTTTTCCGCCGCCACTTCGATCTTCTTCAGTAGGTGAAGATCAATAAAAGGACCTTTTTTCAGAGAACGTGGCACTGTCGTATCCCTCTATTTACTTGCGACGACGGACGATCATTTTGTCGGTACGCTTATTACCACGAGTCTTCGCGCCCTTAGTCGGGAAGCCCCATGGCGATACCGGATGACGACCACCAGAGGTACGACCTTCACCACCACCGTGTGGGTGGTCAACCGGGTTCATGGCAACACCACGAACGGTTGGGCGAACGCCACGCCAGCGTTTGGCACCAGCTTTACCCAGCGAACGCAGGCTGTGCTCGGAGTTCGAGACTTCGCCCAGGGTCGCACGGCATTCAGCCAGTACTTTACGCATCTCACCAGAACGCAGACGCAGGGTCACGTAGACACCTTCACGAGCGATCAGCTGAGCCGAAGCACCAGCGGAACGAGCGATCTGTGCGCCTTTACCTGGCTTCAATTCGATGCCGTGTACGGTGCTACCAACTGGAATGTTACGCAGTTGCAGAGCGTTGCCCGGCTTGATCGGTGCCAGGGCACCTGCGATCAGCTGGTCGCCAGCACTCACGCCTTTAGGCGCGATGATGTAGCGACGCTCGCCATCTGCGTACAGCAGCAGAGCGATGTGAGCAGTACGGTTTGGATCGTATTCGATACGCTCGACAGTGGCAGAGATGCCATCTTTGTCGTTGCGACGGAAATCGACCAGACGATAATGCTGCTTATGGCCACCACCGATGTGACGAGTGGTAATGCGACCATTGTTGTTACGACCACCAGTCTTCGATTTCTTCTCGAGCAGCGGTGCGTGAGGAGCGCCTTTATGCAGCTCCTGGTTGACCACCTTGACCACAAAACGGCGGCCAGGGGAAGTCGGTTTGCATTTAACGATTGCCATGATGCACCCCTTCCTTACTCAGCACTGCTGCTGAAATCGAGATCTTGGCCTGGCTGAAGGGAGATAACTGCCTTCTTCCAGTCATTACGCTTGCCCAGACCGCGAGCAGTGCGCTTGCTCTTACCCAGAACATTCAGGGTAGTAACACGCTCTACTTTCACGCTGAACAGGCTTTCGACGGCCTTCTTGATTTCCAGCTTGGTTGCGTCAGTTGCAACCTTGAAAACGAACTGGCCTTTCTTGTCAGCCAGAACCGTAGCCTTTTCGGAAACGTGCGGGCCAAGCAGAACTTTAAATACGCGTTCCTGGTTCATCCCAGCAGCTCCTCGAATTTCTTCACGGCCGACACGGTGATCAACACCTTGTCGTATGCGATCAGACTAACTGGATCGGAACCTTGCACGTCACGTACATCAACGTGTGGCAGGTTGCGAGCAGCCAGGTACAGGTTCTGATCAACAGCTTCAGACACGATCAGGACATCAGTCAGACCCATGCCGTTCAGCTTGTTCAGCAGATCTTTGGTTTTCGGCGCTTCAACAGCGAAGTCCTGAACCACGACCAGACGATCAGTACGCACGAGTTCAGCAAGGATGGAGCGCAGTGCTGCGCGATACATCTTCTTGTTGAGCTTCTGAGAGTGATCCTGTGGACGAGCTGCGAAAGTGGTACCGCCGCCACGCCAGATTGGGCTACGGATAGTACCGGCACGAGCACGGCCAGTACCTTTCTGACGCCAAGGGCGCTTACCGCCACCACGAACGTCGGAACGGGTCTTTTGCTGCTTGCTACCTTGACGGCCGCCGGCCATGTAGGCCACGACTGCTTGGTGAACGAGCGTCTCGTTGAATTCGCCGCCAAATGTCAGTTCGGAAACTTCGATCGCTTGAGCGTCATTTACATTTAATTGCATGTCAGCTTCCCCTTAACCGCGAGCCTTGGCCGCTGGACGTACAACCAGGTTGCCGCCAGTAGCGCCAGGAACAGCACCCTTGACCAACAACAGATTGCGTTCAGCGTCGACGCGCACTACTTCGAGGGACTGCACGGTCACGCGCTCAGCGCCCATATGACCGGACATTTTTTTGCCCTTGAATACACGACCAGGAGTCTGGCACTGGCCAATAGAGCCCGGGACGCGGTGGGAAACGGAGTTACCGTGAGTGTTGTCTTGGCCACGGAAATTCCAACGCTTGATCGTACCCTGGAAGCCTTTACCCTTGGACTGACCGGTTACATCAACCAGTTGACCAGCGGCGAAGATTTCAGCGTTGATCAGATCGCCAGCCTGGTAGTCACCATCTTCAAGACGGAACTCCATAACAGTACGACCAGCTGCAACGTTTGCTTTAGCGAAGTGACCTGCTTGAGCAGCAGTCACGCGCGAAGCACGACGCTCGCCGACAGTGACTTGCACTGCACGATAGCCATCGGTTTCTTCAGTTTTGAACTGGGTGACGCGATTCGGCTCGATCTCAATGACCGTGACCGGAATGGAGACACCTTCTTCGGTGAAAATACGGGTCATACCGCATTTACGACCGACTACACCAATAGTCATGTTGTAAACCTCATGAGTGTACGGGGCTTTCACCCGCTATGGCCGCCCATTTCAGAGCGTTACACGACTAAGACCCGAGTCTTAGCCGAGGCTGATCTGTACTTCCACACCGGCCGCCAGATCAAGCTTCATAAGTGCATCAACGGTTTTATCCGTTGGCTGGACGATGTCCAGAACGCGCTTATGAGTACGGATCTCGTACTGGTCACGCGCGTCTTTGTTGACGTGCGGGGAGACCAGAACGGTGAACCGCTCTTTGCGGGTAGGCAGTGGAATAGGACCACGCACTTGTGCCCCAGTACGTTTCGCGGTTTCCACGATTTCCTGGGTGGATTGGTCGATCAGGCGATGGTCAAAAGCCTTCAACCTGATACGGATTTGCTGATTTTGCATTGGATTTCAGACTCCGGCTGCTATTCCCACCGAGCGCACTGCGCCCGTTAAAAGGAGGCGCAATTCTATAGACGCCCCAGATAGGTGTCAACCCAATAAAAAAGCCCCCGCTGAGCGGGGGCTTTTCAAAGCATCGAAGCTATCTCAGAAGAGATGCTTACTCGATGATTTTAGCTACAACGCCAGCACCAACGGTACGGCCGCCTTCACGGATTGCGAAGCGCAGACCGTCTTCCATTGCGATGGTTTTGATCAGGGTGACAACCATTTTGATGTTGTCGCCTGGCATTACCATTTCAACGCCTTCCGGCAGTTCGCAGTTACCAGTCACGTCAGTAGTACGGAAGTAGAACTGTGGACGGTAGCCTTTGAAGAACGGAGTGTGACGACCGCCTTCTTCTTTGCTCAGCACGTACACTTCAGCTTCGAACTTGGTGTGCGGCTTAACCGAACCTGGCTTAACCAGAACCTGGCCACGCTCAACGTCGTCACGCTTGGTACCACGCAGCAGAACGCCGCAGTTCTCGCCAGCACGACCTTCGTCGAGCAGCTTACGGAACATTTCAACACCGGTGCAGGTGGTGACGGTAGTGTCACGCAGACCAACGATTTCCAGTGGATCCTGAACCTTGACGATACCGCGCTCGATACGACCAGTTACAACAGTACCGCGACCGGAGATCGAGAATACGTCTTCGATTGGCATCAGGAACGGCTTGTCGATAACACGAACTGGATCTGGGATGTAGCTGTCCAGAGTCTCAACCAGTTTACGAACGGACGTGGTGCCCATTTCGTTATCGTCTTTGCCTTCCAGAGCCATACGAGCAGAACCGATGATGATCGGAGTGTCGTCGCCTGGGAAGTCGTAAGTGCTCAGCAGATCGCGCACTTCCATCTCAACCAGTTCCAGCAGCTCAGCGTCGTCTACCAGGTCGGCCTTGTTCAGGTAAACCACGATGTACGGAACGCCTACCTGACGGGACAGCAGGATGTGCTCACGGGTTTGTGGCATCGGACCATCAGCGGCCGAGCAAACCAGGATTGCGCCGTCCATCTGGGCAGCACCGGTGATCATGTTCTTCACATAGTCAGCGTGACCTGGGCAGTCAACGTGAGCGTAGTGACGGATCAGCGAGTTGTATTCAACGTGCGCGGTGTTGATGGTGATACCACGAGCTTTTTCTTCTGGCGCGCTGTCGATTTTATCGAAATCAACGATTGCGGAACCGAATACTTCGGAGCAAACGCGAGTCAGAGCAGCAGTCAGAGTGGTTTTACCATGGTCAACGTGACCGATAGTGCCAACGTTGACGTGCGGTAGGGAACGATCAAATTTTTCTTTAGCCACGACAATTAACTCCTTGCCTAAAGGACTGAATCAGCCTTGTTTTTTGGATACAGTTTCAGCGATGTGCGCCGGAGCTGTGTTGTATTTTTTGAATTCCATAGAGTAGCTTGCGCGACCCTGGGACATGGAGCGAACGTCGGTCGCGTAACCGAACATCTCACCCAACGGAACCTCGGCGCGAATCACTTTGCCGGAAACCGTGTCTTCCATACCCAAGATCATGCCGCGACGACGGTTAAGGTCGCCCATGACATCACCCATATAGTCTTCAGGTGTAACAACTTCTACCGCCATGATTGGCTCAAGCAACTCACCACCGCCCTTCTGGGCCAGTTGCTTGGTTGCCATGGAAGCAGCCACCTTAAACGCCATCTCGTTGGAGTCGACGTCGTGGTAAGAACCGTCAAAAACGGTTGCTTTCAGGCCGATCAGCGGATAGCCGGCAACAACACCGTTCTTCATCTGCTCTTCGATACCCTTCTGGATAGCAGGGATGTATTCCTTAGGAACAACACCACCTACTACTTCGTTCACGAATTGCAGACCTTCCTGACCTTCGTCAGCAGGAGCAAAACGGATCCAGCAGTGACCGAACTGACCACGACCGCCGGACTGACGAACGAACTTGCCTTCGATTTCACAGTTCTTCGTGATGCGCTCACGATAGGAAACCTGAGGCTTACCGATGTTGGCTTCGACGTTGAACTCACGGCGCATCCGGTCAACCAGGATGTCCAGGTGCAACTCGCCCATGCCGGAGATGATCGTTTGACCAGTCTCTTCATCAGTCTTGACGCGGAAAGATGGATCTTCCTGAGCAAGTTTGCCCAGTGCAATACCCATTTTTTCCTGGTCATCCTTGGTCTTAGGCTCTACGGCAACCGAGATAACCGGCTCCGGGAAGTCCATGCGAACCAGGATGATTGGCTTAGCAGCGTCGCACAAGGTCTCACCAGTGGTGACATCCTTCATGCCGATCAAGGCCGCGATGTCACCAGCGCGTACTTCCTTGATCTCTTCACGGGCGTTTGCGTGCATTTGCACCATACGACCCACACGCTCTTTCTTGCCCTTGACCGAGTTGATCACGCCGTCGCCGGAGGCCAACACGCCCGAGTAAACGCGGACGAAAGTCAGGGTACCCACGAATGGGTCGGTAGCGATCTTGAACGCCAGAGCCGAGAACGGCTCGCTGTCGTCAGCGTGACGCTCCATCTCTTCTTCCTCGTTATCAGGGTTAGTACCCTTGATAGCAGGAATGTCAGTTGGAGCAGGCAGGTAGTCGATAACGGCGTCGAGAACCAGGGGAACACCCTTGTTCTTGAAGGAAGAACCGCAAACAGCCAAGACGATCTCACCAGCGATAGTACGCTGACGCAGAGCAGCCTTGATTTCCACGTTGGTGAGTTCTTCACCTTCGAGGTACTTGTTCATCAGCTCTTCGCTGGCTTCGGCAGCAGCCTCAACCAGGTTATTGCGCCACTCGTCAGCCAGCTCCTGCAATTCTGCAGGGATAGGCTTACGAACAGGAACCATACCTTTGTCGGCGTCATTCCAGTAGACGGCTTCCATGGTGATCAGATCGATCTGGCCCTGGAAGTTGTCTTCGGAACCGATAGCCAATTGGATTGGCACCGGAGTGTGACCCAGACGCTGCTTGATCTGACCGATCACGCGCAGGAAGTTCGCACCAGCACGGTCCATCTTGTTTACGTAAACAAGACGTGGAACACCGTACTTGTTGGCTTGACGCCATACGGTTTCCGACTGAGGCTCAACGCCCGAAGTACCGCAGAACACAACGACCGCGCCGTCGAGTACACGCAGGGAACGCTCAACTTCAATGGTGAAGTCTACGTGGCCCGGGGTATCGATTACGTTGAAGCGGTGCTCGTCCTTGTACTGCTTGGCAGAACCTTTCCAGAAGGCGGTAATAGCAGCAGAAGTAATGGTAATACCACGCTCCTGCTCCTGAACCATCCAGTCTGTGGTCGCGGCGCCATCATGCACCTCGCCCATTTTGTGACTTTTGCCGGTGTAAAACAGTACGCGCTCGGTGGTGGTGGTTTTACCAGCATCCACGTGAGCAACGATACCGATGTTACGGTAGCGGCTAATCGGAGTAGTACGAGCCATAAAGCCCTCGCAAAATTAGTGAAGCTAAGATTAGAAGCGGTAGTGCGAGAAAGCTTTGTTAGCTTCAGCCATACGGTGCACGTCTTCACGCTTCTTAACAGCAGCACCTTTACCTTCAGCAGCGTCCAACAGCTCGCCGGCCAAACGCAGAGCCATAGACTTCTCGCCGCGCTTACGGGCGAAGTCTACCAACCAGCGCATTGCCAGGGCGTTACGACGGGACGGACGAACTTCGACCGGAACCTGGTAAGTAGCACCGCCTACACGGCGCGACTTCACTTCGACCAGCGGAGCGATGGCGTCGAGAGCTTTCTCGAAGATTTCCAGGGGGTCGCTGTTCTTGCGTTCTTTAACCTTTTCCAGCGCGCCATAAACGATACGCTCGGCAACGGCTTTCTTGCCGCTTTCCATCACGTGGTTCATGAACTTGGCCAGAATTTGGCTTCCGTATTTTGGATCGTCAAGCACTTCGCGCTTGGCTGCTACGCGTCTTCTTGGCATGGATAAGCCCTCAAACGGTCTTCAGGTTCGTTCGGAATCGGTGCCCTTGCGGGACGCCTCCGACCTTACTCTTATCGACTCAGAAAATAAGATGATTCAGTTTACAAAAAGCCGGTACTACTTAGGCTTCTTGGTACCGTACTTCGAACGACCCTGGTTACGACCTTTAACGCCGGAAGTATCCAAGGAGCCGCGTACGGTGTGGTAACGAACACCTGGCAAGTCTTTTACACGACCGCCGCGGATCAGTACCACGCTGTGCTCTTGCAGGTTGTGACCTTCACCACCGATGTACGAGGAAACCTCGAAACCGTTGGTCAGGCGCACACGGCATACTTTACGCAGTGCCGAGTTAGGTTTTTTCGGCGTAGTGGTATACACGCGAGTGCATACGCCACGACGTTGCGGGCAGTTCTGCAGCGCAGGTACGTCGGATTTCTCGACGATACGCTTACGCGGCTGACGTACCAGCTGGTTGATAGTTGCCATCTACTAGCTCCACTGTTGTCTTGCGACGCTATTGTCTTGCAAGAAAAGCAAAATGGCAGGAACGAATTCCCGCCAAATTTAGGGGTACAAGAGTCTAAAGAGGATCTTGCCCCCAGTCAAGGCAAGGCCCCGACCTCCCCCTCCATCGAAACCCGACAAAACTGTCTTGTTCCGACGAACGGGGCTGCCAGGGCCCGGACTTATTTATCGCAGAACTCAGTTACCGCTAGAGTTCAGCGCTTCGGTCAGTGCAGCTTCCACTTCACTGGCGCTTACGCGCAGCGGCTTGTCGAGTTCACGGCGACGCTTACGCTCGCTGTGGTAGGCCAAGCCGGTACCGGCCGGGATCAGTCGACCCACAACCACGTTTTCTTTCAGGCCGCGCAGGTAATCGCGCTTGCCGGTTACCGCTGCTTCGGTCAGTACGCGAGTGGTCTCCTGGAAGGAGGCCGCCGAGATGAACGACTCAGTGGACAACGACGCCTTGGTGATACCCAGCAACACGCGAGTGAACTTGGAAACAAATTTCTCTTCGGTTGCCAGACGCTCGTTTTCTACCAGTACGTGAGTCAGTTCCATCTGGTCGCCCTTGATGAAACTCGAATCGCCGGATTCAGCGATTTCAACTTTACGCAGCATCTGACGCAGGATGGTCTCGATGTGCTTATCGTTGATCTTCACGCCTTGCAGACGGTAAACGTCCTGGATCTCGTTAACGATGTACTTGGCCAGCGCACTCACACCCAGCAGACGCAGGATGTCGTGTGGATCGCTCGGACCGTCGGAGATAACTTCGCCGCGGTTTACCTGTTCGCCTTCGAACACGTTCAGGTGACGCCACTTCGGAATCAGCTCTTCATACGGATCGCTACCGTCGTTCGGGGTAATGACCAGACGGCGCTTGCCCTTGGTCTCTTTACCGAACGCGATGGTGCCGCTGACTTCAGCCAGGATCGACGCTTCTTTCGGACGACGAGCTTCGAACAAGTCGGCAACACGCGGCAGACCACCGGTGATGTCACGGGTCTTCGAAGTTTCTTGCGGGATACGCGCGATAACATCACCGATCGCGATCTTCGCACCATCCGCTACACCGACCAGGGCGTTGGCTGGCAGGAAGTACTGAGCGATAACGTCAGTGCCTGGCAGCAACAGATCCTTGCCGTTGTCATCGACCATCTTCACGGCAGGACGGATGTCTTTACCGGCAGCTGGACGATCTTTGGCGTCGAGTACTTCAATGTTGGTCATACCGGTCAATTCGTCAGTCTGACGCTTGATCGTGATGCCTTCTTCCATGCCCACGTAGGTCACGGTACCTTTCATTTCGGTAACGATTGGGTGAGTGTGCGGATCCCACTTGGCCACGATTGCGCCAGCGTCGACCTTGTCACCTTCTTTAACCGAAATCACAGCACCGTACGGCAGCTTGTAACGCTCACGCTCACGACCGAAGTCATCAGCAATCGCCAGCTCACCGGAACGGGACACAGCAACCAGGTGGCCATCCACTCGCTCAACGTGTTTCAGGTTGTGCAGACGGACAGTACCGCCATTCTTCACCTGAACGCTGTCGGCTGCGGAGGTCCGGCTTGCCGCACCACCGATGTGGAACGTACGCATGGTCAGCTGGGTACCCGGCTCACCGATGGACTGGGCAGCGATAACGCCGACCGCTTCACCGATGTTCACCTGGTGGCCACGAGCCAAGTCACGGCCGTAGCACTTGGCGCAGATACCGTAGCGGGTTTCGCAGCTGATCGGCGAGCGAACAATCACTTCGTCGATGCTGTTGAGTTCGATGAACTCGACCCACTTCTCATCCACCAGGGTGCCGGCAGGAACGATAACTTCCTCGGTACCTGGCTTGAACACGTCACGGGCAATAACACGACCCAATACGCGCTCACCCAGCGGCTCTACAACGTCACCGCCTTCAATGTGCGGAGTCATCAGCAGGCCGTGCTCGGTGCCGCAATCGATCTCGGTTACAACCAGGTCTTGTGCAACGTCTACCAGACGACGAGTCAGGTAACCGGAGTTAGCGGTTTTCAACGCGGTATCCGCCAGACCTTTACGAGCACCGTGAGTAGAGATGAAGTACTGAAGTACGCTCAAACCTTCACGGAAGTTCGCAGTAATCGGCGTTTCGATGATGGAACCGTCCGGCTTGGCCATCAGGCCACGCATACCGGCGAGCTGACGGATCTGCGCAGCAGAACCCCGTGCGCCCGAGTCGGCCATCATGTACATCGAGTTGAAAGACTCTTGATCGACTTCCACGCCATGACGGTCGATAACCTTCTCTTTCGAGAGGTTGGCCATCATTGCCTTGGACACTTCGTCGTTGGCCTTGGACCAAAGGTCGATCACTTTGTTGTACTTCTCGCCCTGGGTTACCAGGCCGGAGGCGTACTGGCTCTCGATCTCTTTCACTTCGTCAGTAGCAGCACTGATGATGCGGGCTTTTTCATCCGGGATAACGAAGTCGTTAACACCGATGGAAACGCCGGAAATGGTCGAATAAGCAAAACCGGTGTACATCAACTGGTCAGCGAAGATCACGGTCTCTTTCAGACCAACCACGCGGTAGCACTGGTTGATCAGCTTGGAGATCGCCTTTTTCTTCATCGGCAGGTTGACGACGTCGTACGACAGACCTTTTGGCACAACCTGGTACAACAGCGCACGGCCGACAGTGGTGTCGACGATACGGGTGTTGCTCACGCTGCCGCCGTCACGGTCGTTGACGGTTTCGTGAATGCGCACTTTGACCTTGGCGTGCAGTGCGGCTTCGCCGGCACGGAACACACGGTCAACTTCTTGCAGGTCAGCGAACACACGACCTTCGCCCTTGGCGTTGATCGCTTCACGGGTCATGTAGTACAGACCCAATACAACGTCCTGCGACGGAACGATGATTGGCTCACCGTTGGCTGGCGACAGAATGTTGTTGGTCGACATCATCAACGCACGCGCTTCCAACTGGGCTTCCAGTGTCAGCGGTACGTGCACGGCCATTTGGTCGCCGTCGAAGTCGGCGTTGTACGCAGCACAGACCAGAGGGTGCAGCTGGATAGCCTTACCTTCGATCAGTACCGGTTCAAACGCCTGGATACCCAGACGGTGAAGGGTCGGTGCACGGTTGAGGAGGACCGGGTGTTCGCGAATCACTTCAGCGAGAACGTCCCAAACCTCTGGCAGTTCGCGCTCGACCATTTTCTTGGCCGCTTTGATGGTGGTCGCGAGACCGCGCATTTCCAGCTTGCCGAAGATGAAAGGCTTGAACAGCTCAAGCGCCATCTTCTTAGGCAGACCGCACTGGTGCAGACGCAGGGTCGGGCCTACGGTAATTACCGAACGACCGGAGTAGTCAACACGCTTACCGAGCAAGTTCTGACGGAAACGACCTTGCTTACCCTTGATCATGTCAGCCAGGGATTTCAGAGGACGCTTGTTGGAACCGGTAATAGCGCGGCCACGACGACCGTTGTCGAGCAAGGCGTCGACCGCTTCTTGCAACATACGCTTTTCGTTGCGCACGATGATGTCCGGAGCGGACAGATCAAGCAGGCGCTTCAAGCGGTTGTTACGGTTGATCACGCGGCGGTACAGGTCGTTGAGGTCGGACGTCGCGAAACGACCACCGTCCAACGGTACCAGCGGACGCAGGTCTGGCGGCAGAACCGGCAGAACGGTCAGCACCATCCACTCTGGCAGGTTGCCGGAACCCTGGAAGGCTTCCATCAACTTCAGACGCTTGGACAGCTTCTTGATCTTGGTTTCGGAGTTGGTTTGCGGAATTTCTTCACGCAGGCGGCCAATCTCGTGCTCCAGGTCGATAGCGTGCAGCAGTTCGCGGACAGCTTCGGCACCCATGCGGGCATCGAAATCGTCGCCGAACTCTTCCAGCGCTTCGAAGTACTGCTCGTCGTTGAGCAGCTGACCTTTTTCAAGGGTGGTCATGCCTGGGTCGATAACGACATAGCTCTCGAAGTAGAGAACGCGTTCGATATCACGCAGGGTCATGTCCATCAGCAAGCCGATACGGGACGGCAGCGATTTCAGGAACCAGATGTGGGCAACCGGCGAAGCCAGCTCGATGTGCGCCATGCGCTCACGACGAACCTTGGCCAGTGCAACTTCAACGCCGCACTTCTCGCAGATCACACCACGGTGCTTCAAGCGCTTGTACTTACCGCACAGGCACTCGTAATCCTTTACCGGGCCAAAGATCTTGGCGCAGAACAGGCCGTCACGCTCAGGTTTGAACGTACGGTAGTTGATGGTTTCCGGCTTTTTAACTTCACCGAACGACCACGAACGGATCATCTCAGGCGATGCCAATCCAATACGGATGGCGTCGAACTCTTCGACTTGACCCTGGTTTTTCAGCAAATTCAGTAGGTCTTTCAAGGCCTTTCCTCCTGGCGGAGCAGAGAGCGGGCATCACTGCCCCGCTCTCGATTCGCGTCACGTGTTATTCGGTTTCCAGATCGATATCGATGCCGAGGGAACGAATTTCTTTGATCAACACGTTGAAAGACTCGGGCATGCCCGGCTCCATACGGTGATCGCCGTCCACGATGTTTTTGTACATCTTGGTACGACCGTTCACATCGTCCGACTTCACTGTGAGCATTTCTTGCAGAGTGTATGCAGCACCGTATGCTTCCAGTGCCCAGACCTCCATCTCCCCGAAACGCTGACCACCGAACTGAGCCTTACCACCCAGCGGCTGCTGGGTAACCAGGCTGTACGAACCGGTAGAACGAGCGTGCATCTTGTCGTCTACCAAGTGGTTCAGCTTCAGCATGTACATGTAGCCAACAGTAACCGGGCGCTCGAACTTGTTGCCGGTACGGCCGTCGAACAGCTGCATCTGGCCGCTTTCTGGCAGGTCTGCCAGTTTCAGCATGGCCTTGATTTCGCTTTCCTTGGCACCGTCGAACACCGGGGTAGCCATTGGAACGCCGCCGCGCAGGTTTTTCGCCAGATCCAGGATTTCCTGGTCGGAGAAAGTGTCCAGCTCTTCTTTGCGGCCGCCGATCTCGTTGTAGATCTCGTGCAGGAACTTACGCAGGTCTGCGACCTTGCGCTGCTCTTCGATCATACGGTTGATCTTCTCGCCCAGACCTTTAGCCGCGAGGCCCAGGTGGGTTTCAAGGATCTGACCAACGTTCATACGCGAAGGTACGCCCAACGGGTTGAGGACGACGTCGACCGGGGTGCCATTGGCATCGTGCGGCATGTCTTCAACCGGCATGATCACGGAGACCACACCTTTGTTACCGTGACGACCGGCCATCTTGTCGCCCGGCTGAATGCGACGACGGATTGCCAGGTAAACCTTGACGATTTTCAGCACGCCTGGAGCCAGGTCATCGCCCTGCTGCAGTTTGCGCTTCTTGTCTTCGAACTTGTCGTCCAGCAGACGGCGGCGATCAACGATGTAGGCCTGGGCCTTCTCGAGCTGCTCGTTCAGAGCATCTTCAGCCATGCGCAGTTTGAACCACTGGCCGTGCTCAAGACCGTCGAGGATTTCGTCGGTGATATCCTGACCTTTCTTCAGACCTGCGCCGCCTTCAGCCTTGTGGCCTACCAGGGCAGAACGCAGACGTTCGAAGGTCGCGCCTTCAACGATACGGAACTCTTCGTTCAAATCCTTGCGGATTTCGTCGAGTTGAGTCTTCTCGATGGACAGTGCACGAGCATCACGCTCGACGCCGTCACGGGTGAAGACCTGTACGTCGATGACAGTACCCTTGGTACCAGTAGGTACGCGCAGGGAGGTGTCTTTAACGTCGCTGGCTTTTTCGCCGAAGATGGCACGCAGCAGCTTCTCTTCCGGAGTCAGTTGGGTCTCGCCTTTCGGAGTGACCTTACCGACCAGGATGTCGCCAGCGCCAACTTCAGCACCTACGTAAACGATACCGGCTTCGTCCAGCTTGTTCAGCGCAGCTTCACCCACGTTCGGGATGTCTGCAGTGATTTCCTCTGGCCCAAGCTTGGTGTCACGTGCCACACAGGTCAGTTCCTGGATGTGGATCGTGGTGAAACGGTCTTCTTGAACAACACGCTCGGACAGGCAGATGGAGTCTTCGAAGTTGAAGCCGTTCCACGCCATGAACGCGATGCGCATGTTCTGACCCAGAGCCAACTCACCCATATCGGTGGACGGACCGTCGGCCATGATGTCGCTACGCTGAACGCGATCACCCTTACGCACCAGCGGACGCTGGTTGATGCAGGTGTTCTGGTTCGAGCGGGTGTATTTGGTCAGGTTGTAGATGTCGACACCGGCTTCGCCAGTTTCAACTTCGTCATCGGCAACACGAACCACGATACGGCTGGCATCAACAGAGTCGATCACGCCGCCACGACGAGCCACGACGCAAACGCCGGAGTCACGGGCTACGTTACGCTCCATGCCGGTACCTACCAGCGGCTTGTCAGCGCGCAGGGTCGGTACAGCTTGACGCTGCATGTTGGAACCCATCAACGCACGGTTGGCGTCATCGTGTTCCAGGAACGGGATCAGCGATGCTGCAACCGAAACTACCTGCTTGGGCGATACGTCCATCAAGGTGACGTCTTCCGGCGCCTTGACGGTGAACTCGTTCAAGTGACGAACAGCTACCAGCTCGTCGATCAGGACTTTCTTGTCGTTCATCGTGGCCGAAGCCTGAGCGATCACGTGATCAGCTTCTTCGATGGCGGACAGGAAGACGATCTCGTCGGTGACCAGGGCGTCTTTCACCACGCGGTACGGGCTCTCGAGGAAGCCGTACTGGTTGGTGCGCGCATAGGCAGCCAGGGAGTTGATCAGACCGATGTTCGGACCTTCCGGCGTTTCGATCGGGCAAACACGACCGTAGTGCGTCGGGTGTACGTCACGAACTTCAAAGCCAGCACGCTCACGGGTCAGACCGCCCGGGCCCAGTGCAGAAACACGGCGCTTGTGGGTGATCTCGGAGAGCGGGTTGTTCTGGTCCATGAACTGCGAAAGCTGGCTGGAGCCGAAGAACTCTTTCACCGCCGCAGCCACTGGCTTGGCGTTGATCAGGTCTTGCGGCATCAGGCCTTCGCTTTCGGCCATCGACAGACGCTCTTTGACCGCACGCTCAACACGTACCAGGCCAACGCGGAACTGGTTCTCGGCCATTTCGCCTACGCAGCGAACACGACGGTTACCCAGGTGGTCGATGTCATCGACGATGCCTTTACCATTACGGATGTCGACCAGAGTCTTCAGGACCGCAACGATGTCTTCCTTGCACAGCACGCCCGAACCTTCGATCTCGGTACGACCGATACGACGGTTGAACTTCATCCGGCCGACCGCAGACAGGTCATAGCGCTCAGGGCTGAAGAACAGGTTGTTGAACAGGGTTTCGGCAGCGTCTTTGGTTGGTGGCTCGCCTGGACGCATCATGCGATAGATTTCGACCAGCGCTTCCAATTGGTTGCTGGTGGAGTCGATCTTCAGGGTGTCGGAGACGAACGGACCGCAGTCGATATCGTTGGTGTACAGGGTCTCGATGCGAACAACCTGGGCCTTGGCGATTTTTGCCAGGATCTCGGTGTTCAGCTCGGTGTTGCACTCAGCCAGGATCTCGCCTGTCGCCGGGTGAACGATAACCTTGGCGGTAGTGCGGCCCAGGACGTAGTCCAGAGGCACGTCCAGCGACTTGATACCGGCTTTTTCGATCTGGTTGATGTGGCGCGCAGTAATACGACGGCCAGCCTCAACAATGACCTTGCCCTTCTCATCCTGGATGTCCAGGACGGCAATTTCACCACGCAGACGCGAAGCAATCAGTTCCAGGCTGAGGGTTTCATCCTTCAGGCTGAATACGTTGGTGGTGTAGAAAGCGTCCAGCACTTGCTCAGTGGTATAGCCGAGCGCGCGCAGCAGTACCGAGGCCGGCAGCTTGCGACGACGGTCGATACGCACGAACACGCAGTCTTTAGGGTCGAACTCGAAGTCCAACCACGAACCACGGTACGGAATGATCCGCGCGGAGTACAGGAGCTTACCGGAGCTGTGCGTCTTGCCGCGGTCGTGGTCGAAGAACACGCCCGGGGAACGGTGCAGCTGGGAAACGATTACACGCTCGGTACCGTTGATAACGAAGGTACCGTTCTCAGTCATCAATGGGATTTCGCCCATGTAGACTTCTTGCTCTTTGATGTCCTTGATCGCTTTGTTCGACGATTCTTTGTCGAAAATGATCAGACGAACTTTTACCCGCAAAGGTACGGCGTACGTAACACCGCGCAACACGCATTCTTTGACATCAAATGCCGGTTCGCCCAGGCGATAACCGACGTACTCCAGCGCAGCATTGCCGGAGTAGCTGATGATCGGGAAAACGGATTTGAAGGCCGCATGCAGGCCCACGTCGCGGAACTGATCTTTGGTCGCTCCCGCCTGCAAGAATTCACGATACGAATCCAGCTGGATAGCCAGAAGGTACGGGACATCCATGACGTCCGGCAACTTGCTAAAGTCCTTGCGGATACGTTTTTTCTCAGTATATGAGTAAGCCATCAGCGTTCCCCAGCTTGGTCACCTGCTTGTTTGGCCCCCCCGACGGGAGCAGCCAGAAAATCTTGCAAACCCCTTGGTTTGCACCACCGCATCGGGTGGCTACAGCGCGTTAGTGGCGGCGACCGAGTCGACAGCCAAGAACGGAAAAAGGCCGGTGGCAAGAGCCACCAGCCATCAGCCTTCAGCTTAACGCTTGGGCTGGAAACGCAAGGTCGATGCTTACTTCAGCTCGACTTTAGCGCCTGCTTCTTCCAGTACTGCTTTGGCTTTGTCAGCAGCGTCTTTGGACACAGCTTCCAGAACCTGGGCAGGAGCGCCGTCAACTACAGCCTTGGCTTCTTTCAGGCCCAGACCGGTCAGTTCACGTACTGCCTTGATCACGTTTACTTTCTTCTCGCCAGCTTCCAGCAGCATGACGTTGAATTCGGTTTGCTCTTCAGCAGCAACAGCAGCAACAGCTGGGCCAGCGGAAGCAGCGGCAGCGGAAACGCCGAATTTTTCTTCGAAAGCTTTGATCAGCTCAACAACCTGCAGAACCGACATTTCAGCTACGGCGTTGAGGATATCGTCTTGGGAGATAGACATTGCTGTATTTCCTGAATTGGGGGACGGCCTACGCGGCCATCGAAATAAACAAAAAAACGCGAGAGACGTTGCTCAGCCTTAGGCTGCTGCAGCTTCTTTTTGCTCGCGAACTGCGGCCAGAGTACGAGCCAGCTTGCTGGTAGCGCCTTGAATCACGCTCATCAGCTGCGAAATAGCTTCGTTACGGGTCGGCAGTGTTGCCAGTACGTCGATTTGGTTAGCTGCGAGGAACTTGCCCTCGAACGCAGCTGCCTTGATCTCGAACTTATCCTGACTCTTGGCGAATTCCTTGAACAAACGGGCAGCAGCGCCTGGATGGTCCTTGGAAAACGCGATCAGAGTCGGGCCGGTGAACACGTCGTTGAGGACACTGTATTCAGTGTCAGCAACAGCGCGCTTGAGCAGGGTGTTACGTACAACACGTACGTATACGCCAGCTTCACGAGCCTCTTTACGGAGTCCGGTCATAGCGCCTACTGTCACACCACGGGCATCAGCCACGACAGCGGACAGAGCAGCTTTGGCAGCCTCGTTGACTTCAGCGACGATGGCCTTCTTGTCTTCGAGATTAATTGCCACGGGTTTAACTCCTGCTTGTTACCGTTTCATCTGGCCTAGGCCGGATGTCGTTTTGGTGTCTGATTCGGTAAGGAACCGGGAGCACCATCTGCGTAGGCTTGATGGTTTAAGACTTGCGTCGCCTACGGTCTTGGATAGCCCCCGCCAGGCAGGGACCCCAATTTTTCAATTGGCGCAATCACTTGCGCCAACCTGTGTCTTATACGTCCAGCGAACCCTGGTCGATGACCAGACCTGGGCCCATAGTGGTGCTCAGGGTAACGCGCTTGACGTAGATACCTTTCGAAGAAGCTGGCTTGATACGCTTCAGATCAGCGATCAGGGCTTCAACGTTTTCCTTCAGCTTGACGGCGTCGAAGCCGACCTTGCCAACGGAAGTGTGAATGATGCCGTTTTTGTCGGTGCGATAACGAACCTGACCAGCCTTGGCGTTTTTAACCGCGGTAGCTACGTCTGGAGTTACGGTACCGACTTTCGGGTTAGGCATCAGACCACGTGGACCCAGGATCTGACCCAACTGACCTACAACGCGCATTGCATCCGGGGAGGCAATAACTACGTCGTAGTTCAGGTCGCCGCCTTTCATTTCGGCAGCCAGGTCGTCCATGCCAACGCGATCAGCGCCAGCGGCCAGAGCAGCTTCAGCTGCCGGGCCTTGGGTGAAGACAGCAACACGTACAGTCTTGCCAGTACCGTGTGGCAGCACAGTAGCGCTACGAACGACCTGGTCGGATTTACGTGGGTCAACACCCAGGTTTACAGCAACGTCAACGGACTCGCTGAACTTGACAGTCGACAGCTCGGTCAGCAGAGCAGCAGCGTCTACAAAGTTGTAGGACTTGCCCGCTTCGATTTTGCCGGCGATAGCCTTTTGGCGCTTGGTCAGCTTAGCCATTACACACCCTCCACGTTAAGGCCCATGCTACGAGCAGAACCGGCGATGGTACGCACGGCTGCATCCATATCAGCTGCAGTCAGATCCGCGTTTTTGGTTTTCGCGATTTCTTCCAGCTGAGCACGAGTTACGGTGCCAACCTTAACGGTGTTCGGACGAGCGGAACCGCTAGTCAGACCAGCAGCTTTCTTCAACAGAACCGAAGCCGGGGTCGACTTGGTTTCGAAAGTGAAGCTACGGTCGCTGTATACAGTGATGATCACTGGAGTCGGCAGACCTGGCTCAATACCCTGGGTACGGGCGTTGAAGGCCTTGCAGAATTCCATGATGTTCACGCCGTGCTGACCCAAAGCTGGACCGACGGGTGGGCTAGGGTTGGCCTGAGCGGCCTTCACTTGCAGCTTGATGTAAGCGGTAATCTTCTTGGCCATGAGGCACTCCAATTACGGGTTCAAGCGCCTCGAAAGGCTCCCCGGTTACTTGCGCGTTTATCCCAGTGACGACAAAACCCCACAGCCTAAGGCTGCGGGGTTGGGATGCTTTGTCAGCTAGACCTTTTCGACCTGGCTGAACTCCAACTCTACCGGAGTAGAGCGACCGAAAATGAGCACCGCCACTTGGATCCGGCTCTTTTCGTAGTTAACTTCTTCGACAGTACCGTTGAAATCAGCAAACGGACCATCAGTGACACGAACAACCTCACCCGGCTCGAACAACGTCTTCGGCTTCGGCTTGTCGCTACCGTCAGCAACACGACGCAGAATCGCTTCTGCTTCCTTGTCAGTGATCGGTGCAGGCTTATCAGCGGTACCGCCGATGAAGCCCATGACGCGAGGAGTGTCCTTGACCAAGTGCCAAGTACCCTCATTCATGTCCATCTGTACCAGCACGTAGCCAGGGAAGAACTTGCGCTCGCTTTTGCGTTTCTGGCCATTACGCATTTCAACCACTTCTTCAGTGGGAACCAGAATTTCGCCGAAGCCATCTTCCATGCCTGCCAGCTTTACGCGCTCCAGCAAAGAGCGCATAACATGCTTCTCGTAACCCGAGTAAGCATGCACAACGTACCAACGCTTAGCCACGGGACACCCTTAGCCAACAATCAAGGAAACAAGCCAGCCGAGCAGGGAATCAAGCCCCCACAACAGCAACGCCATAACCAGAACAACAGCCACAACAATCAGCGTGGTCTGCGTGGTTTCTTGGCGAGTTGGCCAAACGACTTTACGTATTTCGGTGCGAGCTTCCTTTACCAGCACAGCGAAAGACTTACCCTTTACTGTCTGCAGACCAATGAAAACGGCCACAGCAGCAAGAGCGAGCAATACGAGTACGCGGTACAGGATCGGCGAAGCAGAATAATACTGATTGCCAACAACGCCTACGACCACCAAAGCGACGACAGCGAGCCACTTAACCAGATCGAAACGAGAGCTTTGAGCTTCAGCCTTAGGAGTCATCTATGAAGATCCTGTGAAAAGAAAGCCAGATACACCACGTGAATCTGGCAGGTCAGGAGGGAATCGAACCCCCAACCTACGGTTTTGGAGACCGTCGCTCTGCCAATTGAGCTACTGACCTAAAACAAAATCAGGCCGACCATTATGCAGGCCTGAAAAAGACTTTACAACAACCAACCCCAATAGACTTGAAACAACCCGATAACACCAGGCAAAACAAGATCAAGCCGAGGCAGCTGTTAAAACAAAGGCAGATATTTTCATATCTGCCTTGTTATATGGAGCTCTTGAGCGGATTTGAACCGCTGACCTCACCCTTACCAAGGGTGTGCTCTACCAACTGAGCTACAAGAGCGAAACACCTTGCACAACCTGCAAACTTGGAGCGGGTAGCGGGAATCGAACCCGCATCATCAGCTTGGAAGGCTGAGGTTCTACCACTAAACTATACCCGCGGAGCTTGCAGCTCACGCTAAAAATGGTGGAGGGGGAAGGATTCGAACCTTCGAAGTCGTAGACGTCAGATTTACAGTCTGATCCCTTTGGCCGCTCGGGAACCCCTCCTAAGCGAGCCGGCATTTTACATTACGCCGACCTTCTGTCAAGCATTTTCTCATTAAAAATATGAGGTTAGCTGCGTGACGATCGCTTCACACCAACTTCCCAAGAGGGTCATCACTGTGGAGCGGGCGCCATTCTATGCAAACTATTCGACAGTTGCAATGCCTTCGCACGGCATTATTTTATGTTTTAACTCATTGAATTCATTAGCAAGGCTTTCAAAAGGCAGATCGTCAGCCAGACGGCGGCTTTCAGGCGCTACACGCAACCAGAAAGAAGGCGCACCCGCTGAGACCAACGACTGGATCCGGACCCTGATATCCAGACTGATAAGCCGCTGCTCCAGGAACTGCGCTTGCTCATGACTCGAAAACCCTCCGATATACAAGCAGCCAGCAGGCGCCTCCGGAGCCCTGGCCTTGTCACGCCGCGACACAGAGTCCGCCGACTCGCTCAGCAGCTGAATATCCTGCTGGGAGCCCCGGTACAGCGCCAACGGAGTGACATCCTTCGCACGCAGCGGAGCCTCTTGCTGGTGCCAGACGTAATAAAAAACATTGAGGACCAGCAGCAACAGAAACAACCAACGCATAAAAACCTCAGGACAAAGGGCACGCCATCGCCAAGCCAACAAATACCAGGTCCGGAACGAAGCGAGCGCCCGGCAAGGCGTCAGCGACCAACTCCGCATCCCCCCCCGTAAGAAACACCGAGAAGTCTTCCCCCCAATAACTGCGGGCCAGTTCCAGTTGTGACTGAGCAAAACCGCGGAGCATGAGCGTACAACCTCGTTCAACGGCTTGGGCAGTAGTACGGCCAGGCACCAGGCTTTCCAACGCACGCTCAGCAGCGACATCGTCATACCGTATTTTACGGGTATGGGTTCGCAGCTGATTGCGCATCAGGGGCATGCCCGGGCAGATAAATCCTCCAAGATGCTCGCCATCAGCCGTGATGAAATCGGCAGTGGCCGCCGTACCAAAATCAAGCACCAGGCATGCTCCCGAGGCTAGCTGGAAGCCTCCAAGCATCGCCAGCCAACGATCCAGCCCTAGACGGGCGTAGTCTTCATACCCATTGCGCACGCCGGCCATTTCACGCGACGGCGCAGCACAGCTGATAGAAACACCAAAGGCCGCAACCAACACACCCGCCAGGCGGTTCGTCTCTTCCTGCGCGCGAACGCTGACCAATCTGCAATGCTGCAGCGACAGTCCAGTCAACGAATGAAGGCTACCCAGCAACGCCACATCGGAATCAACAACCCCTTCAGCAAAAACGGCTGCGTGGCTTGCCTCGAGTACTCGCCATTTGATGAAACTATTCCCACAGTCGAGCTCAAGAATCATCACGCAACCTCAGGCTTAGCTCACCACCACTGTATATTTTCTCAACACCGTTTACTTCGAGACGTAGAGCGCCTTGATCATCAATACCCAGCACAACCCCGTCCACCTGGTTAACACCTGCGATCAATGACACCGCCTTTCCCTGCCATAAATGATTTTGCTCCCACTCCTGGCGAATTACCGAAAAGCCGGAATCTCTATGATGATCGAGATAACCTTGTAACGCCTGACTCAGGTGTGCGACCAGATGATTTCGGTCTACCGCACGACCTGTTTCGAGCTGTATTGATGTCCACTGCTGATCCACTTCCGCGGCGCTCTGCATGTTCGCATTGATACCAATACCGAGCACTACATGGCATACGTCAGCAGGGTCCCCTACCAATTCAAGAAGGATGCCAGCTATCTTCTTCGAACCAACGAGCACGTCATTAGGCCACTTCAAACCCGAACCGTGGACACCAAAGTCGCGCAACGTTTGCATCACCGCCAAGCCCACGACGAGACTCAGCCCTTCTAGCTGTCGTAAACCGCCATCGATACGAAGCACAAGGCTGTAGTAAACATTCTGTGCAAATGGACTAACCCATTTACGCCCTCGACGCCCCCTTCCTGCGGTCTGCTGTTCTGAGAGAACAAGGAACGGCGCCACCTGCCCCGCCTCAATAAGGCGCAAAGCCTCGGCATTAGTGGAGCCGATGGTCTCGGATATAAAAACTGAACCTGCGCAGACCTGCGACTTGAGGGCGATCTCATCAGCGCTCAATAGAACCAGCGGGGACGCCAATTGATAGCCCCTCCCCCTGACCTTGTGAATTGTCAGATCCAGCTCGATCTCCAGATGCTGGAGTTGCTTCCACACAGCACTACGACTGACGCCCAGGGCGGCGCCTAGCGCTTCACCCGAGTGGAATCGGCCATCTTTCAGAAGTTTTAACAACGTCAGCATGCAAGTCTCGCCTCACAATGAGGCACGCATGATAGCCATGCGCAGAGCCATTGCATAGAAAGCAAGCTGGCTTATGGCGAGAGCGCAGGGACAGCTTGCTTTCTATGCAATGGCGATAGGCCAGAACCTTTTCGACCGTCCAAAACAAAACCCCAACTGCTTTCGCAATTGGGGTTTCGGAATTTAATCTTGACGATGACCTACTCTCACATGGGGAAACCCCACACTACCATCGGCGATGCATCGTTTCACTACTGAGTTCGGGATGGGATCAGGTGGTTCCAATGCTCTATGGTCGTCAAGAA